>JBKQLC010000001.1:0-14491 GCA_052147195.1 Syntrophobacteraceae bacterium
CGGCGTGAAGTCCTGGGAAATGGAATGAACCGATTACGCTAAGATGAAAAGAAGATGACGCAGTTAAATGCGTTACCAAGAAGTTGCGTAGGCAGTAGCGAGAACCGAGGGGCCGAAGCACAAAGAAAGCCGTCTCCCCGCTCGCTATCCCTGTTCTCCGCCTTCTCTATCTTCGCGTCTTCGCGTCTTCGCGTGAAAAATATTGGAGGTACTCGTTTGCCGGATGAACCTCATTTTACCGCCCGTTAGGCGCAAGGAATCGCTTTCAGCCCTTTTCTGTTGTGAAAATCACTTTCGCTTTGTAGAATGCAGCTATCACACAAACTGTAAGGATGAATTATGAAAAAGATGATCGTTGTGCTCGCGGTTCTGTTCTTTGCGGCGCCGGCGTTGGCTCAAGACTTACAAGGTTATGGACTTTTACAGCCTTACCAAATTTATCAATTCGACCAATCTTCTCAATCTTCTCAAGCTGACCAATCCATCAGATATTACGTACCTTACCAGTTTGAACAACAGCAGCCTCAGCCTTCTAAGCCAAAAGCCTCGAAACGCGTCCACGCGCATATCGGCGCGGATTTGCGCGACCAGCCGGTCGATACGAAGTAAGACCCCGCAGCGGTGAATACGCGATATTGAGATAAATTCCTTCAGGCGCCCATAATCCTGTCACGGCGCCCGTTTCCCCCTCCAGCATTGTTTCCCAGCGCAAAACAACATCAATCGAGTCCTTAAATAAAAGAGGCCGGTCCGATTGCCGTTAAACCCAGGACAAACATCCGTCCTTGCGGCCCCCTGCGCGTTGCGGGTTATTGCTGTGCGGATGTTTTTGATCGGCGAGACGTCGCCGTTGCCCCGCCCACGTTCTATGTTAACCAATTGATTATTAAAGCGGAAAACATTGGTGAGATGCCTTTAAAACGCTTTGGTGCGGATCAAGAGTTCTGAAATTGTATCCGGTAGAGAGGTCATCTTGACAGGTTTTCAGACAGGTCTTAGGAAACGTTGCAGAGTATGATGATCTCTGTACGTGCATTCTCACCGGGTTATCAACGCCCTGAGCCAATGGGCATTAATCGAGCGATATACATAAGGGCCTCAGACTGATTCAAAAGACTGGTTAGCATTTTCATCTTACACCATTTTTAGGGTTGTGTTTTTATGAACCCTATTTTGGAGAAAGCGGCGAAAAACCATGGCGAAGAAAGAAAAAGTTGCCAAAAACAGTGACGGCAAACCTTATGTCATTTTCGTCCTTCAAGGCGGGGGAGCGCTGGGTGCGTATCAAATAGGCGCATACGAGGCGTTGCATGAGGCAAACTATCTGCCGGATTGGGTCGCGGGAACGTCTATCGGGGCCATCAATGCAGCCGTGATCGTTGGTAACCGGCCGGAAGAACGCTTGAGCAAGCTGGAAGAACTGTGGAACGAGATCTCGTGGCCTGACGATTGGAGAGGGCAGTTAGTCGGGGAAACCCGCAGGCTCTTCAACATGGGAAGCAATATGGAAGCGCTCCTTTTCGGACAGCCGAACTTCTTTGTCCCTCGTTTCCCGGCCCCGTTTTTTGTGCCTGCAGGATCACCCGGGGCCACCAGTTTTTACGACACCTCTCCGCTGCGGGCCACATTGGGTCGATTGGTGAACTTCGATATCATCAATTCCGGGAAAATCCGTTTGAGTCTCGGAACGACCCGGGTGAGGACTGGAGAAATGTTGTTTTTCGACCATACTACTGACGGGGGGTTGACGCCTGAGCATGTGATGGCGAGTGGTTCTTTGCCGCCCGGTTTTCCAGCCGAACAGGTCGACGGCGAACTCTACTGGGATGGCGGTTGCGTCTCTAACACTCCCTTGCAGGCTGTCCTCGAAGACGAACCGGAAGGGAGCCTCCTGGTTTTCATGATCGATTTGTGGGATGCCGGGGGATCGGCCCCGCAGACGATGGATGAGGTGCTCTGGCGTAAAAAGCAGATCCAGTATGCCAGCCGCACGGCTCACCATATTGAGGCAACCGCGAAAAGGCGGAATCTGCGCCACTCTCTGCGCCTGCTGGCGAGCCATCTTCCTCCCCAGGCGCTAGGCAAGCCCGAGGTCCAGAAAGCGCTCGCTCAAACCAGTAAGACAAAGATGGATATCGTCCACATCATCTACCATCCGGAATCAGACCAAATTTCGCAAAGCGACGCCGAATTCTCACGGCGGTCTATCGCGGAGCGCCGCGCCGCCGGCTATAAAGATATGAAGCTCGCCCTGGATCGGAAGCCCTGGACCGAACCGGTCCCTGAATATGTAGGAGCAGTCGTACACTGCGTCAGAGGAGGTAAAATTTCCAGCCGGATTCCCACTATATAAGCCTTGCTTTTAAAACGTGAGTGGAAGAAGCTGTTGGCCGGGCCGAACTCAATGCTGTAGACTTAAGAACAAACCGGCTGCCTTCGGCCAACCGCCGCGAGCGCCGAGCGCTCGGCGCCCTCACGCGCTTGCGCGTGAAGCCGAAATCCTGGGGGGGGTGCGGGGGAAACATTTCCCCGCTCTTTTGAGATTTTCTAAATTTCCTTAACTTTCGGCATATTACCGGATTTCCTTACGGGTTATGTATCGCGACAATCATGAGGAAGCTATATGATGATTGCAAAACTGAAGGAGCTTTTCTGTCCTGAATCCGTAGCAGTCGTTGGGGCGTCGAACAGTTTCGATAAACTCGGCTATCATATCGTGAAAAGCCTTGTTCAGGGCGATTACGGGGGGCGAATATTTCCGGTGAATCCTACGGGTCAGGAGATCTGGGGTATACGCTCTTATCCGGCTTTGAGCGACGTCCCTGAGACGGTTGATCTTGCCGTGATTGCGGTGCCGGCCCGATTTATTCCCGAAATCCTTCACGAATGCGGAAGGAAGATGGTGAAAGGTGCGGTCCTGATCACAGCGGGGTTTAAAGAGATCGAGGATGTGAAAGGGGAAGCGCTTGAAAAGGAAATCGGAAGGATTGCCCGGCAGTACGAGCTGCCGATCATCGGTCCGAATACCTTCGGCTTTGTCAATCGGACTTTCGGGGTGAACGCCTCTTTTACACCGGAATTCTCCCTGTTGGAAAAAGGAGGGGTTGCGCTGATAAGCCAGAGTGGAGGCATTTGCCACCTGTGCGGCTTCCTGGCCATGGAGCAAAGGATGGGTGTGTCAAAATTGATGAGCCTCGGCAACCGCCTCAATATCGGGTTCCCGGAGCTGTTGAAGCATCTCGTTGAAGACGATGAGGATACCAGGGTAATAGCCCTCTACATCGAAGGACTGGACGATCCCGGGAAAATGCTCGATACGGCGAAAAAGTACAGAGGCAGGAAGCACATAATGGCATACAAGGCAGGCAAAAGTGAAAAAGGCGACAGTGCAAGCCGATTCCATACGGGGTCCATGGCAGGTGACTATCAGATATGGCAGGGGGCCCTTCGCCAGGCAGGTATTCTCGAGGTTACCTCCACCGAAGAATTGATCGATACGGCCAAAGTCCTCGATGTGTGCCCGCCCCTTAAAGGGCCGAACATTGCCGTGCTCTCCGGCCAGGCAGGTCCCGGGATGATCGCCGCCGATGCCGTCGAAAAGGCCGGACTCAAGCTCGCCCGCTTCTCGGCAAAAACACAGGATACGATCAATAGCCTGCTTCCCCCGATCGCCATTCGCACCAATCCGGTCGACATGGGCCCTACCTGGTATAATGCGGGCAATATCCTCGCTATTCTCAAAGCGGTACTCGAAGATGAAGGTACGGACGGGGTCATTTTCATCGCCATGTTTGCATCGGCAAATGTCTACCTGGCAAAAGCAGTGGCGGAATACATTAAAGATATCGATCCTTTCAAAAAACCCGTCATCGGTATCTTCACGGCCCCGCCGGGTATATGGGATGATGAAATCGCGGAGATGGACGGAAAAAAGGGCGTCTCGATTATCCCTACGCCCGAGAGGGCCGGAGTGGTCCTGGGGAACCTCTGGAGAGCGAATTTACTTGCCGGTTAGAAAGAGCTGAATATGGAAAGACTTTTACTTGGGGTAGACGCTATCGCCTTTCTTGATAAGGAAGGCCTGAGGGTGCTCGCGAGTTCCCTGGCGAAGGATGAGAATGAGGCCGCGAGTATGGCCGCCCGCATGGGGTTTCCGGTAGCGCTCAAGGTTTCTTCTCCCGACGTCGTTCATAAGACCGAGACCGGAGGAATAAGGGTTTCCCTGAAAAGTGAGGCTGAGGTGAGGCAAGCCTTCAGGGAAATCGTCGCAATGTTCAGGTCCGGCAGCCCTGAAAAACGGCTCGATGGAGTTATGGTGCAGAAACAGGGCAGGGGCTTTGAACTGATCGTGGGAGCGCGAAAAGACCGGCAGTTTGGCCCTGTCCTGATGTTCGGGCTGGGAGGAATACATGCCGAGGCAATCAAGGATGTTTCCTTCCGGTTGGTCCCCATCGCGAAAAGGGACGCCAGGGAAATGATCGAGGAATTGAAGAGCTATGCAACGCTCAAAAATCCCAGGAGCGGGACCGTTGACCTTCAAAGCATCGAGGATTTCCTCCTGCAGGTTTCACGTCTCATCGAAAAACATGAGGAAATCCAGGAGATGGACCTGAACCCCGTATTCGTGGCTTCCACCGATATCGAGATCTGTGACGCAAGAATCAGGATAGGTTAGAGCGCCGTCCTGAGTAATGCTCGGCACGATTGAGTGTCCGAATCCGAGGATGGCGGAATCTTCTGTTCAATCATTTTACCGCCTTTAGGTGGATTCCTGCAATCGTCAGAGGCACCTGAGAACCATTCATCTCGAATACATGCGTGAACCCTGCGGTAGCGCCGTCTTCCACGGCGGCGCATCAATTGGTAAATGATGAAAAGGAGCCATGGCGTGGTGGTTCGTACATAAATACCCTTTTGCGTGATACGAAGAAACGCAGGCTTTTCTTTGCCAACTAAAAACTAAAAACCAAAAACTGAAAACTAAAAACTCTTTTGGACTTCTCCAGGACAGATTCCCCGTGCCTTTATAACGGTTGCGTTTGAGTCGTTCTTACCAGGCGTGTTATTCTGGTTCCAGGAAGAGTGACCGCTCCTGAACCAGGTTTTCGAAATACAAATCGTTTCGGAAGAAAGTATTTTCAGACTCTGTACCACAAAGGGGTCGAGCCTTAATGAATGAATTCAAATCTTATCCGGATCTAAATCTGGGAATTGCCTGATGATTGGCGATTCCAGGTCTGTGTAGATACTCGCCATGATACCCGCAATACCCCTTCTAAACCCCTTTCGTTCATCTTCTTCGTTTATTTGTTCTATCAGCTCCGCTGCCTTATTTAGGGGTGTGCCCAAGGCTGAGAAGATGTCCATTAATTCCTTGGCAATATTTTTGTCCATAAATATGATTCCTTGAGTTAGCTTAAGAAGCCACAGAAAAGTAACTGATCGCCCCGAAGGGGCCTAATAAGTCAGCCCGGGGTCAGTCCCGCGCCTCGCGGGACGCCATCCTGGGTATGGATGCACACAAACCGATTTTACCCTGAAAGGGTTACATACTGCGCGAACAAATTTGCGAAGTCCGTTACTCGTTGATGTAACCCTTGCATTGTTGTTACCACCACCGGGCATTCAAACTGAAATTGAAGTCTCAATCGCCCGAAGGCTTTTCTTATCTCTGCAACCCGCGAAATTAGCACCCTTTACGGCCGCGATACCCTGATCTTCTGGACGAAGGGAACAAGGGCAAATCAAATTGATTAATTCCGGGAGGAGGTTAAGTGCCCCAAAAGCTTTAGCGGTTGCGCTTTTGTGGCCCTGTGTAATTCCCACAACCACAACAACCTGGAATGACCGGTTTATAGTGACGGGCTTAAAAACCACCCCATCGGCTTCTATATCGCTCCATCGGAACTGATAACGGCGATTTGACAATATTTATTAGCAATAGATAATATTTATCCTGCCTGATTAGGTATCAAAACGCTGTATCGACATGGTATTTCATAAACCGGTAAGAAATGGCCCAATAAATTGATAAAATATCTATTTTTTGCACGGTTTTCTATTTATTCACTGATAAGATCACATTGACAAAACTCTCAAATAGAGTAAATAAGCGTGCTCCTACACAATTAACTGGTATCGGAATATTATTTCCTCTCTAAACTTTTATGCCATCTGATGAAGTCAATTTTATGGCATAACAGTAGGGCTGTTCCTTATACTCAACTTGCCGATGTATGTCTATGTTGTGCTGAAATAGTATAGATAAGGCAGGATTTCTTAAATATGTTCATGTTCTTGATCTAAAATAGGACCCTATCATCTTCTGTCATCGGACCATGAATCTAAATTACTATGATTATCCTATTGAAAATAACGGTCAGATGTGTGACATATTGGATGATTTACATTTCTAGTTATATCTCCAGTTACACATCTAGTTATATATCCAGTTGCATCTCCAGTTCCAGATCTAATTTAAGGATTTAATTTACTCCATTTTGCGGCAAACGCCAAACCAGTCGCTGCGGAGGCCAAATGAAAGGCTGGAATTTTGCACAATATTTCACGATTATAGCCTTTACATATACATTTTGTGGCTGCGGAATTTGTAAAACACAGATTACAGCGTTTTCGGCCCGCTCCTGCAATCATCAGCAGTTCATAGCTTTATACTTGGAAATGATGGCGTATGTGGAAATGTACCTACTGTAAGGGGCT
This sequence comes from Syntrophobacteraceae bacterium, assembly GCA_052147195.1. GTDB lineage: Bacteria > Desulfobacterota > Syntrophobacteria > Syntrophobacterales > Syntrophobacteraceae > SbD1. The sequence continues at coordinate 6,721 of JBKQLC010000001.1, forward strand.
GATATGAAGAAATATTTATTGTCGTTGGCTGCTGGTTTACTACTTATCGGTTTAGCTATCGGTACCGGATATCCCAACGACGTTAGCTATACCTACGACCAGCTCAATCGCCTGGTTGCTATAGAATACTTAGATGGGACCAGAATTGAGTATACCTACGACGATCTGGGGAATAGAATCACACAGAACGTATTTATCTCGTCAAATCCAGTAGCCAACTTTTCGCTAAGCCTCACAACAGGCCCGGCGCCTCTAACAGTTACCTTTACAGATCAGTCTGCAGGGACCATCACCTCTCGCTCATGGAGTTTCAGCGATGGAGGCGGCAGCACGAGCCAGAACCCGGTCTATACCTACAACAATGCCGGGACCTACACCGTACTTCTTACAGTTTCCAACGGAGTGTCGTCATCTGCTCAGAGCAAAACCATAACGGTCAATCCAGCAATACCCGTGGCGAACTTCATCGCATCTCCCACCAGCGGTACGGTCCCGCTTGCAGTTTCATTTACTGACAGTTCCACCGGCGATATCACGGGCTGGTCCTGGACTTTTGGCGATGGTGGAACAAGTACCCTTCAGAACCCCAGCCACACCTACAGTAATCCCGGGACTTACACAGTGACCCTTATAGCCATCGGGCCCGGAGGGAACTCGAATCCTCAGACCACTTCTATTGCAGTAATTCCCCCTCCTCCGGTAGCCAATTTTTCAGCTTCCCCAACCAGCGGCGCCGTCCCGCTAGCGGTTCAGTTCACGGATGCTTCTACCGGATCGGTCACAAGCTGGTCCTGGAGTTTTGGCGATGGCGGAACGAGCACCATTCAGGACCCCGGCCACACCTACACCAATCCCGGGACTTACACGGCGACCCTTATAGCCGGCGGCCCCGGAGGGAACTCAAATCCTCAGACCACTTCTATTACGGTAGTTTCCCCTCCTCCGGTGGCCAACTTCTCTGCTACCCCGACCAGCGGCACGGCGCCACTATCGGTTCAATTCACGGACGCTTCCACCGGACCGGTCACGAACTGGTCTTGGGTCTTTGGGGACGGAGGGACCAGCACGAGCCAAGACCCTATCTACACCTACTCGACACCTGGGACCTATACTGTCAGCCTTACCGCCACCGGTCCAGGGGGGGCGAATACGAATACCGAGACCAATTACATTACGGTGAATTCCCCTGGAATAGACCAATATACAAAGCTCATGCTGCACTTCAACGGGCCAAACGGGAGCAGGACGTTTACAGACTCGGAGCTAACGCCGAAGACCGTAACCGGACAAGGCGACGCGCAAATAAGCACGGCTTACAGCGAGTTTGGAGGTGCTTCCCTTAAGCTTGACGGGAGTAGCGGCTCGTATCTATTGGTGCCTGCCAGCCCTGACTGGAATTTTTCGGGGGATTTTACAATCGATTTCTGGTGGTACCACACAGGGGGTACCTATAACGCGATCATAAGCGAAGGAACCGGCAGCTCCGGTACTGATTCGCTCCTCATCGGGGATTGGAACGGGGTGGTATATGTGTGGATGTCGTCCAAAGGAACGTCCTGGGACATTGCAAACGAGGTCAAGATCGGGACACCAAGCGCCACCGGATTTGACCATTACGCCCTCGTCCGGGCCGGAGGCACCTATTACACTTTCCAAAACGGTGTTCAGACCAATTCCTTTGGAAACCAACTGACTCCGTATTACAAGTCGCCGGTCGGTCTAAACATCGGCGGCCCCTGGAGCGGCAGCTACTATGCGAAAGGCTACCTGGATGAGCTCAGGGTATCAAACGGCGTTGCAAGATGGACAACTAACTTTACTCCACCAAGCGCTCAGTACACCGTTGGATCAACGCCCCCGACAGCCGGCTTTTCGGCCGATTGGACGAGCGGCCCCGCGCCACTTCTGGTCCAGTGTGCCGACACTTCCACTGGGTCTGTCACAGGCTGGTCCTGGAACTTCGGAGACGGAAGCACCAGTACCGCGCAGTACCCCAGTCATGTCTACTCAAACCCCGGCATATATACGGTCAGCCTCACCGCCACTGGTCCCGGGGGATCGAATACGAATACCGAGACCAATTACGTTACGGTGAGTGCTGCTTCCAACGGCATTGACCAATATACTAAACTGATGCTTCACTTCGATGGGCCAAACGGGAGCATGACGTTTACAGACTCGGAGCTAACGCCGAAGACTGTAACCGGATATGGCGACGCGCAAATAAGCACGGCTTACAGCGAGTTTGGAGGTGCTTCCCTTAAGCTTGACGGGAGTAGCGGCTCGTATCTATTGGTGCCTGCCAGCCCTGACTGGAATTTTTCGGGGGATTTTACCATCGATTTTTGGTGGTACCACACAGGGGGTACCTATAACGCGATCATAAGCGAAGGAACCGGCAGCTCCGGTGCCGATTCGCTCCTCATCGGCGATTGGAACGGGGTGGTATATGTGTGGATGTCGTCCTGCGGAACGTCCTGGGACATTGCAAACGAGGTCAAGATCGGGACACCAAGCGCCACCGGATTTGACCATTATGCCCTCGTCCGTGCGGGGTACATCTATTACACTTTCCAAAACGGTGTCCTGACCAATTCCTTCGGAAATCCACTGACTCCGTATTTCAAGTCGCCGGTCGGTCTAAACATCGGCGGCCCCTGGAGCGGCAGCTACTATGCGAAAGGCTACCTGGATGAGCTCAGGGTATCAAACGGCGTTGCGAGATGGACAACCAACTTTACTCCGCCGACTTCTGAGTACGGAAATTGATCGCCCAAAAATGAACTTGATAAGCTTTTCCCATTGTGACTGAACTGGATCGAAAAGCTTCTTTACCGGAAAGAAGGGGAAAAAGAATGAAGTTAAGGATCGGTTTTGGGAGATTCGGGTTAATACTTGCCTTGTTGTTTGGGGTCCTTCACGTTTCCTTCGGTCCGAGCAAGTTGATACCGTCGCCGAGCAAGTATTGGGTTGATGAGGCGGCAGCTTCATCTTCCGGATATTATGAGGTTAGCGCTGAGGCGCCTACTCCTCCTACGATTGATTGTCAGCATGGGCCTAATCCCTATGGGCCTACGGGCTGGGGATTTGCTCCCGATCAAGCTACGGCTGACGCGGCGTGTAATGCGAGCCAGGTTCCTAGCTGGATTAGCTATTATGACTCTTGTTGGTGTGGATGTAGTATCTCGAACAATGGATGGTGTTCATGCGCCTGGCAGGACGACGTTAACCTTGGCTGTTTGACCGTATGCAGCGCCCATGGTTGTGGCGTAGCGATCTGGTACTTCCCGGGCCATCCTGAGTATGTGACTTCGGTCCCTGTGTACGGAGCTCTCGGCTCGTCATGCCCCTTAGATGCGGCCGATGCGGACCCGGCAGTGAGCAACAAGATACCCGGAAATTCCTCAATAGACCTCAAAAGCGGCAATGTATACCATTCGCAACAGGTTGGCCCTTTGACGCTTTCCTACAACAGCCTCGACCCCGTGACTGGGCCTCTGGGGACAGGTTGGACTCACGATTTCAATATCTCGATCGTCAGAAATACCGACGGCTCCATATTCCTCAGGCAAAGCGACGGCGGCATGTTCTGGTTCTCGCCTACTGGAAATGTTTATTATCCCGATCCAAAGAGCGGAGACACCTCGACGATTGTAAAAAACGCAAACGAATCCTATACACGTACGACAAAGTACGGAAAGGTCTACAATTTCAACTCGTCGGGGCAACTTACCAGCATCGTAGATAGAAATGGCAACACCACAACCCCTACCTATACGGGGAGCAATCTGACCGGCATAACGGATTCGACCGGAAGGACGGTAGGCCTGGGTGTCAGCGGCGGAAAGATCATATCCGTAACTGATTTTTCCGGTAAGACCTCAACGATCTCCTATTCTCCAGCCGGCCAAATCTCTTCTATCGCCGATCCGCTCGGGAACACCTGGAACTTCCAGTACGATTCCAATAACAGAATGGTGAAAAAAACCGATCCATCCAACAACGTGGTTTCCTACGCCTACGACCCGGCAACCGGGATGCTGACCTCGTCGATCGACCCGAACAATATGGTAACAAGCGTTGCTTACAACACGGCGAACGGCATTTCCATCGTAACCGAAAAAGATGGAGGGGTGTGGACTCACCAGTACAATACGGTGTTCAATGTGCCCCTGGTGATCACCGATCCTTACGGCAACAAGACTACCTACGCATATGATTCCAATAACAACCTTCTCTCGATTACCTACCCGGATGGGACCTCGACAGCGTATACCTACGATTCAAACCGGAACGTGACTTCGGTTACCGATGCCGGGGGAAGGACAACAAATCTCACTTACAACTCTCAAAACAGGGTCACGGCCATCCAGGACCCCTCGGGCGGGACGGCCAATATCACATACGACGCGAAAGGAAATCTCTCATCCTACAAAGACCCGGCCGGCGCGCTGACCAGTATCCAGAGGGACTCGAAAGGCAACATCACAAGCGTGACCGATCCCTTGCAGCACACGGTAAGTTACGGCTACGATCAGTACAACAATGTTATCTCGGTGACCGATCCAACCAATGTCGCCGTGAATCTTACCCGCGATATCCTGGGGAATGTTCTTGGCCTGACCGATGCGCTTAGTAACACCACATCCTTTACCTACGACGCGGACGGACAGCTTACGGCGGCGGCCGACCCGCTGGGGAATACGGCGAGCTTTGCCTACGACAAGAACGGAAACCGCAATTCGGTGACCGATCCCCTGCAAAACGTCACGACCTCCACTTACGACTACAGGGGCCGGCCGACGCAGAAGGTAGACGCACTTAAGAATATCACCGCTTTTTCCTACGTGGCCACGGGTTGCCCATCCTGCGGCGGGGGAGGCGAGAAGCTCACGTCTTTGACCGATGCGGCGGGTTCCACGACAAATTTTGCCTATGAGTTGAGAGGGCTGCTGACCAGTATCACCGACCCGCTCCAAAAAATTACGAGCCTGACCTATGACGTCAACGGCAGGGCCAAAAGCGGGACGGACCGTAACGGAACCACGCTCGCTTATGCCTACACTCCGGCGGGGATGCTTGCCAGTATCACCTATCCCGACTCATCCCAAACCACAAATATCTACGATAGTCTCGACCGGCTCACTCAACTGAACGATTCCATCGGGACGAGTTCCTTTAACTACGATGCGGACGGCAGGATTACGAGCTTCACCGATGCTGACGGTTTCACACTCTCCTACGGTTACGATGCGGCCGGGAACATCACCCAGATCACTTACCCGGACGGAAGCCCGGTGACATACGCCTACGATGCCGCAAACCGCCTGACAACAGTTACCGACTGGCTGGGCGTACAGGCAACCTACGCCTACGACCAGGACGGGAGGCCGGCAGGCTTTACCCATTTTAACGGCATTATAACAACCTACACCTATGACGCTGCAAGCAGGCTGACGGGTATAGCGAACAGTGTAGCAAGCTACCAGTTCACCCTGGATGGTGACGGAAACCGGGTCAATTCATCGCAAACCGAGCCCCTCACCCCGGCATATTCCCTGGGATCGACCGTCTACGGATACAACGCGCAGCAAAACCGGCTGATTTCAGCCGGAGCTTTGAGCTATACGTATGACAATGAAGGGCAACTCGCGAATGCCGGGGGCACCGGCTTGACCTTCGACTACAACCACCGCCTTACTGGCATCGGCAGCGACACGCAGTTTTCCTACGACGGTCGAGGCAGCCGGCTGATTGCAACAAGAGCGGGAGTCACCACCCACTATATCTATGATCCCTGGGGCAACTTGGTGGCCGACGTGGATTCAAACGGCGTCACCCACAAATATATCTACGGCAAAGGCCTCCTTGCCGTGGCGACACCTTCCGCCCGCTACTGCTATCATTTCAACGGCACCGGGAGCACGGTAGCTATCACCGACATGACCCAGGCCGTAGTGAACAGTTATGCCTACGACCCCTTCGGCCAAATCCTCGGCCAGCAGGAAACGGTCCCACAGCCCTTCAAGTATGTCGGCCAATACGGGGTCATGGCCGAGCCGAACGGCCTTTACTACATGCGCGCAAGGTACTATGATCCATCCGTCGGAAGGTTCATTAGCGAAGATCCGCTGGGGTTTGGTGGTGGGGATGTTAATCTTTCGGCTTACGTGCGAAATAATCCGGTTAATCGGATCGATCCGAACGGGTTAAATCCCGCTTTATTGATCGAGGCAGAAGAATTATTAGAAGCAGAAGCACCATTCATAGAGGAAGAAGCGGTAGCATTATCAGAACGATATGGTCCTCCAGTAGTTGAATGGCTACAGGGAGTTGCTAATCAGGGTTTTAACTCTTTTAAGAGCTTGAAAGACTTTTTAGGATCTCCTGGAACTAATAACGTATGGCACCATGTTGTAGAACAGTGTCAAATAACTAAATCAGGATTTCCGTCCCAAATGATTAACAACCTTAAAAATATAATATCAATCGATAAAGCGATACATGTCCAAATAAGTGGATATTATAACTCAATTCAGACTGGGTTCTCAGAGGGCCTTCGAGTAAGAAATTGGTTAGCAGGCCAGACCTTTGAAGTTCAATATGAATTTGGCTTGAATATCTTGACAAAATATGATGTACTTAAACAATAGAGGTATAAGACCATGAAACTAAACTTAGACGCTCTTATTAAAGAATATATAGATTGTGCTATCACACAAGGAGAAGCTACTCTAGTTGGAGATTATAAAATGGGAAACAGGGCTGCAAAAAAACTCATCAAGATTTACCAACTTATAGAAAGAAATAGCATTTTAGCTATTCAGATGCTAGATGTGTTGCTTAAAGACGATCACATAAATGTAAGAATATGTGCTTCTGCACATGCATTAGGTCTAAAAATTAGAATAAGTGAAGCAACTGCCATTTTGAAAGAAGTATCGGAAAGAAATGATGCAGGTATATTGGGGTTTAATGCTAAAATGGCTTTAGAAACTTATAATAAACAAGGATATTTGAAGTTCTACTAGGATCCAACGGTCTCAACTTGTCACCCCAGACGTTAGGGTAAGATTTTATGACCCCGCCGTCGGGAGGTTAGTAAGCGAAGACCCGCTGGGGTTTGGGGGCGGGGATGTTAACCTTTTTGCGTACGCACTAGGCAATCCAGTAAGCTACGGCGACCCTGAAGGTTTATCAATGGTTTCTTTGTCAGAAGAGGAAAAGTCGGAGACCTTACAGAATGTCGAAATACCACCCTGGATCAATGAATTACTACGTCCGAAAACCACAGAAGAGGTCATACTCCAAATTTTGAATGAAGCACTCTTCGCAGTTGCTATGGAGGTTGTGGCCCCTTCTCATTTTGATTCTTTTGGGCGAAGGGGAAGTCCTGCCCACCGGCAAAAATTTGTGAAGTTGAGGACCGCTTTGCTGTGAGAGGATGGTCCACAAAATCGGGGGGAAGGCTGTCAGAAATGAAATTTGGAAATCGTTTCGCAGATCTTGTAATGACGAAAGGTGAAAAACAGATTGCTATACAAGCCGGACGTGCGGCGCCAATGTACGGCCCTATCAGCCGAGAGTGGCAAGCTATTCAGGATCTTAGGAGGATGGAGAAATTTAATCATGTCTTCTTCATTGGGTACTAGTACCACGTAACACTTAAAGTTGCGGATAAAGATGCCTCAGCTTTATCCGCGCCTTGGCATTCGAGAACTGCCATTGAATCTTTGCTTGCCGGTTGTTTCGGTCGTTTTCCCATGCGGCG
>JBKQLC010000002.1:0-24938 GCA_052147195.1 Syntrophobacteraceae bacterium
GGAACCAAAGTCACGAATGAGGAGTTGCGGCAGGTCCGCATCATCCGCGACCAATTCCATGGGGAATGGAACTATGCGATACATCCAAGTCCCCCATTAATGTAAATGTTATTATGTTACACTTCCTTAGCAATATTGTTCAGTGCCTCCTGGGCGATTCTAAAGATGTTTACCCTCAGGTTTTCAGGGATTTCCTCTTCTGCAATTCCAACCTCAAGCTCAATGTGGCGTTCGGGGTAAAGTTTCATGCATTCCTGACGCAGCCACTCAAGTGTTGCCAAAAGCCCCACACTGTCCAGCATCGAGGGCCGCAAACCCATGTAGATACTTCTGGTTTCCTCAATTGACCGCTGGAGGATCAGAATAAATTGCTCCAGGTGGTTCAAGACAGTATTGCCATCACCTGCATCCCTGAGCTTCAAGGCCATCTCTACCCAAAACTTAACAGCGGCAAGAGTCTGTCCGATGCTGTCGTGGAGTTCGGAAGCAAGCCTTTTCCTCTCTTCCTCTTGAACTGCAATGAGTTTTGATGGTATTTGGTGCAATTCCTCGTTGGCCCTTTCCAGTGCGGCTGTCCGCTCCTTTACCCGCAACTCCAGTTCATCGTGAGCCTTTTGCAGCGCCTCCTCTGCTCGCTTATGGACCGTTATGTCCTCATAGGTACCCAACACCCCTTTGATTTCACCTTTCACATCGAACAGAGGAACCTTACTTGTACGAAGCCAGATTCTGCCACCGTCAGGCATTGTCTGGGGTTCTTCATATCCGAGTTTTGCGATGCCGGTTTCCATGACCAAACGGTCATCTGAACGGTAGAGATCCGCCTGTTCCCCCCAACACATCTCAAAGTCATTTCTACCTATGAGTTCCTCGGGTGATTGGAGACCCCCATCGAGAGCAAATGAGCGGTTGCAGCCCAAGTAGTTTAGATCAAGATCCTTCCAGAAGACCCTTGCCGGGATGGTATCCATGACTGACTGTAACATTTGCTGCGATTCCCGCAGTGCTTCTTCTGCCTGCGCCCTTTGGAATGCCGTACCCAGTTGCAGCGCGGCCTTTTCAAGCACCTCGAGCACATTCGGGGGAAGCATATTCTCACGATGATCAGCCACATGGACTAAACCGAATATCTTGCCTCCGCCGTGAAAAGGAAACAGTCCAACCGTCTCATATCCTTCCTGGTTGCACCTGTTTCGGGTTCGCCCCTTCTCCTCTTCGGAAACCGTGGCCAAAAAACGGCTGGTGGCGTTTACCCAAAACGCCCCGCCTTCGGTAAAGAAGGGAAGACTGGGATCAACATCGCCCCTGATCACGCTAATGCACATGCACTCATCCGTTTTCAGGAAAAGAGGGCTTTCAGTCTCATAAAACTTCTGGCTGAACCCCTGATAGGCCACATATGGAATGTTCAAGTTTTCGTCCAGCACTCGGATCCCCACAGCATCGCAGCCGGTATAGTTTTTGATCTCAGAAACATATTCCCTCAGCAGCGGGGCTATTTCCGTATGCTGGTGCAAAATCCCAAGAAAACGAAGGGAAATTCGCAGCGCATCCTCGGCCCGCTTGCGCTCGGTGATATCAATGCCCATACCTATGAGGCATGGTTTTTCCTCAAGCCGGAAGAGCTTTCCCGTAAAATAAAAGGGAATCTTGGTTTGGTCCTTGGACACTAATTCTCCTTCGGCGAAAGCTTCGCCGGTCTGGAATACCTTGTCTATCCGTTCCGCAATGATCCACTTGTCCGGTTCATTAAAGAAGTCCAGGAAAGACATGCGGCAGATTTCATCAGCCGAGTAGCCAGAAACTCTTTCAAATTCTCGGTTCCAGCGTAAGAATTGACCTTGTTGATCCAAGAAGTAAAAAAGGCCCGGTAGACTGTCGAGGACCGCTTGAGTGAAGTCCCTTTCCTGCATTGCGGCTATCTCGGCCCGATTGGGGTCAGCCTTGTACTGCTCCGATTCAGCCACCCGCTTACGCAATTCATGCAATTCGGTTATGAGCTGCTCTTTGGATTTGTCTTCATCCTGCATATCCGACTCCTCCGAACAACGATGCACAGGTTCGAATGAATATGGAGCAAAACGCACACTCTTTGATGATGACACAATGAAGAAGCTAGGAAGCGGAGGAATCTGCGGGCAGCTTTGGATGGTCGAATGAACAGGAACCCAGATTTTACTCTATGATTTCTACCTTTACCACATGCGCAGGCTTAGACAAGCGTTTTTCCATAACGAAGCGGGAAGAATCGCACCAGCTTGCCAATCTCGAAAGAGTCGGTTTGCAGCGATCAGGGCTCCGGTTCGGCCGTATCTTTTATCGTTTTTAATAGGGGTAGTGCTCGGCCCCTGTCTCATACGGGGCGAAAATGGTTGCAGGTGAGGGATTTATGACCTTTCCCGTAATACAATCGGAAGGCTCAAAATCGAGACGCTGACCAACCTAGGTGTTCAGGAAAACGCCATCTGTAAGTATCTAGAAAGATAGGCCTAAAATGGGCCTAAAGCATTACACCCGTAATCCATTTTCGTCCCGATATTTTCGCTGGTTTTCCTCAATCAAGTGTTGTCGAACTGATGCTGTTGAACCGCCTTAAGAAGCGAGGCAGCGAAAACAACCGATTCACCCTGCTGCATCAGGGAAAGCTGCCCTCCCATTCCACGAATAATCCGAAAACAGATTGGAACGGAAATCGTTTTCGGGGTTTCTTCAACAAATGGAATGAAGATGTGCTCGGGGTCCTCGATCGCATGCTGCAGGGGCGCCTTGACCGATATGTGTACGTTCTGGTCAGTTTCGAAGCTCTCGATGGTGATCTTCCCATCCTTTCGCATTACCTTGGCGGCATTGTGTACGACATTGATCAGGACCTGGATCAGGACTGCAGGGTCAACGTAAGCTAGGGCGAGACCCGGGGCGAGGCGCGTCTCAATGTTCACACCCTCCTGCTCGATTTCCGGGGACACGACCTCGACAGCTTCATTTATGATCTCATTTACGGAACACTCCTTCGGGCGAAGCTCGACCGGTCTCAGATAGTTCTCGATCCTCTTCAGGATCTGCTCCAGACGGGAAGCTTCCTGCACGATGATCCCCAGTTCGGAAGAATCGGGGTTCTTAGCCTGGAGCCTACGCGCAAAGCCCCCGATGGCCATAAGGGGGTTGCGGATCTCGTGAGCCATCTGCGCCGAGATGCTCCCGAGCGTTCTTAACTTCTCTTCCTGAAGCATGGCCTTATGGGCATCTTTAAGCTCGCGTGTCCTCTGGATTACCATTTCCTCGAGGTTATCGCGGTAGGCTGCGAGTCCTCTTTCAGCCGCTCTTCTTTCAGTAATATCGCGGATTATGGCTACATACCCCAGGACGTTTCCTCCGGGGGTCTTTATGACCGAGAGCGTTTCTTCGACCGGGAAAATAGAGCCGTCTTTTTTCATACACTCCCACTCGGTTCTAAACGTCCCCGAAGCCTCGATGGCGGCGAAGGCCTTTCCCCCAAATGAGACAAAGGAAGCTTCCGAAGGATGAAAAATCCTGGTGGATTTCCCCTCGGCTTCCTCCGCGCTTAAGCCGAAAAGATCCAGGAAAGCTCCGTTAAAGGAAACTATGCGCCTGTTTGCGTCTATTGCAAGAATAGCATCACTGGAACTCTGGACCAGGGAGCGATGCCTTTGCTCGGATTCTCTGAGCGCCTCTTCGGCTAGTTTGCGCGCAGTTATGTCTCTCCCATAGACGTTAATATCCCTTGCATTCGGGGTGGGAACAAGTGTGAGCGCATAAACGCAGCTTCCACATTCGACCTCGAGATCCATTCTCTTGCCCGACTGGATTGTTTCGAGCACGGCATCACGCCAAATGCACGGGAGCGCCTGACCGATGTTGCAGCTCAGCGATTCGATCACGCACCCGGCGGCTGCATTGGCATAGAGAAGATATCCCTCCTTTGAAAGCCTCAACACCGGGTGAGGACTTTCTTCGGGAAACCTTGCCAGATCCTCTATCTCTTTCATGGCAGCCTTCTGTTCGGTGAGGTCCCGCAAGATCCCCGTAAAGAATCTCTGATCCCCGACCCATGCTTCGCTCACGGCAAGGTAGAGGGGGAAGGTGCGCCCGTCCTTCCTTTGCCCCTCGACCTCCCGGCCGATTCCGATGATTTTCCGCACGCCGGTGCGCAGATAACTACCCACGAACTCGTCGTGGTTTTCCCGGTGTGGGGAGGGGATGAGAATCTTTACGTTCTTGCCGATGACTTCACCGGCCGAGTACCCGAAAATGCGCTCCGCCGCCTTGTTGAATGATTGTATTACAGCTTTTTCGTCAATGGACACGATCCCGTCTACCGTGGTGTCCAGGATCGTCTTGAGCCTGGCTGCCGCGACAGTATCCCGCATATCGACCGGCCGGCAGTCCGCAAACTTCCAGTCAGCTCCTGTATCTATCCCTTCGCAGATGAATTGTTGCCTGCTTTCCACCGCCATTAAATTCTCCTTGTGATCACAGTCCATATTAATTTAAGCATCTCTTTGTGTAAAATAACGGTCCTGCCTTCCCGGCAATGTTTCCTTACGGTGCGGTGCCCTCATAGGCATTCACCTGACCCCAAATTCCGAAAAGAATTCCTGCTTGACAGGCATGTTAGCGTGCGCTAACTTGCCCACATGTTGTTAGCGCACGCTAACTAACGGGAGGGTTCGCTGATGAACACGCGTATTTCTTACATTGATGACGCCGATGCGCTGGGGAAACGCGCAATTCTAAGGGCAGCGCTGATGTTGTTTGTCGAGGGCGGCATCGATTCGACAAGTGTGCGCGAGATCGGGGCGAAGGCTGGACTCACAAATCCCGCACTCTTTAAACATTTTTCAAGCAAAGAAGGGCTTGCGCTCTATCTCTTTGAACGAATATTCCGCCATTTTCGTGCGACACTTCCCCATATCGACCTAAGCCCGTTTGAGAGTCAATTGCGCTGCACTCTTGCCGCCTATTTGGCATTCTTTGACCAGGACCTGAACGCAGCGCTCTATTTTCAGGAAAATTTGCGCCGGCTATGGCCTCTTTTGCCGGAAGAATTGAGAAGCCAATCCCTTATCGCTCATTTCTGCAGCCTGTTGCAGGTGGGAGGAGAGCAAAAAGTTATCTCCACGGAAGATGATCCTCGTCTGCAGGTTGCCCTTGTTTCCGGATTTCTGGGGCAGTTTGCGCGACAGTTGTACTTTCAGGAGATTCAGGGACCTGCCGCCACACGGCTTGAGGAAATTTACAAAATCATCCTGCGCGGCCTTGCACCGCGCATTGCTCTCGAACGAGCCACGAAGCCTCGTCCCAGGAACGGGAGTATAAAATCATGAGCGTAGCGCCGCCTTCAAACCGGATGCTCTTCGGTGCGTATGGAGTGACAGGGCGCGCAAGGTGTGATTCAACACAAAAGCGAGGGTCAAAATGAACGAACTGACCGTAGTCGTTATTCTTTTCGCAATTGTTGGCGGATTTCTTGGTTGGTTCTGGCTTGCGCCCGGCGGCGTCCTCAGTTTGCGTCGTCTTGCCGATGGGGATTTGCAGGTAGATGTCAGGCTGGCCTACAGTCCCAATACACTTTACCGGCTACTGGAAAAATATGGCAAGGAGGGACGGCAAAGCTTCCTGCGCATGTTGCTGGTTGACATGGTTTTTCCGGCCGTGTACGGCACAGCGATTTATCTACTCGCTGATTTGCTTGCCGCCCCGCATGGAACGCAGTTGAAGACATGGAACATCGCCCAAATCTCTGCCATCAGTGCTGCTGCATTTGATTATACGGAAAATGCGCTGCTTTTGTCCATTGTCCGAAGGTTTCCGGCTCGGCATGTGCCGCTTGCGCGCGCAGCAAGTACCTGTACTTCACTCAAAATGCTGAGTTTCTTTGTCGCCGTTATCGCGCTTATCGCTGGATGAACTGAAGCCCGGCGATCTTGGACTTGAAAATTACCGGACAATCACCGAAAAAATCGCGAATGAATTGGACTTAGTGGACTTAGTGGACTAAATAAGCGTCTCCACGTCTTTGTGTGATCATCAACTGGACGGTAATAAGCAATGATCGGAATCTTCAGAATTGCTCTCAAGCTGCTGATCAATGATCGCGCAAAATTTGCCGCGCTGGTCGTTGGAATAACTTTTGCCATCTTTCTTATCGTGCAGCTCACTTCCATATTCGCCGGCATCCTGACCAAAGCATCGGCAAATGTCATTAATATCGGCTCCAGACTCTGGGTAATGGACCTCTCGGTCAATAACCCGCTTAACGCCATTCCGATGCCGGATTACGTTCTGGACGCCGTCCGCAGTATGGACGGCGTAAAATACGCCGTGCCCCTCTATTCAGGCACAGCTCTGGTCAAAATGAAAAGCGGCGGCTACCAGCCGGCGACCGTCCTGGGACTCGACGATGCCAGCCTTTTGGGAAGGCCCGAGCTGATTGAAGGCAGAATTGAAGATATTTATGGAGAAAACGCCTTTATTGTAGTCAAGGACCAGGAATACACCAAACTGGAAGACCCTGTCATTGGGACGACCTTCGAAGTAAACGACCACCGGGGAGTGATAGTCGGTATAGCACGGGTGGCCAGCAGCGGTCTTTTCGGGATACCCACACTTTACACCACTTACAACCGCGCGCTCCAGTATTTGCCAAATACCCGGTTCACGATTGCCCACGTCCTGGTGGAACCCAAAAGTGAGGCGGACATCCCGGGGATAAAAAATCAGATTGCAAAGATCGGGTACCTGGGGTTGACCGATAAGGAATTCGAGAAAAAAATCGCCGACTTCTATATGTATAAGACCGGCGCCGGAGTGAACATCCTTATGATGATGATGATAGGCTTCCTGGTCGGCCTGTCCATTTCCGGCCAGACTTTTTACACTTTCATTCTGGAAAACCTCGAGAAGTTTGGAGCACTCAAGGCTATCGGGGCCAAGAATTCCGAACTGGTTTACATGATCCTTTTCCAGATATCTTTCGCTTCATTTATAGGATACGGCCTTGGAGTGGGTTTCAGTTCGTGTCTGATCGCTGCGGGGAAAAAATACGTCCCGAGCTATACAGCCGACATAGGCTTTTGGAACCTCGGGCTGGCGTTCTTTATGGTGCTTATAATTGCCGGCGTCTCGAGCCTGCTGGCGGTCAGAAAGGTCATCAGGGTAGAACCTTTCGATATCCTAAGAGGTTAGCATGGCCGAGACGGCGGTAAGAGCAACCGAACTGGAGAAATCGTTCGGGGAAGGCACAGCCAGGACTTACGCCATCCGTGGCATCAGCTTCGAAGCTTATTTTGGAGAAATGCTCTACTTTGTCGGTCCTTCGGGCAGCGGCAAAACGACGCTGCTGAGCATGATTTCGGGCATCCTGAGGCCCGATTCAGGCTCGGTCATGGTGGACGGTAAGGATATCTGGGGCCTTAGCGCCAATGAGATCGCAGATTTCAGGCTCAATAAGGTCGGCTTCGTTTTCCAGGACTACCACCTTTTCCCAAAGCTCAGCACCGTGGAAAACGTGGCGATCCCTCTTATCCTCAAAAAGCAGGACTGGAACGAGTCCATGAAAACTGCCATGGAATTTCTGGAAGTAGTAGGGATCGCGAACAGGGCCTCGCTTCCGCCGGTCAAGTTGAGCGGAGGAGAACAGCAGCGGGTGGCTATAGCCCGGGCCATTGCCAGCCGTCCGGATATCCTGATTTTCGATGAACCGACCGCCTCGCTGGATGGGACCACCGGCAAAAGAATCCTCGAATTCGTAAAGAATAACATCCTTAATGACAACAGGTGCATTTTGATCGTCACGCACGACAGCAGAATATTCGAGTACGCCGATCGAATAATCGAGATGGAAGACGGCAGGATCGTGAAAATCTTGAGCGGAGGCGAAATTGAGGGTTAAGCTGCTATTTGTTCTGGCCGTCGTGGGCGTTCTGGCGGGCTTTGCCAGCGCGTATTTGTTTGGCTCGAAGGAAAAAGCCCCCCCACCAGTGTTTACCCCTGCTCAGAACCCGTACGCAAAGGGTGTTTACGCCAACGGCATCATTGAAAGCTTCCAGTCCAACGGCGCCAATATCAACATATTCCCCGAAGTCTCCGGCACCATTACTCAGGTCCTGGTTGCAGAAGGAGCGACTGTGGCCCGGGGGACTCCGCTGCTTCTGCTGGATGATTCCATCCAGAAGGCCGTTGTCGAGCAGCAGAAGGCCCAGACAGGGGCCGCCCTTGCTCTGCTCCAGGAACTCAAGGCGCAGCCGAGAAAAGAAGTTCTCGAAGTCTCAAAGGCCCAATTGGAAGTTGCGGCCGCAAACCTCAAGACATCGCAGGACCAGTTGAGCAAGCTGAAAAAGTCGTTTGAGCTGGACTCCCAATCCGTAAGCAGGGACCAGTTGGATAATTCGGAGAATGGGGCGAGGGTTGCCAAAGCCAACCTTGACACCGCTCAGAAGCAGTATGAACTGACAAAGGCAGGCGCCTGGATCTACGACGTCCAAAACCAGCAGCATCAGTATGAGGCGCTCTCGAAAACCTATGAATCCGGCAAGGCCCTCTTGGATAAATACACTATCCGGGCGCCGGTCGACGGGGTCATCCTCGCGGTGGGCGCGGCCGCCGGGGGTTTTATATCCACGCAGGGCGCCTATGGGACCTATACGCAGGGTTTCGGCCCCGTTATCGTGATGGCGCAGTGCGATCCCTACTTTCAGGTCCGGTGTTTTATCGATGAAATTCTCATCACAAAGCTTCCTTCGCCCTCGCAGATGAAAGCAATGATGTATCTGAGGGGGACTGACACCAAAATCCCCCTGGAATTCGTTCGGACGCAGCCTTATGTAACGCCCAAAATCGAATTGTCGAATGAAAGGACTGAAAGAGTAGACGAAAGGGTACTGCCCGTATTGTTTCGGTTCGAGCCGCCAAAGAATGTGAAGGTCTACCCCGGGCAGCTTGTGGACGTTTACCTGGAAGCGAAAAGCAGTGAGTAGGCGAATGGGTGCTCTTATATTCCACGCCCACCGAGGCATGAGCCAGTCGGTCCCTCGCCATTCCGGCCAAACCCGGAATCGGTTCGATCGCTTTTCGATTCACCGGTTAACGGCAAATTTATTGTGTCTTATCGTCTGCGCCTTGTTAGCGGCGGGTTGTGCGGTCGGACCCGACTTCGTGCGCCCCAAACCGCCGGCGGTCACACAATACACCCACGAGCAGGCGCCGGAACAAACGGAGGCGGCAGACGGCCAGGCACAGCGCTTCGAGATGGGCGCAAAAATCGCCGAAGACTGGTGGCGCCTGTTTAACTCACCCGAACTTGACGCAGTGGTAAGGAAGGCAATCGATGGAAATCGAAGTCTCCAGTCGGCTCTGGCGCATTTGCGCCAAAGCCGGGAGAACCTTCGGGCAGGATATGGCGTATTTTTCCCTCAGATCAACGGAAGCTTCAACGCCGCGCGGGAGAAATTTTCACCGGCCCAGTTCGGCTTTCCGTTGAGCAGTTCCACTTTCAGCCTCTACACGCTTAACGGCACAGTTAGCTACGTTGTGGACGTATTCGGAGGAGAGCGCCGCGCAGTAGAGAACCTGGGCGCACAGGTTGACTACCAGATGCAGACCACCCGGGCAGCCTATCTCACCCTGGTCGGAAATGCAGTCAACACCTGCATCGCCGAGGCTGCCTACCGGGCGCAAATCGAAGCCACCGAACAGATCATCGGTTTCCAGAAGCAACAGCTCCAAACCACGGAAAATCAGGTCAAAGCCGGAACAGTCCCATACTCGAATGCCCTGGCAATTCGGGCGCAGCTCGCCGCCACCGAGGCCACCCTGCCGCCGCTCAAAAAAAGCCTCGACCAGGCGCAGCACCTGCTGACGGCCCTGGTGGGACAGACCCCGGAGCAGTGGGCGCCGCCGCCGCTCGATTTGGCCGGCATTACCCTTCCTGTTGAAGTCCCGGTGACTCTGCCTTCCGAACTGACACGCCGCCGCCCCGATATTCTGGCTGCCGAGGCACAACTGCACAGCGCCAGCGCCAACATCGGAGTGGCGACCGCGGCCTTGTTCCCCAGTCTTACCTTAAGCGGAAACTACGGGAGCAACAGTCTGGACATCACTAAACTTCTCACCCCCGGCACCGGTTTCTGGTCCTTAGGGAGCGATCTTGCAGCGCCTATATTCCACGGAGGGACGCTGTGGTTTCAAAGGCGTGCTGCCATACAGGCCTACCAGGCATCACTTTCGGATTACCAGCAGGCAGTGGTGGCCGGTTTCCAACAGGTGGCCGATGCACTTCGCGCATTGGAATTCGATGCGCGGACCCTGGAGGCTCAATCCGAATCGCTTGTAACCGCCGAGCGAACTCTTAAACTTGTGGAAGCAAACTACAGGTCCGGGCTGGCTAATTATCTGCAGGTCCTTTCCGCCGACAGCCAGTATCAGCAAGCCAGGCTGGGCTTTGTTCAGGCGCAGGCGCTCCGTCTGCAGGACACCACGGCCCTGTTTGTCTCCCTGGGCGGAGGCTGGTGGGAGCCTGAAAAATCCGGCGCCGGGAAGGTTACCCCGAAATGATGATGAAACACTGGCCAAAACAACCTGTTATCTATGAAATAAATACATGGGTCTGGCTAAATGAGCTTGGGCAAAAATACGGACGCAGTGTCGATCTGGGGTCGGTTCCCTCTCAGGAGTGGGAGTCCCTGGCCCTGCTAAAAATGGACGCGGTCTGGTTCATGGGCGTTTGGGAAAGGAGCCCTGCCGCAGTTCGCCTGATTCCCCGGCTCAAGGAGCAGATGGAGGAGTTCCATCGCATACTGCCCGATTTTGCGCCGCAGGATGTTATCGGATCGGCCTATTGCATAAGGCGCTACATCGTGGACGAACGTATCGGCGGCCCTATGGGTTTGGCTGCCGCTCGAAAAGAGCTGGCCGGGCGCGGAATTCGCCTGGTTCTCGACTTTGTGCCAAATCACACCGCGCAGGACCATCCATGGGTTTCGGAGCATCCGGAATACTACATTCAGGGCGGCGCAGACGATTTGGCGATCGACCCGACAGCTTATTTCGAAGCGGATGGGAAAGTGATCGCCTGCGGCCGCGACCCCTTCTTTCCAGCGTGGCAGGACGTGGCACAACTCAATGCATTTCATGCCGGTCTCAGGAAGGCCGCGATTGAAACCATCGAAAGCATCGCCGAACAGTGTGACGGCATCCGCTGTGACATGGCAATGCTCCTGATAAATGGGATTTTTGAAAATACATGGGGCAAAAAGGCCGGCAAACGCCCCCGGCAGGAATACTGGGTGCAAATAATCGAAGCGGTTCTGCGCAAGAGCCTCGATTTCGTGTTTATAGCCGAAGCATATTGGGACCTGGAATGGGAACTGCAACAGCAGGGTTTTGACTTCTGCTACGATAAACGGCTCTATGACAGGCTGACATCAGGGACCGCCGAGGACGTGAGACTTCATCTCCTCGCCGATGCCGGCTATCAGCGTAAACTGCTTCGGTTTATCGAAAATCATGACGAGCCGAGGGCCACTGCTGTTTTTCATCCACAAAAGGAGCTTGCGGCAGCCCTTATAGTGGCCACTGTGCCTGGAGCGAAGCTTTTCCACGACGGGCAGATCGAGGGCCGGAAAATAAGGGTCCCGGTTTCTATCGGGCGCCGTCCGCCGGAGGAGCCGCAAACAGCTCTCCAGGACTTCTATCGCAGGTTGTTGGACGTTGTCAGCTCGGCCTGCTTTCATGAGGGAGAGTGGAAACTGTGCGATCGCGAGGGCTGGCCGGACAATTCGTCATGTATCAATGTTCTGGCCTGGTGCTGGAGATGGAAGGAAGAAAGATACCTTATCGCGGTCAACTTCTCTGATTTCAGGTCGCAGTCATTGATCCGGGTCCCGTGGCAAGATATTGGAGGCGCACAATGGAGATTGCTTGACGTCGTCGGCGGTGGGCACTTTGACCGGGACGGCGGCCAGATGCAATTTCCCGGGTTATATGTGGATTTGGAAGGCCGGCAATGGCATTTCCTCAAGTTTTCCAAGGCGGGAGATGATTTTTCACGCGAAGACGCGAAGGCGCGAAAGCAAGATTAACCACAGTCCGTCATGTCCCGCTGGGATACCCCGAAACCATAAAAAGTCGTAGGATGGGTGCAGCGAAGCGAAACCCATCAAGTATTAGCAAACTGAAAACGAGAAAAGAAAAAGGGGCATTCGTCGCCCGTCATGAGTCTCAGAACTTGTTAACTTCCTTAACCAGGCAGAGGTCTGTAATGTACGCAATCAATACATACGCGCTTGACTTCCTCTTGTTTTAGATGTACGATGTGAATGTGTACAAAAGTGAAAGGAGAATCGCCATGCCACGTATAGCCGTCGAAGACAATGACCGGATATCCCTGCGGGTGCGAACCGAGGACAAGGCGACGCTCCTGCGGGCGGTGGCGCTGATGCACAGCGACCTGACCGCTTTCGTGCTTCAGCACGCGTTGCCGGCCGCCAGGGCGGTCATCAAGGAAGCCGAGCACGTCCAGCTTTCCGAGCGTGACAGTCTCCGGGTACTCGACCTGCTGGAAAACCCTCCTGCGCCGAACGCGAAACTGCAGGCCGCTGCAAAAGCGTTGCCCCAGCGGTCATGAGCGTGACGGCATGGCACGAAGAGCCCATCAGCAAGGCGCATGACCGGCAGGCCTTCGACTGTGGCGAAGCGGCGCTGAACGAGTTTTTGCAGCGTCACGCCCGCAAAAGCCACGAGCTGGGCGGCGCTAAAACCTTTCTCGCTATCGACGACGACAAGAAAACCATTCTCGGCTTTTACAGCCTGAGCCCCGCTTCTATCGAATACGCCCGGACGCCGGACATCGTGCGGCGCGGACTGGCCCGTTATGACGTACCGGCCTTCCGGCTGGCGCGACTGGCCGTGGATCGCAAAATGCAAGGGCAGGGCCTCGGGGGTCAGCTCCTGCTTGCGGCCGGCCGGCGCTGCCTGCTGGCCTCGGCGGAAGTAGGCGGCGTTGCGTTGCTCATTGACGCCAAGAATGACAGGGCCGCAGGATGGTATGCGGGATACGGCGCAATGCCGCTGGCGGATGCGCCGCTCAAGCTGCTGCTGCCGCTTTCAACGATCGCAGCCACACTGAAGGCAGCCGACAAACTGGCTATTATTGCCCATCCCCCGAAATTGTAAAATCAGCCCAATTAGGGGTCTGCTCACGAAACGGAATAAATCGTACGCCGAGGAAAGTGCATCCTTGAAAAATCAAGCACTTGGCAAATCATTCGCTCATGCTCCCAGCCAGAAAGCTTTGGTGCCGAGCGGCCACGTAACTGAGTGAATTTGTTATTGTCGCCAGCCCTAACGTGCGATAATGTCCCAATCGTGAGCAGACCCCTATTATACTTCGTGCCTCTATAACCGCCGGCCAACCAAAACTGCTCTCTCGTTCCCTGAGGGGACCATCCATTCGGCGGTCCCCATGATGCTGAAAAACCTGCGGCGGCAGGTTCATCCCATCTGGTTTCGCTTGCGCTTAAGCTCGGCCAGCAGGGAGTCTACCTGCTCGTCCCTTTGCATCTTGTTCAGCTTCTCTTCCAGATCGTCTTCGGCCATTTTCGCCCTGGCACGGCTCACCGCCGTGGCGAACTCGACTTTTTGCTCGAGGTGATCGAGGGCTGCGCTTTGCGTTAGGCCTTCGACGGCCAGCCTCGCCCCGCTCGCCTTATCGAGTACCTGCGAGCGCCGGCTCCGGGCGATCAGCAGCTCGCCTTTCGAGCGTGCTTCCTCCAGCTTTTGTTCCAGGCGGACGAGCAGGGACTTGAGGCCTTCCACCTCCTCTTTTTGTTCGATCACCTGTTTTTCAGTCTCCCCGGCCAGCAGTTGAAAGCTCACGTAGCGCTCCAGGGCGCCCCGCGCCAGCGCCTCATCCTGTCTGTCGAGGGAAAGTTCGGCTTTGTGCATCCACTCAGCCATTTTGCCCTGGTGCTCTTTACACTTCTGTTCGAGCATGTGCTGGTCGGCTACAGAGACGGCAACCTGTCCTTTCAGCTCGAGCAGCTCCGCTTCGACGTCCAGGATGATCTGCTTGACCATCTTTTCGGGGTCTTCTGCCTTATCGATCAAGTCGTTCAGGTTCGAGCGAATCAACATGGAGACTCTTTCGAGCAGCGTCATTTAGCCCTCCTTTCGATATCTTTACTATCAGACTGGCGGTCGGAAGAAAACCGGGCGGACGATTTTCAACTTTCCTTTAAGGCCGGCCGGCTCTTGGGTTTAGGAGCTTTGTCTCCGATGACACGAATCTTGGAGAGCAGCTCCGAGACCGACATTCCCGATAGCGCTTCAAAAAGCGCCGGCGCCTGGGCGGCCATTTTGGTGATGTCTCCGGTGAGCTTGTTGACTCCGGCCGAATCTCCGTCTCCCGTCGATACAATGGTGATCTTGTCCACATTGGCAAGCGGGGTAGCAAGAGCACGTACCATTTCGGGCAAGCCGGTCAACAGCTTGTCAAGCACGGCGGCCTGGTTGTATTCCTGGAAGGCTTCCGCCTTGACGTTCATGGCTTTTGCTTCCGACTCGCCCTTTTTTAGAATGATTTCAGCTTCGGCAGTACCCTCCAGCCGGACACCTTCCGCCCTGCCGTCGGCTTCGGCAATCAAACGCTGCTTTTCAGCGTTGGCCAGGGTTTCGATCCTCTGCCGCTCGACTTCGGCCGGCTTCAGAACGGTTGCGATCAGCTCTTTTTCACGGCGCACGATTTCGGCTTCCTCAACCTTGATCTGGTGTTCTCTTTCTACCTGCTGGACCTTCACCTGCTCGGCGATGACCTGCTGCTGCATCACGTTGGCCTGAATATCGTAGGCCTTGTCAGCCTGCGCCTGCTGGCGCTTTACCGATTCCTGGTACGTGGCCTTCTTGACTTCGAGGTCGCGTTGGGCCTCGGCCTGTTTGCCCTGTGACAGCGTTTCGGCGAGCACACGCTCCTGGTCCGCCTGCGCTCTGGCAACGGCCGCCTCACGCTGCGCCAGCGCCTGTCTTATGGCCGTGTCCCGCGCTGCTTCCGCTGCCGCCACGTCCGCGTCCCTCTTTATGCGCGCAACGTCGGGCCGGCCCATGTTAGTTATGTATTCGTTATTGTCGCGCACCTCCCTTATCGTAAAGGAAATGACCTCCAGGCCCATCTTGCTGAGATCGTTGGCGCAGGTGCTGCGCACACGGTCGCCGACCATTTCGGGCTCTTTCACGATCTCTTCGACCGAGAGCTGACCGATGATGCCGCGCAGGTGGCCTTCCATGACAAGACGAATCAGGCTTTCGCGCTCTTCGTCGGGTTTGGTCAAGAACTGCTCGGCTGCAGTTCTGATGGATTCGGGATCAGATCTCACCTTGATCTGCGCAACCGCCTCGACCTTAACCGCAACCCCCTGCCGCGTGTACAGGTCCTGCTGCGGAGCCACGTCAAAGGACATCAGTTCGAGAGACAGACCGCGGCACTCCTCAAGCAGCGGGAAAACCACGGTGCCTCCGCCCTGCACCACCCGCGTCCCGCGAAATCCGTACACTACGAGCGCCTGATGTGGGCCGGCCTTCCGGTAAAGCCTGACTAAAAGGCTCATGATGAGCACGGTGCTGACCACAATGAGCCCTGCAACCACTAACACATATACGGGAATTCCAATCATAGCCGCTCCTTGCAGAATTAGCTGCAGGCAAAATGAGTCACCCGACGCCGTCGGCTGATTTATCGGCCTTCAATCTCGGTCCAGCGACGGACAAAAGCGATGCCCTTTTCGTAGCGAATGACCACGACCTCTTCACCCCGGTCGATCTCCGCTCCGTCTTCACTCCGTGCCCCTGCGACCTTGCGCGCGCCCCCATGAGAGTAAACGATCTCCCCGGTTCGTCCTGCGCGAATCGGGCTGTTTACGGTCGCAAGCACGCCGGTGATCCGATAGTCGGACTCCTTCATGGCGTAATCGCGCCCCATGAGCACCTTGGCCAGGAACCAGAAAGCGATGGAGCTACCCATCAGGCCCGAAAGGCATGCAATCCCCAGAACAATAAGAAAACCCAAGCCGTACAGACTGGTCACCAGGTAGCCGGCTCCGCCGAACCAGGCGAGAAAGACCATAATGGTAGGAAAGTTGAATCGAGACGCCTGCGAATCTGAACCGCCGTGGTGTGCAAAATCGTGATGGCCGCAGAAGTGGGAGAGATGGTGAAGCCCTCCAGGCAGGTGGAGATGAAAAGCACCGCAGAAAAACGAAAGCACGCTTAGAGTGCAACCGACGATGAAACAAATCAGGTAAAAATCCGCAAAAGTCATGACGACACCACCAAATCTGCCGCAAAAAGACGAGATAACCTGTCAAATGACAGAGAGAATCGAGGTGGGTTATCCTAAACAAGAAAGGAGAAGAATGAAAGGGCTATCTCGTTTATGCCCCATTGAGCACGAAACGAATATGCCGCCGTCGACAGGTCTACGCAGCTCCATGGGTGCAGAGATAAAGAAATAATAGATTGCGAAGGGCTTCGAGCCTGAATAATTCCTTCAAGCGGTAGCCGGCGCATAACCGGCTTACATTTGTACCCGGATTGCGCTGGCAAAAACTCCTGGAAGGTCCTGAAGCTTGCGATGATGACGCGGCCCGCCGGTGAGAAAGTCTCGCCTCAAGACGCGCAATGTGATCTATCAAGCTTCTACCACTTTCGTTGAAGCTAAATAGTGGGCTCCCTCGCCCACCGAAGGAGGGACGACCAGAACAGGGCAGCCGGCTTTTTCGATCAGTGCGTCGACAGGAGAACCAAAAAGTCTTCTGACCCACTCCGGCCTTTGGGATCGCGTAGTGACTATCATGGACGGCTTCTCCTCTTTGACAAGATCAAGGCAAACAACGGCAAATCGGCCTATCTTGACGACTGCTTTCATTTCAATACCTTCCCGCCTGGCCTCAGCGCCAATCTCCTCAACATGCGCGAGGCCCACTCTCTCGTCCAGTTTGAGTATTTCAGCTTCGTACATTTCTTTGTAGGCGGGAGGAATTTCAGTTGCTATGAAGTAGCCGGCCAAATTCAAATCTGCAACAAAAACAACACACAGCTTTCTTGTTCTTTTTGCATTTTGCATAGCGGTGTGGACAGCTACTTCGGATTTTCTGAACGTGGAAAGAGCCAACATGACACAGCCTTCCATTGTATTAGCCATCGTTACCTCCATCCTTTCGATTTCGTCCTTTGTCTTGAGGACTAATTGCCGGTAAACGTCTCACGAATATGGCTGCTTTGTAGCATGCACCGGGTTGCATGAAGGTTACCTCGGAGGTACTTGACAGATGGAGTACTTTGCTGATTAACCTATTGGATATAAATCGAAATCGACAGGTGGGTCTCAACGAATCGGGAATTACGATTTCCCATTGATAATTAACGGGAATCGAGAAAATCACTTGATCAAGTAACAACAGGCAGCTCAACATGAAGGGGAAAGGCTCCGTGGATATGCTGCTTTCACCGTATTCTATCGCTGGAGGTAATTCCGCACCCATGGTTTTGGTGGTGGAAGTGTATGTTTTTGCCTCCATGCCGTAGTTTTTTTAGTACATAGTTGTCGGTGAATTTCGAAGACCTTCCGGCACAATTCCGAGTTGCCATCCCGGCAATTCTATAGAGCGGATTTTTAACTGATAATACATACTTTTGGCATTCCATGCTGATTTCATAACCCTTTTCAATCATTATTGGGTGACCGTTTCCTAATGCAAAATGCTAATGTCAGTCCTCTCCAAAACAGTGCAAGCGTATAGTACACATTTTGCATGTTTAGGACTGTCAAAATTCAAGAGGGGGCCAATCAATCTTGCGAATCAAGAAAGCCGATACTGATGTAGGCAAACTATCAAGGCACTCGTCAATACCTGAGAAATGAAGGGAGTGCCGAGCAGGCCGAATTGAATGATTTGCGGCACCGTTAAGGTAAATCAACCAAAACGCAAAGCAGATAACGACAAAGGAGGAGAGGAAAAAGTGTCCGAAGAAAAAAGAAAATACAAGAGGTTCAACAGCAAAGAAGGGGCATTTGCTGTTTTTATAGTACCCGATGAGCTTGTCAACATTGGGCAAATCCAGGATATCAGCATGGGCGGTCTGTGCGTCCGGTATTTGTCTACAAACGAGGATAATCAAGGGTGCTCCGAAATAAGAATATTCGGTAGCAATGACCATTTCACTTACCTGGACGAGGTTCAATGCAGAATCGTGTATGATCATAAAGTGCCCGGAGATTCCTGGGAACAGATCAGCACGAGGCACTGCGGAGTAGAGTTCGAAAACCTGTCTGTTAAGCAGCAGTCCATGCTCCAGGATTTCATCGATTATTTTGCCTTCGACGAAGACTAATCCGTTAATCCACAGAGCTGATTACCTCGCAATCCACATTTTTTTAAATCAGCGGCCTGCGGTCTTTTCTTGTTCCACGGTATCGTGCTTAAGACAAGCGGAAAATATGCTTCTGCACATACCAGGTTTTTTCTGAAATTTTCCTCTGACGCTAAAGACGCGTTCGTGCGGGCAATATTGGAAATCACCAGTGGGCGAGCCACCCCCAAGCGTGGGGGACAAAAGATATTTCCATGGCATGTAGGAGTGGGGGCGGTGGAAAAGCCGAATGCCCAAAGATTTAATCAGCTCCACGTGAGGGAGGCCATACTTGCGATGGCTTGACCCGAGATCGTGGTTAAAGGGCATCCTGGCGTTTCTCACCGTCGGAATCGAGTAGGCTGGTATCTTGAAACACGTATTTCCGGCTGACGATTAGGGCGGCGAAATAAGCCTTCAGCCTGTTTGCGTGCACAGGACATGCACAGGACATGTACATCAAAACAAATGGGGTTAACGACAATTCCTCCAACCACATTGATTTTATTAGGTTGAAGAAGCGGTAACTTGAATCCTTACATCCCTCTGCCGCTAGACCCTTGCATAAGCATGGGCGTCTTTTTCAAATTGCTCAATAATCTCATCGGTTAAAGACGGCCGCATTTTGGCCATAACATGAAGAATGTCCTCAGTAGTTACCTTGTAGTCCTGCTTCCGGGCCACTTCTCGCTCAAAGGCAAACTGGGCGACCTGCTCAAAAAGATATTGGATATCGGCCGGGGTGAATCTCAACGTCCCATTGACGAGCCGGTCCAGGTCGATTTGGCCTACATTGAGCCGCGACAGGTAGTGTTCCAGAATGGTCTTTCGTTCATCGACATTCAAAGCCCCAACCGGAATTATGCAGTCAAACCTTCCCGGGCGGAGCAACGCGGCGTCCAAATGCCGGATGTAATTGGTGGCGCACACGAGCAACAGCCGCTTGGATTCGTTCTTGAATAACGGGACCTGCTTCAGGAATTCGTTGGTAATGGACTTGTCCACACGGTCTGCGTTGTCGCGGCTGGGCGCCAGTTCTTCAAATTCATCGATGAAGATGACGGCGTCGTGCAGTTGCCTGACCTTCTCCATTATCCTGCGCAGATTGGCCCCGACCCTCTCGGTGCCCTCCTCCATCAGCATGCTCGGGGCGATCTCGATGTACCACCAGGACAAAACTCCCGCTATGGCCTTTACAAAGTGAGTCTTTCCCGTCCCCGGAGGACCGAAGAAAATGATTGTCTTGGGCGGGGTAACGCCGTGTTTCTTTGAAAGGTCTTCCATGGTCAGGGGAAGAATGATTCTGCGGTTGACAAGTTGTTTGGGCGGCTGGGAATCGGAGATAGTATCCCAGATGTCTCTGGCGCAGGTCTGGGCCCCCATCTCGTTGAGAATGTCTCTCCTCTGGTAGGACAGATATTCGTTAACCGCCTGTTCCATGTTCTCCAAAAAATCGACGCATGCGGTGCGATAGCCCACGTCCCTGGAGAGCTTTTCGGACAAAAGCCATTTATGCTGCAAAATTTTCGCCCAAAGGTCGGCGGCGATTTCGGGCTCGAACTTTACACCCGACATCTCGAAAATTTTACTGGCGCATTCCTCCACTGACGGAGTTTCCAATTCATTCTCGTTCACGTAAACACCTCGATTTCCGTAGCTGCAGATTCATTGGAGAGCTTTATAATCCTTTGCAAAATTGTTTGCAAGCCGGGGCGGCTGAGGGCATTCAAGGGCAATAACGCATACAGGGGGCAGGTCTACGCGTTGGTTGCACGTGAAAGGATGTGCCGGCCACTACTTGGAAGTCAGATACTCTATTCCCTGCCAACCCAGTCCTGGAGGGTTGGCCTGAAAGTGGGCGCAGCGGGAAAGGTAGAAGTTTGTCGGGGTATCCCGGGGGAATTTGACGGACAGATTTTTGAAAATCGCGGCAGCTTCATTCCAATTTTGACCCATATAAGCATTAAACCCACAATAGAACTCTTCACACAGTTCGGCGGCAGGGTGAATTTCCCCTTCAATCCGTCTGCCAACCAGTTCGTAGACCAGCTTTTCCTCGCTCTTACCTTTTACGGCGACGATGCCAAGCGGTCTGAACCAAAACTTTTTCGATGCCGCCTCGTAAGTCTCCCGGGAAACGATTGTCTGAGTTCCATACAATTTGTTGGCCGATTCCAGGCGGCTGGCCGTGTTGACAGTGTCACCAATGACCGTGTAGTTCATCCGTTCGCTGGACCCGACGTTTCCAACCACCGTCTCACCGGTGCTTATACCGATCCTGGTGACTAACGCGCTCTTGCCCTCCATTGTCCATTTCCGGTTTAGTTCGGCAATTTTTTCCTGAGCTGCCAGAGCGGCCTCGCAGGCGTGGACTGCATGTTCGACGTCGTGGACCGGCGCGCCCCAGAACGCCATGACAGCGTCTCCGATATACTTGTCTACCGTTCCCCTATGATGGCTCACAATTTTTGTCAGTTCGTCGAAATATTCGGACAGGTGCAGCATGAGTTCTTCCGGGGTCATGAGTTCAGCGATGGATGTGAACCCCGTGATATCGGAGAAGAGTACGGTCAGTTCTCTTCTATGCCCACCCAGATGCGCCCCTTCTCCAGTGCTTATGAGCTGGCGCACCAGTTCAGCCGGGACATACCTCCTGAAGGCATTGAGCCCCTTCTGCATGGAACTGACGGAGTCGCGCATCAACTGGATTTCCTTCATACGAGAGGGGATATGGATTTTTTCGTCCAGGTTGAAGCTCTTTATTTTCCGGGTTGCTTCGGCTAAGAGCCGAACGGAATTCGTAAAGCCACGAGAGATGATAAAGGCCAGCAAAACGGCAACGGCCAGCGTGAACGCAGAGATGAGAACCATGATTATCATCGACCGCTTCGCCCCGCCCGTAAAATCGTCTTCGGGAACGATCACGGCAATCTTCCACCGCTTCGGGAAGGGCTCGGGGATTTCCGTAAATGATGCGATATATCTTTTCCCTTTGCATTCGACTACGGACTTCGCTTTCCCGGTGCTCAAATGTTCCCGGTATGCCAGGCTCAAGGGCTCTATCCCCAGTTCTTCAACCTTGAGCGGACGAAGGACCTCCTTTTCTTCCCTTATGATCAGCGATGGTTGTCGGTAGGCCACGATCTCGTTCTTATGATTTATTATCAGCTCAATGCCGCTTTTCCCTATTTTCTGCGTTTTCAGGAAATTGGATATTTCATCCAGCTCGATGTCCATTGCCCAGACGCCTGTCAATTTTCCGGCCTTATCGAAAACAGGGTAGGAAGAGGTAATTGCAGGCTTTTTGTTTCTAAATAGGATATAGGTATCGGTCCAGAAGTTTGCCCCTGTCGTCTTTGCTCCCACATACCAGGGGCGCGTCCTGGGATCGTAATCTATCTGGTTGGACTCTTGAACCCCGGCCACTTTAAATAAAGGGTCGCGAATTATAAAAGAATCCGTCGGCGGAGAGGCCGCCGCTCTGATGATCCGGCTTTCCAAATTTCCATTGGACTGTCTCCACGCGCGTATATAGTCCCCCTGCTCATCTGCGAGATAAAACATCGATACCTGGGGATAAGATTTCAAAACCCCGAGTGTATACATTTCCATCTGGGTGAAATCATTACATGAAATGGCGCCGAGCTGGGAAAGTCTCGCACTCATCTCTACGGCTGTGGACGCCGGCAGAAAATAATTGCGTGTTTTTTCGATGACTGTCCGGGAAGTTTGTTCTATCAGATCGTCTCCGAGGTCCGAAACGATGGCTTTATTCTGGTAATAGCCGACAACGATGATAGGCAGCGCCGCAGTCACAAGCAAACAGACAAAAGCGGTCACTATAGCAGCGTAAAAGCTCACGCCCTTGCTCTTGGACTTCCTTTGAGAAAATTGCTCTACCGGTACCGGCATTCGTTACTCTTTCATGCAGGAGACGCTAAAGCATTCATCGCGAAGAGCGCCAGAGGTAAATGTTTTCTACACTGGTGATCGGAATTTCTTTCCACTATCTTGAATCCAAAAATGCCGTCCGGCCTTTCCAACCTGCCCGTGCCCGGCATCCTGGAAAGCCCGCCCCACAAATCTTAGACCTCCTCAGGTCAACGGCATTGGCTGCGCACCCCGGCCAGTTTGTTGCGATCCTTTCACCTGTATTCATTTTTCAGAAAGCTAAGGCTAGGTCTGTTACCTGTTAATACAGGGGGGGTACTACGGAGTGACCAACGGGCCAAGCTGAGAGAGAACTCCGTTTATCGTTTGATTGATTGCCTGCACGTCAGACACAAGCTCCGACTTTAGTTGGAGTGCTTCGATTGCGGGGATTTTGATCGAAACCACCGTATGCAGAGGTGAACTGCCGACCTTGTCGATTGTTCGATTAAATGCTGTACTCATAGCCCAAAATCTTTCGATGATCTGAACGGGAATCTGTTGTACCAGAAAAGGACACCTCAGATAAGACGATAATGCATTGAGACGTAAACGAAGTGAGGGATATTGGACATTTTGACCATCGCTCAGCGCAATCCTCTCCAATTCAGGCAACACCTGCGAAAGAACTCTTTCGTTATAGTTCGTTTCGATTAGCAGTCCCATAAGCATATCGCGAGCATTCTCAGTTCGGCTCATTGCTGATGAGCGATCTAGCGCAAGAAGATCCTTGCCAGATAGGAGACGGACGTTGTCCGCATAATTCGGTCGCAGTGTGGCAAAAAACAAATCTCTGGCTTCATCTGAGATGCTGCCTGCAGTGACCCCATAGAAGGAGCTGATCTTTTGATTGTGGCCGGTTTGGGGATGACGGAAATCGACTGCGAAAGCTTCCTTGCAATCCCGAATGAGATCGTGCGCGGATTGCTTTCCAATGCTTGCCACGAATTTTGCCTGGAGGCCGTAGTAGCGCGGATGACTGAATCTGTCAATCTCAGCGAAAAGCAGGTCTACCCCGAACTCCCTTTTGCCGTGGTAATCAACCAGCATGCTGAATCCAAGGCGACTCAGAAGCGGTATTAGAAACCGTTGTCTGAAGTCGTCCTCGTCACGAAAACCTAATAATTCATTCAATATTGGCATCTGTTCCTTGGCTCCTTCTAGCCAGACTTGAATTATTGTACAGACCGTATTGACGGACTTCGTATCCGTTGTTCTCCTTAGCTCGATAAGCAATACCAAATCGTGGCCGAGTTAAACCTAAAGGCGGATTTTCCAAATTAGACAGTATATCATTCTGTCCGGTTAAGGTACGAAAAAGTGTTCGCCAGATTGCGTACCGCGCATAACCTTAAATTATGACATTAGTAGAGTATTCCCTTTAGGGTATTATCAGGGCTTTCGTTTGCAAGGATTCATACGGCAACGGGAACAGGGGAAGCTTTGTTTTGGTTTCCTTTTTTCGAGGTCAATTCTTGTTTGAAGTGTGGGTGAGTTGCTTACGATTTCGGACATGTCTTTGTCCGGGCTCTTAAGCAAGGGTATGCATTCATGATTGTCAAAACCGGCACTTGTGGTGTACCCTCATGCTACTTTGGGGTTGGCCGTAAACTGGACAGTGTTGTACTGTCCAGTTATTAAGTTTGAGGGGCCTCAGAAGCGGAGACTGAGATGGACAGGAAAACCGAGTACCTTGTCCGCGAATTATGGATTTTGGCCTGGAACGCTTCGGTCCAACATGCAGCGCTATACAAAGATGGTGCATGGGAAAAGCAAAGAGACCATATCGATAAATTCAAAAACACTATCATAGAGTACGTGAAGGCCAAACTTGTGCCACAATACAGAGTAACCGTTAGAGAGCAGCAGCATTGCAGAAACATAAGAAATCTGATCGATTACGCGAACACGATTGACTCCGGCATTTTGGGAGAGAACAGATATAAGTATGGAGTTGCACAGAAGGTGTTGAATTTGGCCCTAAAGTATTACTGGTGTCTTGGGCAAATCGAAGAACCCCCTCATTGCCCGATTGACAAAATAATCATCGACAAGACCTCTTACAGAGGCAAGATAAACTGGACTCGAATGCTCACTGAAAGCGAGTATCTTAAGGTCATCTCTGATATAAGGTCGTTAGCAGAACTGGAAAAGTGTTCAATCGCCCAGTGGGAGCTAAATAACTATAAAAGACGAGAACAAACGGAAGACCACAAACCCGGCGAAAGAAAGGACAGCCGACGCAAGCACAAGGACAAAGCAGAACGCACGGAGCAAACCGACGCTCAACACCATATCACAGGGTCTTTCCAAGGGAGTGTGGCCAAGGAGCGTTACATGATTTATCTGCCACATGGGGGCGGAGGTAAGTTCGACGCATGTGAGTTGGTGAAACACATTCGAGCATCAGGGCGGGATTACATTATTCAGGGTCAGCAAACGGCTTCCTTGGTGAAGCATACTAAGCCTCATTCTCTTGATTACTGGCTCCGTCAATTTGCAAAGTGTCATGATACTAAGCAAGCAGTGAACAGTGTTTGCGAGGACTTGGTAGCTACCGGTTTGTTCAAGGTTTCAGATGACCTTTTTTG
>JBKQLC010000003.1:0-4688 GCA_052147195.1 Syntrophobacteraceae bacterium
TCATCTCCTCGACCCCCTGGCTGCAACTATCTGTTCGATAGTTTGTAACCAAAGGAGCGGTCACGGTGGGCCTCTTTTACGTTTCCGTTATCTCGTCAAGTGGTCCTCCATTCCTTTTCCATACACACAAATCTTCCTCATCAAAAGGGATTAGCTGATTTGGCGTGGCACCAGTGCTTGACGAAGCAGTTTTCAAGCTTCCATTGCCATTGGTTGTCTTTGATGCCGGCTTTGTGAAAAACAGTCCTTTGGTTCGCATCGACCGTTGCTGCAGCGCACCGCTGACTATTTCCCCTTTATTTTTCTTTATGTGAGCTTTGTGTCTTGTATCAGTTCCGGCTGCCGCTCCACCTATAAGAGTCACCAGGTCTTCGATAAATCCTTTCATCTGGTGAGCCTGGGCATTCATCTCTTCTGAAGCGGAAGCCGATTCTTCAGCATTGCCTGCATTTTGCTGGACAACCTTATCCATTTCGCTGACCGCCTTACTTATCTGTTCAATGCCCTGGGATTGTTCACTGGATGCCGCCGCTATCTCTCCGACCAGTTCGCTCATTTTTTCGGAACTTGTAGCCACCTGGGAAAACTCGGCACTCGTTTTTGAAACTATCTCTGATCCCCCTTTGATTTTCTTGACGGTGCCCTCAATTAGATCCGCTGTATTTTTTGCCGCATCGGCCGCTCGCATGGCCAAATTCCTGACCTCGTCCGCAACGACTGCAAATCCGGCCCCGGCCTCACCGGCACGGGCGGCTTCAACGGCCGCATTTAGCGCGAGAAGGTTGGTCTGGAATGCTATCTCATCTATGGTTTTTATTATTTTGGATGTTTCCTCGCTTGCCCTGGAAATTTCGTTCATGGAGGTAGTAAGCTCGGACATGGAATCATTTGCCTTGGAGACAACCGAGCTGGTTTCGGCCATCAAATGGTTGGCCTGGTTGGCGTGTTCGGCATTTTGTTTTGTCATCGAGGACATTTCTTCAAGCGACGAGGAAGTCTCCTCAATGGCTGCGGCCTGCTCGGATGCTCCTTCAGCAAGCTGCTGACTGGCTCCTGATACCTGGCCCGATGCCGCAGCAACCTGGTCGGACGCATCGGACAATCCTTCGACAACCCGATTGATGGGCCGGGTTATGGACAATGCAAGATAGAGTCCGAGCAATACAGCCAAAACTGTTCCGCAAAGGGCAGCTATCCAGGTGAACCATACAGCACCATGAGCAATGGACATATTGTTGTCCGAGGTCGCTTTTGCCTGGTTTATTTTGAGTTCGAAGAGGTTCCTGATTGCAGCATCAGCCTCCTTGGCGACCTTAGCTCCGTCGCCTAAGAGAAGAGCGAAGGCCTCTTCTTTTTTTCCTTCAGCGGCAAGGCTGACAACTTTATCCCTGACGGGAAAGTATTGAGCGAAAGCCGATTTAAGAGACTCGTACACCTTACGGACTTCTGCAGTTTTGACTGATTCTTCGAATCTTGTCATCGCATCCTGTATAGCATTGTCCGCCTCTTTCATATTGGTAATGGCGCCGCTTACATCCTTGTCAAGAGCGAATTTGCCAATGAAAACATCTTTGATGTACCCTCGCATTTTTTGAAATTGCGTTCCTACATCCCCCATGTACCCCAGAGGTTTTGTGTTTGTGTCGTACATTTCAAAATCTGCCTCGTTGATCGTCTTTATCTTGGAAGTGCCGATATAGCCGATAAGCAATGCAAGGAGCGATACCAGAAAGAACCCTACCGTGATCTTTACACTCAATTTTATACTTTTCACTGCGTGTCCCCTTTCTTCAATGAGATGGAATAAGTGCAATACCGGGTTTCAGAAATGCGCCATGATCTATCAAGCTACCTGGTCCAGCATTGCCAGGTCCTCCGTATTAAGTACTCTGTCTATATCGAGCAGAATTCTTACGCTTCCAGTCATTTTGGCCATTCCAAGGATGTATTCGGTGCTTAACGTAATTCCAAAGCTGGGAGTGTCTTCGATATCGGTACTTTTGATATTGATCACCTCCGATACCGAATCCACAACTATACCGATGTGGAGACTTCCCGAATTCGAATCGATTTCGACAACAACGATGCAGGTTCGATCCGTATAGCCGATTGAGTTCATACCGAACCGCAGTCGGAGATCAATAACAGGAATAACCTTTCCCCTCAGGTTTATTACTCCCTTCACATACGCCGGGGTCTGAGGAAGGGGGGTGACCTGAATCATTCCGATGATTTCCTTCACCTTGAGGATGCTGATTCCATACTCCTCACTCCCGAGAAAGAAACTCAGATACTTGCCTTCTCTTGAGTTGTTCCTGCCATGCTCTATAAGAACCGTTCTCTCTTTCTCTCCCATAATCGCTATTCCTCCTTTTGCTTCCCCCTAATGACGCGCAAATGATTAATTAACTGCAATGCCTTCCTGACGTGGAGAAAAGCTAGCCGATCCGATACAAATTTATGCTATCCAGCTTGCGATGAACAAGTCGGCAGGGGTCAGGAATGACTTAATAATGGAAAATTAGGTAGATACTAGCTAGAAGAACTACATATTACGTGAGACTCATGAGGTGAGAACGAAGATTGGCTTTTTCATTTCTCAGCCCGAGTTTTGCCCGCAAATTGTTACGGTGAGTCAGGATCGTCTGCTCCGCGACCCCGAGAATTTCGGCAATTTCCTTGCTTGACTTCCCTTCCTTGATGAGTTTAGCGACTTTGATTTCCATAGGTGTGAGATTGGTAAATCTTGACGACAAACTTTTTAAAAAAGGCGAGATGATTTCACTGAGTTGGGATTCAACAATCCCGAGATATGTTTTTTGATTCTCATCCAGACGAGTCTTTTTGAGCTTTTCCAAAAAGGGTAGGATTGACTCTTTCACGTTGGCGAGGATGCTTTCCTCCAGGTCCTCTTTGTCTTCCTCTCTGCGCCTGAGAAGGACCTTCAACGCCGTATTGATCTCTTCAAGCTGATGAGCCTTTTCTCTCAGGTCGGCCTCTCTTTTGAGCAGCGAGGACTCGATCTGCCTCAGCTCGCTTACGTCCCGGATAGCCTGAACCGCCCCGATCAACTCCTCATTCATATTAAAAAGGGGTGATGCCGTTCCCCATAGGTATGCGCCTTTCCCTCCGTAAATCTTTGGGGCAAAAACCTCACCACTCAGCAGTTTGTCGTGCTGTTCGATGAAATCGTAAAGATCAATATGTCCATCAATACCCTTCGTAACGAGGTCGATCAGTATAGGTTTCGGCTCACCATAAAACGGAACGCCATAAGCATAATCGCCCATCCCAATCATTTGCTCCTTCGGCACTCCGGTCATTTCTTCGATTGCCCGGTTCCAGGCGATCACCTTCCCTTCCCGGTCAATTACGAATGTTGCGTCAGGGAGAAATTCGATGATTCCCTTTAATTGTTCGTGGGCAGCTTGCAGGGCGTCTTCGGATCTTTTGCGCTCGGTGATATTTTCGAAAACAGTTACGAAGTAGCCCCGCTTCGGTGAGGTAACCGAAATGCAAAAGTAGCGATCCAGAAGAGGGAAATAAGCTTCGAAAGAATCCGGTTGGCCCGAACTTGCCACCAGCTCGTACCGTTCCAGATCGGGGGCATGGTCCATGCCATAAACTTTACTGGCAAGCTGTCCAATAACTTGTTCAGATTTCAATTCCGTATGTTTTTCAAAAGCAGGATTGGTAGAAAGGATACGATAGTCGAGTGCCATACCTCGTTTGTCGTAAATGATCTCGTGAAGGGCGACGCCTTCCATCATTGTGTCAAATAAGGTGCGGAATTTAGTCTCGCTTTCTCTCAGCGTTTCCGCAGCACGACGTTGTTCAGTAATGTCCTGACAGTAGCCTAAGGAAAGTTGATCCGAGGTCATCACGACACACAACGAAACCCAGATTAGTTGCCCGTCACATCTTTTCATCCGGCGCTCGATTCTCACGTGCCCCACTTTTAGAAGCGTCGCGAAATTGCTCAAAACCTCCTCACGATCATCTTCCAGATGAAGGTCCATGATGTGCATTTTCCTCAGTGTACCGGCGTCATAGCCGAGAAGCTCTGTGGCGGCAGGATTGAAATCCACCAACCGGCCTTGCCGATCGGCTACGAAAATGGCCAACGGCGCCGATTCGATGTAAGATCGGAACTTGGCCTCGCTCACCCGCAGGGCCTGTTCGGCTGCCTTACGCTTAGAAATATCCCGGCAGACACAGAAAACCAGTTTCTGCCCATTCAATTCAACACCATTACAACTGGTCTCAACGTCATATATCGTGCCGTCCTTGCGGCGATGACGCGTCTCGAAAACAGCGCCCTCATCATCTACAAGCCGCATTCGCTCCAGCAAGTCCGCCTGTGTCCAGTTAACATCCCAATCCCATACGTAGAGCTGACCGATTTCTTCGGCGGAATATCCGAGCATCGCAGCATATCGTTGATTCGCCTCGTATACCTTGCCGTTCCGGTCAAGCACAACGATTCCGTCTCTGGACTGCTCGAAGAGGATGCGCCGCCGGATCGCCTCTTCCGCCAGCGCATCTTCAGCCTGCTTGCGCTAAGTGGTCCGTTTCATAAATTCGGTGACGTATTCTAATTGAACTACGCAGCGACACGCAGTTCAATTTCGCAGTTTAGCTTGTCAATTAATTTGTTCAGCTTCTCACGGGTGAATTTCCACTGGAAG
>JBKQLC010000004.1:0-25626 GCA_052147195.1 Syntrophobacteraceae bacterium
CAATTGAAACGCCATAGCTCACAACACGCGGCTTAGTTCTTCAAGCGTCAATCCAAAATTGAATCAACGCCTCTAATCCGAATCTCTTCGTTTGCTAACTCAACTTTGGATTGACGCTTATTCGAAAGGTGTAACGAGTGGATCAGCGGCGGTTGAAAGCCGTCCGTAATTATTATTCTCTTTTAATCAAATCGATTAGAAGAACCTTTTTAATTCCTCAAATGGTTTTTTTCTTCTATACAATATTGTATTAAGTTCACGGAGTGCTGCAATAGAATTAATTAAACTAGAAAGAAATAGGAAACCTTGAAAAATAAACACCGAACATATTAATATAACAGCTACATGGCTCTGGTCTGCCAATGCCTTATCAATGCTCTTGTTGAGTAATTCAATTTTAATTTGCTTCTGTATGATAAAGTATTTCAAGACGGAAGCTATTAGGAATAAAATGGCTGAATGAAGGAATCGCTCGCCACAGTATTGTATTTTTTGTTTGTCTTCCTTGTCTTTAACAGATTGAGAATACACAAATGAAAGGCTTGATAAAGCAGCGACTATTACAAAAGCATAATTGGAAATGCTTGTGGTATCTTGAGTTGGGTCTATGAACATTTTATAGGTAAAATATAATCCTATCAAAGCTAAAACCGAAACAGGAAAGTGCCAAAGTATAAATTGAAACAGGTAAGCAATAAATAATAAAGCTTTTTTGATTAGTTTTATCACTGTACTCATGAAATACCTTTCTTATTTTAATGAATGCAACGGCTCGGCTGAGGGGCGTTGGTTCGGCCATTCAGTCATTTCGCGCCCACGTCTTTATCTTCGGTTTTGTTCACTTCGACATCGATCTCCGCTCGGTTTGCCTTTAGTGACCTCTCGTTGAGTTTATTAACTCGCTGCTCCCAATTCTTCCAGAGGGCGGCATTCAGGTCTGAAAACCCGTTATGCCAGGTAAACACAGCCGTAAAAGCCACGAACATCACAATCACGGCGAAGAGGCCTCTCGCTTGCGTCAGAAGAACGCCATGATCACTTAAGAAGGTAATCTTTAGTACCGCATCTCTAACGGATATGATGAGCAAGGTCTGGACGATCAGGATGGACGAATGAAGGAATTTCTCTCCTGCGAATGTGCTTATTGGGACAGCGGTCGGAGCTACTGCCATCGCAAAGCACACCGCGGAGAGCGCCGCAGTGACACCGAACGCTGCCATTCCTACAGCGTAAACTTCGCTGGCTGGTAATTCTATCGCACGCTGCACGTAGAAGCACGCCCATGAGTATACGAGAGGCATCGCAATCCACACGCTAACCTTCGCCGAGAGAACCGGAAACTCTTTCTTCATAATGTTGCCGCCGCCGAACAGTATTTATACAGAACAAGTAACAGATCGGTTTAGGAACGGAGTCAATGATTTCAGGATCGGTTAAAATGTTCGTCATCCAAGCACCGTATGGGGTCAGGTGGAGCGCTCTTGTTAGACTATTTATTATCTGGAAATCCCCAACTTAACCACGAAATATATTGATCGCGTAGAATTTCTGCTATGTCAATAATTTCATTTGCCTGTGGAGATGTTACTTTTAACCCATGTACAGCTGAATTACAAATTTCAATGACTTGATTTATTAATTCTGCTTGATGTGATGTTATTGCTACATTATCTTTTAGTTTTCTTGTTATTTTACCTGCACCATCATATTTGTTTATTGATATTTTAAAACCTTTTGCAAGATTTTTCAGTAGGTTTTCAATTTCTATTCTTAAACCTGCAAGAGCAATATTGGGATCTTCATTTATAAGATTTCTATAATATGAAAATTCTAACCCAGAAGGGGAAGGCGACAAACCCAAATTAAGCATACGAGTATTTGCTTCTGTCAAAGGTATGGTAGGAGTTGAAGGCGATTCTTGTTTTCTAGATTTCTTCTCTTCTTCTCTTTTTACTTCAATTGATAATGATTTTGCTTCTTGAATTGCATCCGGGAATGTTTCAATTGATACTCCACCTGGGAAATCAGCTTTTTTTATTCGTTTGAATATTTTTTCTATTTCTTTTTTATAATATAGGGCCAAAAATATTATTGTACAAGGCCAGATAATGGTTTTTAATAACTCAAGAATAATTTTAATGATTTCCATTTTATTTTCCCTTGTCTAACGGAAGCATCAGCGGCACGATGTCTGGGAATTCGGGGGACATAACACTTAATTCAACCTCTTTATCATTTTCTCCAAGAAATCAAGATAATTAAGTGTTATGTCCCCCGAATTCCAGGCAGGCAAACACAACTCCTGCGCTTAGGCGATTTGTGCATGACTTGATTTTTTCAACCTCTTAGTCGTCGTCGCCATCGCCATCATGCCGGGAGTTTTGCGCCTTGTTCTTGTCAAACATGGCAAATGCGCTGACCCGGAGCTTAGGCATCTTTGCGTTTGGTCCCTTGGCGTCCCTCCAGAGGACCTCATTGAGGATCATGTACGGAGCTGCATCGGCGACTTTCCAGTTCATCTTGCTTGAAAGCAAGGCCAGCCTTAAACGGGGATCCCTGGAATTATACGCCGAGAGAG
This sequence comes from Syntrophobacteraceae bacterium, assembly GCA_052147195.1. Classification (GTDB taxonomy): domain Bacteria; phylum Desulfobacterota; class Syntrophobacteria; order Syntrophobacterales; family Syntrophobacteraceae; genus SbD1. The sequence continues at coordinate 2,579 of JBKQLC010000004.1, forward strand.
TCGGATTTACTTCGCCGATGATTTCCTGCGGCGGCAGTATGGCAGTGTATGCCGCGCTGTTGTCCGGAGCGAAGCCCCAGCCGCCTATGATGGGGTTGGAGAAGTGGTCGTACTGGCTCATGGGAGATAAGCCGAGCAGAAGCTCTATACTCTTTAACACGCTGTTCGTGTCGTAGAAACGGGAATCCACGGTCCCCCTTTTGATCCAGGGACTGATCACCTGGCAGTAAGAACGATGGGTATCGACATGATCGTCGCTGAACTGGGCGTCGTCTTCTATGACGAAGATCACGGTGCTTTTCCAAATGGGGCTATTACTAACGGCTTGCACCAGCTCACCCACGGCGTAGTCATTGTCGGCCATCATCGCCCTCGGTGAGCCATTTTTCGGATTGAGGCCCATGGTGTGATCCCGCATGAAGCGCACCATCGTGAAAGCCGGAACGCTGTTGCCGGTGGGGTCCTGCTTCAACATCTCCTGGAACTCCCGGTTCCACTCCGAAAAACGGCTTGGCTGCGCTTGCGCTGTTATGGGCGAATTCAGGGATGCGTAGCAGCCTGTGCTCGGATTCCCATTCGGGCAAGGCAGTGTCCCGGTCGTTAGTCCGAGGTCTGCGGCCCCGAAACCGTACTTTACCCAGGCATCGCTATCGGCATAGTTGAAGTCAAACTTGCGGTAGTCATAGTCGCTCAATCCCGCAATCTGACCGGTGGGCGTCGGAATGTGTCCGGGAGGCGAGAGATTGGGCTTATTCGGATAGTTGTCCGGTATCGATTGATAGTTGTTGCTCACCGGTGAATTCTTTGCCGCGGCTCCCGACGACAGGAAGAAACCGTAGTTGCGGTAGGTGAGCCCGGCCGCTTTGACGCCGTCCCAGATATATCCGCCCGGCGCTTCTGCCACATCCGGGATGGGCGATGCGGGCTGGCAAGTGCTGGACAGGCAGTTATTATCCTGATCACGGGCCGGGTAACCGCCTGTTACATAGCCGTTAACCTGTCCCTCGAAAGCATAATTGATTTGGTATGTGGCAAGCGAAAGCTGGTATATATAAGGGATGCTTTTAATGGTGAAAGCATTTGCTATACTTTGAGTGCACCATACCCAGCCCTCCCCGCTCACCGGGGCATTGTTGTAAAAATTGTCCAGAAGGATGAAGCGCTCCGCCAGAGCGTGCTGGTTCGGGGTAATCTCCCGCCCGTAGATGGTCAGAGAGGGGTCGCCATTACCACGGGGGAGATCGCCGAGAACCTGATCGTAGCCGCGGTTTTCCTTTATGATGTAAATCACATGCTTAATCCTGCCCGATTTGATGCCAATGCCGGCCAAAAGTCTATCGGCGGAACTCCCCATGGCCGGCGTGTTCTGGTTGTTCTGAATCACTTGAGCTGTCGATACAGCAAGCGAAGGTATCGCCTGGGTAAGGTCAATTCGGGTGACGTTCCCCGGAATGGAATTCAGAACATAGCCCGGACCCGGAGGCCCCACCCATGCCGGGATGGGCGTGGCGTTAAAGTTGATTGCCACGACGTCAGGATTGAGATAGTCAAGCTGGGGATTGGGGTTCATGGCCGTCGTTCCCCAACCGTTTACGACCAGCAGCGCCTTGCCATCGGGAGTGGCGGCAAGGGCCGTGGGATACCATCCCACAGGAATGTAGCCGCTCAACTGGTTGGTTCCCGTATCGATGACGCCGACCGCGTTGAAGTCGCCGAGTGACGCGTAGAGGGTCTTCTCGTCAGGCGAGAGGGCAAGGCCCGAAGGCGAGACGCCGGGAAGACTGCTGACATTGGAGGGCCGCAGCAGCACCGTTGCTATAACATTAAGCTGATCATTGACAACGTTAACCACCGATATCGTGTCGCTCCCGGCATTGGCTATATACAAAAGCGTCTGTGCTTTATTGAGAAGCAAAGCCGAGGGCTCAGTAAGGTTCGGGATTTTTGAGACCAATGATATGTTGGCCAGGTCGGTAGTATTCAGGACATAGACGCAGCCGTCCCGCTGACTTGCGACATAGGCCCTGCTTCCGTCGGATTTTGCGACTACAGCATAGGGGAAGGATGGCGTGTTCGTGTTTGCCGCGTCGTTGAAAGGGTAGAATCCAAGCCTTTGGCCGTCGCTTACACGATACATTGAGAGCGTGGATACCGGTTGATAGTTGACCGACAGATTGATGGAAAAGTAATTTGCCATGAAGATGGTTCCGTTGGCAAAGTCAATACCCGCAGGCTGATCAAGAGGCATGTAAGAGAGAATATTAACCGGCGAAGGCTTGCCGGGGATGGTGCCTGTCAGCGTGAGGGTTCCATCGGCGGCCAGCGTAAGCACGGCAACGGTGCCGTATGCTCCCTGGGCTGCATAGAGCGTATAGGTGTTGCTGTGCGGTGTAGGATCGAATACGAGTCCAAAAAAGAGCCCACCATTGGGGATGGCGGGATCGTCTGCGGAAAAGGCGAGCGAACTTACGATAGTGCCGTCACTTACCCTCAATGTGCTGAGAAGCGCATTCAGGCAACTGGACGTTGTGATGGCGTACTTGCCATCGGGGCTGATGACAATGTTCAATGGCATAATCCCAACCGGACCGCTGGTTGTGCCCGCCGGTGTAATCCTCCGGCCGTTAACCAGGATGTTGTTGGAGGCTGGTGAAGCGGAGTTCCCGGAAGAACCGCATCCGGCGAAAAAGACGGCACTCAAGGCCGCAAGCGTTATGATTGTAATCGTCCTTAACAAGACTGACCGGAACTTTTTGAATTCATGCGATGGTTTCATAAAACCCCTCCTCCAATTTTGATGATTACATTGAAACAATATCTTCCCGAAAAAGTGTCCGAAAAAGTGTTCAAATTAGTTGTTAATAGATTGATAAGGCTTTATTTAACTACATTTTACTATGAGCTTCATTCACCCAAAAGTCAAGATGATGTTTCATTAGTACAGATGGCGCAATGCGTACTAAAAAACAGTCATCAATCCCGCATCTTGTGCATAATATTCTTGACACGCAAAAGATCGTCTCTTATACTGCCGCCATAAATAAAAAAAGTTCTTATTCCATTTCGCATTCAAGATGACACCGCGAAGGCAAGGAGCAGGCAACGCAGGTGTACATTTTACGTACTCCCTGGTTGCCGACGACGCAGCCGACAAAGGTGCCGCTTAAATGCGAAATGGAATTATCAGGAAACCTTTTTGCCTGCCGTTGCCAGCATTAATATGCGTGATTGAAAATGAAAATGGATTGGAGGTACGGTTACATGTTCACACTGATTTCTTTGCAAAGGATATTCTTCTCAAAATTAAAGGAAGTGACGCTCAGTGTAGCGATAACTATTTCGATCCGGTTGCGGGCGCGTCAAAAAATAATTCGGGGCAAAAATCTTGATGAAGGGCGCAGGCTGCCCGGCAGCGCTTTATTGCAGGCCCTGCTGCTTGCGGTGACCTTGGGTTGCGGTGCGCTTCCGGCGCTGGCCGAGGAGCCGCAGACTCAGCCGCAGACGCAGCCACAGACGCAGACGGCTGTGATGCCGGTAGTGACGGTGGAGGCGGTCCGCCCGGGCGATGAGTTGGTCGGACCTTATAACCAGCCCCGTTGGGCGGCTCGCGGCCGATTCTCGTCGACTACCGATATCTATGTGCTGCCGCCCTATGAGTTCGATATCGATCTCGATTACACAGGGACCATCCCCAAACACGGCCAGACACAGAACCTTTTCACGCAGGAATTTGAGCTGGGACTGCCGTATCGTTTCCAGATCGCCTACGAAAACAACTTTGTCCTGGAGAAAGATCACTCGCAGTTCACGGAGCAGACCATCGAGGCCCGCTATGCCCTGGCCGATTGGGGCAAGCTTCCGTTCAATCCGACGCTCTTTACCGAGTATCATTTCGGCGTCGGCAAGGATTACGAAGACGCGGATAACGACAGCGGCGACTCCGATGACGACAGCAATGCTGTGCCGCGCATCCCCGATTCCATCGAGTTGCGTTTGTTGCTGGGCGGGCAGTTCGACAAGAACTACCAATGGGCATTCAGCATCTACCACGAATTTGACATGGGCGGCGAACTCGAACGGGAAACAGGATTCAACCAGGCGCTGATCTATTCCATCCACGATGAATACTTGAAGGTCGGCCTGGAATCGCAATTCATTTACCGGACGGATGGGGAACCCCAATCCAAGCCGGAGTACGAATTCGACATCGGCCCGAGTTTCACCTGGAAGCCTTCAGAGCGAACAAGGTTTGACGTTGCGGCGCTCTTCGGCACCACCAACGACTCCCCTGCCCTCAGCATCTTTGCCGTCTTTTCCATAGCCTTCGGCGATGTTGAAAAAAAGGGTGAAATCGCAGCCCCGGTTTCCACGCAGCACCGCTAACCCTTAATGCGGATTTGAATTCGGGGTGGAATTCGGAATTCGGGGAATTCGGGGGAATTCGGGGGACATAACACTTAATTCGAATTCCGTTAATAGTCTGAAGTGAGGATTGCTGATAGAAAGAGAGTAACGAGCTTGTAGAAAAACGCGTATTTGCGCAGTGATAATCTTCCAATAAATCCGGATTTTTTTAAATTATGGGGTAACCCCAATTAAGTAGTCAATTGACCTCCATCTTGAAATCCATCTCCAGTGACGAGGCGACGGGCGCACCATTTTTTATCGCTGGAATAAACCTCCACTTCCTGAGGCTGTCCAGCAAAATCCGATTAAGACGTGGATTAGGCGTCGGCTTGATGAGTTCCACCTTTACGCTGCCATCGGCTGCAATATTAAAGCGCGCCCGTGCAGAGAGCTTGAACGACATACTACGCAGGTCGTCCGGAATTTGCGGCCTTGGTTGGAAAATCGCCCGAGCTCCGCTGTTCGCGTACAGGTTACCCTGAGGTGAACCTTTTCCGTTATATGACGCGGTCTGGGGACTATTGTTCGGTGCGGTGTTCCCCCCTGAAGCAGTGGTTTGCACTTCCTTCCTGGCGGCGTTATTGGAGGCGTTAGTTGTCACTTCCGGAGTCTGGACTGCCGGAGTCTGGACTGCCGGAGTCTGGGCTGCGCGGGGAATTACCTGCGGCATCACAGGCGCTTGCTGTGGCCTGACCAGAGGCAGCGGTTTGGGCTGGCGCACTGTGGCGGGCCGTTTAGTCTGGACGTTGGGTGGCACAGCCGGAACGGGCAGATCAATCAATTGGGCATCGATGGGAGGCGGTTCCACCGACCAATGGGAGGGCTTTTCCATAAAAAACGCTAATCCCCATAACGCGATAGTCCAAACCAGCAGGGCTGTCGGTAGCGTCCAGGGGAGGCGGCGCCAGGGGCTATCTATAATACGGAGCGTTCTCATTGAGGTCGTCTCACTTAACATGTTTGACTGCTATAAGAAAATGCTGTGCGCCCGCATCGCGGGCCTGAATCATCGCCTGGACGGTAATACCGTGGGGCGCCGCACTGTCGGCCGCCAGAATGACGCTCGAGTCCAAATCCTTAAGCATCGGTTTCAAAGTCGCCGCAAGCGTTTCCAGAGTTACAGGGATCTTGTCCAGGAAGATGTGACTGTCCTGAGTGATCGTAATTGTCACAGGGGTCTTGGGCTGCATGGTTGCAGCGTGCCCCTGGGGAAGATTGACCGCCAGAGAATGCAGGTTTTGCATGGACAGTGAAGCAAGCATGAACGTGACAAGCAGAAAGAACATCACATCGATCATCGGAATGATCTCTATGCGGCCGCGCCGGTGTTGACGTGATTTACGCAGTTTCATGAGTATCCTCCCCGGAAGCTTCAGCAGACGCTTGCGCCATGCGGATTTTGTCTACCAGACGCGTTCCCAGGCGTTCCATTTCATCGAGCACCTGCGACTGCCGTCGTGAAAAGAAATTGAACGCAAACAAGGCAATGACGGCAATGAAGAGACCAATCGCGGTCGCGATCAGCGCCTGGGCCACGCCTCCTGTCACTCCGGTTGGGTCCACTAAACCGTTGTTGCCGATCAGTTGGAAGGCATGCATCATCCCGGTGATTGTGCCAAGCAGTCCTAAAAGGGGAGCAGCCGTGACGATGGTTTCGAGCACCCATAATCCCCGGCTCAATGCTTTCTCAATCAACTGGGCTTCATCGCCGGCACGCGATTCCACCCACCATACCGGTTTTCCACGGTTATCCATGGCTACCCGGAAAAAACGCTGGAAATAATTTCGCTGATCGAGCTCCGTCAACTGTTGTTCCAAATTTGACCAGGGAAAATCATAAGTTTCGACAAGTTCAAGCAGCGGCCCCGGAAGGCGCGCATACTTCCAGTAGACAAACGCCTTATCGATGATGACTATCGCTGCCAAGACCGCCAGCAACAAAAGCGGATAAACCATCGCACCACCGAATTTTAACGCTTCCAAAGCTATTTGTATCTCTTGCATTATAAACCTCTCTATAGAATGTTGTTGTGCCGGGGAATAATTCCCCGGCCATTAACATTAAAATGATTTGCTGATGCCGCCCAAAATCCCGATACGCGGCCCGTACTGAGGAGCGAACACGCCGATTCCGGTTCCTGTCCTGATTTCATTAGCCCTGTCCAAAACATTGAGGACGGTCAGACGCGCCTCTACCGGACCGAACTCCCACAAATTAAACTTACGTTTCGCCGCCAGATTGATTTGGACGTTGTACGGAACGGTTTGTGTATTGGCGAATCCGCTCCGTAAGCCGCTTCCGTAGGTGGCATCGGCGCTGAATAGCGTTTCCCATAAGCGATAGGAGATGCCGCTGGAAAAGGTAACGAACTGGTCATGGTCGCAATGGATCCAGTTACTGGCGATGTAGTTCAACTCTGCCTGAGAGAAGTTATACTGTCCCGATACAACATCTTTGCCCAGACTGACGGTAATGGCGACATTGGTGTATGTGGTGAAATTGCCGGAGTGATAGTTGCCGGTCAGTTCCAAACCTTCGATGCTGCCCTGCGCATAATTAAAAGGGGCATAAATCAGGGCCTGGCCGAACTGGCCTTCGTCGATCAGGTCCGTGGTAATCTTGTAGTAGCCGTCAACGCCGACATTCAGCGCGGGAGTGATCTTCTGGATTATGCCCGCGTCAAAGTAATTGGACCGTTCCGGCAAAACGGGTGAATTCGCACTGACCTCCGTGCCATTGGATGTGCCCTCGTAGAGTGACACTGTCTTCTGCGAAACCAGCTCGGTGGGCGGCGGCGTGAAGTATCGGGCATAGCCGGCGTGCAGCGTGGTGTCGGGTGTCATCTTGTAAACGATGCCCAGACGCGGACTTAGCTGGTCGGCTGTAACATAGGCGTTCATATAGTCATACCTGATCCCATAGTTCACCGTCCATTTATCAAATGGCTTCCACTCGTCCTGGAGGTAGAATCCCGTGAGGATGTTGCCGTTCTTCGGCTCGTTGTCCGTGATGGTATAGGCTGCGCCGGTAACGTTTCCACTGCTGTCTACCGGGAAAACCGTGGAGCTATTGTCGCTTGTGGTATCTTCGTAGCTGGTAAAAAAGCCCATACGGATCGTGTGAGCATCGTTGAGGCGGTAACTTCCGTCACCCTGTATTCCGTTGACGAGACTGCTTTGGGAAATATCCGATGCGACCCCGTTGAAAACAAGGTCTCCGATGTGGTCAGGCGCGAAATGGACACTGGTGTAACGGGTGAAAAGGGCGAGTTGATAATCGATGTCCGACCCGATGGAGCTTTGCAGGGCTAATATCCCGTAACGGTTGTTTTCGTATTGCGTTTCATTGAGGGCGGCAGAGTCGAAACCGCTAATGCCAGCCCAGTGCAAGTAGTCCGGATTGGGAGTTTGCCCCGGATTATTAGGAATCTGAAACCAGCCATCGTAACTGCCGGCCATCATGCTTAACCGCGTCGTGGAATTGAGAAGGTATGATAAATACCCGAAGCCGTTGGCTTGATCCGTGTGGTCATGGCTCGCGCTGTGGCTGGATGTGGGATTTTCTATACCCAGGTCGTTTCCCAGGTAGGAACCGGTCACAAAATAGGTCATTTTCCCCTGAGAGCTTCCGAACTCGATACTCGGTTGCACTGTGTTGTAGCTTCCTCCATAGAGATCGACACGTCCTGCTGTCTCATAGTTGGTCTTGGTTTCTATTTCGATCACCCCCGCCGTGCGGTAGCCGTATTGGGCCGGCAGGGCGCCGGTTAAGAGATCTACACTCTGGACAAATCGGGTATCCAGCGCCTGACCGAAACCGGTAATCCCTTCGGGCAGGATAACGCCGTTAATGCGGTACTGAATATTAGCATGGTCACCCCGCACGTGCAACTGCCCGAACGAATCATTGGCCACGCCGGGCGACTGGAGCAATACCTGATTAAAGGGTGTGTTATCTCCCTGAGGCAAGGCGGTAATATCATTCTGGTCGACATGGTAGATACTGCCTCCCGTCTTGGGTGACAGGCTGTTTCGAACCTGGTCCAGGCGCTCCGCCACAACGGACACTTCCAGTGCTTCCTCCGCAGCCAGGGTCAGCGTCGCGGTGGCTATTGTTCCGGCTTCTACTTTCACTACGGCGGTGCTTGCTTTAAAGCCGGTTTTTTCTGCCAGGACCGCATAGGTGCCCGGCGTTACACTTGGAAATATGAAGTGGCCGTCGACATCGCTCTGAGTCTTAGCTAAGATAGTTTCATTGGATGATTTCAGTTTAAGACTTGCCCCGGCCAGCGGTCTTCCCAGGGCATCCTTAATTATTCCCTGGATTTCGTCAGTAGCTCCAGGGGCGGCATAAACCACAGCCGCCATGATGATGAAAAGAACGAGCGCCAATGCGGAGCCCGTAAAAAACTTTATTGATCGCATTGAATTCTCCTATATATTCCGTAATGACCGATTGACCAAAGAAGGGTAATTTATTATACCCAACCCTGTTTCATGCTCACCTCATTGCATACAATAATGAATGCAAGTCTGTGACGAAAGCAGCAATACGGGAATGTGTTTTTTATTGATATTGATTTGAACTACGCCAATATAGAAACCGGAGGAGCCCGATCGGAATATACGGAAAATTTGGATAAAGCCTGATGAAAGGATTCTTCAGGCTGGTAAAAGTAAGTCGTTGTTGGATAGAAAACAAAAGAATCGTGAATTTCTATATTACCGGAGGAAAATGACATTGCGGCAACGCATAATGGACAATCATTATGTTCACACCCGTCATCATGATGATGAAACGCTATGGTCAGAGATGCAAATAAATAAACGATTGCAAAAAAGAGAAATATATTTTTACGATTAACTTTGGGAATGATCATTATTTTTGTACACCAAATAAACAAATTTCTTCTTTATAGCGTAGCTAGATAACCAAGGAGTGATCTTTTGTCAAGATAAATCAACGCAAGGTTGTATCCTGGTTTGAAAATTAAATGACTTATAACTTAGTTTTTCCGATGAGTTGTACACATAATGGCGCTATTCATTTTTTAAAAACAGAAAATTACAACCGTTTCCTATTCTACGAGGCAGTCCTGGCGTACATGAGCGGTGATGAAGGTTTTGAACTGGTCGTACGGGCAATCGAAAAGGCCGCCACACGCGGGAATCCTCAAGGGGATGCGCGCAGGAGGCGTATTCAACGTGAGAGTAGTACCGTTGCGCATCTGATCCAGCGTCGCGATCACGTAGAAGAGTCTCACAATGAGCTGTCCGCTTTGCTTGATCCTGTGGAGCTCGAAGACGAGTGCGCCATCGGGGCCCGGGTCATTGGGCTGGAACCCCTCAGCCTTCCAGGTTACTCCGCCCAGAAATCCTGCAATGGCGGAGAGGTTTTCGTCATGAGCGACAAACAATGTGAACTTGCTCTGGACCGGCGCGAGAATGTCCGGGTTCTTAACGCCGCTCAACGTTTGATCCATCGTTCCCACCAACTGCCACATCAGGTTCGTCGAGCCTACCTGCGCGAAGGAAGGAAGTTGGCAGGTCAGGTCCACCATGTTCACCACATGCAGTTTCGTCATATCGTACAAGCCTCCGGGCGGAATCGCCCCCCAGCCCACACGCTGCGCCCCCGGAGTCGTTGCGCAGTCCGTGTCGGGCATCCCCTGGGCGTATTCGAGCTCGAACGTCTCCGTTACAGTGTCGGCTACGTCAAACAGGGTTCCACTCGCAAACGCCACATATCCGGACGTATTTATAGTGGTAGGAAGTTCCAGGAGCGAACAGGTGGCAGGCGTCGGGTTTAAAGGCGTTACGCAGGCCGCAGGTTCACAGCACCTAGTGACCGCCTGCAGCATCTGCAACTGCGCGGAGTAAGTATTGATCAGTGAGGCGGGATTGCCGCCTATTCTGGCGTTAAACGCTGCCAGGTCTTCCGCCGTATCAATCCGGCACACTCCGGCTGTCACCGTGTCGATGTAAGGATCCGGAACTCCGTTCAAATGAACCACCTGAATCCCGCAGTCCGGCGGCGCCTCTGATAGAAACATGCCGTCAAGGTAACCCTGCGCCGTTAGGATCGTCCGCTCTAAGACATCCGAATAGACGAACACCGTTCCTGCCGCGGGACAGGTTCCTCTGGGTGGCAGAAGCCCCTGGCTGACGTAGAAATCACGATACCACGACCCCATCCGGGCAGCATTCTGCTGGCCAAAAGTGGATAGATTTCCCGGGACATTGGCTGGGGGCGGCCATATCGGAAAACCCTGTGGCCGCAGAGTATACAGGTTCATGATCTCGGCAGAAGAGGTCGGGGAACGAATCCCGTGCCGGCTGATTGCCACTACGGACAGCAACTCGGTGCCATCATTCTGAGAAGAAGAAGAGGAAGAACAGCCCGTCGCAATCATAAGAGTACAGCAAAAAACGATCAAATAAAATCGATTGAAAAAACGTGCCATAACAGATCCTTTTAAATTTCTTTCACTGTCGGCGAACATTAATAAGAGTTCACACAATCGATTATGCCTTGTTCGCCCATATGGCCTATGCCGCACCAGTAAACCGGCCAGGTCTTATCGGTAATGGGATAAAACTCGTTGCCGAAGGGTACCGTATAAATATGTCCGGAAAAATAATGTCCTCTGTAAAACGCTTGTTTTGCATTATCCGCGGCGAGCTGAGGATAAAGTTGCAACAAAGAATTATTCAGAAAACCCTGCAAGAGATACGCTGTCGAAAAGGTATAATAGAAATTGAACTGTGGGGTGCTGGCAGAGAGGTCACAGTTCAGGGAAGTGTAGTCGGTGGACTCAAAAGTCTCTCCGGAAAACGTGAAGATCTTAAAAGCAGGATTATTGCCAAAATATGGAGCTATGCTGGGCGTTGAATCAGCCGCAATACCGGGTGACACGAGGCGATATTCGTCCATATGCGTATGCGCGGTAAGCATCTGGGCTATCAGACCCGGATACTTGTAAAGTATTTTCAGAAAACTTATTTGATAGTTCTGATTCCACCACATTGTGGTAGTTGTAAGTTGACCATTGGCATCGAGATTATCTTGGGCGGTTGAATATTTATCCGCCCCGGGAGGCACATGCATCAAGAGCCACACCCTTTTGCCCCTGGCCCGGGCCGAAGCCAGTGTTTTATCAAGCCAGGCGAGCTCGGCGGTCACCGCACTCAAATTGGCGTCACCGAAATACGGGGAAAACTCAAATGTATTGAGTCCTATCACCATCAGGTTCGTTCCCGGTATATCCGCGGAATAATATCCTCCGCTCGTGAAAGTATCAATAAATGTCTGATGATCTACAATGCCGTTTAATAACTGTGTGTAATAAAGTTCCGCCGTATCGGAAAGAAAACTGCTGTCCGGGCCAAGTCCTGTGTATGAATCGCTGTTTCCGACAACGAACATGACGGGAATGTTTCCGATAGCCGACCTTACCTGCCCCATAAAAAAGGTAACCGTTTTGTCGAGAAATGCCTTCATGGCTGCAACGTCTGCATCGTTTCGAGGGTTTGTAGTTCCATTAATCTGCACGTAAAATTGTTGCGGAAGGTAATGCCCGAGAATGTCGCCGGTAAAAATAATAAGCGGACTCGCTCCTAAGTTCTGCTTTATGCTGGAGAGCGCCAGAGTAAGCAAGGGGTAGTTGGTATCTTCACCCCATGCCGAAGGCGCTATTGTAAGCGACGACTGAAAAATAGTTGCCCACTGGTCGGCGTCATTGGCGTTCAGCGCCGTGAAAAGAGTTGTATCATAAAAAGGATTGAAATGAACATCCGTGAAAACAACCACGGGAAAGTTGTTGTTGATACCACCACTGCCGCTGCCACTGCAGTTGGCGACTAATGTGCCCAGTGAAAGGCAGGCAACTGTTCCGATGGAGTATTTCATGAAATCCCGTCGGGTTACACCATGGACCATTTTTAACTCATTGTTGCCGCGAACCGGTTTTAAATCGTCACCGGTCAGAATCTTGCCGCCTTTTCTTGAATCGCCGTTAGTCATAGGATTCTCCTTTAATCAGGCATTTTGCAGATTGGCATGTATCGATCTTCTTAAAACAGAACTTTTTGAATTCATAAGATAGTTTCATTAAATTCCTCCTTCTGTTCTATTGTCGTGACCGCCGAAAAACATGTGGATAAATTTATCTCTGCCGATGACACGGATTATTTCCCGTATGGCGCAGAAGATCAAAAAGAGCACAGCCAGCCACATCTGCAAAAGCCAGAAATGCGGCCACACGACCTGGGTCGCTAAATGACGGTTTGCTTCCATGAAGCTTTCGTGTTTTCTTAGCAGTGGAACGACTTGCATCAGATAGCGGACTAAAAGCGCGGACAGAAAATAAATAAAGCTTTTCCATAGCGTATTATAGACCAGCGGCCGGTCGGGAAATTTGTTGACAAAGGGCAGTTTGTCAACCATCAGTACCACTTTGCCGACAAGCATTGCGCCAACCACAGCAGCGCCAAATCCTGTCCAGGAGATGCCGTATTCGCTCAGAATCATCAGTTTTGTGAACAGGATAAGGAGGAAGGCAATGAGGAAAAAAATCGTCGGCGGGAGAATTTCAAAAAAATCATTCTTAATAGTTTTTAATAGTTTCACTGGAGGCCTCTCTTTTTTTTGCTGAAAAGTTTAACAATGCATTATGATGATCACCTTGTTTAACTGCTGCCTGGGCCAGCGATGATTTCACGGCCAGTGCCTCCCCCCAAAAAACGTTAATGCCCGGTTTAGAAGCGCTGATTAAAAGATAAAACCCCGCTTTTTTTTCAGAAACACGATTTCAATAACTTTCTATCATATCACAGGCGTATCGCCGGCATATTACCGGGGCATCACTGGGGCATCGCCGGAAATAAAAGATACACTGTTCAAAAACATAGAATCATTTCCAATCTATCTTTTTAACTTTGTAATTTTGGTTTAATAGTAGAATTGCTGTATGACGACTCTTAAGTGTCCCGGCAGTTCTGCTACCGTATCTCTTTACGAAGACTTAGGCCGGTAACTTTTTAGTCCCTCCTTTTCAGTTGGTTTGCCCTTCTCAAGATTTGAATTATATTATAAATTAAATACGAGTAAAATCAAGAAATATTGTAAATACGAAATACGTGATGTCGATGTTTATCATCGACTGTTAAATATGTTTATTACCGGTAGCAAGGTTCAACGGACTGCTGCAAGGGACGCGCGGCTATGTTGCATTGCCTGTATCGTGAAGTATTCTTTTTGCCTTTTCGATGTCTTCTTCTTTTACCAATAATTGGACGCCTGTGGAGAACGATAAGCCAGGCTGAAGGCCTCCATAGTCATCGCCAAAAACAACAGCATCAATACCATTAACAGATAGGAAGCCCTTTGCAAGTTCTGCTTCATGCCTGCTCGAATAAGTTATAATTTTGATAAAATCAATATACTCTACAGATGGTTCCGGCTCTGGAGATAACTCTGGAACCAAATCAATACCACAATCCGCGCACCTTGAAAAACCTTCTCTATATTCAGCTTTACATTTTGGACAAAACATCAAACCTCCAACCTGACATTGTTTATATCGATCTATATTAATATTGCAAACGCCAACGCTTACGGATGTAATATATCATAAAATTGCAGTTTTGAAAATTGAGGAGGAAGTAAAAAATAGATATTCCTTATGCGCTTACATGTGCAATTTTCAATATGGTTCTAATTGCCCGCCATTCAGTCGTCTCATTTGCCGTATGCCAGAGATCGTAATTTCTCTGAAGGTTCAACCATAATTCGGGAGTAGTATCAAATGCTCTGGATAACCGCAAGGCAACATCCGTTGTTACAGCACCCCGTTCATTCAATATTTTAGATACGGTCTTTCTCGACAACCTCAACTCTTTCGCGAGATCTGTAACTTTAATTCCTGAAGGTTCCAGGTAATGAAGCTTAAGAATCATTCCCGGATGAGAAGGCGGTCTTTTTCGTGTTCTCATAAACAATCCTCTTCAATGATAATCTTCGATGTTAAAAAAAATCTTCCAGACCTTTATGGATAAAAGATTTTATCATTGGCCATGCTGTAACCTATAGGGTTACGCTTGTCAAGAAAAATATCATCTATTTCATAAGAAAGTAAGAAATAAAAAAACGTTGTTAAGACAATCGCATCGGCTGGAATATACTTATCGATACTCCCAAGTCTGTCGTTGCCAAAAATAATTCGAGTCGGATTATAAAAATCAAAGTTCAGAATATTGAAACTTCTTATTTTGTTATATTAATTTTTTTTAACCACTCCGATATCTTCGTATTCGCAGAACCGGCATCGGCTCCATGGATAGCAATTCCATTCAAAAAGGTGGCTTTCGGACATAATTTTTTAATATCCTGTTCGCTGTGGCCTAACCCGCTTCCTTCGTGTGTGCAAAACGGGACAATGGTCTTTCCCGAAAAATCGTACTCCGATAAAAAGGTCCTTACCGGAGCGGGAAATGTTCCCCACCAGATCGGATATCCTAAAAATATCACATTGAAAGTATCCATGTTTTCAATACGGCTGGTAAGTTCCGGCATGGCATCAGCATTCATTTCAGCCTTTGCCACTTCTGTAGTTTCTGTATAATCTATGGGATAGTGTTTAACTGAGTCTATGTGAAAAATGCCGCTTCCGATTATTTTTTGAATCATTTTGGCGACTACTTCTGTATTTCCAATGGATAAGTTTACAATCTTTCCATTAACGTAATTTTGACCTTTTCGTGAAAAGTAAGCCACCATAATATTTTTGTTTATACCACCCTGCATACTGCTCCTCCCTTGTTTTTCGTTACCAGTAACTTTCTTGCACATACAGCCTTGCCTCATTTGTGCATGAAACTATTTATATTTGCGGGTATCCGTTCAGCGGTTACCCGACTTCATTTATACATCTTATTGCATTTAACGTTCTGGGATATCCCACATACGGCAATAATTGCGTGACAACAATCAGCAACACCTCTTTATCATTTCCAACATTTAAATTGCCCTGTATGTGCCCTTTTAGCTGCGGCTCGCATCCCCCCAACGAGAGAAGCATGGAAAATGTCAACAGTTCCCGTGTTTTGATATCTAATCCGTTTCTTGTTAAATAATCGCCAAAACAATTCGCCGATAAATATTTTTGAATATGAAGCTGATTTGCCGGTGATTCCTGATACATTTTATCAATCATGTCTCCGAAAATTTCTTTTTGTACTGCCAATCCTTTCTCGAATCGTGTTTCCGGTGAAGTGGTGGATTGGTCTTCCAACGGCAGCTTTATTCCCCTGCTTTCCAATATTTCATTAGTGGCATGAATAAAATCAAATGTTTTTGCAATGCCCACATACGGTACGGACTGATAAACAATCTCTTTAACTTCAATTGGTGTGACGCCAACGTTTAGCGCTCCGCTGAGCATGGCCTTGTACTCGCTTAATGTCTGCTGGGCAATAAGTGATGCTAAAATCACCATAAGCCTTGTTTTTGTGTCAAGGTTTCCGTATGAAAGCACTTCGTCAAAGGCAAAATTGTCGAACACTTCGATAAGTTCGGGATCGGTGAGCGTGAGTGTTGATTTGTGATTCGGGAAAAGTTCATCGTGATTTTTCTGTGCTGTTTCGCTGATAGCCATGGGAATGACTCCTTATTTCAATTTATTGTAAACTTCGTCCGATACCGGCTCCAGCCATTGGGCAGGACCGGCCTGAGAATTTGTTTCAATGGAAAGATGGACAAACCAACTGTCCTTTGCTGCGCCGTGCCAATGCTTGACAAAAGCCTCGATCATAACCACATCCCCTGCATGCAGTTCTCGTGCAGGCTTGTCTTCCTCCTGATACCAGCCTCTGCCACCAGTGACCAAAAGGATTTGGCCGCCAGGATGCTTGTGCCAGTTGTTGTGGCAGCCCGGCTCAAAAGTCACGTTGCCGATGGGGCAGCAAAACTCGTTCCCGCCCGGAACCAGCATCTTCAACCATGCCGTACCGATAAAATTTTTGCTGAATTGGGGAGGAAGTACATCACCCTTCGGGAAAATCACACTATTGCTAAGATCGTTTTTGCTCATAATGTTCTCCATCATCTCCTCGTCTAATTGCTTTTGTGGTGAAACGACTTTACGTCATTCCCTTTAACTTATGCATTTTTCCTTATTTCGTATGCCTGAGTCATCGCTGAACTTCCTTTGATTTCTCCTATATTCCACGCGCCGGTTTTATAGATGACTCCTTTTTTCTCTTTACCAGCTGCTCCTCACACAGCAAGCTCTCCAAAGAAATATGAAGCTGTGACTCCGCCATCCATGAGGAAGTCACTGCCCGTGATAAACGTACCTTCCGGACCCATGAGAAGGGCTGCGACATTGGCAACCTCGTCAGGCGTGCCCGCTCTTCCTACGGGGCAAAGCTCAATCATGCGACGGTAACCTTCTCCGCGAGGACCGGTTAGCTCATCTTTCGCGAGTGGTGTGATAATAATCCCCGGACTAATCGAATTGATTCGCGCGCCGCGCTTACCCCATCGGATGGCTTCCGCCATCACCCGTAAAGCGTTCCCCCGTTTTGAAAGTTGATAAGCGTGCAGGGTATCCTTCACCTGATCCAGCTGAAGCATCGGAAGCGATAAAAGCTGATCGGCCGGGGTCGTGGCGAGAAGTTTATTTTGTTCATTGCTAAGAGCGCCTAAGCGATGACCGGATTGCGAGGCGATGACCACACCGGAACCTCCGCGCGCTATGATATTTCCAAATTCCTCAAGCACGAGCGCTGTGCCATACACATCAACCGACAAAATAGCCGCAGGTGTTGCCTGCGAGGGTGAAACTCCGGCAGCGTGGATGACTCCCGTCACATCTCCGAGTGCTGCAGCTCTCAGGGCAAGGCTCTTAACGGCTTGGCGCGAAAATACATCGACGGTCGCAGTGCTGACTTCAAATCCTGCGTTACTTAAAATTGCGGCGGCGGCGTCCGCATTTCTTTTTTTAAATCAGCAAGCAGAAGGTGTTTTCCAGCGCTCACTCTGCGTGCAATTGCGACACCTATCAACCCGGATCCTATTAAAACCGTGACACTTTTCATAACAACCTCCACGGTAAATTATTTTTAGTTTTCATTTTTTAGCCCCGTTTTTATATGATCAAAGATTCTATTTCTTTTAGCGGCCTACCCTTTTTTCAAGATGCTCCGGATAACGCGCTCCTTTCACCGTGATCTCTGAGACGGCTTCTTCAATCAGACTCAGATCATCCGGTGTCAGTTCAACCACGGTGGCTCCAAGGTTTTCATTCAGGCGCGCAAGCTTTGTCGTACCCGGAATGGGAACAATCCATGGCTTTTGAGCCAATATCCAGGCCAGCGCGATTTGAGCAGGTGTCGCGTTCTTTTGTCTGGCAATTCCGGCAATAAAATTAACCATGGTCTGGTTTGCCTTTCGAGCCTCCGGTGTAAAACGGGGGACGATATTGCGGAAGTCTGTACTGTCGAACCGCGTGTTTTCATCGATCTTTCCCGTCAGAAACCCTTTGCCCAGCGGGCTAAACGGCACAAAGCCTATTCCGAGTTCTTCAAGCGTTGGCAGCACTTCCTCTTCGGGTTGTCTCCACCACAGCGAGTATTCGCTCTGCAGTGCCGTCACGGGCAAGACGGCATGGGCGCGGCGGATAGTTTGCACTCCAGCCTCAGAAAGGCCAAAGTGTTTCACCTTGCCTTCCTGAATCAGCTCCTTCACCGTGCCTGCGACATCCTCAATAGGCACGTTCGGGTCGACACGGTGTTGATAGTACAGATCGATCACATCAACCTTCAGTCGCTTCAGCGACCCCTCTACAACCTTTTTGATGTGCTCGGGCCGGCTCTCTAAAGCGCTCCAGTGCGTTTCATCTTTGGTCGCCGGTTTAAAACCGAATTTGGTTGCGATCACCACGTTCTTGCGAAAAGGCGCCAAAGCTTCGCCCACCAGTTCTTCATTTGTCAGCGGTCCGTATATTTCAGCTGTATCGAAAAAAGTTACTCCCTGTTCGAAAGCCTGCCGGATCAGGGAAATCATGTCCTTCTTATCCGCAGCCGGACCGTAGCCAAAGCTCATTCCCATGCAGCCCAAGCCCAGAGCCGAGACTTCCAAATTACTCTTGCCTAGTTTACGCTTTTGCATATTCTCACACCCCATTTATCTAAATTAGGTTTGCCGTTACAAGCCCGTCATTTTCAGCAGACTTTCAGGTAACCGGGCTCCCTGCAGCGTGATCTTTGAAGCCGTCGCGTCGATCTCTTGAATGTCGCTGGCGGTGAGTTCGATTGCAACCGCTCCAAGGTTCTCCTCCAGACGATGCAGCTTCGTGGTGCCCGGAATGGGCACGATCCATGGCTTCTGAGCCAACAGCCATGCGAGCGCAATCTGCGCGGGGGTAGCGCCTTTGCGTTTTGCCACATCGCGAACGAGATTGACCAGCGCCATGTTCGCCTTCAGCGCTTCGGGGGCAAAGCGAGGAACCATGGTACGGAAATCTGAGCTGTCGAACTTTGTGTTTTCATCGATCTTACCCGTCAGAAATCCCGCACCCAACGAACTGAAGCAGACAAAGCCAATGCCAAGCTCTTCCAAAGTTGGAATGATCTCGCTTTCAGGCCCCCGCCACCACAGCGAGTATTCGCTCTGAACTGCCGTGACGGGCAAGACGGCGTGAGCGCGGCGAATGGTCTGTGCCCCGGCTTCTGAAAGCCCGAAGTGCCTGACCTTGCCGTCCTTGATCAGATCCTGGACCGCACCTGCGACATCCTCAATCGGCACGGCAGGATCTACACGATGCTGGTAGTACAGATCGATATGATCGGTGCCGAGATGCTTTAGGGAGGCCTCTGCCACCATCTTGACATGCTCGGGGCGGCTGTTCACACCGCCTCGACGCTCACCCGTCTTTGGATCAATGTCGAAGCCGAACTTGGTAGCGATCACGACCTGATCCCGGAAGGGCGCCAGCGCCTCGCCGACCAGTTTCTCGTTTACAAATGGACCGTAGGCCTCGGCCGTGTCGAAAAAGGTCACACCGCGATCTACGGATTCCCGAATGAGCGCGATCATCTCCTTCTTGTCCCCAGGCGGTCCGTAGGCCGTACTCATTCCCATACAGCCCAAGCCCAGAGCCGAAACTTCCAGACCGCTTTTCCCCAATTTTCGTTTCTGCATTTTAAAATCTCCTGTTTTTTATCTGATGTGCCAAGCTTATGTAACCATGCCGAAACATCATTCTGTGTCCTGTCAACGCTGTTGCTTTTGATAGCCAATCAGTCAAGACCTCTCCGTCAAGACCTCTCAGGCAGGACCTCTCAGGTGAACCGGGTAATAACCTCGAAGCCGACTGTGTCGAAGCGTGTCATGCGCTCCAGCGTGTCGGTTACTTCCGAAAGGGCGATCTCGCGCGTGACAAGCCGCGCAGGATGAAGTTTCCGGCGCGCGACGAGTGTGAGCAGCTCCGCATACTTCGGGTGCGGGTTGCCGAGCGAACCCACCAGTTCCCACTCCATCATCACGAGCATGTCGGTAGGAATCGAGACCAGGCCACGCTCTTCCTGCGACGTCACCCCAACCTGCACGTGCCGCCCTCGTTTGCGGAGCGACCAGATTGACTGGTGGAGCGTAAACGCGCGGCCGAGCGCATCAAGCGAGACGTGGGCTCCGCCGTCAGTTGCGTCCTTGACGGCCTGTCCGACCTGTTCGGGCGTGAGGCCGCTTGCGTTGACCGTGACCGCCGCACCCTCTTGGCGGGCCTTGGCTAGCTTGCGGTCGTCGGTGTCGACGGCGACTACCATCGCACCCGCCGCGGCAGCAATCTGCACGGCTGATAGTCCCACTCCGCCGCACCCCTGCACAGCGAGCCACTGGCCAGGCAGGATGCGTCCGCGGTCGATGACCGCGCGGTACGCCGTCATGTAACGGCATCCAAGTGCTGCGGCCGAAAGGCTGTCGACGCCTTCGGGAAGCCGGATGCAGTTCAAATCCGCCGCAGTGACGGTGACGTACTGCGCCCACCCGCCCATGCGTTGGACGCCGCCAATAATCACGTGCTCACAGAGGTTCTGGTAGCCGGCCCGGCACTCCGGGCAGGTGCCGTCGGATTCGTGAAAGGGGATGGTCACTCGATCGCCCACCTTGACGGCGTGAACGTCCCTCCCGACTTCCTCGACCACGCCGCCCACCTCATGGCCGGTATTTGCGGGCAGCTGGAGTTTAAACCCGATCCATTCCAAGTCCTGATTCCAGAAGTGCCAGTCGCTGCGGCAGACTCCGCTTGCCTCCACTCGTATCACCGCTCCATCGGCCCGCGGCTCCTCAACCGGGACCTCGACGACCTGGATCGGATGTCTGAATTCAGTAATCTGCGCCGCACGCATCGTACGCGGTATGGTGACATCGGCCTTTCCTGCGATATTATTGCTCATGATTTTGCCTCCTATATTTTTGCATCTGTGATTGTTTATGACCAAACAACTTTGTAGTCTCTTTACGCATAGATTAGCTGCCGTGTTTGTAAGGTATTATAATCCTGAAAAAATAAAGATGGTAGTCCAATCCTGTTAATTTCTTGCCTGATCGTACGATATCTTCAATAAATGTTGTACAGTGTAGTAAAGTCTGGTAGTATTAAAAAAAGGAGAGAGATGTATATGCGAAAGCAAACCGCTAATAAGATGTTTGAGAATAACAGCATGGATATTGCGCTCGAAGCGTTGGGGAAGAGCATTGCCCGATTGACCGAAAAGGGAGACCAGCTCGTGACCGAGATACCGGGCTTGTCACTTTTCCAGCGAAACGAACCGACCCAGCCGGAAAGCCGCATGTACGAACCGCGCATTTGTTTGATCACTCAAGGGGCCAAACGCGTGTTGCTCGGAGATGACACGTATGTGTATGGCGAACGCCATTTTTTAATCACGTCCGTGAATCTACCCACGGTTGTGCAGATTATCAAAGCAAGCCGGGAGAAGCCTTGCCTGGGACTTATATTGAAACTTGATCAGCGCGAGATTTCACAACTGATGGTGGACAGCAATCTTCCTCTTTCGCGTCCGCAGCAATCGAGCCGCGGAATGGCGACCGGCGAGGTTACGTTACCGCTGCTCACTGCTTTTCAACGGTTGGTCGACTTGCTTGCGGAACCGAAGGACATACCGATTCTTGCGCCGATCATCCAGCGGGAAATCTTTTACCGTTTACTTACGGGCGATCAAGGCGCACGTTTACGCCAGATAGCGTCGGCGGGAAGCCAGAGTCAACAAATAGCACGGGCAATAGAATGGTTGAAGGATAATTTCACGCGGCCTTTGCGTATCGATGACCTCGCGACGCAAGTCAATATGAGTACATCGACCTTCCATCATCATTTCCGAACATTGACGGCCATGAGCCCACTGCAGTATCAAAAGTGGTTGCGTTTAAACGAAGCGAGGCGGTTGATGCTCATCGAAAATCAGGATGCGGCAACCGTGGCCTTTCGGGTCGGTTATGAGAGCCCATCCCAATTTAGCCGTGAATACGGCCGCTTGTTCGGCGCACCGCCGTTACGGGATATCACGAGCTTGCGTCAAATGACTGTTAATGAGATGATCTAATCAGTATTGCCGACTTTGATAAGGTTGCCTGCTTGCATCAAGGCATCAGATTTACCGTCTCATAATTTTTATAATTAAAAAAAGTTAATGAGTCGAGTGGCGAGAGAGAATTTCACTCTTGCGCTCTCCGAGAACTGGACGTGAGAGTCTCCCGTCATCCAGTTCCTATTGTCCAGCCTTAACTTGCGAGAGTTGCCAATGGGCAAATAGCTTTGGTTGCCGGTGAAATATACTCTGCACCCATTGCCTCGCCCTCTGGTTATTTCTCCTCAATCTTTTGTATTTCCGTAATGACTACCAAACAAGTATATTGTTCAGAGGTTGAAAAACACGGTAAAGAGCTGATTTGTAGTAACATGATTAATGTTTCCTTGACATATTAAATCGTATTTTCTATACTTTACTACATAAACGAAAATCAAAATCTATCTTCAAAGGAGACGACTATGAAATCAAAATGGATATTCTATAAAGGGGTAAAAATCCTCTATGCCGATTACTCCGGTTTTAAAAACGACGCGGCAGCATTGAAGATAGAGAATGACGGGGTCGATGCGGTCGTCTGTCAGCAGGCGCCAGGCTCTGTGTTATGTATATCCGATGTTCGGGATACGGTGGCTTCGTCTGAGGCGATGGCAATCATCAAGAATAGCGCTAAGCGCACAAATCCCTATGTGCGCAAGCAGGCGGTAATTGGTGTGACAGGGGTGCGGCGCGTGTTGGCGGATGCGGTCGTCCGTTTTTCGGGTCAGAAATTGTCGTTATTCGATAGTCTGGAACAAGCTCAAGAGTGGCTGGTGTCAGAGTAAAACCGTGTTATCAAAATAACAAACGGCGCCGGGCCTTACAAAATCTTTTCAACATGGCTCAAAGATATTATATGCTGCATGTCCTGACCCAGCCACGGAATTACAATGGTCGCAATGCCGCAGCCGATCGCGGCGCGCACTTCCCCGCACACCATGAAGACACACTTCGCATTTGGCAAACATGGCATCGAGGTCTCTGTCCCTGAC
>JBKQLC010000005.1:0-29918 GCA_052147195.1 Syntrophobacteraceae bacterium
CCAGGCTACCTGTTGCCCCAGCCCGTCAGGATCTTCCAGCCATTTTTCCCTATCCTTGTAATAGGAAATAACCGGGCTGATCAGGGGAACGTTCAATTCCTTCAGCAGTGACACTCCCGATTCCGCCTGGGACTCGGAATTATCTCCGCGTTTCTGACCGAGGAAAAATACGGTGAGCTTTACGACGGCATCTATCAGACAAGTACCATCTTCTCTGAGGAGGAATTGCCTGATTACGTCCTCTCCGCCAAGATTGCCGAGATTGCTGTCCTTGAACGAATAGAAAAAGACGGGAAGAACACCCAGTTCCTGTTTTTCCAGAACTTCGATGAGCCGGCGTTCGACGTCCATATTTCCTGACACCCAGTTGGACCTGGGAAATAGAACTGCCACCAGCGGACGGTTGCGCAAGGGATAAATGTCCAGATACTCCCGGGTGTTAGCAAACGGTCCGCCCCATTGCGGATGGTAGATGCCTTCCCATGCAGTTTCTTTCGGGGGGCTGAAAGAAAGGTCCATGGAGAACAAGGTGGATGCAAGGAACTTCAGCATCTCCCTGAAATTTTCCGCACCGTTAAAGAGAAGATAGCGGTACACCGTAGTGACGATCTCAGGGCTTACATTGGAAATTTTCCAGTAGGACGGTTCCGGTCCGACCGCCACAATCGGGATTCGCCCTCCAAGTCCTTCAATCTGTTCTTCCACTTCATCCCAGAACGGTTCCGTCGTGCGATAGAGCAATATCAGATCGGCTGCTTTCATTTCCTTTCCGATATCTTCAACAATCCGGGGATCCAGGTTGAGCTGCTTGTTTGAATATGCCTTCAGATTGAATACGGCCGTGACTTCGGCGGCGTCCCTCAAAAGCGGGATGTAACTGGACCACATAATGGTGAGAAGTTTCATGCATTTTCCTCGTATGACAGACTTGTGTACAACACTGAGCAAAAAAATCCGTATCGGTTGCGGACACCCCCCAACGATGTACCTCGCGGAGCGCGGAAGGCGACCGCTACGCGGGGGCTGCCAATCGTGTTGTGCTTGCAGCGGGAAGCCTTCATTTGGAGTTTCTCCGGTCACGATCAGAGTTTAGGACAGATAACACGATAGCCGTTTTCGGCGACGAACTCGACTTCGAGCCCATATACTTCCAGAAGGCTCTCCCGTGTGATGACTTCATCCGGTCGCCCCTGTGCAACGAGCGCCCCGCGGTTCAAAAGAAGCACCCTGTCGGAAAAGAGAAGCGCCATGTTCGGATCGTGCAGGTTCATCAGCGCCATCAAACCCTTTTCTCGAACTATATTTTTAACTTTTTTCAGGATTGTGATCTGATTTCTAAAATCCAGGTGTGCCGTCGGCTCATCGAGAAGCATCGCGGGGGCATCCTGGGCAAGACAGCGCGCAATCAGGACCATCTGCCGCTCGCCGACGCTTACCCAGGTATAGGGCCAATCAGACAGGTGATCGACACCGAGAGCCTGCATGGCCTGCCTGGATAAATCCCTGTCCCGTCCGGACGGGGATGAAAAAATTCCGACGTGCGACGTGCGCCCCATGAGGACAATATCCAAACAAGAGTAAGGAAACGGAGGGTCGTGCTCCTGGGGAACCGCTGACAGCCTTTTGGCGATCTCGGCCCGCTTCAGATGGCTTATCGGTTCCCCTGAAAGCCGTACTTCTCCTTCCTGGAACTTCCATATCCCGAGCAAACACTGGAAAAGGGTGGTTTTCCCGGAGCCGTTCGGCCCGAGGATAGCGGTAACCTCTCCCTTCTTTGCCTGGAAACCGATCTTTCGGAGGACCGGTTCCTTTGATCTCTGGTGCATAAATGTGAGTTCTCTGACCTCGATCATTTGCCCCAACTCTCCCCGGTGCCTCTTTTCAAAAGATAGATGAAAAACGGCGTGCCGCTCAGGGTAGTGATGATTCCCACCGGGATATCGAAGGAGGTGAGATTTCTGGCAAGCGTGTCGGCAAAAATCATGAACGCCGCACCCGCTGCCAGCGAAAAGGGCATAAGGAGCTTATGGTCCGGTCCCACCAGCATTCTGGTCAGGTGGGGTACCATGAGCCCAACCCAGCCGATAATCCCGCTCACCGACACGGCACTGCCAACCGCAAGCGAGGCAGCGCCGATAAATATTAATCTGTCTCTTTCCACGGGTATTCCCAGCGACCTGGCCTCTTCCTCACCCATGGAAAGCGCATTGAGACGCCATCTCATCAGCACCAGCGGAACACACGCCGCGATCATTCCTAAAGATGCAACCCAAATCGACGACCAGTCCGAGAGGGAAAAGCTTCCCATGAGCCAGTAGACGATGCTGACCAACTTATGGGGGTCGACGAGGAACTTGAGTATGGAAACCAGCGCGCTGAAAAAAGCCGAGATCACTATTCCGGAGAGCACCAGATGGAGCCGGGATATTTCACCCTGGCTCCTGGCCAGCAGGTACGTCGTGAAAGAGGCTACGAGACTGAAAACAAAAGCCGCCGCCTGGATCGGAAACTGTGGGAAAAGGGCTACGGAAAGAGCACACCCGAATGCCGCCCCGGATGACAAGCCCAAAATAAAAGGATCGACCAGCGGATTTCGGAATATGCCCTGCAGCGTCACTCCAGCACCGGAAAGGGCTGCCCCGACGAGTGCGGACAAAACAATCCTGGGCAGCCTGATATCCCATAGTATAGACAGCTCCGTTCCGGCCTCGGCAGATTTCAGAAGATAAATCTTGGAGAACAAAACCTTCGCTATCGTCCAGGGGGCAATGGCGTATGCTCCCCATAAAAGAGAAATACAGGCAAAAACGAAAGGAGACAGTCCAATGCCGAACAGGATCAATTTTCTTTTCACAACCACATCCAGTTAATCGAAAGTCAATCCCTTTATGGGGACCCCGAAACATTTCTTATTAAACCGCAAAACTTCTTCCGAGAGTTCCTTTCGGTCGAAATATTCTGGGTAGGTTTTCCATGCCATCCAAAGCGCCAGGCTGCAGATTGTCGGGGACCAGGTGGTAAGGTCAGGGGCCTTGAAAACCCTGCCGTCCCTGACTGCCTTGATCTTCTTCCACTGCTGGTTGGAAAGGAGTTCCTCCGGCCCGTACCTGGCGCTTCCCCAAATAAAAATAACATCCGGGTCCCAACCCACGATCGACTCCATGGAAACTTCCGGGTGCTTCGTTTTAATCCCTTCAGCAGGATTGATCCCGCCCGTGAGTTTGATCAGTTCGTTCGCAAGACACTCTCCTCCGCTTACAGTTGTCGGCTTTCCCCAAAGCCAAAGGACCTTGCGCCGATTTCCCGGAGGAATTTTCGATACTTTTGATGCCGTCTCAGCAAAACTCTTTTCCATGAGTGACCGGATTTCCCGAGCCCGGTCTTCTTTCTGGAAAAGCCTTCCGCATAGATCGAGGACTGCGTAGAGTTCTTCAAGGCTGTCCGGGTAAACCGAGATGACCTTGAGGCCTCTTCGGACCAGAAAATCATCAACCTCGGGTTTATAGGACCAGGTGATCACAAGGTCCGGATGCAGAGAAAGCAGGACTTCAATGTTGACCGTGTCCGGAGTACCTACCGAGGGGATTTCCTTTAGTTGCGGAAACCTTTTCAAAAGTTCATTGTCGAATGCCCAGCGATTCAATCCGACCACCCGGTCCCAAACGTCGAATACCGGAATGAGTTCATAGAGCGAAAGAAACACCACCCTGCTGACAGGCGGGGTGATTTCGATGTCATTTCCGGCCGCGTCTTTGACCGTGAATGCTAAAGCATCCGCCGGGGCCGAAACGGCCCAAAAGAGAATAGCTGCCTGCACGAAAACTAAAACCTTTTTCATCAGAACTTTGCCGTCATTCCCCCAAAGAACTGCCGCCCCGGGGCTTGGTAGTAAGTGAAGTACTTTTCATCCAGCATGTTGTTTATTGCAAAATCAAGCGTTGCCCAATTGGTCAACTTGTAACGGACTTTAAAATCCGCCACAAAAAACGAATCATAGGAACCGTATACCCCGGATACCTTGTCCGCATTATCGCCGTAGCCGTATTGTTTGGCCGCATAACGTCCGGTCAGTGTAAAAGAAAACTTACGGTAAGTCAGTTCTCCGCCCATGTTGAACGTCCACTCGGGAACATATTGCAGTTGTTTCCCTACAGTCGTTGGATCAACGCTATTCGAAAGCATTTCGCTGTGAGTGTATGTGGTGTTTGCGAACAGTTTCAGGCAGTCCAACGGTTTGTTCTCGATCTCGAATTCCACGCCGTCGCTTTCAGCCTTGCCGGCATTCTGATTCTGAAAAGTAGTGTAACTCCCGTTGACAGACGCCCAATAGATGTAGTCGCTTAGAGTGTTGTGAAAATAATTGAGCTTACAAACGGTGCTGCTTCCCAGTTTTTGCTCGGCCCCGATGTCCCATGAGAAGGCGGTCTCAGGCTTCAAATTTGGATTCGCTTCAGAGAATACGCCGTAGCCTGACCATGATGTGTAGAGCTCATATACTGTGGGAGGTCGAAAAGAGGTTCCTACCGAGGTCCTGAATGTAGTGCCGTCCCAAGGTTTGTAAACAAGCGACCCTTTGGGATTTACGGAAAAGTCGCTATTCGATCCATAGTCCGTGGGAGACTGCACACCTGCTATCTCGGAAAAGCCGTCGAAAGTTTTCCAGTAGTCGCCTCGCACACCGGCATACAAAGTAAGATTGCGTAGCAGGGCTATCTCAGCCTGGGTATAGAACGAATAAATTGTATCTTTGCCTTTAGAATCAGAATAGGGACCGGTCTGCGTCCCGGATTCCGTCCAGTTACTGAGATTTGTTACCGGCTGGTCGGCTTCATCGTAGCGAAATGCAGCGCCAAAGATGATAAGATGCTTCTCGCAAACAGGAAGGGAGAGCTGCACATCCATGTTGCCCATCTCAGAAGAAGTCGAGTAGTACTGCCCCGATCCCCTTAAGTTTGTGGCGGAGTACGATGGCTGGGTATACCAGTTGACGGGGGTATTGATGTAGCCACCGGAGATTTTAAGAATGGCATCGCCGAATAATTTTGTCTCATATTCTCCATGGAATATGTTCTCCATAAAAGCGCCGTTGTTGACGCCATTGACGAAATCCGAGCTTGTAAAGCCAACACCGTTCTGATTTCCCGAGAAAACGTTGTTGCCTTTAGAATCGTAAAGGAAACTTTGCGGACTCCCCCATCCATAACCCCACTGGTTGTTTCTGTAAATGAAAGTGGCCTTTGAGTCTGCATTTAAGTCGTACACGAGCTTAATGTCTCCGGATTGTGTCCACCAGTTGTAGTTTCCCGTGTTGCCGATGATATATGCAGGATTACCGAAGGCGTCAGTCGACGGAATGGCCCCGTGAACGGGTGTTCCTCCAGGCGTTGGCGGGGAGTACGCCGGGTTTATCGAGACAGGAATGTTAGGGTATCCATCGCTTTGCTTGTAGCTGAAGCTTGTAAAAACGCTCAACCGGTTATAAAGCCTGTCCCCGTATGATGCGTACTCGTTCCAGGTGTTGTACGAGCCGTATCCGCTCTGAATGGTGACTTCCCTTTCCTGAGGCGTTTTGGTGATGATATTGATGACGCCGCCCATTGCATCTCCTCCATATAGAGAGGAAAAAGGGCCTTTGGCGACCTCGATCCTTGCGACGTCTAGAGGGTTAAGCGAATTCCAGTTTACCAGCCCGGCAAAGGCCTGGTTTAAACGTTCGCCGTCCAGTAGCACCAGGTTCCTCTCCTGAAGCGGCATGCCACGCATCATGATGTCCCCAATAGAATCAAGTTGTGAGACGCGCTGGGCGAACACCCCCGGGAGATCATTTATGGCTTGGTCCACTGTCTGGATGTTCCTGCTTTCAATGTCCTGGCTCGTTACAACCGATACGGCGGCCGGCACATCCGAAAGCGATTGTGGTGTTCGGGTGGCCGTAACCACAATCGGCTCAAGAGTTTGATCATTCTTCGTTTCGTTTTTAGGAGCAGTTTTCCCGGTTGCCTGGTCGCTATTTGCCGTCGGGCCTTCCACAGCCTGAGGGACGTCCGTTTTATCGTCAGCAAAACCACAGACCGGGTAGAGCATTAATAACAACAGGATTAAACTCGCCTTTATCGAGTTGATGTTGATGATCTTTTTAGCCAACCGGCAGTGATTGTGCCGTACGCGCGATGAGAGATTTAAGTTTGGAATATTTTGATCCGGTTTCATCGATTGCCCCTCTCATTGCCTCACGATTTCTTCTGTGATAGAAGAAACGTGGGGATTGGTTTCCAACTCATCCCCAGGGGCAGGTCTCTTTCCTTTCGCCAGGCGGAGACCTGCTCCTCCATTCTCCTTTGCTGATGATTTACTCCTGTGGCCCTCCTTTCTGCTCAGATTCCTAACCCGAACTTTTCAACATGAGATGGACGGCTCAACCACCAGATGACCCAGGCTGAGCGTATGAGACTTTGCGGGAATCGCAAGTCCAAAAGTCGCCTCCAACATCCATCGACATAAAAACAAAAAGGCCGCAAAGCCACCTCTCCCGCTTTCACACGGCAAAAAGGCTTTCGCGGCCTTATTCTTCGAATCGGACTACTTAAATTTATACTTGTTGGTTGGAAAGCAATGATACTGAGAGGTCAACCGAACACTCCGAGCCACCTTCATGGTGGCTCGGACCTTACTCGTGAAAAATAGTATGTCTGGAACGGGTTCTTTGTCAAGTGCTTTTCGCAGCAGATGCAAGGCGCTCATCCCTCGGATCGGCAGATGAGTTTCAAGAGGCAAATAATCTATTTGTTCCACCGGGAAAAACCAGCATTTCGAAATTCGCACCCCGGAACTTGGAGCAATTTAAGTCGAGAAAAATCGGCAGGTTCTTCGACCTCGTGAGATGCACTCACTCGCGCGCGCGATTAACCCAGCGGAAGGCGAGGACGAAAAAAACGGCGCCAAGCAAAGCGAGCAGCAGATAGGAAGAAAAATCGGGTGGATCGCCGAATGCAGCGGCTCGAATCGCTTTGGAGGCATGAGTCAACGGCAGAAAATATAGGATATGCTGCGCCCATTCGGGCATTCTGTCCACCGGGAAAAAAGTCCCGCCGAGAAAAGCCATTGGAGTAATGAAGAAATTGGTGAGAAGGGCCTGGTCTGAATGCGATTTAACGAGCATCGCCAGCCCAACGGCCAGTGATGAGAAAACGAAGCTGTTCAGTCCCACCGCGAACCAGAAATAAAAGTTGTAAGATAGAACCACACCGGACAGGGCCGCGATCAACAGAATCAAGACGACCGAAACAAGCGCCCTGGTAATACCTGCCAGTACCTCTCCAGTGACATAGGATATATTCCTGATTGGCGCCGCCTGAAATTCCTCGAATATGTGCCAATAGAAGCGCGAAATGTTGATCTCGCTTGCTATGGCGAAAGCCTGGATCATGCTGCTCATCGCCACAAGCCCCGGAATCAGGAATTCCAGGTAGGAATGCACGCCCATCCTTAAATTGTGTCCCATCCCGAATCCGAAAGCTACGAGATATAGCAGGGGGCTTACCGACATGGAAGCCAGCTGTCTGAAGAACCTCTTGCGCAGGATGAGGAGTTCGCGCTGGTAGATTGCGAGCATGCCTCTCATGCCATGACCTTTTTCCCGGTTAGGGAAATGAAAACATCCTCCAGGTTTACACGCCTAAGAGAAAAGCTGCCTTCCTGTGCGGAAATATGCCTGTTGGCCTCTTCTCTGTCACGGAAAAAGAGGGTCTCCATACCGTCGTCGCAAACTTGGTCTAAAGCCCATGTCCCCAAACCCTCCATTAGATTTTGCGGGGTGTCCAGAATGACTATGCTGCCTTCGTCCAGGAATGCGACGCGGTCGGCCAGGAATTCCGCCTCTTCTATGTAATGGGTAGTCAGAAAGATTGTCGTCCCGCTTCGCTGGATACTTTTGATAAGCCACCATATGCGGCGCCTGATGGCGGGATCGAGACCCGCCGTAGGTTCATCGAGAAAAAGAATCCTTGGAGAGTGCATGAGTGCCCTGACGATCATCACTCTTCTTTTCATACCACCGGAGAGCGCCTTTACCGGGCTGTCCATTCTATCTGCGATTTCAACGTACTCAAGGAGTTGGCAGATGCGCTGCGCCCGTTCTTTTCGCGGCATCTGAAAAAGTTTCCCGTGCAAGTGCAGGTTCTCGCCCACCGTCAGTTCGTTGTCAAGATTGATGTTCTGGGATACAAACCCGCATTGACGTTTCGCCTGCAGGCTTTCCTTCTCAACATGAAACCCATGCAGCCATGCGTCCCCTGCAGAAGGGACCGCAAGCCCGGTAAGTATTTTGATGGTCGTCGTCTTGCCCGAACCATTCGGCCCCAGGTATGCAAACAGCTCACCCTCGCCAACCTGGAGGTTGATGCCTTTGAGTGCTTCTACCTGTTTGTATTTCTTGCGGAGGCTTTCGAATCGGATCATTTCTTTCACGCGTTATAGGTTACCTTCAGACAACATGCTCTTTAACAGGATTTGTCTTTAGTGGAAATACCTAATGTGAACCGAAATAATGCATCAAGTTGTGCGCTCTGCATCCGAACCGCATTTTCGGTCGGATTCTGCCGGAAACTTATAGCATTTCTTTCATACGCTCACCCTAGGACCTTTGTTCCCATTTCTCTCAGAGAGTCATGAAGGTCTCTTTTAAACATGGCAACCAGATCACTGATTTCATGTTCGGCAGGCTCGCGGTTAAGGAGTAAGTACCCTCTTTTTCGACATCGCTAATTTTAGAGAAATGTTTCGAATAGTATCAGAGTGTCGGCCTCCTATCGGAGGAGGAGAGAGGGAGATTCCATCTTGCATTTTTGTACCAAAGAAATACGCAAGGCTAATATTAACTTTTACATAAAAGTTAATATTAGTTGCTTTGGGGTAATATATAGCCATATCCGCGACTTATTTGTTTTTCCGAGAATGATTTCGGGGCCTCGGAATTTCCTTCCGCATTTTTTTATTAACTATAATGCTGTTATTATGCTAGAAGTTAACATTAGATGTGCAAGGGGTGGAATCGGCACCCACCTAACCCGAAAAGGCAACATCCATGATCCCATTGGAAGCATCCGGACCCAACGTTGTCAAGAATGTTCACCTGGTGGTTTCCAACACTCCGAGGCAAACCTTCTACTCGATCTGGATCGAGATCTGTCATGGAACGTTTCGAGTCTTAAAGGTAAGCGGAGCGCAGGGAAGAGTCTGGGACCGCAGAGCATGGGAGTTTTCCACTTTGGATGAGGCGGAAGCGCTTTCCGGCCGGCGCTCTCCCAGAAAATACAGCATAAAGCATCTGCTACCCGAAAAGACCAATGATGGAACGAAATAGAAATCCCAATCATCCTGAGAAGGGGCGGCAGATTCGGGTGGACCCTATCCGACGAACCGAAGACATTCAGGCGATAAAACTGATTTTATCCAGGACGCCAAGGGATTTGCTTCTTTTTACCATGGGAATCAATAACGGTCTTCGCGCAGGCGACCTCCTCATGGTGAAGGTAAAGGACGTAAAATCTCTTAAACCCGGAGAGTTCATCACCATAAAGGAAAACAAGACGGGAAAACAAAACATCCTCATGGTCAATAAGTTCGTCCACAAAGCCCTTCGAAACTACCTGGAAAAAGTCCGGCCCGGAGACGACGATTATCTTTTTGCGAGCCGCAAGACGAAGGAGCCTCTCACCATTCAGGCCGTGAACGCCATGCTAAAGAAATGGACCAGGCTGATCCATCTGGACTATGGAAACTACGGGGCGCATACTCTAAGGAAGACTTTTGGGTTCATGCAGCGCACAAAATACGGGGTGGGCTTCGAGGTCCTGGCCAAGCGGTTCAACCACTCCAGCCCCACTACCACCATGCGGTATCTTGGCCTTACGAGCGATGAGGTGAACGAGGTCCTGATGAATGAGATTTGATGTCTGAATGTGGTCACTGATCAGTCTGCGCGATGATCCACCTCTTGAGATTTCAAAACTCCCATTGCATGCCTGGCGGAATCCTTCTATCAGCGGAATACCCTTGATTGTTCGGCGCTAATCAGACATATTGTTACCACTTATAAACAAGTGGAGTCATTTTGTCTGGAGCCGGGAATGAACGAAAAGCCGGAAGACATTTTTCGCTCATGTGGCGGCCTACTACGAATGAGCGAGGCCATTGAGCGCGGAATCACCCGCTACATGCTTTATTCACTCAGGGACAGAGGGGTGATTGAACAGGTCAGTAGAGGGGTATATCGTCTGGTGGAGCTTCCGCCCATCAGCAATCCCGACCTGGTGACGGTGGGTCTGCGTTTCCCAAGCGCCGTCATCTGCCTCGTCTCTGCACTGACTTACCACGAAATCACCACACAGATTCCGCATAGCGTGTCCATAGCGGTTCCCAGGGAATCACGGCTGCCATCGCTTGATTATCCGCCACTCCTCGTTCACCGATTCTCCGATCGGGCATACCGCACTGGCATCGAGGAACATCAAATCGACGGCATATCCGTCAAAATCTATAGCCCAGAAAAAACGCTCGCCGACTGTTTCAAATTTCGCAATAAGATAGGCATGGACGTGGTGCTGGAGGCTCTGAAACTCTACAAGACACGCAAGAAGTTCAACCTTGGGGCGCTGCTCAACTACGCGAAAACCTGCCGTGTTGAAAAGGTGATGCGTCCCTACCTGGAGGCAAGCGTATGAAACCCACAAGGAATGTACCGGCATCGGTCCGGCAACGCCTCATCAACCGCGCCAAGAGTGACAAGAGGCCGTTCAACGAGCTGCTTCAATACTATGCCATGGAACGATTTCTGTACCGCCTGTCCCGATCCGCCCATGCCGACCGCTTCATTCTCAAGGGTGCGTTGATGTTGAGAGCCTGGCGTTCCCCAGAATTCAGGCCAACCATGGATATCGACATGCTGGGAAGAACGAGCAACGAGGAAGCCATCATCGTCGCGCAAATTCGGGATGTCATAGCTGTGGATGTGGAAACTGATGGACTCACATTCGACCCTGATTCGATCCAATCTGAACGGATTACCGAGGATGCGGATTACGAAGGGATCAGAGTCCGGCTTCGTGGGATGTTGGACTCGGCCAGGGTCAGTATGCAGATCGATATTGGTTTTGGCGACATCGTTTATCCGGAACCGGAAGAATTGGATTTGCCGACCATGCTGGATTCCCCCGCGCCGAGACTGCTTTGCTATAGCCGGGAGAGCGCTATCGCCGAAAAGTTTGAAGCCATAGTGAAATTTGGCGTGTTGAATAGCCGCATGAAGGATTTCTACGACATCTGGCTTCTTTCTCGCCAGTTCGATTTTGACGGGGCGAAGCTGGCCGAGGCGATTCGGCTGACCTTCGAGCGGCGCAGAACAGCACTTTCTGCCGATATCGAGGCGTTCAACAAAACCTTCGTTGACTCCAAACAAGTTCAGTGGACGGCCTTTTGGAAACGGCTTCAGCAGGATCACATTCCTGCCTTATTCAATGATATTGTATCGGCGATGGAAACATTTCTCTCACCGCTCGCTTCAGCACTCTCAAAAGGTAATCCCAAGCCTGCGAGTTGGACCGCTCCAGGTCCGTGGTCCTAAGCGAAAGAACTGTCCCGCCTGTCACTCTTTGGCCTGGTCACGGGGTTTGAGGTCCAAATGAACGGGAACGTAATTTCGACAAAATAAGATATCCATGTGGAGGTCTCAGATTTTTCAGACACTGTCTGAAAAATCGTCTCAACCGGCCATGTTTGGTAGAAACGACGCATCTGGCTGAGATTGACAGCTCCGAATCCTCGTCCAAACCGGGCGGTAAGATCCTTCGCAAGCCGTGCAAGGAGCTTTTCCCCGTATTCTGCCCGCTCCTTTCCTCCCTGCTCGGCCTCAAACAATACGCCACCCGATCTCCCAATACGTGGCGGTCATCAAAGCATTGACGGAGCGGGCAGCCAAACGCCTGGCGGATTCGAGAAACTCAACGATGCCGGAGTGAAGAGTCTCTTAACCGGGCAAGAATACCGAATGGGGCTTTTCCGTCATGCGTCCCCCCCCCCCACCCTGGCGGCAATCTCGCCGAGCAGAGTCATCGTGTTCCGTTCTTTGGTGAGCACTGCGGCTAATAGATTGCTATCTTACCCAGACATCTTCATCCTCAATAAGGTGTCGTTCCACACTTCTCGACCTCGGTTTCGGAACGACTACAGGCCGGAAGCAAAAATACACCTGATCGACATTTTTGAGCACTTACTTATGCTCACCACCATTCTCACCAAAATCAGGGGATTCACCTATCCCGCAAATTCTCAGACGAAACCTACCCTTTATGTATCGAAACTACGGTCAGCGTTTCCAGATGAAAGCTATTGCCGCGCCGGCCCGCTTTTCGGCGACATTCTGCCGGCCTGTGAGGCTTACACTCTCACCATGATTTAAACACCAACGGGAAAGCGGGGTGACGTCCCCTGGCTACACCAAGGTCGTTCATAGGTGTATTTGCTTGTGAACGCCCCCAAAGACTCTACCGATACCTGCCTCGATGCTGACGCTGGTCCTGGGTATGTTCTCGTTTTTCAAATTCCATGGTGACTTGTTCGTAGCGTTGTCGGAGCTCGTGTTCTCGCGCCTGTTCAAGCTTGCGAGCTAATTCGGGTTGTTCTTTGGCAAGCTGGTTGCCTGCATATTGTTGCGCCCTGGACAGGTAGAACTCAGAAATCGGGTCGCGCGCGTACTCTTGCACCAAATTCAAACGCTGCCTCAGTTGATCTCCTCGCCGGTAAAGGCTGTCTTGAACGTAGTCCCATGCAGCGATACGCTTATTATGCTTCCCCTGGGATAGTCTGGCCAAAGGACCGGGAAGCGCCTTCGGTTTGGCTTTCTCGTGCTTTCCCATACGTTCATCATGCCGGACCAGCATGGCCGTGAGCTTTTCTTCCACTCGCGCAGCCTTAGCCTTAATCGGAACCAAAAATCTTTCAAGCTCGACTTGCCAAATGGCTTTTAACGAGGCTAGGTCATCAGGTAGGACCCTTATTTGAGGGCGTTGGAATTCCTCACGGCTCAAGTCGGCTCTTTGTCGATTTTCGAGAATATCCCGAGCTTGAATTCTCTTATCATCTGGCTCATGGCGAGGATCTTCTCTTTCGGGGCCGAAGTGCCTTTCGGGCTTCTTATCTCCTCCCATATGTTCAAGAGCTCTTCGGTCGAGTACCCTTTGTAGGTTTTGGGTAAGCTTTGCTTTTCCATTTTCCGTCCTCAGATTATTGATGAGAAGAACGATGCCGCGCGCTTCCGAACGCGTGAGGTTGCCCAGAAGTTTTGAAGTTTGCAGTTCTATGCCCTTTTCCTGGAGCGCGGTCTTTAATGCAAGACAGGTCTTTTCATCTATTTGCAGCCGGCGATCACCGGCAAGAGCCACCACGGACGAAACTCGGATGCCATCGCCTGCCAGTGCCCGCACAAAATCTTTTACAGAGCCGCCCGTAGTCAGAAGGTCCTCTACCACTACGACCGTCTTTCCACCAAGCTTAAACCTCGCGGCTTCCGGGTCAATACTTGCGTACTCGCGGGGATACAAGGGCCTCTGCAGCCGTGGTATATGCTTCATCTGCTGGGAATGTATCGGATCGTATAATTGATCACCGACACAGTATTCGGCACCGATCTCTTGAGCAAGGTGCTTTGCAAATACCCACGCCAGGGCATTCATTCTTGAGGTGCTCGGCTGTGAAGCCAGCACTATATTCGTCGCACTGCCCACCAGGGCTTTTAGGGCGTCGGTTTTTTTCGGATTCCACAACCTGGAAATGATCCGTTCGGCTGCACTCTCATCAGCCTGGCTTTTTGCGGCAGCCCAGTCGGGGGACTCAAGAAGCTCCCGATCAATGGACTCCTTGCCGGTTATGTTATCTTTCGGCAAAAGCACCGGCATATCCATTCGTCAGCAATTCATTGTTACAAGCATTCCTTAGCCGATGGCGACAAAAGGCTCCAGGTCCCGAGCGTGATCTGCGCGTAACTGTCACCAACACCTGCGCCCTACCCTTCCCGGTGGCCAATGTGCAATTCTTAAGTTTTGCTCGTCGACCGGGCTGACATGCAACGTTCACGCTGTCCCATTTTGTTCCCTGGTGACAAATTCTCGAACTGCAGCTCCGGGATCGCGGCCGCTTTGTCATCATTTAACAGAAAGAGTCCGGACCAATTGATTGAGTTGCAATTGACCTTGAGAAAGACACCCCTCGGTTCGGGCCAGCTTGTTCGATAGAGCTTCATATTCATGCACCCGGTTTATCGCCTGGAGTGCAACTTTTTTCTTCTCAGGATCTGCGCCAATGTATTCTCGCCGGCGCTCCCCATCTTTCATCGGATAAATGAGGTAGAGGTATTTGCCCTGGCGGTAGTGCGGCTTTGCATAAATAAGCCCTGCCCTTTTAAGTTCATGTATCCGCGTGAGGATCTCCCGATATTTCCGGGAAAGAGATTCGACCAACTCGGGCAGCTTCGATGCTTCTGCCCGTATTCTATCAGCCAGGTCCTCGGCATCTGTTGTATGATCCAAGGATTTTGCGATTGCGCGCGTCATTTTGCCCCCCTCCCCTTCCCTTTCGACTCCTGGGCCTTGAGCCACATTTCCAAGGCTTCTACCCCGATCGTGTTGATTGACTTCACCTCGCCCTGCTTGCGACTCTTAAAAGAGGCTTCAATCAGTTCGTTGTGCAGCCGCTTAGGAATTCTTAACGTTACTCGCTTGATATCTTCATCCGGCATTTCATGTCCTTTGCGTCATGCATCGGAGCTAAAGTTCCTGAACACGCAGCCAACCGTCACCAGAGATCTCACCGAGCTACAAAAAGTAATCGTGGTGACACCAGGCCGGCGAGTTGGTCGCCCGGGTGTCACCATTTTCTTGTACGCAATGGCTAATGGCTCCATAGTGCCGGGTTGCGGTAAGAAAGATCATAAATCATTGTCACTCGTTTCAGCCCTTGCCCCGGCAATCCATTCGCGGATATCGATCTCTGTCTCAAAATCCGTCTGAGGAAGGTTTGCAATGAACTTCAACTTGAAATCTTGATACAGGGCAACGGCCTCCCTTTTAGAGAGATACCTAAGTAGAATTGCAAGAGCAAGCTGGGTGGGACCCGAACCGAGATAGCCCCATGAAAATCCCGTTGGGCTATGGTTACAGACCGCAAGGCTTCTTTCAGCGAAAACGGGCTTCCCATCAATCCAGACTTCCCCGGTTGAAATTTTCCCTTTGAGTTTCAGTACAGCGGGCAGCCTTGGCATAACTCGACCTCCCTTTCATATCAGCAGTTGATTAAGAACCGTCACTTCCCCAAGGTCCACAAGCTCCCTTTCCACTTCCAAGCCTTGCAGGGTCTCATCGATTGCCGCCATAGCCGCTCGCACGCGATCTCGCCCGTGGACATCGACATATTCGAGATACATGTCGAGTGTGTCGGCAAGCACTTTACAGAACTGCTCTTGCGTGAATTGATACCGAATCATTTTCTACCTCCGTAAATCGTTTGCTTTGATATTGTAAGAACCTATTGGCAAGCATCATAGCAGCATGATGCTATGATGTCAAATCATATGTCTTTATAGACCAGCCTCCATAGCCAATCTACAGAGCAAAAATCACTGCCTTTTTCTTGAAAATATTTTGACCTGCTTTCGAGATTAGAAAAAGAATGGTGCAAGAATTACTCTGGGCCTTTGGGGTCATGCTGTGAAGGCGAAAGCCAAAAATCCTTTGTTTTCCCTCGGTGTCCACTTTCCCATTGGTGACAATCTGGGTCTGAGCAGCTCGCCGGCGTGTCACCAGGATACGTTTTACCATGGTCCCAAAGACCCCAAAGCTCGGGTCCAGGGTGTGATCGACCGTTTCGCGGTCGTTCTGCCCAGAACCTAATCGAGTACTTTTCCCTGGCGTCTAAACCTGATGGAAAAATTTTCAGCGTTTACTCCTGCCTCCCCTGATCTGAATCGTTCCTTCTGCCGTAACGCTCGCCGGATCACCAAGATGTGACCGCTTCAGCCGCGCCTCCGTTGCCTGATCGACTGGCAAAACCAGAATTTGCTTTCCTTTCTCGAAAAGCGCGAGACCTTCCCCGTCCACCACGCGTAGGCCCCGGAACGAAACGTCGCCGGCATCCATCAATGTGTATAATCTGTGCTCGGTAATATCTGCGATCTTTTCTCGCTTCCGGTTCCTTTCGTCGATGTACTTGCGAGCGGCCAAACTGTCAAAACTTGTCCCGGCCAGAAGAAAGATGCGCCGTTTTTCAAGATCCGGATCGTCGAATTCTATTTTCAGCCTGGCAACTGCAGCCGCATTGACCACAAGCTCCTTGAACTCGGGGCTGCCATTGACTGTAATGTTTCCTCCGAAACGCTCGGAAGCGATCCGGAGGGCTGCTTCCAAACCTTCGGGACTAGCCCCCTGCCCTACCCTAAGGACTTTTCCATCATCCCGGATCGTAGTATCCGCAACCCGATAGATCACGGTGCCTTTTTTGGTAACAGAATCTATGTTGAGACCGGGTATCGCGCCTACCTCTTTTGGAAGGCCCCTACTCCCAATGGTATCGCCTTTAAGACCTGCGCGGGCCTCCCTGGCCCGCAGAGTTTCCAAGGCCGTCTTGTTCCCCTGCCGGGCTTTTATCTGAAGCCAATCATTCCAGGTGCGGCGCCGGTATTTTAGATAAATCGCCTTGCGCTCCGCCAGATACTCTCGATTGATCTTTGTAATCTCCGCCTTGAGTTTTTTGCTGGCCAGGCCGTACAGCAACTTCTTCGAAACCCTGCCAGATGTTAACTTTATCGCCGCTCGTTTAAGACGCGCGGAGCGCTTTGCATCCTCAATACGCCGGTTTTTTGTGGCCTTGGCAGCTTGAAATTCAAGCCCCCTACCCTGCACATCGCTTTCCCGTTCAGCCTTGTACTCAGCGTAGAGTTCGGTGGTGTCCACGCGCGAGGCAAGCGGCTTTGGAGCGTAGCGGCGTTTGGGCCGCTCCTTTGCCCGGGCTTCAGGGGAAGCCTCAAATTTCCCAAGGCGAGCCTCGAACGCCGCCTTCGAGCAGTTGCGGGAAACAGAGCTTGCCTTTACGCCTACCCCTTCCCGGTCTACGATAACCAGTCCATTTCCTTTCTCCCTTATCTCAAGGCCGTTTTCTCTCATGGCCTTATGAAGCTCAGCCCAGGACTTCGCAGTTAAAATCTCATGTAGGCACTGGCGCCGTATCCAGCCAATAAGACTCTCAAGCCCTGCGGCGTTTTCCATGTCGGCAGCTCGGGTCTCTCCCGCCGTTTTTTTCGGGATATGGTTGTCTTTCTCTAAGTCGTATTCGGCTTCAAGTTGTGCGCAGAGCTTGCCTAAGCTTTTATGGTCAAAATAAGGCTCATGGATGGTGTGGCGACCAGGGTGAATCTTATTGATGCAAATGTGCAGGTGAAGATTGTCAGTATCGGTGTGCACCACTGAGACGCGCTGGTGCTCGCCGTAGCCAATACTCTTGCAGATCCGCTCCTCGATTGTCTCCAATACTTCGGGCGAGGGATTCTCGCCAGCCCGAAACGAAACTAAAAGGTGATAAGTCTTGTCCGATTCAGCCCTCGTATTCTGCGCCTGCGTCGCCTCGGCTTCGATCCCCGCCCAATGTGGATCGCTGGAGTTGCAATTTGTAACATTCACACGGCCGACTCGTTCGGCTTTTCCCAGCTGACCAAGAAGATAGCCGATGAGCGCGATAAAACTGCTTTTCTTTACACTCTTCATCGCGACGCGTTTGGCGATCATCTAAATCTTTTTTACCTTTTCCAAAAGTTCGAGTTGAACTTCTCCGATCTTTACAAGAACACCGTGGATCGTCTGCTGGATCTGAACCGGCTCATACATTTCAAGCTTTTCATCGTTTGCAAGCCACATCTTGAGAAGTCCGCCAAGACGCCCAAGGTCCGCGTTCACCTTCGCAAGGTCCCCGATAGCCTTATGATCTAAAATGCTCTTTGGTTGATAGCCGAGTCCGAGATTCCGCAGATAAGCCGCAATCGTTAGTCCGGTCGCCTTTGCGTTAGCCTTAATGGCTTCTTCTTCCTCCGGCAGAACCGGTACGCGAAGATGCCGGCCATTCTTCCGAGTAGCGTTCGCCATCGCCTCCCCTTTGGTGTCCAAATCGACTTCAACGGCGGTAGCCTTTAACGGCCTCGCAGAGCAGGATGCAAGTTGAGCGCCAAAGCGCTAATAAGTGCGAAGTGAAGTTGGATGACCGGCTTGCCCGGTTAGCTAACTTCACACATCCTGCCCTCAAAAACACGTTTTCTACGCCAAAGGTGGTGATGTACCCAACATGAACCATGCCTGTATTTTCCAGTAAAAATGTGTTCTGCGAAAAAACGATCAAGAATGTATGAAAAAGTTCTTTATCGGGTGCTTACCAAACATAAATCGAATCTTGATTTCTTGAGTGGCTCGTGCTGGCACAAAAAATGCGTACAAAGCGGGAAAAGTGACACCCGTCCTTGAATTGCTTGTATGGCATAATATGCCTTTATTAAAGGATGAGCACAAAATGGCAAAAACATTATCGAAAAGAATCGCCGCTCGCATGAAAAAGAATGATGCAGGGTTGAAAAAGTCAAATCGAACGATCTTCCTTGCATTGCGCGATCAGATTGAGGAAGCGTTAAACGACGGATGGACGGTAAAAGTCGTTTGGGAAACGCTTAAGGAGGAAGGCAAAGTCGCTTTCAGCTACCAGGCGTTCAACGGATACGTAAACCGGTTGATCAAAAATGAGCGCGAGAAGCCCGACGCACAAGGCACGGTCCCTGCAACGGAGGCAAATGGAAAGAGTGAGCCCGGTCGTGCGGAGACTCCCGGCCGGATACCGCGATTTGATTGGGAAGGCCGAAAGACAAAGAAGGAGGACCTTATATGAGTAAAGTGCATTTGACCTTACAGGGAAAAGGCGGGGTCGGTAAAAGCTACGTTGCATCCCTGATTGCGCAGCACCGGATGGACAAGGGCACGCCGGTGTCCTGCATCGATACCGACCCCGTAAATAGTACCTTTTGTCAATATAAGGCTCTTTCTGCGAAGCAAATCAGGCTTTTGGACGGCTCCAAGGTAAACGAGAGATACTTTGACGATTTGATGGAAATGATTTTGGATGAGGATGGCGTTGATTTTGTGATCGATAACGGCGCCTCATCTTTCATACCGCTCAGCAGCTACCTTGTCGAGAACCGGGCCATCGAAACGCTGGTTTCTGCCGGCAAGTCGGTTGTGGTGCACTCCGTTATTACGGGCGGCCAGGCTTTGATGGAAACACTGAGCGCACTTGACAGGTTGGCTACGCAGTTCAGCCCTGAGGCTGATCTCGTTGTCTGGCTAAACGAGTATTTCGGCGACATCAGGGACGAGGAAAAAGAATTCAAAGAGATGAAAGTATACAGGGAAAATAGGGATCGCATATCGGGTGTAATCCGGATCGCGCGCCAGAGTGGAGACACGTTTGGGAAAGACATAGAAAAGATGCTCAGCCTGAAGCTCACATTCGACCAGGCGATCTCGTCTGAGGATTTCAGGTTTATGGCCAAACAGAGATTGAAGATGGTAAGGGAGGCCCTTTTTTCACAGATGGATGCTGTACTGGGAAACGGGCAAAAGGACCTCGCATGAAGGTGCATATGACCCTACAGGGCAAAGGCGGGGTCGGCAAGTCTTTCATTTGCGCTCTTCTGGCCCAATACAAAATAGCAAATGGACCCGCGCCGCTTTGTGTCGATACCGATGCTGTGAACGGAACTTTTCACGGTTTTGGGGCTTTAAACGTCGTAAAGCTCGATATCCTGGAAGGAAAAGAGATAAACCGCGGGAAATTCGACAAGCTTTTTGAGCTGATTGTGGAAAACGATAGCAACGATACAATCGTCGACAGCGGGGCCAGTACCTTCGTGCCGTTGTGGCACTACATGACCGGCAACAAAGTGCCTGAACTTCTCGCCGGGATGGGCTGCGAGTTGGTGATACACACGGTGGTTACCGGGGGACAGGCCCTGGAAGAGACGATTGCCGGGTTTTCGCAACTTGCCGGGCAGTTCACTGAGCAAGTACCTTTCGTGGTTTGGTTGAACCCTTACTTTGGACCCGTCGAACGCGAAAGAACCGGTTTTGAGCAATTCAAGGAATACAGCGATCTCAAGCATCAAATTTCGGCGATTGTAGGGATGCCGCAGCTCGCGGAATTGTTTCGGCGCGACCTCTCTGATATGTTACAGCGACGGCTCACATTTGACGAGGCTTTGCGGATGCCATCTTTTACCATCATTACCAGGCAGCGGCTGATAATGATCAAAAGAAACTTCTTTCAATTGATGGACGGTGCAGTGGTGCTATGAGCGAAGATCGAGACCTCTTAAAGGAAATCGCGGCGATCCACGGGGTCGGCGTAAGCCGCGAT
This sequence comes from Syntrophobacteraceae bacterium, assembly GCA_052147195.1. GTDB lineage: Bacteria > Desulfobacterota > Syntrophobacteria > Syntrophobacterales > Syntrophobacteraceae > SbD1. Next base: position 20,491 of record JBKQLC010000005.1, read on the forward strand.
GACCCTCTTTTTATCCTTCAAACGCTGAATAAACGCCTGATGGAGGATAGCGCCAAGGCGCAACAAGAAATGCTCGATCATTACAAGGAAGAGCTCGCGGCGCTTGCAAATCGTTGGGGGGAAGACGCCAAAGAGAAAGCTGAAAAAATCTTGAATGCAGCGCTGGATGCCAGTCAAAAAATGATGGCAAAAGCGGCACAAGATGGCGGTTCAAGCGTAGCCGCTGTAATAAAGAATGAGATTGATGGCAGCGTTAACAGAGCTGTGCGAACTGTAAGGGGTCTAGTGATCGCCAATGTGATTGCGGTTGCAATCACGTTGGTCGCCGCGTTTCTGGCTTTATGGGTAAGGCTCTAACTTTAACTTTCTTGCAAAAGTTTTCATTTTACGATATACTTTAATCCATGCAATCGCCCCTCAGGGATACAAATGATATCCGGGGAATCCGAGTTGTCCTGGCCAAGGTCTCGCGAAGATCATTCCCCGTAAGCTTCCGGCGAAAAAGCGCCGTCACTACTATAAGTGCATAGATCGCCCTTTTTTCATACGCTGACTCTTAATCATCCGATCAATTCCACTTCCGACCTATCGTTTTCGATCCTGACAAGTTTCTATCAATTCCCTCCCCTATTTTATATTGGCACACCAGTATTCACAAATCATTTGATCCCGCATGTTGCCCGTGCACACCATAAAACCCTTGTTGGTATCGCTGATTCTTTTGCTATGCGCTCGTTGCTCATCACCGGATAGGGTGCGCCACCACTTTCGTGAAAGTTCAAGCTCAAGTTGCTCTTGCAGTTGCTTTTCTTCTTCGAGTTCTTTGAGACGGTCCTTCATTGCTTGAATTGAAGGATCAACATACCCCTTAGGCTTGAACATCGGGCCGGTTTTCATCCTTTCAAAAATAACGGCGACCGCTGATATCCAGCCTGTCTCTTCTAGATGATTTGCCCCCCATTCACCCATCACAAAAGACCTGGCAAAATCTGCCCAATCTCCCTTGATCGTACCAAGTGATAATCCTCTTTCCCAATTCGCCATGACGATATTGAACTGTTCGTTACTAAATCCGTCATTAACCAAAGTCGGACAGAGTTCGGTGAAATCCTCCCATGTCATACGCCTTCGTAGTAGTTCTTCTCCTGCGGAGGAAACTACTACTTTAGTATGTATTGGTTGATTGGTTGGCTGAATGGTTGATTGGTTGGTTGGGTGGTTGGGTGTATGGTCTATTAGTTGGTTAGATGCTTGGTTGATTATGCCCTCGATTATTTCTGAAGGAATGCTGAATTTGAACCCTTGAAAGTTCTGTCCAGGAGGGATTTCCTCGGTCGCAAGGAATCTCTTCTTCTTCAGGGAGCGGACGGCTTGTCGCACACTATCCCAGGTAAGTCCTGTTCCGGTTTCGAGGAGCGTATAGTTGGTGCAGCGGCCAGGTATCGCGGCCATATATTGGAGCACGACAAGCTGGATTTCCGTTATTGAGGTATTTTTAAAATAATGTCGTCTTCTGGGTTTATGGGGGTGGTTAATTCGGTGGTCGAAAGCGTGGCCGAATGGGTGGTTAATTTCTTGATGGATTGGTTGGCTGAGCGATTCATTGGTTGATTGGTTGGCTGATTCATGGGTTAATTGGGTGGTTGATTCATTGGTTGGTTGATTGTCTGGGTGGCCGAATGGTTGATTAATTGGGTGGTTGATTTCAGGAACAATTTTGAGTGCGCTTTCTGGTGCATCTTTTCGGCCAGAAATGAAGTCAATGTCTACGCCAGGCAAAAATGGTTTGGTTTGAGAAGATGTCGAATTGAGCGCTTCCAGCGCTACGGCAAACTGGTCCTTATCTACGTTCGCCAAAAAATCGTAATCCTGCGGCGGGACCATGTTTTCAAATGGATTGTCGAGTTCTTTAGGCTTCTTTTTGACCATCGCACATCCTTATGACTTCCCGCGAAAAGGCAAGATAGTCTTGAGCCCCTGGTTTCTTTTTGTCGAGCTCGAAGATCGTCTTTCTCTTTTGGTGTGCGCGGTCAATGTCTACGTTCGTTCTAATTACGGATTCAAACATCGGAATCCGTTGTGATTTGAAAGTGTTTTCGATTATGACGCGGTTGTTTTTGTAGGTTGTAGCTCTTGCATCGTATTTGGTAAGCAGTACTCCCAGTAGTTTAAGTTCGGTGTTCTGATTCCGGATCTTACCGATGTGAGAGACAAAGGTGGCAAAACCATCCAGTGCAAATTGATCTGGAATGGGAACGGGAATTATTACATAATTCGATATCATGAGAGCGTTATTAATCATTACGCCAAGATTTGGCGGTGTGTCCAAAACAATATAGTCATATTCTTGAAGTGCCTCGTCTTTATGGAAGATCCGTTTGAAGCCGAGGATGCCGTCGACGCTTCCCCGAACTTGTTCTTCCCACAAAAGACACTTGATATGATTCGGGACGATCATAATATTCGGGTAGTTAGTAGGGCAGGCGGCAGCGGAAAAAAGACCGCCGTTGGGATCTGATAACACTTCCGGGACGTTACGAGTTTCTCGAAGTTCCATCTGCTGAAGAAGAATCTTCGAGGTGTTGGCTTGGGCATCGGCATCTATGACAAAGACCTTCTTCCCAAGTTCGGCCAGACCTGCGGCCATGTTCACAGTAGTCGTGGTCTTTCCGACCCCCCCCTTTTGAGTAGCAATCGTGATAATGTACGGCATCTCTCCCCCCTTTGTAGTTGCCCCCATCCTCCTTTAATCAGCTTCTGGGGGAAATTTATACAGGCATAAATTTCCTCTTGCAACAAAATTCTGTGATGGCAACGTTCTACGTATAAAAAATTCGGTTTTTTCCTGAAAAGCTCGTGTCCAATATTTTTCGAACATTTTGAGTGGAATATAAGCAATGATAACAATTACTAAGGCTGACAAGGAATAGCGGGGCTATAGCACACATTAAAGGCGAACTCGGAAGAATTCTTCGGACTGAGTTTGAACACGATACTACTACAAAGCGCTCGATGAGGGCGCGTGGCACGATTCCGTCGTCAAGTTCGTCCTGGCTGCAGCCGGCAATAACGCATAAATTTCTTGGGGGAAAAGGCTGGATGATTTCTTGAAAGTAATCGGGAAAACCGTACGTCCCTGTGGCAGTAATTTCATTACTCGGACGCGATTCGTAAAGACCGTGTGCGACTCAAGGACTGGGAGCGTGCCTGTTGTTGTTTTTGCTGGCGCTCCACAGCCTCGGGGTGGCGCTGAGCGGTGTGCGTTGCATCCCACTCGCCGGCAAGATCCGGCTCTTTCAGGCGGAGCTTGCGGACGGCCAGTTCTTCAATCTTCGGGCCGTGGAGGCCCATGTCTTCCTTAATCTCGCGCACGTGCTCAAGCCGGTTTTGCAGCCGTTGAATAGTAGCTTGCATTCTGGCCTGTTCCCGTTCCAAGGCTCGCCGCGCGCCAAGTCTTAAGAAAAGTCCTGCCGGCCTATGCACCTGACAGCTCTCCAGGTTGGCTATTTCCTGCTCAATGAGATTTTCGATGCGATCTTCCAGGCGCTCGACTTGTCCTTGCTTTTCCTGAACATAGTCGGCCAGGGCATCGTTATACCGTGACTGAAGGGCCGTCGATTCGAGAAGGGCGGTTTGTTGGCTTTGAGCCTCTTGTGCCCGATCGAGCAGATCGTTCCCCAGGTCGGAAGCTGCCCCGGTCGGGTTGTCAATTTGGCTATTTAAGTTTTCAACGTTGACGTTTGGTACCGTTGGAGTGGTCATAGAAACCTCGTAAGGAAAGGGTGATTACGGAATAACTCCATCAGCGTGGGATTCAATGCAAAACATGGGTACTGCGTCGGGGCATTTGATTTGAGAAGGGAAAAAACGCGGCGGCTGGCTAGAGCATTATGCTGGCTTGCATCCTATGCGACTTCTTTCTGTGACGTTTGAAGATCAGGTGGTATGAAAAAAATGTATGAATTCGACACTCCAATGCAGTCATTTGAGTACATCGGAATCCATTAAAACGGCGGCGAATTAAAGGGTTCTCCGATGGGACGTATGTAGTTTTCCGATGGCACGTATTTTGTTAAGAGAGATTTTTGAGTGGTATCGAGGGCCTTGCATCGTTGGTTGTACAGGACAGAAACCCCTACCATGATGCGGCCGATAGGGCAGGGTGGTTCAGCATGAATAAGGACCTCTTAAAATTTGCGCTTCTTTGTGCCGGGCAGACTGTAACTCAGGGAAATGTGTTCTTGTGCCAACTTTTAACTTGTGCGAAAAAGGATTCTTTGTGTTTTTAAATGACAATTCAACAAACCCTGGGTCGAGAGTGCCGGATGGCCAAAGACGAGTGGAAGCGCGTAAGTCTCAGTTTGAGCGAAAAGGCGGACAATTTGTTGAGAACAGTAGCGCGGCGAAAAGGCGATCTCAGCGAAGGCTTGCGCACAGCAATTCTAAATACCAATTGGGACGAAGTCGAACTTGTAAAGCGGCGCAAAACTTACCAGAAATTTTTGAGAACATCATTTGCGATCAGCGTGCCGGTCTACGAGAAACTCAAGGAAAGTGCTCGAAACAGTGGAGTCGAGGTCAGCGTGTTGATAGATGCGATTATCATCGCGTACTATTCCCGGCCACACGACAATCCTTAATTGAATCCCTGCCCGGCATTCACGGACCGACTCTTTCGGATTCCATCTTTTTCTCGTTTAATTTTTCTTTCGTAAATTCCTCTTGACGCTGGCTACAAACATTTATAATGTAACTTCATACTGACACGTATAGTGTGAGTATTAAATAGACCGATTCAATTTAATCCGGGACTTCTTTCCTCCAGGGCAGCAAGGTTCGAACGTCCCAATTACAAAGGCCCCCCTTTATTTGGCCTAGCAGCACCAAGTTCCATAGTCTCATCAACATGCAAGGAGGCAAACCATGACGACAAATGTGCTTCGGTTCCCGTCAGAGCAAGCTTTTGTCAGCACCGAAGAAACGGTTGGCGCCCGGCCTGCCCAACAACGTCGGAAAGCTTGGTGGCGGGCTATTGGTTGGTTCCCTGGTCGGGTGGTTTTTTGTGTTTGTCTTGCGCCTGTGGTCCTGATTTGGCCGCTTCTGTGTTTTGCCTTTTTCGTTGTGAAATGGGTGGCGCTAATGGTTTGTGGGGCGGACCTTTTGTATCAGTTTTTTCGAATGCTGTATCACTGGCACACTTCGGGGATGCATCCCGGATGGACGTTCCTCCTGCATTATGGGGTGATTATGGCGGTGTGGACAGCGTTATACAGCTTGCCGCTGCTCTTTCGGTCGAAAAACAGGCCGGGGTATTGATGAACGAACCCGAAACAAAACCGCGTGAAATTGTACGGCTCGACAAACTCAAGAGGGACTTCGGGGCTCTTGTTATCGATGCCCTGAATGACCCGAGGACAATTGAGATCCTGCTCAACCCGGACGGAACGCTTTGGCAGGAACGTTTGGGTGAAAAGATGAAGCCTATTGGCCACATGCCGCCGAGCAGGGCCGAATCAGTCATGCGGACGATAGCGTCCGCGCTCGGGACGACAATCACGCGAAACAACCCGATTTTGGAGGGTGAATTGCCATTGGATGGGAGCCGCTTTGCGGGGCTGCTTCCGCCGGTTGTCTCAGCCCCGATGTTTGCTATCCGCAAAAGGGCGAGCGCTATCTATTCTCTGGATCAGTACGTGGTAGACGAGATCATGAGCTCCGGGCAAAAGCAAATTATCTGCACAGCGGTAGCAGGTCATAAAAACATCGTCGTAAGCGGCGGAACGGGAAGCGGGAAAACCACCCTTATCAACGCCATTATTGGCGAGATGGTGGTTTGCGACCCGGACGAACGGATAGTCATCATTGAAGACACCGGAGAAATCCAGTGTTCGGCTGCCAATTGCAGTCCATTGCACACGAGCCTGGAGATCAGCATGACCAAGTTATTGAAGACGACGCTGCGTGTGCGGCCTGACCGCATCATCGTGGGCGAAGTAAGAGGGCCGGAAGCATTGGATTTGCTCATGGCCTGGAACACCGGCCATGCGGGTGGATGTGCCACTCTACACGCGAACAACGCCAAATCGGCCTTGGACCGGCTGGCGATGCTTATCAGCATGAATCCTGATGCGCCCAGAGTGATTGAACCGTTTATAGCCTCGGCTGTGAACGTTGTTATCCAAATCGCCAAAACTCCGGATGGACGCCGTGTCCAGGAGCTAATCGAAGTGAGAGGATATGAAAACGGCTATGAAACTCACAACATTGGAGGGGAAAAGACATGAAAAAGACTGTCTCAACACAAAATAGCTTCGCGGAGCAGCCCACAACACAAATAGCCTGGTGTTGTGGGCTGCTGTTTTTGCTGACCTTTTTCGCTGTGGTTCCGCATGCCATGGCCTCGGCAGCACAAGGAGGCGGGCTTCCCTATGAGGCCTGGCTGACTAAGCTTCAGCAAAGCATGACGGGACCCGTGGCTTTCAGTATATCGATTATCGGCATTGTGGCCGCAGGTGGAGTGCTGATATTTGGCGGCGAGTTAAACGCATTTGTGCGGACACTTATTTTCGTCGTTCTGGTCATGGGGCTTCTCGTGGGTGCTCAAAATCTGATGTCAACCTTTTTTGGGCAGGGGGCCCTGATTGGCGCGGCTCAAAGCTTCCTTTTGTGTGGAAGGGTGTGACATGGCGCTTCGAACGGTTACGGTTCACAGGGCCGGAAACCGGCCCAATCTGTTCCTGGGTGGGGATCGGGAGCTGGTAATGTTTACGGGTCTTTTGGCGTTCGCTTTGATTTTTTCAGCCCAGGAGTTGCGAGCGACGGCATTTGGCGTGGGGCTTTGGGTTGTTGCATTGTTCCTGTTTCGCCTGATGGCTAAAGCCGATCCTCGGATGCGGCACGTGTATATGCGGCATCGGCGCTACAAAGCGTACTACCCGGCCAGGTCCACGCCTTTCCGAGGCAATGAGAGGGAGTACAAATGAAATGAGTATTTTGGCCCAACCCTCTGTTATCGAAGGTCTCACGCTGGTTATAGGTGTTTTGGGTTTGCTTTTGGTTTCGATGCTTTTTTTTGAGGTGCGCCAAGCCCACAAGCACAACAAACTCCAGAGACACCGGGCCACTGATGAGGGGTTCGTGGATCTTTTGAACTACGCCGCTGTAGTCGATGATGGAGTGATCATCTGCAAGAACGGAGCGTTTATGGCTGCCTGGCTCTATCAGGGTGACGATAACGCGAGCAGCACGGAAGAGCAAAGAGAAATAACATCTCTTCGCATCAATCAGGCGATTGGGATGCTTGGCGGTGGATATGTGATCCACGTGGACGCAATACGGCGTAATGCACCAGGTTACAGCGAGCCAGGTTTATCTCATTTTCCGGATCGTGTTACTGCAGCCATCGATGAGGAGAGACGCAGGTATTTTGAGAGCCTGGGAACTATGTTCGAGGGCTATTTCGTATTGACCCTCACGTGGTATCCCCCGTTACTGGCTCAAAAGAAGTTTGTGGATTTGATGTTCGATGATGACCGAAAAGCCATGGACCACAAGGGGCATACATATAGTCTGATCGATGGGTTCAAGAATGAGTGCGCCAACTTGGAGTCGCGGCTTTCTTCGGTTTTCAGGATGCAAAGGCTTCAAAGCCATAAGGCTGTGAATGAGGATGGAAGCATCGTCACACATGATGATTTTTTACGCCACTTGCATTTTTGTGCCACTGGTATCGACCACCCCATAATGCTGCCGTCAAATCCTATCTACCTGGATGCGCTGATCGGTGGTCAGGAAATGTGGGGCGGGGTGATACCCAAAATAGGCCGAAAATACGTCCAGTGCGTGGCTATCGACGGGTTCCCGATGGAATCGTATCCGGGCATGCTTTCAGTACTCGCTGAACTCCCGATTGAGTACCGCTGGTCAAGCAGGTTTATTTTCATGGACCAGCACGAGGCGGTAGCCCATCTGGACAAATTCCGGAAAAAATGGAAGCAAAAGGTCAGGGGATTCTGGGACCAGGTTTTTAACACGGGTCATGGTCGTATTGATCGGGATGCCGCCGACATGGTCGAGGATGCCGAACTGGCAATATCCGAGGTCAATAGCGGCGTTGTTGGGCAGATTTATTACACGAGTGTCGTGGTTTTGATGGACGAGGACCGGGACAAGCTGGACGTAGCGGCGCGGCAGATCGAAAAAACTATCAACAGCCTCGGGTTCGCCGCTCGCGTGGAGACCATCAATGTCATGGACGCCTGGTTTGGGAGCCTACCGGGACATTGTGTCGAAAATATCCGCAGGCCCGTGATGAACACCATGAACGGGGCAGATTTACTCCCGGTCAGCACCATTTGGAGCGGTGAAAGCAAGGCCCCATGTCCCATGTACCCGCCATCGAGTCCGGCTCTTTTGCAGTGTGTAACGGATGGGCGAACCCCATTTTGGTTCAATGCGCATGTCCGGGACCTGGCGCACCAGATAATATTTGGTCCAACCGGGGCGGGCAAGTCCACACTTCTGGCGTTTATTGCCGCTCAGTTGCTGCGCTATCTGGGCATGACCCTTTTCGTTTTCGATAAGGGCCTTTCGATGTATCCGCTCTGCAAGGCTGCCGGTGGTGATCATTATTCCATCGCCGGCGATAACGACACCCTCGCCTTTTGCCCTTTACAGTATATGGAAACGCCGGGGGACCGGAGTTGGGTCATGCAATGGATTGAGACATTGCTGGCCTTGAGTGGTTTAAATGTTACTCCTGCTCAGCGCAACGAAATCGGCAATGCCGTGATCAGTATGCACAGCACCGGGTCGAAAACGCTTAGCGAATTCGTTGATACGATACAGGACATTCCGATCCGCGAAGCGTTGCTGCAATACACCCGTCACGGCATGATGGGGCATCTGCTCGATGCAGACAAAGATGGTTTGTCGCTTGGGGAGTTCTCTGTTTTTGAAATCGAAGAGCTCATGAACCTTGGCGACAAGCATGCCTTGCCCGTTCTTCTTTACCTGTTTCGCCGCATTGAGCGATCTCTGCACGGTCAGCCCGCGGCAATCATCCTGGACGAAGCGTGGATCATGCTGGGGCACCCCGTATTCCGGGAGAAAATCCGGGAATGGCTCAAGGTCATGCGTAAGGCGAACTGCGCGGTGATCATGGCGACTCAAAGCTTAACCGACGCCGCCCGTTCGGGCATTCTCGACGTGATTGTCGAGTCTACGGCGAGCAAGGTGTTCTTGCCAAATGTGTACGCCAGAGATGAGGATACGGCGAACCTCTATAAGCGGATGGGGCTTAACAGCAGACAAATTGAAATCTTAGCTACGGCCATCCCGAAACAGCAATATTACTACATTTCCGAAAAGGGGCGCAGGCTCTTTGAGCTGGCGCTTGGGCCGCTAGCACTCTCGTTTGTCGGGGCCAC
>JBKQLC010000006.1:0-11561 GCA_052147195.1 Syntrophobacteraceae bacterium
AAGTCCCTCTTTCGCCCTTGGAAGACCCTGGCAATGTGGATAGCACTTTTGCCTTTGATGTAGCCAACAACCTGCGAGACCCCATACTTTGGCGGAATGGAGATCAGCATGTGAACGTGGTCTGCCATAAGGTGCACTTCCAATACTTTGCTCTTTTTTTGCTGAGCAAGCGTCCTAAACACTTGCCCCAAATGCTTCCGGAGTTCTCCGAATAATACTTTCCTCCTGCATTTGGGAATCCACACCACATGGTACTTGCAGTCCCATACGGTGTGGCTTAAACTTTGGTATTCATCCATACGAAAGCCTTTCCTCCCTGTAAACTTTGAGCGGTTCACAGGTGGAAGGCTTTCGTATATTCCCGGAAATGTCAAACTCTGGGAGTCCGTCGGCAGAGCCGGAGGATTACCTCGTTATTTAAATGTTACCACTTTCCCGGGTGCCGGCATCATTGGCTCTCCCGTCTGAGGATTCCCGCCATTGCTTTCATATTTCTCTTTCACGGAAAATTTTCCGAACCCGCTGATGAGAACATCTTCACCGTTTTGCAAGGACTGTTTTATCAGCTCGAAAATGGTCTCGATTATATGGGCCGACTGAGTCTTTGTAAAAATGTTTTTGGCGAAGAGTGCTTCCGCAATTTGGGCTTTGGTCAGATTCAATTGCGCCTCAAAAATGAGGGCAAGATCCCGATGAATCCGGGCAAATTCAATGGGAGCCTCAGGGGAAGTAAAAATATACAGCACTTGGTCTCCAGAGGCAAGGGCAGAGCAGTCAGGGATGGAATGCGCACCTCCATGCAAAGCTCCCAAGAGCACTGCCCGATGAATGCCCGGATTGTCGAGTAAGGAAATGTGGGACTGAAAAGATCATGTTGGATCGCGGGAGCAGGGTTTGACCTGCTCGTTATGTCTTGCTTGATATAACGGGTGACGTATCCTATTCTGCACTCTCGGACAGAACTCACAAAAAGAAGGTGCGTATGAGAAAAAACGGGGTTTTATTGTTTATGGTTACAGGTGTTCTTTTGACGATTGTCACAGTTACACTTGCTTTTGGTGCTTACAGCGCACACAAAAACGATCGGGACATCAACAATTTCCTGACGGTTTACCCGTTCACACGCCCAACGAAACTCAATGACTGCTCTCTTTGCCACAAGGGAGGCAATATCACCCGGAATGGAAAAACCTCTTACTATGGCAGTTGTGATTATTGCCACCAGATTTATGGCATTCATGCGCCGCATGGAGACATTACGTCTACATTGAATCCATACGGGATGGATTATCGAAGCGCAGGGAGGGACCAGGCAGCTCTCCTCAGTATAGAACGGAAGGATTCCGACGGAGACGGCTCCGACAATATTACGGAGATCAAAGCCCTCTCTTTTCCGGGTGATCCGAACGATTACCCTGGCTTGATCGCTGCTCCGGCTGTTTTGATGAATCAGGAGCGGCTCCTCCGGCTACCGGACTACAGCGAATTTCTACTAATTAATGCACCGAAGGATAAGGACTCCTACGCGACATACAGGGGAGTCAAACTGATCGATCTTTTGAAGCACGTGGGGGCAAGCGCAAAGGCTACAGGTATTACGGTGTTTGCACCTGACGGCTATTCCAAGTTTTTTCCCATCAAAGATCCTACCCGCTACGATGTCGTGGGGCCCTACCCTCAAGGGACCTACTACGCAGGGATGGATTTCGTTAACTACGCTTTCCTTCCGGCTCATCTCCTCAAAGGCAATGTAATCCCTGACAAACTCTATATGCTGCTGGCCTACTTCAGGGATGGAAACCCCCTGGCAACGGGCAAGATAAATCCTGAAACGTTAAGCCTCGACGGAGAGGGCCCGTACCGGTTGATTCCGCCTCAGAGGGTGGCAGGAAGTCCTGACCGGTCCGCAAATGGTCCCTGCCTGAATGACGGGTGGGATTACGACCCGCAGAAGGACCACAATGCGGGGCCTTCTATTCGAAGTGTAGCAGCAATCCGAGTGGAGCCGCTTCCCAGCGGAACCACGGATTTCCAATGGACAGAGGGAGGATGGAACTTAGTCGACTCCGCAAGATTGCTGATCTATGGGAATATCAATCCCAGCGTCTATCCTGTCGGGGGCATGGTCCTCGACAGCAACGGGAAACCCATACCTGATGTAACAGTCACCGTCGGAATGCTGTCCCTCGGGCAGGTGGGCGCGGCTAAATCAAAAAGTTCGGGGGACTTCCTGATCAATCTTCCCTCTGGCGAATACACACTCATTCCTTCAAAAGACGGTTGCAGTTTCAGCCCAGGGTCAATTTCAATCAACTTTTGGAAGCCAGGCCGCAAAGGAATAGTTTTTACAGGTTCGTGCGGCCGGTAGGTTTTGCCGTGCTCGGCCGGTTGAAGCACGGCTATCATAGAGTTGAAGCGGGAATGGATGGCCTTTTGGTGCGGGGTTTCAAATCTGCCGGGACCGGCAGCAGGGCAAAACCTTTGGCAAAATGCGGATTACGAGGTAATCAGCCCTTTGGATTACTGTATTGGGGTTCATCGAAAGCAAAATGATCGATGAAATCCTGGAGCAGGGACAGGTGCTTGACAGACAGGTTTTCGAACTCTACTCCACAGCGCCTCGTGCTGATCTGTTCCCAGATGCCTTCAGGGACTTCTCGATCATATATAATTCTGCATTGAACCTTGTCCAAGTGAATGAAACGGCTATTGTCCCCGAATATTTTTATTACGGAGCACCCCTTATTATCCTCGTTTGCAGACACATACCGGACGCTCAGCCCGACCATGCTGATATCCTGTATTTGCCCCAGGTTCATAAGCTCATTGGGTCTTATAAAAGCAGCGCATGCCCCTTCCTTGCCCTTGAACCTCTTGTATTTTCTTTTTTCCTCAAACATTTTCTCCCTCCACCCAGCCAGGTAAGAAGGAAATCCTACAGTCGAAGCGTGCTACTTTTAGTGAATGTTTGTTAGATAGTCAAAGTTGATCCGCCTCGTTTTTAGCAAGAAACGCGAAAAGCAAGAGAAGGAAAAATTCGATCAGGATGAATGAATGTTAGGCCGCACGAACATCTAAGTTGTTGAAATAAAGAGAGGTTTTTTCTAAAACTCTTTTCTTTGTAAAATCAAAGGCATCCAGCAATCCTGTTTGCCGTTCCCAAAACCGGATCTCGAGGCAATCTTCCTTTTTCTCTCTTTTTCGCCAAAATTCATTTTTCGACAGGTTCGATATTGCTGTCTCGCCGGTCTATGAAAGTCCGGTCATAGAGGCGAAGCACCAAAGGCGGCAGGAAGTTTCATATTCGAAGGAGAAGGACTCTCCGCCTCAGACAGGGCAGCCTTTGCTTGAATACTTCCATGACCCGGCTGGAAATTTACGCCTTTTGCCGGCCAAACGGCCCTTTCCGGATGGAACGCTTAAGCCAGAATACTATTGACTGCAACGGTTCCCATTCTTGAAATGTATGAGGTCGTACCATCCATGAATATATCGTAGCAGATTTGAGACAACTCTTCGAGTGAAACAGGACCTTGTGGGTCGTACCAGTACATTATCGAATTGCACATTCCAAACATGATGTAGCTGATTGCTTTGAGCTTATGCAAATCCATGCTGCCGTTAAATAAACCGGAAAGTACATCGGTAAGTATCCTGGCGTATTTTTTCTGCTTCCCGGATACCACTTTGAAATATTCGGCCGGCAGATTGTGTGCATGGTTTAATAATGCCCTGGCCGCGGGGACTTGCCCGTTGTAATGCTTCAAATGCCGAAACATGATGAACTGGATCTTCGAGGGACTGTCGGGAATCTCCTTCAGTTCCTCTTCCAGATCTCCCAGCAGGAGGTCCATGTAATTGTCGAGTATAAAATAGAGGATTTCGTGTTTGTTGGAAAAATAGTGATAGATGCCTCCCTTGCTCAACTTCGCCTCATTAGAAATATCCTTCAAGCTGGTTTCGAGATAACCGTTCTTGTCAAAGAGAGTTGCGGCCGCATTCACTATAACCGATACTTTACTGAATTCCTTTTCGGAGAATTTTTTTGAACTGTTTTCCATGAGTCCTCCCCTGGTCATGAAACTGGTCGATGATCGAATCCTTAGGACCCGGCAGCGCTGCCGAATGCGATCTTTATAACCTGAACCCCGTGCTCAGGATTCGACTTGCAATTCGCATGGCATCTTTCAACGGAACACCTTGTTCAAAGGCGATACGCATGCAGTCCTCATAGTCAGGAGCGGCATTGATGTTCGTATCCCCCATTTTTGCCGCTTTACAACGAATCATACCATATTCGGTCCCAATTTCCATAATCTAGGCAGGTACCTCTCCAAGACGATTCACATCCATGCAGTTTTCTTTTTGTGCACAACCCGGCGTGGCAAGGAGACGCCGCTTCCGCAGCGATTCCAGGGGAAGGGAGAATTGATTAATAATCCGGTCAGCCGGTATAATATCATCTACCTCAAGAAACGCAAGGCCCGAGATTCAAATTGACGGCCGACCGGGAATGTTTTTCATCCTTTACCGGACATGAAAGAAATAGTTTATTGAGTTGAAGATTTGGTGAATCCCGAACGACCGGCGGTTCCCTGCAGTTCGCGCTAGGAGGTGTGCCGGCGTGACCAGATTGATGCGGGCGGCAATATAACCCCTTGGTGTCAGGAGATTTGGACGCGTAAAGGCAAATTTTCCCTTGACAAAAGGGACGAGCTTTAATATTTATAAATCCGGCTGGCCGGTTTTATAGAATCCGGGACCGCTTCGAACCCCAAGGCCGTGCCAAGAGAGGACCCGATCCTTCTGCCCCTTGGTTCTCTTCAAAGGAAAGCAGGTCGATCAGGGCCAGGTTCCGTACACCGGATTTATTTGGAAAGCTGAGGAAAAGCACCCGTGTGGGAGATTCGATTATGATGAACAGGGAAAAATTGGTAGAGATCCATTACTCGATGGTGAAGGTGAGGCGTGTAGAAGAGCGTCTCGTCGATGTGTTTGCCCAGGGGAAAATTCCAGGCTTCATACATGTGAGTATCGGCCAGGAGGGGGTTGCGGCGGGCGTCTGTTCGTGTTTGACCCCGGAGGACACCATTTTTACCACACATAGGGGGCACGGTCAGGCACTGGCCAAGGGCATCGACCTGAACAGCTTCATGGCCGAGATATACGGACGCAGGGACGGTTGCTGCAAGGGCAAGTCCGGGTCCATGCACATCGCCTGCAAAAAGAGCGGTGTCGCCGGGTCGAACGGAATTGTTGGGGCGGGCCTCCCCATCTCTCTTGGTACCGCCTTTGCGTCTCTGTACAAAGGAGAGGATGCGGTTACGGTTTGTTTTTTCGGTGATGGGGCATCCAATCAGGGGACCTTTCACGAATCTCTCAATATGGCCGCGTTATGGAATCTTCCGGTAATTTTCTGTTGTGAAAACAACGGATGGGCACAGTTCACCTCCCAGAAAGTCTACATGAAGCTGGAAAACATCAGCAAGAGGGCCGAGGCCTTCGGCATGTGCGGGGTGACAGTGGACGGCGATGACGTGCTGCAGGTCCGTGAAGAGGCGGAAAAAGCAATCGACAGGGCCAGGACGGGCCAGGGTCCGACACTCCTGGAATGCAAGACACACCGCTGGCTCGGCCATTACGTCGGGGACGCGCAAAAATACCGGCCTTCAGTGGAAGTTCAGCAGGCTAGGGAGTTTGACCCCATAGCGAGGTTCGAAAAGCTCCTGCTCGAGTCCGGGCACGTCGACCGGGACTATCTCGACAGTGTAGAGGCTAAAATCAAATCTGAGATCGATGCGGCTATTGCCTATGCGGAGAGCAGCCCGATTTCGGAAGCCGAAGAGCTTTTCACAGACGTATACGCATGATCGTCTAATGGGAGGCGTATAAATATGAAAGAGACACGGTACATAAAGGCAATCGCGGAGGCCTTGCATGAGGAAATGGCAAGGGACGAGAGCGTCTTCGTTATCGGTGAAGATGTTGGGGGGCCAGGCGGAGCATTCGGCGGCACGAGGGGGCTGCTGGAGACATTCGGGGAAAGGCGTGTCAGAGATACTCCCATAAGCGAATCCGCAATTATAGGCCTCGCGGTCGGTGCGGCGGTCAAGGGCCTCAGGCCCGTGGCCGAAATCATGTTCGCCGATTTTTTAACGGTATGCATGGATCAGATCGTGAATCAACTGGCCAAGACGCGCTACATGTTCGGGGGCCTTTTCAACGTACCCGTAGTGATCCGGAGCCCCGGTGGAGGCGGTCTCAATGCCGGCCCGCAGCATTCACAGTGCCTCGAAGCCTGGTTTGCGCACGTCCCCGGACTGAAGGTCGTCATGCCCTCGACGCCATACGACGTGAAGGGGCTGCTCAAGTCTGCGATTCGAGACGACAATCCCGTCATCTTCCTTGAAAACAAGGCGCTTTATGCGTTGAAGGGAGAAATCCCCGAGGAAGAGTACCTCATTCCCATTGGTAAAGCCGACGTGAAGAGACCGGGTAGCGATGTGACGGTCGTTGCGGCCTCCCGCATGGTGCACCAATCGCTTGCTGCGGCCAAAACCCTGGCGGAAGAAGGAATCGACGTTGAAGTGATCGATCTGAGGACCATAAGTCCGCTGGACAAGGAGACAATCTTTGCCTCCGTGGAAAAGACTTCAAAGCTGGTGATCGCTCACGAAGCGGTGAAGGCATTCGGCATTGGGGCCGAAATTGCCGCCATGGTCTGCGAGGAGATGATCGACCATCTGGATGGGCCGATAGTGAGGGTCGGGGCGCCGTTTGTTCCGGTTCCCTTCAATTTGGAGAACTTGTACCTGCCCAATTCCAATGATGTCGTTAAGGCCGTAAGAAATGTGATGCAGTATTAGAACGGGCAGGCATATGAAGACTTTGCCAATGTTTGACCTGACCGGAAAAGTTGCCGTTATTACCGGCGGATGCACCGGGATCGGCCGGGAGATCGCCGGGGGGCTGGCCGAGGCCGGCTGCAATGTTGTCATCTGCTCAAGAAACTATGAAGCATGCGTACAAGCCGGCAAAGAGATAGCAGCACTGGGCGCCGCAGTTCTTCCCATTCGCTGTGATGTGACCAGCAGTGATGACATTGAAAACCTTATCCATGAGACTGTCAGGGAAATGGGTGGAATTGACATCCTAGTCAATAATGCCGGAGTGGAGGGCAAGGAAAAGCCCCTTCCGGAGATGTCGGAGGAAGATTGGGATTCCGTTGTGAATCCGAACCTCAAAGGGGCATTCCTTTGTTCCCGTGCGGCTGCGAAAGAAATGATCGGAAAAGGCAGGGGGAAAATCATCAATGTCGCTTCAATAGCGGCTTTCATAGGGATGCCCAATGTCTCAGCCTACTGCGCCAGCAAGGGTGGGCTCGTGCAATTGACAAAAGCGATGGCCCTGGAGTTTGTCGAAAATAACATACAGGTGAATGCACTCTGTCCTGGATATTTCGACACGCCTATGAGCCGGCGCCTGTATGAACCGCGAATGTGGGCAAAAATAGTCCGCAGGAAGGTTCCCATGGGAAGGATCGGGAAACCCGAGGAACTGAAGGGCACAGCCATTTATCTGGCGTCGCGAGCCAGCGATTTCATGACGGGGTCCTGCATCGTAATAGACGGCGGACAACTCATCTGGTAGAGGCGCTTCATTTTGAAAATTATCTCCCGTAGATGATCTCTAATTTCGAAGGATAGGGTAAATGACAATTCCAGTCTTGATGCCCAAAGTCGGTCTTACAATGACGGAAGGTAAGATCGTTGAGTGGAAAAAAGTTGAAGGGGAACGGGTAGAAAAGGGGGAGATCCTTTTTGTTTTTGAAACGGAAAAGGTGACCTTTGAGGTGGAGGCGCAACAATCCGGGTTTCTGGCCAAAATCCTTGCCGGAGTGGACGAGGTGGTTTCCGTGGGCAAAGAGGTCGGGATACTTTCCGAAGAGCGTGGACAGGTGGTGGAACCTACCCCCGGCAAACCTGAACCGGTACCTCTTTCCGGAGAAACGCGGTTCACGGAATTGAGAGCGGAAAAACCGGGTAAGATCAGGGCAACCCCAATGGCCAGGAGACTCGCCAGGGAGCGTGGTCTCGACCTGGAAAACATCGCCTCATCTTCTGCCGGTGGAAGAATCAGGATGAAGGACGTCGAGGCCACCCCTGCTGAGGCTGGAGAAAAGCTGGTTTTGCCCCCGGTGGGAGAGGAGAAACTCCGCTCAGTGCCGTCCCCGGAATCCAACGACCAACTGGTAAAACTTTCCGGAATGCGAAAAATCATCGCTCAAAAGATGCTGACGAGCAAGGTGGAGGCGGCTCAGACCTACATGGTCATCTCCGTCGATGCAACGAAGCTGCTCGAAACAAGGGAGAAGCTGAAAGCGGCAACCGAGAAGAGTGCCGGGGTGCGCCTGACCATAACCGATATCCTGATGAAGATCACGGCATCGGCCATCGCCGCTCACCCCGTAATCAACACGCGCTGGTCCACGGACGGAATTCTCTGGATCGAGGCCGTTCACATGGGAATGGCTATGGCGCTCGATGAAGGCCTCATTGTCCCGGTTATCCGGGACATCGGGGATAAGTCGCTCTCCGAGATCGCCAAAGCGAGGGTGGAACTGGTTGGAAAGGGAAAGGCCGGCAAACTGACGCCGGATGAGATGCGGGGAAGCACCTTTACGCTTTCATCCCTGGGCATGTACGGCATTGAGGAGTTTACAGCCATTATCAATCAGCCCGAAAGCGCCATTCTTGCGGTGGGCGCAATTCTCGACAAGCCTGTTGTCATCGAAAAAGAGATCGTGATCCGGCCCATCATGAAAGTGACCTTGAGCTACGATCATCGGGTGATCGACGGAGCCAAGGCTGCAGTCTTTATGAAAACCCTTAAAGAACTGATCGAAGACCCGATTCTAATTCTTGCATAGAGGATCCGAACCATATGGGCAGGGAGCGCGTGATAGTAATCGGCGGGGGGGTCGGGGGATATGCAGCGGCCCTTAGAGCGGCAAGGCTTGGAGCCGAGGTCACCCTCGTTGAAAAGGAAAAAATCGGAGGTGTATGCCTGAACAAGGGATGTATTCCTACAAAAATCCTCCTGCACTCTGCATCGCTTTATATGGAAGTGAAGAGGGCCGGCATCTTCGGTCTGAGCGCTGAAAAGCTGGAAATTAATTTCAGCAGGATACTGGCGCGGAAAAAGAACATCGTCGACAGGTTGACCGGAGGTGTGGCAAGCCTTTTGAAGAACAAAAATGTGAAGGTTCTGAACGGGACGGCCGTCTTTGCCAATGCCGAAAGTATGAAAATTCTTGAAACGGGTGAACTCCTTACCGGCGATAAGTTCATCCTTGCCACGGGCTCTGTTCCCGCAAAGCTCTCCATTGACGGAAGTGATGAGGTCCATCTCCTTACAAGCGACGATCTTTTGAACTTGGAAACCCTGCCCGAAAGCCTGCTCATTATCGGCGGAGGATATATCGGCGTTGAACTGGGTCAGTTTTTTTGCTGGATGGGAGTGAAGGTTTCCATCGTCGAAATGCTGGATCGGATCATTCCCACGGAAGATGAAGAGATAAGCAGAGCTCTCGAAGCGGCCCTGTCAAAAGAGGGTCTCAGCATTATAACTAAGGCTGCCGTCGAGAAGATCGAAATGTCGGGGAAGGATAAGAAAGTAATCCTTTCGGCGCCGGATGGTAAAAAAGAGATCACAGCCGCCGAAGTCGCTCAAACAGTGGGAAGAAGACCGCACTATCTTGATATGAACATCGAGGCGATCGGGCTGAAAACAGAGAGGGGCCGGATTGCCGTAAACGACAAAATGCAGACCAGTATTCCCCATATCTATGCCGTGGGAGATGTGACCGGCGGAATCATGCTGGCTCACGTGGCCATGGCCGAGGCGGAGTGCGCGGCCAGGAACGCGCTGGGATACCCCGCCTCCGTTTCCTATCGTGCGGTCCCGCGCTGCATCTACACATCGCCGGAAGTGGGATGCGTCGGCTTGACGGAGAAGCAGGCGATTGAAGAAAAGAGCGAGATACAGGTCAGCCGCTTTCCCCTTCACGCCGTAGGCAAGGCCATGATTATGGAAGAAACGGAAGGGATGATCAAAATAGTTGCCGACAAAAAGCACGGGGAAATTTTAGGGGTTCACATCATCGGGCCTCACGCCACGGAACTGATCGCCGAGGCGGTGCTTGCCATCGAGTTGGAAGCTACCGTCGAAGAGCTGGCGCACACGATTCATCCCCATCCAACCGTCTCCGAAGGAATGGGAGAAGCCGCAATGGTGCTAAGCGGCGGAGCGTTGCACCTTCCGTGATAATTCGGGGTCGTTTCGGCATTGATTAACTCGCGAACCGTTAGTGCTTCAGGACAATTTGACCTGTCGCAGCCCTTCTATTTTCTGACTCGTCTGCTCCAACGCTAACGGATAGCAGCCCTTATACCGGGAATCGTACTCGCAGGAGATACGGAAATTCCCCGCCTACCCGAGCGTAGACCTTCCGATCACTTCTTCACCAGTATACTCAGAGTCTTGGAACCAGTTCCCCCCGGCCCATATACAGTAAGCTTTGCCGTATAGGTCCGGGGACTATCGTAGGTGTGAGCCGGGTTCTCATCCGTGCTAGTCGTGCCATCTCCGAAGTGCCACAGCCAGCTCGTGACGATACCGCTAGATTCATTGGTAAAATTCACCTGCAGGGGAGCATCCCCCGACCTCGGTACAGCAGAAAAATGTGCCTTTGGGGCAGCGTAGACCGTGATGTAGCCAGGTTGAGTACAGGTGTTTGTCCCCCCGGCCCCTGTCACGGTAAGCGTCACCGTGTAGGCACGGGCTCTACTATAGGTATGGGTCGGATTCAAGATTTTGCTCGTCGTGCCGTCCCCAAAGTTCCAGAGCCATTTCGTGATGCTTCCGACGGAGCTGTTGGTAAAATGTACTGTCAAAGGTGCTTTGCCACTGGTTCTGCTTGCAGTAAAAATGGCTGCGAAGATAGGTGTATATGTACCGATTGCGGAAGCGGTTTGCCCGCTTGTGATGGTTACTGTCTGGTTGAGAGGAGTGGTCCAACCCTGCACGCCGCTAAAGGCGACCGTGTGAGATCCCACGCTCAGGTTCGGTACAACCGCACCGTTTGACTGCCAGCTCCCCCCGTCCACATTCCACATCGCGCCTTCGGTCACCGCGCCAGTCGGGCTGATTGTGACTGTCAGGGAGCCGCTCTGTGTTTGCTGCACGTAAGTGCCGGTCAGAGAGGTGGTTGCCCCGTTCGTGATGGTTGCCGTCTGGCTGGAAGGTGCGGTCCAGCCGGTGATAGTATTGAAAGCTACTGTGTGAGGTCCCACGCTCAGGTTCGGTACAACCGCGCCGCTGGCATACCAGGTGGTCCCCCCGTCCACATTCCACATCGCTCCGGCGCTCACCGCAGCAGCAGGGCTGATCGTGACAGTCAGGGAGCCACCCTGTGTGTAGGTGCCGGTCAGAGAGGTGGTTGCCCCGTTCGTGATGGTTGCCGTCTGGCTGGAAGGCGTGGTCCAGCCGGTGATACTATT
>JBKQLC010000007.1:0-58913 GCA_052147195.1 Syntrophobacteraceae bacterium
GTGGGATTTGGCCTTACGTCGTTAATCCCCTGATAATTGATAATCCTGTCCTTGAGCTCCTGCGCTCTTGCCCAGGAGCCTTTTACCCCTGGGATGCCAAGTCTCATCCGGCCATCGATTGCATGAAAATAATTTGTTGAGATCATGGCGATTCCTCCTTCCCTCTTATGATCGAAAATCGCGTACTCATCTCTTGCGGATGTGAGTCTAGCGTCTTCAGTGCCGTGAACGTTAAACCACGCGCAAAAAGCACTGCGCCGCAAGTCGGCTACGCTTGATGAATAAATATTCAGGAGAAGAAAGGGTCTAATCGAGTGCTTCCGAAGAAGCAGTTGATACGCCTCTCACCTTCCCGCTTTTGTAGGTTCTTGTGGGAGCGGTCAGGTTAGGCGATGGGGAGGGTAATTCAAGCCTATCGCGTCACTAACACAGCTTCCACACAGTTTTTGGCCCGCCACAACCAGGAGGTTGGCCGTCGTTTTCTTTCATTTGCTCCTATTCCTTTAAAAGGTTACCGGATAGGCCGGGGGAAATAAAAAAACCCCTTTTCCTCAGCCGTAAGCAAGGAAGGGGTCCAAACCACCGCTGTTTTCAGCGGTACATCCGTTGACCCAACATCCCCACTCGTCCAAGTTTTAGCACCGTGAACCGTAAGAGGCGCGCTCTTGCCTCAGCCACATTAGGTAAACCCTTAATCCGGGAGTGCCTGCTCTACCCTTTATTTCCGCATCTTTCGATGCTTGTGGGCAGTGGCCTGTGTGCTCACGGGAGCCTCACCTACCGAGGATCGAACTACATTCGGTCGCTCTTCAATCATGCTAGGTAAATCTATTCAAACTGGATGTCAAGGTAAAATTTAACAAAATTCGACCAAAATTCCTCAGTCACTTTTCACGCTCAAAAGTGGCAGGTGAAGCTGCCTATTAGCAGGATTCAAAGAAATCTCCCGGAGTCACGATGGTGAGCCCATGGTAAGCGGCTCACCTGTATCCATGCTTGGGTGGACATGCACAATGGGCACAGCTGGAGGAGTTCCAATATAGCGCCAATGTGGTCACTCCAGTTAGGATTATAACGGCCAGACCGATAAAACTGACCGGGTCGCCGATGTATAAAATCATTGTCACTTGCCAACAAGTGGAGCGGACCTGGTCTCAAGATATGATTCGAAAATTGCGACGATTTTGGCGCCCCTATTTCTCAACAGAAGAGAGTTCTGCTGACTTTTTAATTTCTGTGCCAAGGAATACTCCACGATTGAGACCATCGGGGGGGGTTCAGGCGGTGAAATCCACACCGGAAAGCGCGCGGTTGCACACCATATAGCCACTGTCTCAGCAATACGCTATAATTTATGGATAAGGGAGTTCTACTTTCACCTAAGTGCGGCTGAGCAGATCCGATGTTGCGATCGCAGCATGCATGCGCGAGTTACTAACCAGTGAGGCCGTAAAAACCTTGACAATTCATCGTAGCCAAGAAAGTTCAAAACAGGGGCCACGCTCTTGAGAAACACTGTCACTCAATCAATGAAAGACCTAGACACTCATCGGCGGGTTGCATGGTACCGCCGCATTTTTTTCATGTTCGGACATGCATTAGGCTCTGTCTGTAAAATGGGTGGCATTGTGCTTTATCTGCACCATATCGCTTCTTCCACCAGTTGGACTGGAAAGTTCATGGGATCAGAAGGTAAAATCTCTGACGCCGTTCTTGGCGCAATTCTATTCATTGTGGGTTTATTGTTACAAGTTCTACTAAGGCGAAAATACTTACCGAAAGTCGGTCACCAGAGACACCCATGAAACTAATGGACAGAATAATGGAATATCATGGCATTTCCAAAGCGAGTTCGTCACCTCGATCAATCCTTCTTCTCTCTGACGCCAGAAAATACTTGATTCATTGACCCCTCTTCAGGGGATGTGCAAAAATATCGATGTGGCAAATTCTTTGCCAAAAATCCTTGCTTTCCTATACTTTTCTAAAAAGCACGAATCCCTCCACCCTCCTGTTTGTGTATCTTTCAAAGCCATAGGCAAAACCAGGTCGTGGTGGACACTCCCATGAACCGATTAGCGGAAGTTATCGGACCAGGACAAAAATAGTCGGCCCATTTACTTCCAAGCTCAAGTAACTATTATCTAGTATCTGGGTTATCCCGACCTCGAATAAGTCGAGTCTGACAGGTCAGTGGGTATATAGGCCATGGCAACCGGGCGACCGAACCGGAAAGCGGAGTTCGTTTCGGTTCGACGCTGATATGGAGCATCCTGATTTTTACCGTTAGGAGAAACGAATGCACCTCATTACAGGATTCGTACTGGCAAATTTGTTCGGTAGAAAAAAAGAACCGGGTCGCTCCCCGTTGCTTAGTTTACGTCATCCGATTCGAACCCGACATATCCTGCCGGGACGCGTCCGTTTTGAGACGGACATCCTGATAAACGATGCAAAAGCTGAACGATTTCTGATGGAACAAATGCCGAAAGTCAAAGGCGTATCAAGGGTCCAGATCAGTACAGTTACCGGGAGCGTGCTGGTTGAGTTCGCCGACAACGAAATTCAGCCGGAACTGCTGTATACCGTTCTCATCAGGTTGCTGGGGCTGGAGAAGGAACTGGAAAGAGTTCCACAGTCGGTCGTTCTCAGAGAAATCCGGCTAATGGGAGACTCACTTAATCGCGCGGTGTTGGAGCGTACCGGCGGCATTATTGATTTATGGACGGCTATACCCATTGTGTTGGGACTGGTTGGAATCCGCAAGATTATGGCGCTGCGCGCCCTGGCGTTCCCCACCGGATTCACCCTGCTGTGGTGGGCGTATCATTCACTGTTTCGTGAGAGGTAGAAAATAGCATGATTGATCTGAAGGAAAGGATGGAGGATTACCTGCTTGGTCCGAAGGTCATTCATCGCGTCCCGGGACGGCTGCGCGTGAGCGTGCCCGCCATCAGGCGCATTCCTTCTCAGTTCAACGGTATGGCCGATCGACTCATGGATAAGGTCCGGCTCGCCAATGGTATCAAAACGGTCGATTTGAATTTCATCAGCGGAAATGTCCTGATCCATTATCATGTCAACCAAACCGATGAAGCAGGCGTAATGCGTTGGCTGAATGATTTATATGTTTTCCTGGTGAATATTCAAAAACGGATTGCAAAGCTCCCGGAATCTGCGAAGCAGAAGGCGGCGTCGCAGGTTTTTGGGTATTTGGAAAATGCAGATTCAGATTGCATTGATCTCGAGAAAAAGGAAGCGATCGTTGAAGCTATTTGGCAATAGAAAGTTGCCCTTATTGGGATGTGAGATCATGCACAGTTTGCCTGGACGTGTGCGCATCCGCTGCCCGGCGCTTCGGTATTTCGATGAGCAAAAGACGGAAATTCAGGAACGGCTGGAAAGCAGCGAAGAGATCAAGTCGGCGCTAGTCAGCACGATTACCGAAAACG
This sequence comes from Syntrophobacteraceae bacterium, assembly GCA_052147195.1. Classification (GTDB taxonomy): domain Bacteria; phylum Desulfobacterota; class Syntrophobacteria; order Syntrophobacterales; family Syntrophobacteraceae; genus SbD1. Next base: position 3,453 of record JBKQLC010000007.1, read on the forward strand.
TACTGGTCTGTTTTGACGAACAAACCGCCACAAGAGAATCCATCCTTGAGACGACGGAAAGCGTTATCGGTTCATTCTCAATGATTGCGTATAAGGCCGAGAGAAAAGAAAAAATGCAGACCACGGTCAACGAACGGAGGTTGCAGGAAGAGCCGATTTCCGAAATGCTTACCCGTGTGACCGTGACAACCCTTTCACTGATAATTTCCTTCCTATCCGGGAGCAAACCCCAATCAGGCATTTTCCTAAGACGGTTCGTTACAATGCCTGCCCTGACGAGTCTGTCGCTGGCAATACCTATTTTCAAGAGCGGGTTGAAATCGTTGCGGACTAGTCATCGTCCCAATGCGGATACACTAAGTTCCGCCGCCATAATGGCAAGTCTTTTGGCTGGTCGTGATATATCCGCATTGACCATTATCTGGCTTGCTGATATTGCCGAGTTGCTCACTGCCTACACCATGGAGCGGACCCGCAAGGCAATCAGTGATATCCTGTCGATCGGTGAAGAATTTGTCTGGCGGATAAACGATGATGGCCTTGAGGAAAAAGTAGCGCTCGAATATCTCAGGCAAGGTGACCGCATCATGGCGCACACCGGCGAAAAAATCAGTGTTGACGGGGTGGTGGAATCCGGTGAGGCAGCCGTCGATCAGGCTTCTATGACCGGTGAATTTCTCCCTGTCACAAAGAAAAAGGCCGACAAAGTATTTGCCGGAACCGTCGTGAAAAGCGGACGCCTGGTGATTCGCGCCGAAAAAGTCGGCGACCAAACAGCCGTGGCCCGAATCATTCATATGGTGGAAGAGGCTACCTACCGCAAAGCCGATATTCAAGCCACAGCCGACCGTTTTTCAGCGAATTTCATCCCCCTTAATTTTGCGCTTGCCGGGATTGTGTTAGCGGTGACCAAGAGTGTTACCCGAGCCTTGAATATGCTGATCATCGACTACTCCTGCGGCGTCCGACTGTCAACGGCTACGGCCTTATCCGCTGCGATCGGCAATAGCGCCAGAAACGGCATTCTCATAAAGGGCGGTAATTTCATTGAAATGCTGGACAAGGCCGACACGCTGATTTTGGACAAAACCGGCACATTGACTGAAGGCAAAGCACAGGTCATCAGCCTTGTGTCCCTCGACGGTCGAATGACTGAACAAAAAATCATTGAACTTGCCGCTGCCGCCGAAGAATCGTCCACTCACCCGATGGCCGTCGCCATCCTGGATAAGGCGAAGCGCTCCGGCTGGCGCGTTCCCAGGCATACCGACACGAAGGTGCATGTTGCCAGGGGAGTGGAAACCAAAGTTGGTGGGAAAACGATTCGGGTGGGTAATCTCAAGTTCATGGAAGAGAACGGGATTGACGCCGAAAGCGCGCATGAGAGTATGACGCGGCTTGTGCGTCGCGGGGAAAATGTCGTGTACGTTGCTCGCGATCAGGTCCTGGTCGGTATTCTTGGCATTCAGGATATGCTGCGCGAGAATATGAAGAAGGCGTTGAATCGCCTGCGGTATAGCGGAATAGATGACATAATCCTGCTCACAGGCGATGTGGAACAGCATGCGGAAATCGTGGCCAGCCGGATGGCCATGGATCGTTACATGGCGGAAGTACTGCCCGACGACAAAGCCGAAACCGTGCTGAGGCTGCAATCAAAGGGCGTCACGGTGGTGATGGTTGGCGATGGTGTGAACGATGCGCCGGCTCTGGCCTATGCGGATGTCGGCATCGCCATGGGCGGCACCCGCACGGATGTGGCCATCGAGGCCTCCGACATTACTATCACCACTGACGATCCTTTGATGATACCCGCAACCATTCGCCTGGCGAAAAATGCGATGGGCATCGTGCGGCAGAACTTCGCGATTTCGATCAGCGTCAATACCGTGGGACTCCTGCTGAGTTCGTTGGGTGTGCTTCCGGTGTTTTGGGGAGCGGTTCTGCACAACGCGACCACCGTGGCGGTTGTGTTGAATTCCGGACGACTGCTGTTTTTTGATCTTGAAAAGGGAACATAATGGAAGAGATACCTGTTGTCACCGTTATCCATAAACTTCCGGGGCGCATCCGCCTGCATCTGTCGGTAGAGCCGAAAGATCACCAACTAATGATTGCATCTGTAAAGGATCATGAAGGCTTCGAATCGATGACCTACACTCCGGTGACAAGATCCGTGCTCATAAACTTCGATCCCAAGCGTGTGAAACGCGAAGAGATACTGATTCGTGTCGCGCTTTATATGTCGCTCGACCAGGAGAGTCATTGCGCACACATCTTTTCGCAACCGGCAAAACAGGAAATGTCGGACTCCGTATTTTACTCCGGCATTTCCCTGTTGATCGCCCTGCTCTTAAGACTAGTGCGCGGTCCAGGCACAAAGGTGAGCTGGACCGAATGGATTGCCGGCGGCAGTACGGCAATGGCCGTGCTCGAACACGGTTGGTCGGAGATCAAAAGGGAAGGCAATTTTGATCCGGAAGTGTTGTCCGTCGTCTATTTGTTGATAGCAGTACTCAGAAAGAATTTTCTTCCCGCGGCGATATTTACATGGGTCAGCACCTTCGGGCGACATCTTGTTGATATTCCCTCCAAGGGTGTGGAATTGCGACCGGTTAAAAAATCGGGGCAACATGATGAAGCGAGGTACGAAGTCGAAGTCTCCACAATTAAGAATGCAGACGATAAAATGATCATTTTCAGCGCGATCCCATCCATCCTGAAATATGCGTTTACCGGTGACAGCATGATGACAGGGAGAAATTTACTTCAAAAAATCCAGGAAGTTTCGGAGCTGCATGGTGAAGTGCTGGATGGGATAGAGTCATTTCGGGATGGAATAACATTGAAGTTTATTTAAGTTAAAATGGAGGGGCCAACCACTATGATTACCTCACAGCACATTACGGGATTTGTTGTTGGTGTTGGTGTCGCGGGATTGGGTTTTTATCTGTACAAAAAGAATCAACCCCAGGTCGATGAGTTTTTACGGCGTCAGGGCATTCAACTTCCAGCTGTTTCAACTAAGGATTATGCTGCGATGAGTGTGCAAGAACTCGTTGCCGAAAAAGAAAAACTTGAAGATTTGATCGCCGAACGAGAGATATCGATAAAATCAGCATCCTAAGCGCTCCGAACGTTTACTGACATGCCGTCGGCGCTCACCTGCGTCATACGTTGAGCAAGCATTCAGTCCGCGGGGTCCCAGGCTGTTCATTCTCTAGATCTATCCGCCGATGATGCCCGACGTCCATTCGGGGTATTCCTCTTATCTGCGACCCCGGCTGGGCTGCGGAAACAGGATTTCCGTCATGGCGGAGTGTAGTTCGTACAGACAGTCTTCCTGGCTTGGCTGACCGTGACGGGTATAAGCAAGCTGGGGTTGAGCGAGCCTCGAAGAAGGCTGCCGCCTGCCAAATACACATTTCCCCGACCTTGTGTTTCGCCATGGCTAACTTTAATTTTTGGTTAGGCTGGTTATTCCGCTACATCGTTGAAAAACGCCTGTAGGCCCGGATTCCCCTGAGGAAAAGCATAAAGAAAGTACCTACTACATTTCGCAGATTAGTGGGGCCAGGGAGAAAGATGGCATGAAACCGCTTTTTGGAATTGAGACCGGTAGCCTTGATTCACGGACCATCGCGGCTGCTGAAATTGCTCTTAGTAGAGAGTGGTTAGGGCGTCGGTACACAAGACTCCTTCCTTTTCTCGGTCCTGCCTTTATCGCTGCCGTGGCCTATGTGGACCCCGGAAATTATGCAACAAACATCCAGAGCGGAGCCAAATTCGGTTACCGGCTGCTTTGGGTTATCCTGGCCAGCAACTGCATTGCCATGCTTGTTCAGGTGCTTTCGGCTAAGCTCGGCATCGCTACAGGAAGAAACCTGGCTGAGCTCTGCCGGGAATACTTTCCCAAACCGATTATCTGGGGCATGTGGGTAGTTATGGAGGTTGTTGCCATGGCAACAGACCTCGCTGAATTTCTCGGGACTTCCGTTGGGCTTTTCCTGCTTTTCAATATTCCGCTGATCTGGGCCGGCCTTCTGGCGGTCTTAATTAACTTTGCTATCTTGGGTCTTCAGCGCTATGGCTTCAGGCCAATAGAAATTGCTATAGCCGCAATGATTGGCGTAGTGGCCGGAAGCTATCTGATCGAGTTAGTTCTCGTAAAGCCCGACCTGGGGCCGATAGCTCGGGGCCTCCTCATCCCCAGCTTTGGCGAACATGAAGCAGTTGTCCTGTCTGTGGGGATTCTGGGCGCGACTGTAATGCCCCACGTAATATTCCTTCATTCTGCTCTGACCCAGAATCGGATTCCAGCACGAGGCGAAAAGAAGCTAAGACTTTTCAGGTTTGAATTCGCCGACGTCTTCTTGGCAATGACGATAGCGGGGGCTGTGAACGCAGCAATGCTGATCATGGCGGCGGCAACCTTCTTTAACAACGGTATGCATGAAATTGGCACTATTGAAGAGGCTCATAGGACGCTCTCCCCTTTGCTCGGCAGCGCCTCCAGCACAATTTTTGCCATTTCGTTGCTTGCGTCCGGCATTTCCTCATCGGCTGTTGGGACAATGTCAGGACAGGTTGTCATGCAGGGCTTCATGCACTTCTATATTCCGGTTTGGATCAGGCGGATCGTTACGGTAATTCCTTCAATTATTGTCATACTAATGGGTTTGGACCCTACGAGTACCCTCATTATCAGCCAGGTAGTGCTGAGTTTCGGGCTTCCCTTTGCAGTTATCCCTCTGGTTTTTTTTACAAGAAAAAAAGAAATCATGGGAGACCTCGTGAACAGGACGACTACGACCTTTTTCGCCGGGTTGGCGGGAGCTTTGATTTTGGCGCTAAATATGTATCTTATCTATAGCATGGCGACTGGTGCGTCGTAGGAAGATATCAGTTTTTCGAAGGAACATTGGACCGATATCTCTCGATTCCTGGCATGTTAAATATATGAAAACAGATTACGACCACTACTCTTTGCAAATAGGCCACCAAATTAGGGGGCGGCTGAGGGTCAAAATACCATGGCTAAGAGGTCGCCCTGCTATGGTTCCAGTTGTGGAAAAACAAATTGCGAGCGAACCGCACGTAAAGTCAACCAACGTTCGACCGCTTACCGGAAGTGTCATTATTCATCATAATGCCCACGCTGTTGATGCACCGCAATTCCTCAATCGATTGCAGATGATGGTAGCCAAATTGGACACCGGTGTTTTCTCTGCGCCGCTGTCCATCGATGATAAGGACTTGACTCAAGGAAAATCCGATATAGCCGGGTCGTTGTGGCGTGGGATTTTAAGCGTGGTTGCGCTTTCCGCCTTTACACTTTTCTATTTGTGGAGAAGCTTTGTGCGCAAAGCACCCTTGCCGTCTTCCTGGCTTGTGACGTGTACTCTACTTGGCGGCAGTAATCTTTTTTATCGGGCTTTCTCCGACCTGCGCCAGCAAAAGATTTTAACTGCGAATACGTTTTTATCATTGGCAACAGTACCGCCTTCATAGTTAGCTCTTAGGAATATCGGGGCGGTTCCACCATCCGCCGCCAAGAGCCAGAAACAATGCTGCAGCGTCGGCATACCGATTCGATTGAGCTTGCACGAGGTTAATCAGGGCTTGCTGATAAGCTTGCTCCGCGCTCAGGAGTGCCAGTTCGTTGGCGTAGCCGGACTCAAAGAGTTTCTTAGTCACGTCGAGGGTGACCTTAGCGGCGTCTTTTGCGGCAGCCGTGGCCTTTAGGCCCTCGGCATCCTGTTGGAGCGCATGCAGCGTGTCGGCGACATTTTGAAATGCGGTCAAAACAGTGCTGCGATATACGGGACATTATTGTCCACTATCGGGCTGACAATAGGATCATACGTTGCTTTTCTCCTGGCGAGAGTCTTTGGAAAGCCTTTGGCAGAAAAAATCGTTCCTCGGGATATCATGGAAAGGTTCGATTATCTTTTGCACTGCAAAGGTTTGTTTCTTGTCTTCTTGCTCTTTTTCGTTCCGGGAGTCCCCAAAGATTATTTCTGCTATATTTTCGGACTGAGCGCGATTTCCCCTATGGAGTATATGGTACTGTCAACCATCGGCAGACTTTTTGGGACAATTTTGCTCTCGCTCGAAGGCAGTTCTCTCAAGGGCGAGCAATACTGGATGTTTTGGATCCTCGCTGCAGTTGGACTTGTATCCGGGGCACTTGCCATTATATTCCGGAAAAGGTTTGAAAAGCATTCAGGCGCCTTAGTGGCATTAATCGAGCAGAACCTTTAAGTTCGACCGGTATAAATCCTCACTGAAAATTCAAGTTTCAAGTTTCAGCACTTAAGTCTTAGCAACTCTTATTTCAAAACTTGAACATCGACACTCAATTCTTCGATCTTTCCAGTTCGCGGTATCGAAGGGAAGGAAAAGCGGCACGGGCTTCTATAGTTATCGATCGAAACGAACGCAGGATTCGGCGCCAGGTGTCAGGGAAAACTCCGGACATCGGCACGGGGGGTAACCATGCAGTATCAGCTTACAGAAGAACAGGTGTGGCTGCAAACAACGGTCAGGCGCATTGCAAAAGAGAAGGTCAGTCCGGGGGCCGGCGACCGCGATGAATCGGAAAAATTCGACTGGGATATGGTGGAACTTTTGCGCGAAAATGGCCTCTATGGAACTGATTTCCCCGAGGCCCATGGGGGCTCCGAAGCCGGAATGCTGGCTCTTTGCCTGGCGATAGAAGAACTGTCCAAGGCGGACGCATCCTGCGGCCTGCTTTTGGCGGACCAGGAACTCGGCTCTCTGCCGATCCTTCTTGCAGCGAACGAGTCGCAAAGACAAAGATATCTGCCGCAACTGGCTACGGGAAAGCGTCTTGCAGCTTTTGCCCTGACCGAACCCTCTGCAGGCTCAGACGTTGCCCAGCTTCGCTGCCGCGCAAAAAAAGAGGGTGACTCCTATGTTCTGAACGGGACTAAAAACTTTATAACCAATGGCGGGGTGGCGGACATAATCACCGTTTATGCGGTTATCGACCCTGACAAGCCCACCCATAGAAATGCCGGGGTCTTTATCGTGGAAAAAGGAACCCCCGGGTTTTCAATTGGCCGCAAAGAAAAGAAAATGGGTATCCGCTGGTCGGACACGGTTGAGCTGGTTTTCGATGAATGCAGGATACCTCGGGAAAACCTGCTCGCAGAAGAAGGGCTGGGGTTCCAGATCATGATGAAGACGCTCGATTTTTCAAGGCCTGCTGTGGGTGCGCAAGCCCTTGGCATTGCCGCCGGTGCACTTGAATATGCGGTCGGATACGCAAAGGAGCGCCAGGCGTTTGGGAAACCGATCATCGAACATCAGGGGATAGCTTTCAAACTGGCGGACATGGCAATGCGCACGGAGGCGGCGAGGCAGTTGCTCTACAAGACCTGCGCCCTGTTTCAGGAACAGCCCAAGGACCTGAGCCGGCTCGGTCCGGAACTCATCCGCATGGGTTCCATGGCCAAGTGTGTGTGCGCCGACGTGGCGATGTGGGTTACTACCGAGGCGGTGCAGGTGCTCGGCGGCTATGGGTACATTCGGGAATTCCCTGTCGAAAGGATGATGCGCGACGCCAAAATTACCCAGATTTACGAGGGGACAAATGAGATTCAACGTCTGGTCATAGCAAGAACCCTGTAGCGCCGAGGGCATGTGCTGCAAAGACGAGAAAAGGGATTTGGAACAAGGCCGCGTCAAAGCATACCTCCGATTCCCGACTACCGCCTGATGGAATGATAGAGCGCTTTCACAAACCCTTCTCTGCAGACGGCGGCTTTTGGGAATCGGAGCGCCCAACGCTCAGGAACAAGAGAACTGATAATTTCTCCCCAGTTTTGAAGCAGCCTCGTCAAGTTTCCGATCCAGAGTCCACAGTGGAATCTCAGTCAAAATGGCCGAAGCAAGCAAATGCATATCTATGTAGCCGAAACCCCTTCCCATGAAGCTGCGAGTTTCAATTAACCACATCACTTCGTTATGTTCCGCATGGACCGCCATGGGCAATGCCTGAAGAAGACGCAGTATTTCAGAGCGGTTCCTTAGGTTCCCGCATGCAAGTTCTCCAAGAAGTACACGCCAAGACTCACTGACTCAACCCCGGACACCACAAATTCACAAATTACTTTTTTTCATTGACATCCTCGGGTGCCGAAATAAACTCGCGACGGGTGCCGGAGATCTTTGAACTAAATCCGAAACCCGATATACTGTAGATTTTAGGGTTTCATGCGGCTTCATTTGCCCGAACCGGTCCTCATCGCCGTCTCGTTCATCTTCATGCGGGTCGTCCGGCAGCAAATCATATGCATCGTCCTCGCCGTCCCAAAAAATGAGACGAGGAGAAGCCTGGTTTCTAAGAGCCCGGCGTGCCGGGCTTTCTTCATGGCAGATGCTTAATGCAGGTCCGGTACAACCTTTTTTAACTTTTAATGCAACACATGGGAGAGATTTCATCTATGGGGAAATTATTCAAATGGATCTTCATGGTCCTGATCGGTTGCTTTGGAAGTGGCTGTCTTTTGGCAGTTGCCGTGCTTGCTGCCTCACAGACTTCAAACATCTTTTTTGCCGAAACCAATTATAATTTCGGGGAACTTTCCGAAACGACGCCGTTCTCCCATGACTTTATTGTGAAAAACGGCGGTACAACCACTCTCAATATAAGAGACGTTCAGCCCAGTTGAGGCTGCACGGTTGCCCGTTTTGACAGGGCGATCCCTCCCGGTGGGGAGGGAAAAGTAACTTTAGCGTTGAATCTGAAAGGGTTCCAGGGATATGTCAAAAAGAGCGCGTCTGTCTTGAGCGACGACCCCGCAAACCCTCGGGTGACCCTGGTCGTCGAGGGGACCGTCAAGCCTCTGATAGAGGTTCTGCCTGAGAAAACCATCTATTTCCAGGGACTGGCCGATGGTCTCACTGAAAAAACCATCGATCTCGTTACGACCTCGAAGCAGTTTCATATCCAAAAAATTGACGATGATCTAAACAAAAAAGCCACATACAAGCTTGAAACGGTAGAAGACGGAAAACATTACAGGCTCAAGGTCTCCAATAACACGCCCAGAGGAAACTACATGGGGTCCATTTCTCTTCACACCGATTTTGCTGAAAAACCTGAGCTTACCGTCTGGGTCAACGGTTCCGTAGAAGGAGAGATTGGAATCAGGCCAAAACTTCTGGTCGTGGGACGGTTGTCCCCCGATCAAGGGGTGCTTTCCGGAAAGGTGCTCGTCCTTGATAATAAAAATAGGGCCTTCAAGATAGTAAAATGCACATACGACGAACGAATCCTTCATGTGACACAGATGCCGTTTCCAAACGGACCCGGATTCAGCCTGGAGGTAATCCCCAATATGAAGAACATTCCCCCCGGCGGCCGGATTCAGACTTTATTAACCGTCGAAACGGATGTGCCTTCGGAAGAAAAGCACGACGTTCAGATCCAGGCAATCAATCTGGCGGAAACGCATAAGTAAGGCCTGGTTTATCAGAATCATGGGCCGCTTTTCGAACATTGAAAGATAGAAGACCGCTCGATTGCCGCGTTACAGGCCGGGAGCGGTCATTGCAATGCCGGACCCATACAGGCCCGGTTGAGAAAAACTAAACGTTTTTATTGAAGCCCCGGACAATCTTACTTATAATTGCGGTCGAATTTCGGGGCGCGGAAGTTTCATGACAGATCGCGACCCTCCGGCCGGATCTTTTGTAATTTGGCCTGATTAATCCTTCAGGGAGTTCTGCCTTCAGGGGAGACTCCCTTTTTTGCTTCGACACAGGATGGTGGCGGAAAATGAGCAGTATAACTGGAAAAAGGATATTATTGTCCTGCTTTCTGGCCGCTTTTCTGAGCGGCTTTGTGTTGTGCGGCAGTTCTGCCCCGGCGAATCAGAAGCCGGCTCCGGACCAGCCCGAAAGACGAACGGCCCTGGTCATCGGCAACGCCGGCTATGCATCGGGACCTCTTCGAAATCCCATCAACGATGCCCGTGCCATGGCAAAGGCGCTCGGCGATCTCTCCTTCGAGGTTACCCTGAAGGAAAACCTGGATCAGAAACAAATGAAGCGCGAGATTCAAGCTTTCGGGGAGAAGCTCCAGAAGGGGGGCGTCGGCCTTTTCTATTACGCCGGACATGGGATTCAGGTGAACGGGCATAACTACCTTCTCCCCGTAGGGGCGGCAATCGAGCATGAAAAGCAGGTCGAATACGAGGCGGTGGATATGGGCGCAGTATTGAGCGAAATGGACTACGCCCACAACCGGCTAAACATAGTTATCATGGACGCGTGCCGGGACAACCCTTTCGCCCGAAGTTTCCGCTCCATTTCTCAAGGGCTTGCCTCGGTTGATGCTCCGACCGGTACGCTGGTCGCCTATGCGACTGCACCAGGTTCTGTGGCCAACGACGGCCAGGGAGATAACGGCGTCTATACTGGCGAACTCATCCGGGCCATGGTTCAGCCGGGCCTCAAGATCGAAGACGTATTCAAGCAGGTACGCTCGGCGGTGCGCGAGGCCACCGGAGGCAGACAGGTGCCATGGGAATCTTCCTCCCTGGAAGGTGATTTTTACTTCATTGCCCCACTGCAGCAGTCTCCCGTGCAGACAGCCTCGATTCCGCCGAAGCCAGCTCTTCAGGGTGCGTCGGAGCGCTCGGCCCCCGGACAGACCGAGGAATCTACCCCGCGCGGCGAAAAGCCCATCAAGAGTATCAAAACCTGGAAAGAGCCTGTTACGGGGCTGGTGTTCGTATGGGTTCCGGGCGGATGCTTTCTCATGGGCAGTCCGCAAAGCGAGCAAAATCGCTCGGAAGATGAGGGGCCGGTCCACGAGGTCTGTATCGATGGCTTCTGGATGAGCAAAACGGTGGTTACAAACGCTCAGTTCAGACAATTCTACAAAGATCACGACAGCACGAACTACGCAGGCCATTCACTCAACGGCGAAAGTCAGCCGGCGGTATTTGTGAGCTGGCAGGACGCTAATAACTTTACGCAATGGCTCACCGGCCAGAACGGCGGACAATACAATTTCCGGCTGCCAACCGAAGCGGAATGGGAATACGCATGCAGGGCTGGTTCCGAATCCTCCCGGTATTGGGGTGAGGATAGCTCCAGGGCCTGTATCTATGAAAACGTCGCCGATTATACGGCCGAAAAACAGCTCGGCATTAAATCGCCTCACGAATGCGATGACGGCTACGCGGCTACCGCGCCCGTGGGTACTTTCCAGCCAAACGCCTTCGGTCTCTACGATATGCTGGGCAACGTACTGGAATGGTGCTCGGATGTTTACGGCGTGGATTCATATGTGCGGCACGACAGGAACAATCCGCAAAATACCGATGAGAGCATGGGACAGAGCCGGGTGATTCGAGGCGGGTGCTGGCATGGTTCTGCGAGTTCCACCCGGTGTGCTATTCGCAGAAGCGGTCTGCCCGACGGCATGGACAACGACCTCGGGTTCCGGATCGTGCGCGAGCCTTAACAAATCATATGTTTTCTACTTTTCCTGAATCCGGATTGCATACGGGGGTGACGAAATGAAAGTTGTCGGAATCAACGGAAGCGCGAGAAAAGACGGTAATACTGCCATTCTGATCAATTATGTCTTCGGGGAACTTGAGAAAGAAGGCATCGAAACGGAGATGGTCCAGCTCTCCGGTAAGGATATCCGTGGCTGCAAAGCGTGTTTCAAGTGCATGAGCAATAAAGACGGCCACTGTGCGGTTGATAATGATTATTTGAACGAGTGCATCGACAGGATGACTCAGGCCGATGGGATAATACTGGGTTCTCCTACTTATTTCACCGATGTAAGCGCCGAGATGAAGGCTCTGATCGACCGGGCCGGCTTTGTGGCCAAGGCGAACGGTGACATGTTCAAGCGCAAGGTTGGGGCGGCGGTCGTGGCCGTGCGCCGTGCCGGATCGATCCACGTATTTGATTCCATGAATCATTTTTTCCTGATCAGCCAAATGATCGTACCCGGGTCAACCTACTGGAACATGGGATTCGGACTGGAGAAAGGAGACGTGGAGAAAGACGCCGAAGGGATTGAAACGATGAAGGCCCTGGGACGCAATATGGCCTGGCTGCTCAAAAAGATAAAGTCATAGGAGGGATGCTGGACACCTCAACGCGAGGACAACTCAAGGCCCCGCCAGGTATCCATCACCCGATTTTGGGGGAAAGACAATATGAAATTCAGCAACACATTGATCTTGTCAGCCGCTTTTGTGCTGCTATGCTTTGGGCCTGCCTTCTCCCTGGCAGCCGAAGACTCTTCATCAGCCAAAGAAACTTTGGGGCGCTCTTCCGATCCCGAGGTGGCATTTCGCTGGGCTTTTGCAGCCATATCGGAACAAGATGCAAAGCAAAGCATGCTGCCGGTAACTCAGGACATGGCCCTCAAATCCGGCGACCAAGTGAAGATGATGGTGGAACTGGAGCGAAAGTGTTTCGTATACATTTTCCACCACAACCAGGAGGATGGCCTCAAGCTGCTCTTTCCGTACGCGCTCCAGCAGTTCGAAGGCGATTATCAGCCCAATCGCAGATATTATATCCCGCGCGGAGAGGCATGGTTCAAGCTGGACAAAAACCCCGGCCGGGAGGTATTCTACCTGATAGCCTCGGCAAAGCGCCTGGATGAGCTGGAAAAGGCTTATGTGCGGCATGATTCCGCTGAGGCCGCTTTCAAAGCCGAGACAGCCAGGGCGCTTCTCGATCAGATAAAAGAGCTCAGAAGGGAACACCGCGAGCTGACTTCGCCCGCCGAGCGGCCGGTCCCCATCGGAGGCGCCTTGAGAAGCGTTGAAAAAGTTGAAGATCCCAACCGGTTCGACATTGCAGCTTTTGCTGACGAGGTCCTCTCGAGTGGGTTCGTGGCCAGGACTTATACGATTGAGCACAAGTAGCCGGAAGCGGAGCCGGGGTTATCTGTTTGCAGCTATTGTTGCGCTCGGCATTGTCCAACTGCTTTTCCAACTTTTTCCCGGAGTGTTCGAAACCTGGAATTCACAGGTCTTCGACAGGTTTTTCCTGATCCGTTCCTCGATCGGCACATACAAACCACCCTATGACGGGACCGTTATACACGTTGACATAAACGATACCGCCATCCGGCAGCTAAAAACCTATTATCTGACCCGATCCCAGTACGCCCAGGTAATTCGAAACCTCGCCGGAATGCACGTAGCGGCCCAGGCATACGATCTGATTTTTGCGGCCGGCACCAACCAGGCGGACGACCAGGCGATAATCGGAGCAACAAAAGAGGCGGGAAACGTCTACTTCGGCATGGCCTTGGCCCTGGGGTCCCGGAGTGAGTCTGGTTCCAGCAGCGTCGCCCCGGAAATCCGCGAATATCTCGATCACACGAAGTGGAACGTCAAAGTGGAGGGCGGGGAGAAGGATCTCTATGCGGGGACAAAGCCACTCATAACTTTCCCACCCCTGGCAGAAGTTTCCGAAGGAATAGGGTTTCTCAGTCTGAAAACAGACCGGGACGGAGTGATTCGCAGGGTACCGCTGCTCGTCCGATATGAAGGCGGGTATTATCCCAGTCTGCCGTTTCGCGTCGTTTGCGGTTATCTTGGAGTCGGGCCTGAGAAAATTACTATAAAGCCCGGCTGCTATATTCGGATGGAGGGTGCAAGGGCGCCCGGAGGCGTGACACGGAACTTCTTGATCCCGATAGACAAAAATGGCGCCATGATAATCAACTTCATCGGGTCGTGGGGGGAGATGCGCCATTACAACTTCGCGCAGATCCTTGCCGCATCGGGAGACCGGGACGCATTCGAGATGTGGACCGAGGAGCTTGCGGGAAAGATAGCCGTAGTGTCCGACGTCTCAACGGGAGCCACCGATATTGGAGCGGTACCGGTGGATATAAACTTCCCGCTGAGCGGGCTGCATGCCAACGTTATCCAGACGATCCTTTCGGGGGCATTTTTATCTGAAATAGGCCGTGGAGCAATGCTGGCTATTGAGCTGGTGACGGTTGCGGCCATTTTCCTTTTATCGCTGCGTTTGTCCGTTGTCTTTTTCAGTGCCGGGGCCGCTCTGCTCATGATCGGCTACGTGGCTGCAGCGCTTTTCCTTTTCCTCTCACATGGGCTGATGATCAATATTGTTCGCCCGGTAATCTCGGGCGCCGCCGCCGCTTCGTTCATCGTGGCTTACCGATATTTCCGGGATTCGAGGGAAAAGGAGGCCCTGCGCAGGTCTTTCGAGTCCTATTTCCCGCCCTCGGTTGTAAAAAAAATTCTTGCCGATCCGACAATGATAAGCAGAGGGCAAAGAAAAGAGCTGACCATACTTTTCAGTGATATCAAGGATTTCACTGCGCACTCCGCCTCATATTCGCCCGACAGGATTCGGGGCTTTTTGAACGACTATTTCGAAACGATGGTGGATGTTGTCTTTACATACAGCGGAACGGTCGATAAGTACATTGGAGACGGTCTGATGGTCTTCTTTGGAGACCCTGAACCGGCGCCGGACCACGCCCTGAGATCGGTCCAGGCGGCAATCGAGATGCAGAAGAAGGCGCGCGAGCTGAGCGCAAAGTGGGCCGTGGAAGGCGGTTTCCCGTTGCGAGTGCGGATCGGGATCAATACGGGAGAGGTTATTGTCGGGAACATGGGGTCTTCTAGACGCCTGTCATACACTGTGCTTGGTTCCGCGGTGAACCTGGCGAAGAGATTGGAATCGAGCGCCCCTGTTGAAGGCATTCTCATTTCCCAGAGGACCCGAGACCTCATCGTGCCTTTTATTTCCACCCGGTTTTTCGGAGAGATCCAGGTAAAAGGAGTGGGAGTCCCCGTAAGGGCCTATGAAGTCGCGGCTGAGTGATCTGAACTCAGGTGACCGTTGTCGGAGCGGTCCTTGCCTGCGATCACATCGCAGACCATTTTTCATTAAAGAATTTTCCTACTCTATCCGATTTATCCATTGCTGAGGAATCTGTTGAGGGTTGGCCTTTTTTAAAAACCGGTAAATCCGAACCTCAGCCTGAACATTGGCCGAGTGTTCCACTCGGGAAAAAGGGAGATTCACATTTGCATGGATTCTAATGGCTTGAGGCAATATGCACTGAAACGAGCAAATGGATTCATAGAAGTTTTCTCTTCCCTGCGACTGCTGGGAGCAGTTATCATCCTGGTGGCGATTGGCGGAGCAAACGGCTGCATTGCGACACGGCTGCAGGACTCGTCTAAAAGACCGGTGGAGGCGGGCATGGAAGTGTTCGTCCGTGCCGAAATTGCACAGCACACCATGGATTGTATTTGCGTATTCCCCTTCAGTTCGCCGCCTGAGATGGCTGCAGGATCATACCCGCTTACGTCGGCGTTTGAGGCCAGGCTCGTCCAAAGGGGCCCTTTTAGGTTAATCAAGACCCTGCCTTATGGGGTCAAGTCCGATTCGGAAGCCATATGGTATGCCAGAAGCACGGGTTGCGAACTTGCGATGATCCCATCGCTCCTTTACATGATGGATGGCTCGGGTGCCATGCCTACAAAGCTCGTAGTCCGCACCCGGATACTGGACGCACGCACGTGTGCAGTCCTCTGGGATATCAAACAGACCGCGTGCTCCGGACCAGGTCCCGATATCGACCTTGAATGGACTACGATCGTGGGCGACCCCGCCCAAAGGTGCAGCGTGATGGCCGATTGCCTGGCGTTGCGGTTTGCCGAATTTCTTCATCAACAGCCTCTCGTGAAAGAGAAGTAGCGAGCAGCGCGAGTTGCTGTATTGACGCAACAAGACTAGGTTCAGTGAGGCAGTGATGAGCGTAAATACGGGAGAACTCCCGCCGGTTGCGAGCGGGCCTTGGGTTGCTGCGGAATTCTACCAAAAAGAGGTCCAGCCAGTCTCGCCGATCGCCAGGGGTGAAGGCGGTACTGCCGCAAGAGCCGATGCGGACAAAGCAAACAGTGGCAACAATTTGCCTTTGCCCAACGAGGAATTCTCGGCAGAAGTCGCCCAGCAAGTACAAACTTTCCTGCAGGAAAACCTGGGGATAGAGCTTAATTTTGTGGTGGGTGCGGATGGCAGGACCGTCGTTCAGGTTTTGGACAGCAATTCTGGTAAGGTAATCCGCAAGATACCACCGGAAAAGGTTCCCAGATTTCGCGATAAGATGGAAAAGCTTCGAGGCATTTTATTTGATGGCAAGGCCTAGTGCCTTGTGGTAGATCAGAGATAATGACACCACAATCCAAGACAGCCGTGCGGGTCCTTGTGGCCGACGACGACGAGATTTTTCAGGAGATCCTGGCTGAAACGGTCGAGGAAGCGGGAGCGGTAGTTGAGCTTGCTCCCGATGGCGTGGCCGCTCTCGAACAACTGTCAGCCGGCGATTTCGATATACTTGTTTCTGACCTGAACATGCCGAAGATGGATGGTTTGACCCTGCTCAAACAGGTTAGATCTCTATATCCACATATTCTGTGCATTCTGATAACCGGATTCGGAAGCCTGGAGTCAGCTATCCAAGCCTTACGGCTTGGGGCCTACGACTATATTCAGAAGCCGTTCATGGTCGAGCAGGTGGCCGTTACGATCCGAAACTCCGTCGAACGGGTCAATAACTATAAAGAGCGGTCTGAGCTACTCAGGGAAATAGACAATCTGCACGAGAAGATATATTTGCTTCAAGGGAAACGCTATTCGGAGTGCAAGGTTTACGACAGCTCCGGCAATCTGATGAGCGGCCCTCTACTGTCGAATCTGCCTGGATTTCGACCCGATGCCTTTCTGGAAAAACCACAGGGCAATCCGAACAGGGCGATTGCGGCCCTCGAGGTGCTCAAGGGTCTCAAGCGGGATGGGATTATCTCAGATTCGGAACTCCTCAGACTCAAACAGCTCATCATTAATAGAATAGAGTCTGGCAGGCTATGAAAATTCTGATCGTGGAAGACGATGTAATGCTCGGTGAGCTTCTGCAGGAATGCCTGCAGCGTCTGGAACACGAGCGAGTGCGGGTTTGCCTGACAGGACAGGAAGCCTTCAACGTGCTCAATGAGGAAGTGTTCGATTGCGCGTTTGTAGACCTGCGCCTGCCGGACATTGACGGACTTCGGCTTCTCACTGAACTGAAAGAGCGGGACCATGGTCTTCCGGTCGTCATGATGAGCGGCTTCCCAACCATGGACCACACGATCGAGGCTATGCGCAAAGGGGCCTCGGATTTCCTGACTAAGCCGTTCACGCTTCAGGATGTAGCACTCACGCTGCAGCGCATCATGAAGGAAAGGCAACTTCTGCTGAAAAATCTCAGCCTTCAGCTCGAAATCCAGGCCCGCAAGGAACTTGAAGGGGTAAACCGCGAACTCGAGAGCAGAGTCAACGAACAGATCAGGCTGTTTCATATCTCCAAGGAGATAGACGAAATTCGTTCGAGCGATGATCTTTATCCTCGAATCGTCCAACTCGCTTCCTCTCTCGAATCGGTCGAAAAGGTAAGTTTTTTCCTGGTGCCGCAGGACAGAAGCAGCCTTGTGGGTATGGCTAGCTACGGATGGAAACCCGATGATTGCTGGCCTCAAAGGCTAGGGCTCTCGGACAACTGGATGCAGGAATTGCTCGGCAACGGCGCAAGTCATGTTGTTATTGACCCCGACCAAATCCAAGGCTCTTTTGAGAACGCTCCCCAGACAGATAGGACCCTTTCCTGCTGGCCGATGCGCATCCGGGGCCAACCATTCGGCGTGCTGATGGCATTTCACAGGCAAGGCTGCCCCACGCTGCCTTCAGAAGAAATGCGGCTTTTTGATTTCCTGATCAGAAAGGCTGCTTTCGCCATAGAGAATATGGCGCTCTACGAAAGCCTTATCAGCAACTTTTACGGCATTTTGAAGTCGCTTGTGAATGCCCTTGAAGCCAAAGACCTTTATACGGGCAAACATTCTGAAAGAGTGACCCGCTACGCAACCGAGGTAGCCAGAATTCTCGGCTGCTCGGGGGCCCAACTCGAATCCGTGCAGACCGTGGGCTATCTTCATGATATCGGTAAAATAGGAGTTGCCGACAGTATACTGAACAAACCGGGCCCCCTGACTGCGGAGGAGTACGAAATCGTAAAGAAACATCCCGTGATTGGGGAATCGATTGTATCCGAGCTGGGGTTGAGCCCTGAGGAAAGGTCGATAATCAGGCATCATCATGAGAGGTGGGATGGCGCCGGGTACCCGGACGGCCTTTCCAGTGAGGATATTCCGCTCCTTGCAAGAATAGTGAGCGTTGTCGACGCATTTGACGCAATGACGTCAAAACGTGCCTATCGTAATGCCATGTCGCAAGAGGAATCCATTGCAGAGTTGCTGAAAAACCGTGGCAAGCAGTTTGATCCCTCCGCCCTTGACGCATTCCTGGAAGTCGTGAAAAAGACCAGGACCTGAAGAAAAAGGCTGAGACCGACCCTTAACGCAGAATTACCAGACAAGCGAAAAGTATGGCTGACGCCAAACCATTGGAAAGCGAAAAGCTTCTTACCGAAAAATGCATCCGGGCGTTGCACGAAAAGGATAGATCGAATTATTCGGGCAAATTCGTCCAGGGGTTTGTGCATAATATCAATGGCCCTCTTCAGAACCTGACCATGCTGACAGAGATGCTGACATCGGGTATGGAGCTTCAGGATCGTATCTTCGGAAGCAATTGCGGCGAAAACGAAAAATGGGCTGAGCTCCTGGGCAAGCAGCAAAAACGGCTGGCCCAGATGCGCGAACAGATCTCAAATCTGGCCGCAGATTTGCGCGAGTTTATGCAACTTCATGAAATCGAGCGGTACGGGACCGAAATAGACATCAATGCTCTTCTGAAGAGGATGGCGAAAGCTTTCCGGTCGGATCTTTTTTTCAAACACCATGTTAAGACCGAGCTGCGCCTGGCAAGAAACCTTCCCCACATAAAAGTCCTCGGACGGGACATGGTTCCAGCCGTCTTCCACCTCTTCCAGAATGCCGTTATGGCCATGAAGGAATCGTCAAAGAAGGAACTGGTAG
Source organism: Syntrophobacteraceae bacterium (assembly GCA_052147195.1). Classification (GTDB taxonomy): domain Bacteria; phylum Desulfobacterota; class Syntrophobacteria; order Syntrophobacterales; family Syntrophobacteraceae; genus SbD1. The sequence goes on from JBKQLC010000007.1 coordinate 22,490, forward strand.
TTGAAACCTCCATGCACGACGGGCAGATATTGGTCAGAATAACCGATTCGGGTTGTGGGCTGGGAAAAGAGCAGCATCCCGAAGTTTTTTTCGACCTGTTCGAATCGAGATGGCGCAATGACGACAGTGACGCCGCTTCAAAAGGCAATCACCTGGGATTTGGACTATACGCGGCAAGGCAGCTCCTCCTGCCTTACGGATTTACTGTTCTCCTTGAAAGAATGGACGAGGGAACCTCAGCTCTAATCAGCATGCCCGTGGGAACCAAACCGGCATAAAATTCCACCTGCCGGAAAATCTTTCCCTGATGGCGCCTCAGAGAACTGCCGGAAGTCGGAGTTCGGAAATGAACAGGCTGCTTTTCAGTACCAGCCTGCAAGCCCCCGATTTTCAACCTTCAAGCTTCGCCTTTTGGCAAAGTATTTGCTTAACATTCTTTCGACTCGGAATCTTTTGCCGAACGGGAGGTCGAATGAAGCCGTATGATAATAGATGAAATCCTCAAGCAGCAGGCAATACAGGAGGGCCAGCAGTCGACCGGGCCAAAGACCGTCAGTTCCGATAATGCTTTCGCAATGCTTCTGCAGAGCGAGATATCGGGATCACAGTCAGCGGCTGCTCCTGGTAGTGCAGTTTGCGAACCCGGGGGCATATCCGATCCCTTGGGAATTCAGCCCCTGATCTCGAATTCAGCGCAGCCACCCGGATTGTCTCAGGCGATTTCTGCGCTCGATTCAACCCTAACGCAGTTGGACTCTTTAAAAAACGCGCTCCAGCAAAACATGTCGCCAAAACAAATCAACTCGCTTATCGAACAGATCAACGTGCAAACCGCCGGTCTGGACGAGAAAATGAGCGGCCTTCCCGCAGATCATCAGCTAAGGGACATGGCCGAAGAGTTGAAGGTTACAGGATACATGGAAACGCTTAAATGGAAGCGCGGAGACTATTTGTAGAAAAAATGGCTCAAAAAAAGGCTTGCGCAGCACTATATTTTATGGATAATCCCGGGTCGCCGGCAACAACTAACTGATAAAGGCTAAAATGAAAGGGACAACATTTCTCATCGTCTTGCTAGTTTCCGGCCTCGTCCTTGCGTTTGGGCGGGCAGCCACTGCTTGCGATTCGGACGCGGCCGGGCCATTATCGAAAACTCAAACCTTGGAAAATCCCGCGAGTCCGCCTCGCCAGCTCATGGCCGATCGTACCGATACGAAAGACCGCATTATATACAGTACCGATCCCGAAATGGAACGGGCCATGGTGGAACAGGAGAGGGAGGAAAAGGAAAAGGAAGAAAAATCATGGCAGATGCTGCAGCATATGAATATTTATAAAGATAACCGTAAAAGACCCCATTCCTCCCAGCCGGACAACGCCCAGCCACAGTAAGGTGGGGCTGCTTCCGTAAAACGTGTACCACTCATACTACTGTTTTTCTCCACGAAAAATACATTAAATCCCCCACTGTCAGTCAGGCCCGAAGACCTTAAAAAGAGAAAGCTATCGGTGCGCCATTGATATGGGAAACTCTCCCATTTCTTTTTTTGCTTAATCCCATTCGAAACTGAGGTTTACTCATGAACCAAAATGATCAGGGAACTAATGGCTTCCCTTGGTCCACGTGGATGGAATCGTCGGCAAACTTCTGGCTCTCCGCTGCTCAAAGCTGGCAGGAATTGTCTACTTCACTTGCCGAGGTTTCCCGGTCCGAAGAATACATGCAGGTGTCGCTCGCGATCTGGAAGGCTTTTCAGCCGCTCTGGACAGGCACTCAATGTTCCGAAGCAAAGGGATCCTCTGCGCCCCCTTTCGATATGCTGCAGGCGCTTATGAGCGTGACAGGTTCCGGGGGGCTCAGCCAGGAGTTGTTCAAGTGGCTCTGGGACAAAGGGGAGGTCACGGGCCGCAGCATCGAAGAACTCCAGCACGAAGCTGTCAAAGCATGGACGGGTTTTCACGAAAAAGAAATTCAGCCCCTGCTCAGAATCCCCCAAGTGGGACTCACCAGAGTTTATCAGGAAAAAATCAACCGGTTTGCGGACAAGTTCAATACATATCAGGCAGCGGTCACTGAATTTCGAATGCTGCTCTTTGTTCCAATGGAAAAATCGTTTACCGAAATGAAGGAGGAACTCGACAAGCTCAGAGAACAAGGAGAGCCGGCGGAGGAGTTTAAAGTCTACTACGGAATGTGGATCAAAGTCCTCGAGAATCATTACATGTCGCTCTTCAAAACGGATGAATACCGTCAGGCCCTTTCCCGGCTTCTCAATGAGACGGCTGCTTTCAAGATAACAGCAAATGACCTGCTGACGGAGTTCCTCGAGTTTTTGCCAATTCCCACCAACAGGGAGATGGATGAGGTCTACAAGGAACTCTATGCACTGAAGAAGCAGACTAAACAGGCTAACAAGAAAATCAACAACCTGGAATCCGCGCTGACAAAAAAGGATGCCCAATGAACACCTTCGGAATGCCTGTAAACGATATAATGACCAAGTGGCTTAAAGGCCTTGAGGAGTCTCGCGAGCGCCTTATCAAGTCCAAAGATGTGCTGCTCGGTACACTCGACACGGAAATCGCCAAAACACCTTACGACGTAGTGTACGAGGAGGACCGCATCAAGCTGAAACATTACCGGCCTACCTCGGAAAAACAGGTCAATACGCCACTGCTGATGGTCTATGCGCTGATCAATCGTGAGACTATGCTCGACCTGCAACCTGGAAGGAGTGTCGTACAGAATTTCCTGAATATGGGAATCGATGTTTACATGATCGATTGGGGCTATCCTGCCCGAAAGGATCGCTACCTGACAATTGACGACCATGTGAATGGATATTTGGACAATGTGGTCGACTTTATAAAAGACCGCCATGGCCTCCCCAAGATCAACCTGATGGGAATTTGCATGGGCGGAACATTTGCGATCATCTATTCGGCCCTGCACCCGGAGAAGATACAGAACCTCATTACCACAGTGACACCGAGCAATTTCGAGACCGACCAGGGACTTTTGCATATCTGGACCAAGGGAATCGACTTGGGGGGAATAATCGATGCGTACGGCAATATGCCGGGGGACCTGTTGAATCTGGGTTTTCTTCTCCTCAACCCGGCCCGGTTGGTGATCGACAAGTACATCGGTTTTTTTGAAAACATCGACAACAAGGACTTCATCGAAAACTTCGTACGTATGGAAAAGTGGATTTTCGACAGTCCGGACGTCCCAGGGGAAACCATCCGGCAATTCGTAGAGGATTGCTACCAAAAAAATCTGCTGATTCAGAGCAAGATGGAAGTCGGGGGGCGTCTGGTCGAACTGAAAAATGTAACCATGCCTCTAATCAATATCTACGGCAAATACGACCACCTCGTCCCACCGGGCGCCTGCAACCTGCTCACCAGTAAGGTGGGGAGCAAGGACACCGAGGATCTTTGCCTCGAAACCGGGCATATCGGAATTTACGTTAGCTCAAAATTTCAGAGACAATTCACGCCCAAGATAGTCCAATGGCTAAAAGATAGAGAACGCACGCCCGAGCCGAAGATCCATGAAAACAGGCCTGCAGCCGAGGCGGGGCCGGTGTCCGAACCGCAACCTGCGCAGGCTGTTGATTTGAAATCCTTGCCCCCACTGGCCATAGAACCTAAATTGACGGAGGCGGTCCGGAGAGCCGAACCTGTATCGGAGAACCGGCCGAAGCAAAAGGCGAAGACCCGTAAAGCAGTATCAGAAGCTTCGCCGAAGAAGAAAAAAGCTCCAATAGAAACCGCCGCCTGAAAAGGACCAATCAAGCAGCGGCGAGCAGGAAGCGCTGTTGAAAAGAATTATAATTCTGCGTCCAGCGCATCTTCTATTACTATCTCGAGCTCGGCCAGGACGATTTCTTTGACAGACATTGCATGGGCTTCCGGTGTGTTCGCCATGACAAGCGTGGGGTCGGGCCTGAGACTTAGACCCGTTTTTGCGCAAACCTGGTCGACCAGGCGCACGGCCATAAGCAGCGAGTCTGAGCTGTCGAACTCCTCGTCATGATGATGTTTTGCCACATCGCAGTAAATCCGCGGAATACTCCATTCGTTCATCAAAGTGTATCCCTGCGCGACGTGCATGGAATCAAGTATCTCAAGAATAAACGGCTCTGAGAGTGCGATTTCCTTATCTTCAGACCGTATCGTTTCGAAAACCCTGAGCAGAAGCAGTTTCCCGATATCGTGGAAAAGACCCGCGAGAAAACCTTCATCCGCCAGTTCCGGGTATCCGGTTTTGCGCAGCAGCCATTGAGAACCCTTGGCGGTTGCCAGCGCGTGTTTCCAGAGAACCTGGAGGTACTGACCTATGACCGGGTCATGCGAGAGGTAGTAATCCTTCTGGCTGCATGCAATCAGGCAGTTATACACCTGGTTGACGCCAAGGCGCATAATTGACTCTCGTATCGTGCGTACCCGGTTCAAACCTGCAAAGAATGCTGAATTGGCAAGCTTCAGCATCTGGCCGGCCAAGGCCTGGTCCTTGGCGATGATTGCCGCAATCTCGTTGATTGAACTGTTTTCGTCAGCCATCTTTTTGTGCAGTTCCTGAGCCACCGTCGGAAATACCGGAAGGTTCAGCGTCTCTGAGGCGACGTATTCTTCTACGATGTCCAATAATGAGCTGTTGTTTTTCTGCATGATCATTGCTCTTTACCTAAAAGGCGTCTTAGTTCGTGGACCGGCCTTGGTTTGCCCATACGTGGGAGACACCTGAAAATCTCCTGCAGGGTCGTCACTCCATTTGCGGCTTTTATAATTCCATCTTCGAGAAGGGTTACGAAACCCGATGTCTCTATGCTGATCTTTCTTATATCGCTGGATGTCTGTTTATTCAGAATGGCGTCTTTGATAGGTTCGTTTAAAATGAGGAGTTCAAATATGCCCACCCGCCCCTTGTAGCCGGTGAAACGGCACTCGGAACACCCCCGCCCCGCTTTGAAGCTGACGCCTTTTATGTCGTTTATGGTGTAGCCAAGCCGATGGATGTCGGCGGGTTGAGGCATATAGTTCTCTGCGCAGTTGGGACATACTCGCCTCAAAAGTCTTTGAGCGACCACGCCGATCACCGTTGAAGAGATCAGAAACGCTTCAATGTTCATATTCAATAGACGGATGAGCCCCCCGATGCTGTCTTCCGTGAGGAAGGTACTGAGTACCTTTTGGCCGGTGAGAGAAGCCTGAATGCAGGTCTCCACTGAAAAGGGGTCGGCTATCTCTCCAATTACAACAATGTCCGGATCTTGCCTGACCACGTGTTTCATGCTTTCCTCAAAGGTCAGGTTTGTTTTGGGGTCTATCGAGCATTGAGCTATCCCGTCAATTAGGCACTCGACCGGGTCCTCAACGGTTATGATACTTTTATTCACATTTTCGAGATAGCTTATCGAGCTGTAGAGGGTGGTCGTTTTCCCGGACCCCTTTGGGCCCGTTAAAAGGATAACACCGCACGGAATATCCAGCGCCTCGAATTTGAACCTCTCGAGCATCTTCGGATACATCCCGATTTCATTCAGGCTCAGGGGCAGCCATTTTCTGCCAAGCAGCCTCAGAACAATTTTCTCACCCCATACGGTCACATAAAAAGAGGCCCTGACGTCCAGGAAAGCTCCGGTCCGCGGGTCTTCGAATTCTATTATGCCACTCTGGTGCCGCCCGGTTTCATCTATGTCGGCCTTTGAGATGGTCTTAAGCCGGCTTGTTATCGGAGGCCCCATCTGCAGGGGGAGGTCCCTATGGTGGACCAGGACCCCGTCGATGCGAAATCGGACGCGTACCCTGTCTTTCATAGGCTCGATATGGACATCGCTGACATTGCCGCCGGCAGCCTCCTCAAGGAGAGTGTTTACCACTCCGACTACAGATTTCTCGTCGGGCTGAGTCATTTTGGCCGCTTCGTGCTCGAGGACTCTCACTATTTCGCGAAAATCCGATTTCGAACAGATAACCTGTCTAACTTTGCCAAAAACTTTTTCAGCCGCATCGAGGCTGTCGCGGTTCATCGGATCGATAAATGCGACCGTTACTTTTCCATCGGCACGGCCAACCGGCACGAATTGATGAATAGAATACCAATTGAGTGGAACTTTTCTCAGCAGGTGAACGTCCAGGCGGGAGCTGTCAAGCTCATAATACGGAAGCCCCAAATGATAGGAAAGCACCTCGAGCAGGCTCCGTTCTTCAATTAAGCCACCTTCGACCAGCACCTCACCGATTGTCTGCTTTAAAGAAGATTCTTTTTGCAGGCGAATCGCTGTTTCAAGATCATGGTTCGTGATGAGCCCGAGTTCAACGAGAAGCGCACCGATCTTGCTGGCCGACAGAGTATCCTGGAGCTGTTCGGGGGTAACATAATTAAGCTCCTGCAAGACCTGGGTGAGTGTTTTGTCTCCAGCCAGCTTCGAATGAACTCTTTTGGCATAATTCAATTTTTGCTCATCGAGATACCCTTTTTTGATCAGCATCTCATATATTACACCGGACTGTTCTTTCCTGTTGGAGTCCGATTCGGAGCTGCCTGCCTGGATCATGGACTGGTCTGCTCCAACGAATTTTAGAACTTTTTGGTTCTCCACCTGCAAACCCTCTGTTAGATGGTTGCAAAAAAAAAGGACACTTGCCATCCTCACTCTCGAAAGTAGAATCGGAACGTTCAACCAAAGACTTTAGCGGTTTTAGGGATAGACTGATTGGGAAAAGTAATGCCTTATTCCATGAGCCTCATGCAGGTGATAGCCGGTTTGGACTGCTACCAGCCGCTGTGTATGGGACGGTTGAACCGGCGCAGATCCTTCCTCGCGCAAAGGATGTCCGCTGGCTGGTCCCATCCGCAGGTGCGGCCCCAACGCTTCTTTTCTCCATCACCAATTTGCCCTCCCGGACTGAGGACTTGTTTTTCATGAGGAACACCGGCTAAAATATTACCTCTCATCTATTGTTAGGCATGAACTTAGGCTTCTCATCGCGCTTGGAGTCGATGAGGAGAAGACGGTCCGAACCGTGCAACCGTCGAGTTCCTTCGCCGGCAACTCAAACATGGTGATGAAATACTGTTGCAATTATGAAGATATCCACTTGATATTCCACCTTCCAAACCAGCTACGCGGCAGCTTCTCCTGCTCTCGGGTCACAGATGCGGGGGATGCGCGCTTTGCTGTGCACAGACGCAGCGTGGGTTTTTCACATGCATCCGTATACAAGCGAGAGTTTCGGAAAAGCCGGCGGGTGTCCCATGTTATGAAGGCTCCCGACATGGCGAGGGGAAATTGCCCCGACCCACGGTTTCACTATAAGGCTTCTATCTGCTTGATCGCTGCCTCTGGAGTCTTGGAATCCGTGTCGAACTGAAAAACCAACCCCCTTGACAAGCATTGTGAACATATGCAAAAGGACATAGCCGAAGGATCGAAAAACCTCTTCAGGGGCGTCCGAAAAGACGGTTGATAAAGAAAATCCATTTTGTGTTTGTCTGGCCGCCGGCTCAGGTGGAGTAACGGTAGAAGCTCATGTTCAGAGACAAAAAGGTCGTCGTGGTAATGCCGGCCTACAACGCCGAAAAGACATTACGGCAGACCCATTCTGAGGTGCTGGCCCAGGATTGCGTCGATTTGATTGTCGTGGTGGATGATGTCAGTCATGACAGGACAATTGAAGTCGCCAAGAGCCTTCCCAAAACCAGGGCTTACGCCCACGAGATCAACATGGGCTATGGCGGGAACCAGAAGACCTGCTATCGGCACGCACTGGAAGAAGGGGCGGACATCGTCATCATGGTCCATCCCGACTACCAGTATACTCCAAAACTCATTCCCGCTTTTGTTTCCATGATTGGAAACGAACTCTACCATTGCGTCCTTGGTTCGAGGATTCTCGGGGGCTACGCCCTGAGTGGGGGCATGCCCCTGTGGAAGTATGTCGCCAACAGGACCCTCACCTTTGCCGAGAACCTTCTTATGGGCGCTAAGCTTTCAGAGTATCATACGGGCTATCGGGGCTTTTCTCGGGAATTGCTCGAAAAGGTCCCCTTCCAGACGAATTCGGACGATTTTGTTTTTGACAACCAGATGATAGCCCAGATCGTCTGGCTCGGATACACGGTTGCGGAAGTGAGCTGCCCAACCAGGTATTTCGAAGAGGCCTCCTCCATCAACTTCACGCGAAGTGTAACATATGGTGTCGGTTGCCTCAAAACGGCGTGTGAGTATCGTTTGGCGAAAATGAAACTTATAAACTCGAGGCTTTTTCAGGACAACCACGGATAAGCCAATATATCTTCATACGCCTTGGCCTTGCTCGGTGTAACTGTCCGGTGGGGTAAGTGTTTTTGAATAGGTCCCCTTCTTGGAAGGGAGTCCTCTGAGCAGTTACCCGCGGTGACCGCAGTTTGGTGCAAGTGGTGATTGGAATGGAAGAACCGATCAAAAAAATGAGGAATGTTCGACGAAGGACACTTATCAAAGCGGCCGTCCTGCTGGTTCTCGCAGGAATTTTGATTGGGCTCGTGGAATTTTCATGCATAAAAGCACACCTCAAACCCGAGCAGCTCCAGAGACTCATAAGTGAAGCCGGTATGATGGGTCCGGCCCTTCTCATGATCTCTTGCTCGATTGGCACGTGTCTTCTAATCCCCTTGATGATTTTTGTCGGGATCGGCGCTGCATTGTTCGGGCCTTTTTGGGGCTTTGCCTGGGTGTGGCCGGGCCTGGTTGCGGGCTCCTCGATCTCCTTTCTGATTGCCCGAACGCTGGGGAGGGACTTAGTTTCTTCACTTTTCGGAGACAGGTTGAGAAAATATGACTGCCTGATTGAACACAATGGCTTCAAAGCCGTCCTTCTCCTTCGCCTGATGTTTGTACCCGCTCCTATTAACTACGCTATGGGACTGACGAAAGTTCGCTTTTGGGACTATTTTTTCGCCACAGCCATGGGTGAAGCAGTCACCGTTTTCGTGTTCATTTTTTTTATCGGTATGATAAGGGAGATCTATCTTTCAGGAGACTGGAGCCAGCTATTTTCCGCCAAAATGGCCATAGCCCTGGGATTCCTGATTGTGCTAGCGCTCATTGCGAAACTGGTGCAGAGGAAATGCGAAAGAGGGTCCGCGCTGGTTCCAGAAAATCCACCCGCCTCTATCCGGCAGATGTGAACAGGAGACCCATCATTGGACAGGCGCAGCGTCTCGAGAAATTGGATCCCCCTTCTAACCTTGGCGGTTCTGTTGGCAGCCGTCGTAGCGGTTATCATTGTTCGACTTCAGGCGGCGCCGGTACCGCTGGAGCGTGACGAAGGCGAGTACGCCTTAATGGGCCAGCTTATCCTGGACGGGGTGCCACCCTACCTTGAGGCGGCAAATATGAAGCTTCCCGGCACATATTACGCCTATTCAGCAATTCTTGCCGTATTTGGGCAAACGGTCACAGGCGTCCGCATAGGCCTCATGATTGTCAATCTGCTCTCGACAGTATTCCTGTTCCTGATTGCACGCCGTTTGACAGGCAGTGCGGGTGCGGCCCTGGCCGGGGCAGCCTTCATTATCCTGTCCGCAGACACTTCCGTACTCGGTCTTTTTGCTCATGCAACACAATTTGTGGTGATGTTCGCCCTTGCCGGGACATGGCTGTTACAGGAAAGCTCGGGATCAAAACGCAGAATGCCCATCTTGTGGGGCGCGGGTCTCTGCTTCGGACTGGCATTTCTCATGAAGCAGTCCGGGGCTTTTTTCGCGCTGTTTGGTTTCCTCTGGTTATTGTACGGAGCCTTGCGCCAACGGCCCATCGACTGGAAGCGTTCCCTGCTCGAATCCGCAACAATGGCCGGTGGGATTCTTATCCCTTACGCAGTGGTTTTGGCCCTGATGGCTGCCGGGGGCGTGTTTGGCAGATTCTGGTTCTGGACGGTTGACTACGCTCGCGCCTACGTATCTCAGGTGGACCTGAAAACGGGGATCGAACTCTTTGAGTCCGCCATAATCCCCATAATTCAGAGCAACCCGGTAATATGGTCGATGGCTCTTGCGGGCATGATCGGTATCTGGCTCACCCGGGCCGGGCGAGAGGTTGCACCCTTTCTGCTCGTGTTCTTCCTGTTCTCGTTTCTGGCAGTGTGCCCGGGTTTCTACTTTCGCGAACACTACTTCGTGCAGCTCCTGCCGGCAGTGGCGCTTGGCGCGGGCGCGGCCTTGCGGGCGCTGGAGCAGTTTGTCGCCCGATATACGAGTAAGTCTGAGGCAGTAGAGTTTGCAGTACTTGTCGCAGTCGTGGCATTTTCGCTGACTGGACCTCTTTCCACTCGGCATGCTCTTTCGAAATCTACTCCGGACCAGTTCAGCCGCGCGGTTTACGGCGAGAACCCATTTCCCGAATCGGTAAAGATTGCCAAGTATCTCAAGAATAACACCAGACCTGGAGATCGCATTGCGGTAATAGGATCTGAGCCGCAGATATGCTTCTATGCCCATCGAAGGCCTGCTACCGAGCATATCTACATGTACGGGTTGATGGAACCCGAACCGCTTGCTCTGCACATGCAGGAAGAAATGATAGCACAGGTGGAGAAGAGCAACCCGCCATTTCTCGTGCTCGTAACGGTTTCCACTTCCTGGCTTCGGCGGCCTGAATCCGAAAAAAAGCTATTTACGTGGATGGAAGGCTATATAAACCACTACTACCGTCCGGTCATGGTGGCCGATATCTATTCCGACGATACTCTTTGGCTCGTGGATAAAGAGGCGGAGTCCTTCACCCCGGGGCACGGCGACAGTCAGTTGATGGTCTTCAAAAGGAAAACCTCTGAGTGAGGGGTGTGCCCCATGTCAACGAAGAAGCAACTCCTGTTGATTTATCTTTTTCTAACGGCTGCTACGCTCCTGGCGTTCTGGCAGGTCAATCAATGCGATTTCGTTGACTTTGACGATGGCGAGTACGTAACCGAAAACATTCATATCCAGCATGGTATTACAACGGAGGCAATTAGATGGGCATTCACGACCGGTCATGCCGCAAATTGGCATCCCGTGACATGGATATCCCACATGCTCGATGTTCAACTCTTTGGATTAAAGCCGCGATGGCATCATCTGACTAATCTTTTATTCCACATTGCAAATACACTGTTGCTCTTTTTCGTTTTTCACCGAATGACCAAAGCGACCTGGCAAAGTGCTTTCGTGGCGGCTTTGTTTGCGCTTCACCCTCTCCACGTGGAATCCGTCGCCTGGGTGGCCGAACGCAAAGACGTTCTTTCCACTTTTTTCTGGATGCTCACCATGGGCGCGTATATCCATTATGTTGAACATCCGCGATTCAGGAGCTACCTGGCTGTTTTTACATTTCTTGCTTTGGGCCTGATGGCAAAACCCATGCTGGTAACCCTGCCCTTTGTCCTGCTCCTTCTGGACTACTGGCCCCTGCAGCGCTTCGAGCAAAAAACACCCGCTCGGGAAATCCCTGTGGAGATAAATAAACCTGCACCGGCGAACAAAAGAAAAGGGGAATCTAGCAGAAAGCACCCAGTGCAAGCCATAGTGCAAGATGCAAAACCGGCAGATCGTAGATATCAGTGGGCATTGGTTCGTCCTCTGCTAATCGAAAAAATGCCTTTTTTTGCCCTGGCGGCACTTTCAAGTATCGTAACATTCATCGCTCAGCAAAAGGGAGGCGCGGTTGCTTCTCTTGAAGGAATTCCGCCCGGTGTTCGTATCGCCAATGCCTTTGTTTCCTATATAATATACATCGGAAAGACGATCTGGCCGGAGAATCTTGCCGTTTTATATATTCACCCTGGGTGGTGGCCATTATGGCAGGTCCTGGGTGCGGTTCTTCTCCTTATTGCCGTAACCCTGATTGTTATCAGGGAGGCAAAGAGATTCCCGTACCTGGCAACGGGGTGGCTATGGTTTACCGTTACGCTTGTGCCGGTCATAGGAATTGTGCAGGTCGGCCTGCAGGCCCTGGCCGACCGCTATACTTATGTCCCGCTCATCGGCTTGTTCATCATGGCGGCATGGGGCATTCCGGAACTCTTTAAGAATTGGCGCTACCGAAAAGAGGTGCTTACTGCTTTGCCGGCATTGATCTTCCCATGCCTGTTCATCTTTACATGGACACAGGCTGGCTATTGGCGGGGTAATATAACGCTGTTTGATCATGCACTGGAAGTCACCATCGATAATTATGTTATCCAGGAGCACCGGGGCATCGCGTACGCCAAACTTGGCAACTACCGGCGGGCTATCGAGGATTATGACAGGGCCATCGAGATTAACCCCCAATATTCTGAGGCTTACAATAACCGTGGTGTCGCTTATGGCAAACTTGGCAACTACAGGCGGGCTATCGAGGACTATGACAGGGCCATCGAAATCGATCCGGAATGTGTGTTGTCCTATGTTTACCGAGGTGCGGCCTACCTCGAACTTGCCAACCCGGGGCAGGCGCTCCCCGACTATGACAGGGCCATCGCAATCGATCCTGAAAATCCGGACGGCTATGCTAACAGGGGCGCTGCCTACGACAAACTTGGCAACTACAGGCAGGCAATCTCGGATTATGACAGGGCCATCGAAATAAATCATGAATACGCTTGGGCTTACAATGGCCGAGGCGCCTCCTATGCAAAACTCGGGAACCGCAGCCAGGCAATTTCGGATTATGATAAGGCCATCGAGATAAAGCCTGAGTATGCTGAGGCTCGCTATAACCGTGGTGTTTTGTATCAGGGCCTTGGCAACCACAGGCAGGCGATTGAGGATTATAACAGAGCAATTGAAATCAAGCCTGATTATGTTGAGGCTTATGCAAATCGTGGTGCAGCCTGCGGCGTACTTGGCAATAACACGCAGGCAATCTCGGATTATGACAGAGCTATTGAAATCGATCCTAAATATGCAAAGGCATACTATAACCGTGGTGTTGCCTATGGTGAACTTGGAAACCAGAACCAGGCCATTTCAGATTACGGCATGGCGATCCAAATCAATCATGAATACGCTGAAGCCTATAATAATCGTGGTGTTGCCTATGCCAAACTTGGCAACCACGAACAGGCTATTGAAGATTTTAAAACAGCGGCAAGGCTTAACAACGAAGATGCAAAGAAATCTCTAAGAAGTATAGGGATTAACTGGTAGCAACCACTTATATATATTAAAGTTACGTTATGTCAAGAACGAACCAAATTATATGTATTTATCTTTTTTTGGCGGCTGCTACGCTCATGGCGTTCTGGCAGGTCAATCGTTGCGATTTCGTTGGCTTTGACGATCCCATGTACGTAACTGAAAACATTCATGTCAAGGATGGCATTACGAGGGAGGCAATTCGATGGGCATTCACGACCGGTTATGCCGGAAACTGGCATCCCGTGACATTGATATCCCACATGCTCGATGTCGAACTCTTTGGATTAAGGCCGCGCGGGCATCATCTGACTAATCTTTTGTTCCACATTGCCAATACACTGTTGCTCTTTTTCGATTTTCACCGGATGACCAAAGCGCCTTGGAAAAGCGCTTTCGTGGCGGCTTTGTTTGCCCTTCACCCTCTCCACGTGGAATCCGTCGCCTGGGTTGCCGAACGAAAGGATGTTCTTTCCACTTTTTTCTGGATGCTCACCATGGGGGCGTATATCCATTATGTCGAGCATCCGCGATTTAGGAGCTACCTGGCTGTTTTTACATTTCTTGCCTTGGGCCTGATGGCAAAACCCATGCTGGTAACCCTGCCCTTTGTTCTGCTCCTTCTGGACTACTGGCCTCTGCAGCGCTTCGAACAAAAAGCATCCGCTCAGAAAATCCATGCAGAGATAAATAAGCCTGTATCTGCGAGCAAAAGAAAAAGAAAGTCGAGCAGAAAGCACACGGTGCAAGCAAGGGTGGAAAAGGAAAAACCGGCAGATCCTAAATATCAGTGGGCATTGATCCATCCTCTGCTGATTGAAAAAATGCCCTTATTTGCCCTGGCGGCGCTTTCAAGCATCGCAACATTCATCGCTCAGCAAAAGGGAGGCGCGGTTGCTTCTCTTGAGGTAATTCCGCCGGGTGCACGCATGGCCAATGCCTTTGTTTCTTATGTCATCTACATAGGAAAGACGATCTGGCCGGATAATCTTGCTTTTTTTTATCCTCATCCGGGGTTGTTGCCATTCTGGCAGGTCCTGGGTGCGGTCCTTCTCCTTGTCGCTGTAACTGTAATCGTCATCCTGGAGGCAAAGAGTTTTCCGTTTCTGGCCATGGGGTGGCTGTGGTTTGCGGGTACGCTTGTGCCGGTCATAGGAATTGTGCAGGTCGGCCGGCAGGCCCTGGCCGACCGCTATACTTATGTCCCCCTCATCGGATTGTTCATCATGGCGTCGTGGGGCATTCCGGAACTCTTGAAACATTGGCGTTACCGTAAAGAAGCGCTTGCTGCGTCCTCGGCGTTGATCTTCATATGCCTGTCCATCTTTACATGGACACAGGTAGGGTACTGGCGCAATAGCATGGCTCTGTATGATCATGCCCTGCAAGTTACCAGTCATAACGATGTTGCCCATACTAACCGGGGTGTTGCCTATGCCAAACTTGGCAGCCGCAGCCTGGCGATTTCGGATTATGACAAGGCCATCGAGATCAATCCTGGAAATGCAGAGGCTTATTACAACCGGGGCATTGAACATGATGGACTTGGCAACCACCTGCAGGCGATCGCCGATTATGACTATGCCATAAATATCAATCCCTCATACGCAGAGGCATATTACAACCGGGGGGTTACCTATGGCAAGCTCGGCAATCACAGGCAGGCTATCGAAGATTTCGACAGGGCGATCGAGGTCGGTCCTGAACGTATAGAGCCTTATTATAATCGTGGTTTTGCCTATGAGGAACTTGGGGACTTTCGGAAAGCGATTGAAAATTACGACAGGGCCATAGAGATCAATCCTAAGAATGCGGAGGCATTTAACAGCCGAGGTGTTGCCTATGGCAAACTCGGCGACCACAGGCAGTCAATTTCGGATTATGAAAGGGCCATCGAAATCAATCCCGGGTTTGCAAAGGCCTTTAATAACAGGGGCTTTGCCTACGGCAGCCTGGGCAATCACAAACAGGCTATCGAGGATTACAATAGAGCCATCGAGGCCAATCCTGACTATGCAAAGGCATATTATAACCGTGCTCTTTCCTATGGCGAACTTGGCCACTACGAACAGGCGGTTAAAGATATGAAAACAGCGGCAAGATTTAACAACGAAGACGCGATCAACTCTTTGAGAAGCATGGGGCTTAACTGGTAGCAATTATTCGTAGATATGACAAGATATGTTTCTATGTTAAAAACGAAGCTAATTATATGGATTTATCTTTTTCTGACGGCAGCTACACTAATAGCATTTTGGCAGGTCAATTATTGCCACTTCATTAACTATGACGATCCTACATACATAACTGAAAATATCCACATCCGGCACGGGATTACGACGGAGGCAATTCGATGGGCATTCACGACCGGTTATGCCGGAAACTGGCATCCCGTGACATGGATATCTCACATGCTCGATGTCGAACTCTTTGGATTAAAGCCGCGATGGCATCATCTGACTAATCTTTTATTCCACATTGCAAATACACTGTTGCTCTTTTTCGTTTTTCACCGGATGACCAAAGCGCCCTGGAAAAGCGCTTTCGTAGCGGCTTTGTTTGCGCTTCACCCTCTCCACGTGGAATCCGTCGCCTGGGTGGCCGAACGCAAGGATGTTCTTTCAACTTTTTTCTGGATGCTCACCATAGGCGCGTATGTCCATTATGTTGAGCATCCGCGCTTCAGGAGCTACCTGGCTGTTTTTACATTTCTAGCTTTGGGCTTGATGGCAAAACCCATGCTGGTAACCCTGCCCTTTGTCCTGCTCCTTCTGGACTACTGGCCTCTGCAGCGCTTCGAGCAAAAAGCATCCGCTCAGAAAGTCCGTGCGGAAAATAATCAGTGGGCATTTCGTCGTCATATGCTCTGGGAGAAAATGCCCCTTTTTGCCCTGGCGGCCCTTTCCAGTATCGCGACATTCATCGTTCAGCGAAAGGGAGGCGCGGTTGCTTCTCTCGAAGGAATTGCGCCGGGTGTTCGTATCGCTAATACCTTTGTTTCCTATATAATTTACGTCAGGAAGGCGATCTGGCCGCATGATCTTGCTGTTTTTTATCCTCATCCGGGGTCGTTGCCTTTCTGGCAGGTCATGGGTGCGGTTCTGCTCCTTGTTGCTGTAACCTCAGCCGTTATCCTGAAGGCAAGGAGATTCCCATACCTGGCAATGGGGTGGCTGTGGTTTGCGGGTACACTTGTGCCTGTCATAGGGATTGTGCAGGTCGGCAGCCAGGCACTGGCCGACCGCTATACTTATGTCCCACTCATCGGTTTGTTCATCATGGCGGCATGGGGTGTTCCTGAACTCTTGAAAAATTGGCGCTACCGAAAAGAGGCCCTTGCTGCATCGTCGGCGTTGATCTTCATATGCCTGTTAATCTTTACATGGACACAGGCCGGCTATTGGCGAAGCAGCATTGAGTTGTATGATCATGCCCTGAAAGTTACAGGCAATAATGATACTATCCACAATAACCGGGGTGATGCCTATTGCCGCCTTGGAAATCTCAGCCAGGCTATTCTGGATTTTGACAAGGCTGTCGAGATCAATCCCCAATATGCAGAGGCTTATTACAACCGTGGCGTTACCTATGGCAAACTCGGCAATCACCGGCAGGCGATCGAAGATTTCGACAGGGCGATCGAGGTCGGTCCTGAGCGTACAGAGCCTTATTATAATCGTGGTTTTGCCTATGAGGAACTTGGGGACTTCCGGAAAGCGATTGAGAATTACGACAGGGCCATCGAGATCAATTCTGAAAACGCAGAGGCATATAACAGCCGAGGTGTTGCCTATGGCAAACTCGGCGACCACAGGCAGTCAATTTCAGATTATGAAAAGGCCATCGAAATCAATCCCGGGTTCGCAAGGGCCTTTAATAACAGGGGCTTTGCCTACGGGAGCCTGGGCAATCACAGACAGGCTATCGAGGATTATAACAGGGCCATCGAGATCAATCCCGGCTATGTTAAGGCATATTATAACAGAGCTGTTTCCTATAGCGAACTTGGGAACCATGGGCAGGCGGTTGAGGACATGAAAACAGCGGCAAGACTTAACAACGAAGATGCTAAGAACCTTTTGAGGAGCCACGGGATAAACTGGTGAGCTAAATTAGTCAAGGGATGAATTGTTCTATAGATAGGAGCGCCTCGCCGGAGATAGTGATTGATTTTACCCATTCACTCCGTATTCGTCCTGGCTGACTCTACTCACCTGCGCTTTTTTGTTTCATCTTTTTGGAAGATATGATCGGGTCAGTTATGCTAAGGAACAAACAAATCCTGCCGGTTTACCTTTTTCTAACGGTTGCTGCCCTTATAGCATTCTGGCAGGTCAATCAGTGCGATTTCATCAGTTATGACGATCCTACGTACGTAACTGAGAACATGCATATTGGACATGGCATCACGATGGAGACAATTCGGTGGGCATTCACAACCTATTATGCATCAAACTGGCACCCTTTGACATGGATGTCCCACATGCTCGATGTTCAACTCTTTGGATTAAATCCGCGATGGCATCATCTCATTAATCTCTTTTTCCACATTACAAATACTTTATTGCTCTTTTTTATTTTTCACCGGATGACGAAAGCACCCTGGAAGAGCGCTTTCGTAGCAGCGCTGTTTGCGCTCCACCCCCTTCACGTGGAATCCGTAGCCTGGGTGGCCGAGAGAAAAGATGTTCTTTCTACTTTCTTCTGGATGATCACCATGGTCGCGTATATCCATTATGTCGAGCACCCGCGGCTTAAGAATTACCTGGCTGTTCTCATATTTTTTGTTTTAGGATTGATGGCGAAGCCGATGCTGGTGACTCTGCCTTTCGTGCTGCTCCTTCTGGACTACTGGCCTTTGCAACGCTTTGGGCTAAAAACCTCCGCTCGGAAAATCCTTACGGAGATAAATCAACCTGCATCTGCTAACACAAGAAAAGGAAAATCGAGCGGAAAACACACAGTGCAAGCGAGGGTGAAAGAGGAAGAAACGGCAGATCATAAATATCAGCGGGCATTGATCTATCCTTTGCTCCTGGAAAAAATCCCCCTTTTCGCCCTGACAGCGTTCTCATGCATCGTGACATACGTCGCTCAGAAAAATGGAGGATCGGTTATATCCCTTGAAGTAATCGAACCGGTTGTACGTATCGCGAATGCCTCCGTTTCCTATATCATCTACATAGGAAAGACCTTCTGGCCAAATAATCTTGCCGTTTATTATCCTTACCCGGGGTTGTGGCCGCTCTGGCAGGTCTTTGGCGCAGCCCTGCTTCTTATCGCTGTAACCTTTGTTGCGATTTGGCAGGCAGAAAGACTTCCGTACCTGGCATTCGGGTGGCTGTGGTTTGCAGGTACACTTGTGCCTGTAATAGGGATTGTGCAGGTCGGCGGGCAAGCCATGGCCGACCGCTATACTTATATCCCGCTGATCGGGTTGTTCATCGTGGCAGCGTGGGGTATTCCGGAACTCTTGCAAAAATGGCGCTACCGGAAAGAGGCGCTTACGGCACTATCGGTGTTAATCCTTTTATGCCTTTTATTTGTTACATGGAGACAGGTCGGGTACTGGAACAATAGCATTGCGTTATATGATCATGCCCTGAGTGTTACCGGCCCTAACGGCGCTATCCTCAATAACCGGGGAGTTGCCTATGGCCAATCCGGCAACCTCATGCATGCGATTTCAGATTATGACAGGGCCATTGAGATAAACCCCGGAAACGTCGAGATCTATAATAACCGAGGTATTACCTACGGCAAGCTAGGCAACCACAGGCAGGCGATTGACGATTTTGACAGGGCTATCAAGCTCAATCCCGAATACGAGGAAGCATTGTTTAACCGGGGAATTGCCCATGATAAACTTAGCTTCCATAGGCAGGCGATCGAGGATTTTGACAGAGTTATCAAGATCAATCCTTCGCACGTCGAGGCCTGTTTTAACCGGGGTGTTGCCTATGGCGAACTCGGCAATCACAGGCAGGCGATTGAGGATTTTGACAGGGTCATAGGGATCAATCCTGAAGATGGACGGGCGTATTTCAACCGGGCTGTTGCTTTTGGCGAACTTGGCAACCGCAGCAGGGCGATTGAAGACCTGAAAACAGCGGCAAGACTTAACAACGAAGATGCTGAGAACTTTCTACGAAGCGAGGGGATAAGGTGGTAGCAATTCTTGATTTCTCTATGGGGCACCATGCAAAGGCGCAACCGGCAGGAGCGCGCTATGTGCATCCTTTTTTTCTGCGTTTTGCCGGTTTTTCTTGCCTATTTCCGCCACTATGTCAAAGATAAAATTTCGTGAACGTTTTCCGCAAAGTGGCGGCCACATCTTACCTGAAGTAGCGAAGATGCGAACTTTTCTCCGCGCCTTCGCCCCTAAGCGTGAAGATTTGCATTTTTCATTGGGCGGGACCTCGTGTGGTGAGGTTGAGGAAAGTCATAAGGGTGATTACTGGAATCTTGAATACATCGGCTTGATTGGAGATACTTATGTAGGGGCTGAATTTGGCCGGCCGGATCGGGTAAATGAAATAATCGCCGGAAGCATTACTTCAGAATCGGGGTTAGAGTGCTGATTTCATTAATTGGAATGTCGGGTTCGGGAAAATCGTACTGGTCGGAAAAGCTCTCCAGGCAGGGATTCAGACGATTTTGCCTCGACGCTCTTATTGCTCAGAAACTCTCCGCCGAACTCAGGCGAGAGGACGGAAGCATCCTGACCCTTGGAGAATGGATGGGATTCCCCTTTCAGGATGGCTACCAGAGAAGGGAGGACCTGTACCTTTCCTCTGAAAAGCAACTGATGGCTGAAGCTCTCGACTGGATCGATGAAAACGTCTGCACCGGGCTGCATGAAGAAAATGTCGTGCTGGATACCACCGGAAGCGTTATCTATACCGGAGACAATATACTCAAGAGGCTCAAGTCGCTCACAACGGTCGTAAACTGCACAGTTCCGGTTGTAATCAGGGAAGCAATGCTTCGGCAATACTTGTCAAATCCGCGGCCTGTGCTGTGGAGGGGGCTGTTCAAC
The DNA here is from genome assembly GCA_052147195.1 of Syntrophobacteraceae bacterium. Classification (GTDB taxonomy): domain Bacteria; phylum Desulfobacterota; class Syntrophobacteria; order Syntrophobacterales; family Syntrophobacteraceae; genus SbD1. The sequence goes on from JBKQLC010000007.1 coordinate 42,679, forward strand.
ATCGGACCCGGCGAAAGCACTGAGGAGGCACTGTTTCGCTCCTATAACGCGCTGCTCGATTCGCGGCAGGTCCTCTACCACGAACTGGCGGACGTCGAAATAGACTACTTCACGCGAAACAGCCCCGATTTCAGGATTTCCGATTTCCTGGAGATCGCGGGCAAAATCTGCAAAAAAATCCGCTGCGTGCATGAATGACCACCTTGGTTTCAACTGAAAAAATAAGGGTCGTTGTCTTTCACCAGGGGGCGCTCGGGGATTTCCTCATGGCGGCCGGCGCCATAGAGGAGCTTGCCGAGACCTTCGGCAGCGGGGCGCGTGTCGACTTCTGGTCAAAACCTGAGCACGTGTCTCTGCTGGACGGAAAGAGTTTCGTGGGAGCATGCCATTCACTTGAGGGCGCCCTCATAGCCTGCCTCCTCCAGGACAGCCTCTGGCGCAGTGCCGCTCTTCCCGATTTTCTGCTCAAGGCCAATCTTGTATTCATCTTCGGCCAGACCGGATCACGCCTCATGGCCGAGAGACTCTCACAACGCCTTTCTGCAAATGTTAGCTGGATCCAATCATTCCCTGCTGCAAGCGATCCTAAGGCTCATGTCTCCCATTTCCTGCGAGAGCAATTGAACGACCTCGGATGGCCGATTGCCGGGAAGCCCCTTCACCTCTCTGCTCATGCCTCTGAGAAACAGGCCGCCATGGATTTTCTTCACAGGCTCGGGATTCGTTCGCAGCCGATTTTCATTCATCCGGGGAGCGGCGGCAGGGGCAAAGTCTGGCCCCTCAGCAACTGGCATGGCCTGCTTGACTGGATTCGAAGCAAATGGCCCTTTCAAGCTCTCCTCTCCATCGGGCCGGCTGATGAGTACATGGAAGAATTCTCCGGGGCAATGCGGGAGGCTGGAGTCCCCATCGTAAGCGGACTGTCGCCGGTGAGGCTCTCCGCCCTGCTCGCATTGTGCGGGATGTACATTGGGAGCGATTCCGGAGTAAGCCATCTGGCGGCTGCGGTTGGAATACCTACTATCGCCGTTTTTGGGCCGACCGACCCCCGCGTGTGGGCGCCGCAAGGAAGGAACGCAGTAGTTGTGCGAAGGACCTGGCAAGAAGAGGATGTTTTTGCATGGGCGCCTTCAGACAGGCCTGATTTTCAAGACAAAGAAATTTCCGGTTTTGTTTTGGATATACTCTCAGCAAGCTGTGCTTTCACCGCAGTCTCTCATGACCACGGGCACACTAAACTATGACAAGACCCGTGGGATGGGTGGAGGAGCGAAGCGCAACCCATCGAGCCTTTTCGTGAGAGACAGTGCGAGGAGAAAGCCTGAGCTGGTAAGCGGGGTAGTTGGTAAGAACTGTTCACCTGCTCATCCGTTTCAGGAAAAGAGAAAAACAGAGACCGCCGTGCCGGGGTCAAGACCCTCCACGTGTTCGGGAATGACCACATATCCGTCGGCGCGGGCCAGTATGCTGATCGCCCCCGATTTCCCGAATATCGGTGAGGCCTCCGGAACGCCCCCGGTTCCACGTGAAAGGAAAACCGGAATATAATCGGTTTTGCCGTGCACCGACGGGATCTGCCGGTTGAGGATAGCATTAAGAGTCCGCGCCGGGGGAAGTTCAGTTTCCATCATGCCCTGCAGCTTCCACAGACTGGGAAGCACGAATGCCTGGCAGGTGATCAGCGCAGATACGGGCTGGCCCGGGAGTCCCCAGAAAAGCACACCGCCGGCTCGTCCAAAGATCGTCGGCTTTCCGGGCCGAATCGCGACACCGTGCACAAGAAGCTCCGAATCGGGCAAACCGGACAGGACCCTGGTCGTGTAATCCCGGACCCCGACAGAGCTGCCGCCTGAAAGGACAATCACGTCATGGTCAGAAATGGCCTCACTGCACACTGAGACTAGATCTTCAAGCCTGTCGGGAACCATCTCGCGCATCCCGATCCGCGCGCCGGCGGATTCAATCAGGGCCGCAAGACTGAAACTGTTTATATCCCTTACCTTTCCGGGTGGCAGAGGGCGTGTCTCAATCGGGACTATTTCATCTCCTGTCGATATCAATGCCACGCGCGGTACCCTGGTAACCGCCACCTCGACTATCCCAAGCGCCGCCAGGACACCGACATCCTGGGGACGAAGCATGGCGCCTTTTCTGAACAGGGCAGCGCCGGGTGCGATATCTTCCCCGGCCTTGAGCACGTTTTCACCCGGCGCCACGGGCCTCGTCACCTCGATTGTGGTATTATCGAGCGCCGAGGTGTATTCGACCATCACCACCGCATCGGCGCCCTCGGGAAGCATCCCACCGGTCGGGACTTCTACAGCCTTCCCCTGCGCGGCCTGGACCCCGGGCACCTCACCTATGACCACCTGGCCCGCTGTTTCCAAAAGAGCCGGCAGGCTTTCGGATGCGCCAAAGGTGTCCCGCGCACGCACGGCATACCCGTCCATCGTCGCACGGGCGAAATGGGGTACCGGCTCGGTTGCCGCGATATCCGAAGCAAGCCTCCTCCCGCAGGCGAGCGCGAGTGAAACCGGCTCCGGCGGGAGTGGTTTGACGCAGTCCAGGATCGCCAAGACCTCATCGGCGGTTTTGACTTTGAGAAACTGGGCCATCAGATCTCGACACCTCGTCGAAAAGTCGGAATTTTTGTGATGCACGAAAAAGCTCGACCCAACTTAAAGTCTCTCGGATTCACATGATTCGATGTTACCCGGCATTCGGCGACTGCCCGCTGGAACGGTAGAAGTGAATTGTATACATGAACACGGCTGGCGTAAAGCCCGCGGCCGCGAATCCCAAATTCGGCAAACTGTTATCCGAGCAGGGTTGGCTTATGGGGGCGGGATTTATCCCGGGGCTCTATTGAAAAAGCCCGGATGGAGGTCATCCATCCGGGCTCAGGTCAGCTCAGGCCAACCGATCTGTTACTAGAAGTTCCACTGCAACCGACAGCCCACTTTCCAGGAGTCGGTAGCCGCTGGTGTCAGGTATTTGGACGCATTGATCTGGTTAAAACCGGTCCCGAATATGCTGGTATCTCCCTTTAATGCTCCTGTTGTTGGCGCTGCTCCAGGTACTGGTACCGGCAGCGGACAGAAAGCGTCGTCCGCGAAAAGGTATGCGCCAACTATTGTCAGCGTCAGATTGTCCACGACTTTCTGGTCAATATAGAAGTCAACTTCATTCCCTATGGCGCTGGACATCTGGTACGACGTAGCGCTGGAATACGCAAACAGATTGGTCTTGCTAATCGGTAAGGCAGGGTTCACTCCATGAGGTGTTAAACTAGTTGGGTCGAAAGCGACCGGAACGGCATCCGGTGTCCCCCAGTACCAGTAAGAAGCGCTCAGCTTCGTACCCGGGCAAAGCTGATATGAAGAACCGGCGGTAATCGTATACAGGTTGTTCGGGAAGCCGTAGCCTCTCCAGTAGTCTGTGCCGGCCAGACCACCGGCTCCAGGACCGCCGGACTCAATTGTGCTGACGCTAAAGCCTTGTTTGTATCCGCGTTCGATGTACACATCGTCGCCCAAAACGCCGCCGCCGATGATTTCAGAGCTGTACTTCGCGGTGGCTAGCGGATACGTGAACCAGGTAACGTCCGTGTTGGTCATCATCCTGAAGGGCGCAATTTCAGACCCCGGGTTTTCCTGGCCAGGGAAAACTTTGATTGTCTTGCCTTCGAAATTTTTTGCAGTTGTAAATTTAGTACCGGTGTTAAACGTGGGGGTGGAGCTGCCTATTCCATTGGAGGCCACGTTGCTCGAGAAGTCAGGGCCGGAGGTTAAGAAACCACCCACGTTAAAGGTAAAAGGAGTACAGAAGTAGGTTAGGCCGACATCGATCATATACCCGGTATAATCGGACTCGCTTATAGTCCCGGTGGGTTTGAGTGTGTTAAAACCACTATTAACTGCCTTCCCTCCTTTGGTGTACGTTATAGGAATCCACTGGATAGATTCAACCGGGACAGGATTTGTGTAACTGACGTCTCCCAGGTTCTGTACAAAATTGACATACCCGAGCAGCCAATCAGTTTTATAGGTAACATTTACGCCGATGTCGAACAGGTTGTTTTGCGCAATGTTTTGAAAATTGGGAATAAAACCGTTATTCGTGAAACCTGTGTAAGATGATACAGGGGTGTTAAGTGTCGTAGGATCGAAGCTTGTAGTGGTCTGGTGCCCATCCTGATACAGACCTACAACGGTGGCCTTCCAGGGACCGCAGGCATAGTCGACCGACATAAAAACGGTATCGAGGTTTAAACTCTGGTTCGTGTAAGAGAGAAACGTATTACTAAAGCCAGAGGTAGCTATAGGAGGCGCGGCGCTGCCGTACCTTCTCTCAGCACCGTACTGCCCGCCGATGTACCCTACGGTTAAACGGAAGGGATCCAGCTTGGTAATGAAGACAGCCGCTGAAAAGTCGTCGTCCAGGATCCACGAATCCAGCAGACTGATGGTCTGGATACCGAGAATAGTGGTGGTGGGAACCTGGGGGACATTGAACTGTAAGTAGGCGTTCTTTATCTCCACCGAGGTGCTGTCTGCGCCGATCTCGCCACCGCCGTTTTGCCCCGTCCTGATACCCACCTGGGAAGCAGCAAGACCCGGATCGCCCCAGGTTGTGTCGCCCATTTCGAATTTCGTTACCACCTTGAGGTTTGGACTGCCCTGGAAGGTGAAGTAGAGGCGAAGGCGCTGGTCTATATAGAACCTGTTGTCATTAGCGTTCCAATAGCCGTTCGGCTTGCCTACACTGGTGATTGTCTGCGGCGCGAAGTTTCCATAGTAGCCTCCTTCTTCCGTTCCGCTCATATTACCATCTGACGCGTTGATGCGCCAACGGAACTGACCGCCGTACAGAAATTCCACATCCGCGAACGCCGGCATGGCGACTGATAACGCCACCAGGGCCACGGCAAAAATTAGCAAATACTTCTTCATGCTCTCTCCTCCTCAGAAGCTGACGCTATTTGCGAACTCTTTCCTTACTACGCCCCATCCTATTGATCTTAAAAGTGAATTCCACCTCCCTTCCCTGTCTGAAAAAGGTTCACAGCTTGCCCCAATACAGAATTGGCGAAATTTTACTTTGGAGTTTCAATAAATGTCAATTAAAAAGCTATTTTAGTAAATAAAAATCAATTTTTGTAAAGTTACATACTTTTTGTTTCATATTGTCCCGAAAAATAACAAAAGACTTGATATGCGCACCGCCCCTGATTTATTGTACGGCTCCGGGGAAAATCGAACCTATGTGCGCCCAAGTTTTCGAAAACGGCTGAAAATTGAAGCTTTTTACGGCAAGAGCGTCTAATATCGCGCATGACCCCTGAGATTCGCAATCAGCAGTGTATGTGATTCAAATAAGCACAATCAATCCCGAAGGAGACTGGCATGTTCAACCGAAAATCCGTGACCTTATTTGCATTGTTTTTGCTCTTTTCAGGGTGCGTGGCGCCTTGTATGGCCGCCCCCCCGGGGGAGACAGGACCGGTGAAGGTAGCGATTCTACCTTTCACCATGAACACGCCGGCAAATCTTAATTATCTCCAGAGCGGAATCCGCGATATGCTCGCTTCCCGGCTTTCGTGGCAGGGCAAGGTCCAGGTTGTGGACAAGTCCGAATCGGACAGGGCCGCCAAGGGAGCAAAGGAAATATCGCAGAACGAAGCCCAGCGGATCGGCGCCGGCCTCAAGGCGGATTACGTTCTGTACGGGAGTATCACCAGCACGGGCCAATCGGTTAGTATAGACGCGAAAATGGTGCAGGTTTCGGGCAAGACGGAGCCAGTCTCCTTCTATGCCCAGACGAAGAGCCTGGACGACATCATGCCCCAGGTAACCCTGTTTGCCCAACAGATAAATCAAAAGGTTTTCGGGAAACCTGAGGAAAAGACTCAGACCGCATCGGCCGAGGCTGAAGCGCTGGCCACCCGCAATCCCGAATTGCTCCTTCCGGGCGCTGCCGCCGCCGGAGACAAGATATCCTACCTCAACCCCAATTTCGTCGAGGTTAACGCTGAAGGCTCCCTCAGGCAGCCGGGATTGTGGAGAAGCCAGGACATTCAGGGTGGTGTACTCGGTATGGATATCGGCGATATTGACGGTGACGGGAAGGCCGAAATCGTTACCATTCAGATGAGAAAGCTGACCGTCTACAAAAAGGCAAACCAGGGTCTGCAGACAGTGGCCACATTCGAAGGGAGCGCTGTCGATCGTTTTGCATGGGTCAGCGTGGCGGACGTGAACCGTGACGGAAAAGCGTACATATTTCTGACGAACCTGAGGACAAAGAACTCCAGCAGGCCTTTGTCCTCCGAGCAGGCCAAAGACAACCTCGATCAAAGCGTGGATGTTTCCTCCTTTGTGCTAAGCCTTTCCGGCGGCAAGCTCCAGGTGGTCGCCCAGAGCGTCCCCTATTATCTGAACGCTATTCATCTCGGGGCGCGGGGAAAAGTCGTTATCGGACAAAAACAGGGAGACAAGTACACGGAAGCCTTTTACGGGGGCATATTCGAAATGCAGCTTCGTGGCGGCTCACTTGTTCCGGGACCGGCGGTCAGCGCGCCCAAAGAAGCTAATGTATTCAATTTCGTAAAAGCCAGCATCAAGGGCGACGGGTCCGAGCAAATTATAATGATCGATAATTCTCATAAGCTGCGCATCCTGAGCGGCGGCAATGACCAGATTTGGAGAGGCAACGGTATCTTTGCGGCCACGACCAACGCATTCGAATCCAAGGTCGAGGACCGCCGGTTTGCAATGGTGGACCTTTATGCCATTCCTTCCCCTATCCTGATTACCGATCTGCGCAAGAACGGGATTCCCGAAGTGGTACTGAACCGCAATACCACCAGTTTCGACAAATGGCTGCCCAATTCCATGAAGTATTATGACCAGGGAGAGATCGTGTCCCTTTCATGGGATAATATGGGACTGGTCGAAAACTGGAAGACGAGGGAGTTAAACGGGCAGGTTACGGCACTGCGTATCGGAGACATCGAGGGGAGCGGCAGGCAGCAACTGGTGATAAGCATGGTATATGCGAAAGACCTGCTCAAACTCTACGATGCGAGAAGCGTCGTCTTTACATACGATTTGAACGTGAAACCGGGGCCTGCCAAGCCGGCTCCGGACGAAAAGGAAACCGTCCCGATACAGCCTGCGAAGCCGGCGGCAAGTAAGCCAGGGAATTGATCAGAGCGGTGCGATCTTCTACGAAAACAGAACCAGTCAAATAACGTTCGTTTTTAAATTCAGCAAAAAACAAAATCCTCCGGTCCCGGAGGATTTTGTTTTTTATGGGTCGGGGTGAGTGTGTTTATGCTGTTGGATTTCTTTTCGTGACTGCGATGCTCTGGGTATATGAGCTCAAGGGGAGCGGCCGGCCCCGCAATGTCCCGCAGGAAGGCCTCGAGGGAATTTGGCCGGAGCCGCCCTTCTATTACCTTTTTTACAGAAAACAATCGCTGGAATCTATTCTGGAGTGGCTGGGATCGAATCCCGAGTGGCGCCTGACGTCTCGATACAGTTTGCCTTATGAGAGATGGCAGGACATTTCTATCCCTCAAATCAGCCTGGGGTCTTTCGTCATCCGGCTTTCGACCGGCCCGGCAGACAAGCCTGATATCCCCGGCGGGATCGCAATTCGCCTCGACCCGGGAATTGTTTTCGGTTCGGGCCTTCATCCCACGACCCAAGGGTGCCTGCTTGCGATATCCGGGATTTTCGGATCCAATGAGATCCATACAGCGGTTGATTTGGGGACCGGGACCGGAATCCTTGCGGTCGCCTGCGCCCTGGCGGGGGCAAAATCCGTTTTGGCTATTGACCGCAATCCTCTCGCGCTGAAAATATCTTCGAAAAACGCTCAGACAAACGGGGTTTCTGACAAGATCACGTTCATCGAGGCTGACCGGCTGGGGGTTATAGATATCCGGCCGGACCTTCTCATCATGAACCTGGAATGGCTCATTCTCGAGGGTGTCCTGACGGCGGGAGAGTGGAGGAATGCCGGGCGGGTCGTCCTGGCCGGATTCCTGGAAAGCAAACTTGAGTCGGTCGAAAGATTCGTCCGGCCCCATTTCCTCGTAGAAACCCTGATCGTGCGGGAAGGATGGCCCACTGTTACCCTGGCCCGGGCCGAAGCAGATCCACAGCGGCCCTGATCCGTTCGGCGACCTGGCGCATTTCCCCTTCGTCCGCGTAGGGGTGTCTCGGCCAGAAAAAGCCTTTCAGACCGTCTTTCTTTTTCCTCGGGACCACGTGTACATGTAGGTGGGGAACGCTCTGGCTGATTTTATTGTTGATTGCGACAAAAGTTCCCTCGGCGTCCATACTTTCTTCGACCGCGCGGCACAGAAGCTTTGCGTTCGAAAAAAGCGGTCCGGTCAGGCGATCCGGCAAATCCATCAGCGTCTCGTGATGGGCCCTGGGGACCAGCAGGCAGTGGCCCGGAAAGAGCGGGCGGTAGTCCAGAAAGGCCATGCAGGATTCATCATCGAGCACGATGGGGACGAGCAGTTCGCCTGAAACGATCCGGCAGAATTTGCAGGTCTTTATCTCTGGCATAAGTCACTGTTCGCGTGTCAAGGGTCCCGAGTCACGGACCCTCGACCCGCGACTCTCCACTTTCGACGCTCCCTCAAAAACTATCTCGAGAACGTCATGAAGGGAACGGACGCCTATGCTGCGGGCATCCATTTCCTGAGAAAGCTGCTCTGAGTTGCTACGGGGCATCAAGTAGGATGCAAACCCGAGCTTGGATGCCTCCGCCACACGGAGCGCACTGTGTCCGACTCCCCTTACCTCACCGGCAAGCCCCACCTCGCCCCAGACCACCAGGTCCTGTGGAAGCGGCCTGTCGAGATAGCTGCTCATTAGCGCGGTGGTCATTGCCAGATCGGCAGCGGGTTCCACGAGCCGCACCCCGCCCGCCACATTTATGAACACGTCCTGCTGCGCAAAGTTGAACCCGAGCTTTTTTTCCAGCACGGCGAGCAAAAGGGAGAGCCGGTTTGTGTCAACTCCCATGCTGGTACGGCGCGGCTGCATCCAGCCGGTCGCACTGACCAGGGCCTGAAGCTCGACAAGGATCGGCCGCGTGCCTTCCACGGAACAGGCCACAACGGAGCCGGAGACACCCTTGGGGCGCTCGGCCAACAGCAACTGGGAAGGATTGGGAACCTCCTCCAGGCCGCTTTCTTTCATTTCGAAAACTCCAACCTCGTTAGTCGAGCCGTAACGGTTCTTGACCGCCCTAAGCAGACGGAAGGTGTGGGTCCTGTCCCCTTCGAGGTATAGAACTGTGTCCACCAGGTGCTCAAGGGTTCGCGGACCCGCGATGGCGCCCTCCTTTGTAACGTGGCCGATTACGAAAATGCTGATCCCGGCTTCTTTGCCCGTCCTCATGAGCCTCGATGCGCATTCCCGAACCTGGCTGATGGATCCCGGCGCCACGTCCAGCATACTGGTGTACATAGTCTGGATGGAGTCCACAGCTACGACCAGCGGCGGATTCTTCTCGATTTCATCGAGCACGGCTTCCAGTGAGGTTTCTGAAAAGATGAACAGGTCGGGTGAGCAGACTCCGAGCCTCTGAGCGCGGGATTTCAACTGCTGGGGGCTCTCTTCGCCCGAGACGTAGAGAACATGACCTCCTTTGGTCATCATTGAAAGCGCCTGGAGAAGAAGGGTGGATTTTCCGATGCCGGGATCGCCCGCGAGCAGAACGATAGAACCTTTTGTCAGACCGCCTCCCAACACACGGTCCCACTCGCCCATGCCTGTATGGAGGCGGACCTCGCCGTCGGACCGGATTTCATCGAGACTGACCGGATGGGCCGAAAGGGTTTTCGCGATTTTCGAGGCCAATTTCGATGCCCTGCCAGGAGCCACCTCCTCGGTGAAGCTGTCCCAATTCTGGCATTCGGGACATTTACCCATCCACTTCGGGCTTACATAGCCGCACTGCTGGCAACGGAAGATCAATTTCTGCTCAGCCATTTTCCACCTTCTCTCCTCGACGCTGACGATTTGCAGGGCGATGCGAAAAATCCTACTTCTTCTCTATACCCTTCTGCATGCCCTTAAGAAATTCGCCAAGCGCTTGACCGGCTTGCTCGGGCGGCATCTTTTCGATATCTCCAAGCCCCTTCCCCATATTCTCCAGTTTATGCCGGAAGCTTCTCGCGGAGTGCTGCATCGAAACGGAGCCGATCGCAAGAATAGCGCAAATAACGCCAAAGACGATCCAGGCAATCTTTAGCTCTGTCCCATGCACTTCAACGGAAGCGCAGACGAGTATGTAAGTCGTCCACGCCAAGCCGGCTACGACCCCCAGATACGGAATGAAATAGAGCGCGGCGGTAATCGGGATGATCGCCAGCGCGTAGGCCGCGCATCTGAAGGAGACCTCATAAGACTGCTGCGACCCTAATAACCGCCAGATTACGAAAAGAATGGCCGCGCTCACGAAGGTGAAAAGCCCTGTTAATATCGGTGTGATGATCAGCATAATCATAACCATCGTAAAGAAATGGGCGAACCCAAACACCAGAAGGTTCAGGACGGCCCTGACGACGCCTGCGGCAACCCCCATGGCGACTGCGAAAACAAATGGATCGGCAAACCCCCCCGACCTTTGCATTTGCCGGTAAAACGACGTAGGATCTCTGATGACTGACTGAACTATTTCGACAATAGAGTTAAAGATTGCGTTCGGATCTCTCGCGCCATTTGTCTCTTCCATTTCGCATTCCTCCTGTGGCTGAATTACAAATAAAACGGCAAAAAACGGGCATCTCTGCGACAAACAATCTTACCAGCTTCTCGGGAGATTTGAAATAATTCCCGGGCTCGCGGAAGGGGGATCAGGCACTACCGCCGGCATGGCAGACAGCACGCTTCCGGCTCAGTGTAGGTTATCGACTACACTAAAGTAGTCAAACGACGACAGATGTATCCAATGGCCTGCAGGCAACCGGGCCAGAAACGTTGTCCGGAAGCGCCTGATGCGGTTTCTTCCATTATGGCATGATTTTGGAAAGGAATTTTTCCGGACCACCTGATACAATTGAGCCAACCTGGCGAAAAGCCGCTCTCAGGTTCAGCGGAGGCATTAAAACAAAGCCCATGATCCTTGCGAGGTGTGGAGATTGAGATCGTCGGGACGGAAGACCTGACAAAACCTTTCTAGCCCGAAACTAACTGCTTGGGGCCCTGGGCCTGCCGCTGTTGACTTAATTGAAGAACTCAATTATTGTCTGAGATTAATTCCTGTTTCATTGGTCATCACGTTGAGCTTATTGCGGATTTCGGGATGGCTGATCAAGGAAACAAAGATGAGGCTGACAATTTTTTCCAGAATCATGATTGCCCAGAGCACCCTTGTGTTGCTCGTTCTGGCTATAAGTGTTTTTGCCGTTGGCAAGCTCCGCCTTGTTTCGCAACTAAATACACAGGCCCTCACGGTTGATTCCGCCTGCATCATCGAGGAGAAAAGGCTTCTGAAGTCGTTTCTGGACGAGATGCGCAACTCTGAAAAATACCTGCTGATACGAGACCTTTCGTTTCGCGAAGCATACGAAAACAATAAGAATGATTTCAGCGACTCAATGCTCAAGATAAGTTACACTGTCGATACCGAGCGCGAAAAAGAGCTTATAAGCCAGATCGGAGCCCTCCATGAAAGGTATGAGCAGGAAACGGACCTGATCAATTTTGGCGAAAAGGGATCGGATGCAACAAAGGCCAATCTGAGCGAGGGCATAATAGAGAGAGCCAATGAGCTTATTCGGCTGCGGGATCAGGCGGCCTCTTCAAAAACGGCTCTGGCCGGAGCCCATGCGGCATCGGCTGCCGAGGTTATGTTCTGGCTGACAGTATTCGGAATTGCAGGCGCCCTGGTAATGGCTTACCTGTATGCGCGCGGAATAAGCCGCCCCCTGAGTCAGCTTGCGCGGGAGATGCGCCGCATAGGGCGGGGCGAGTTTTACCACACGGCTCATGTCAATGGCCCCAGAGAGGTCGGCGAACTGGCTCGATCCTTCAATCTGATGGCCGAGGAACTTGAGCACCTGGATCGTCTGAAAGCAGATTTTACGGCTCATGTTTCGCACGAATTGCGCACGCCTCTCACGGCTATCCGGGAAGGTACGGCGCTATTGCTCGAAGGAATACCCGGGCCGCTTACCAAAAACCAGAGTGAAATACTGGAGGTGGTCCGAAATCATAGCCAGCGCCTCTTCCAGAGTATTTCATCCATCCTCGATCTGTCCAAAATGGAGGCCGAGATGATGGATTACGAATTCACCATGTGCGACTTGAGGACATTAATCAATAAGTCCATAGAATCTGTGGATTTGATTGCACGGAAACGCGACATTAAGTTACAGACGAAAATAATGGGACCAATTTCAATGTTTATGGCAGACGAGCGCAGGATTCAACAGGTCCTGGATAATCTTTTGAGCAATGCTTTGAGGTTTTCTCCGGTAGGAGGCGAGATTCGGGTGGAAGCCCTTGCTGTGCAGAGCGATCAACGGGAGGCCCACGCAGTTGAAATACGAGTCTCGGACGATGGCCCTGGTATTCCGGCAGTAGAGGTTCAGAATATTTTCAAGCATTTCTATCAGAGCAAGAACCAAAAGGCTAAAGGACAGCACGGAACCGGTCTGGGCCTGGCAATTGCCAGACATATCGTTGAAGCGCATAAAGGCAGGATCTGGGCAGAAAGCGAAATCGGGTGCGGAGCAACCTTCCACGTCCTTTTACCGATCCGTTTAGATATAGACTCTAACATGCAATACTCAACATTAGCAAAGCGAGCCATTAATGCGTAGCAAATCACAAGTTCTGCACGGTGCGGCTGTTTTTTTGATCTTCGCCCTGATCGCCGGCTGCGAAGCATCGAAGACTCCGATAGTTCAGCAAATAATCCAGCCGGCGCCCTTATTTCCTCCCCAGACGGTAATGGAAAAAGGCGACTATGCGGGCTTTTTCACGGAAAACACCGAAACGCTCAAAGCCTGCCAAGATCCCGATAAATGCACTATAGCGCTTTTCAACCTCGCCTTCCTTCACTCATATTCGCAAAGCCCCTATTATGATCCTCGAAAGGCCCTGAAGTACATCGAAGATCTGAACACAGCCGCACCGGGAAGCCAGTGGGCTTACCAGGCCATGGTCTGGAAAGGGCTGATCGAAAAGAATATGCAATTGCAGAAAAAATTAATGATGAGGAAGCGCCCGGCGCGTGAGGAATCCAAGACAAAAGAAGCCTCGGAACCGGAGGCGGATGAATCGGCCAGGCTGCCGGATTCCTCTCAGGAAGTCGATTGGGAAGTGGACCGGCAGCGCTTTGAAGACGAGATCAGGTCCAGAGATGAGACCATAAGAGAACTGAATAGACAAATTCAAAAATCACGTCAAATTGACATTGAAATTGAAAAAAAAGAACGTGGGCTTCTGTATTGATAGCAGAAAGTCAAAGAGCTAAGGAATTAAATCCTACTGATGGCTACTGAGAGAATTCTTGCCGTTGATGATGATCCGGGGCTGTTAACTCTGATGAAAGCTCGTCTGGAGTCGGCCCAATACCAGGTCACCGTTGCGTCCGGAGGCGAGGAAGCGCTTGTCCACGCCAGTGAGAGCGTATTCAGCGCGGCTATCCTCGACTTAAAAATGGACGATATGGACGGCATCGCCCTGATGGAACAACTGTTGAAAATCCAGCCTTATCTTCCAGTGATCATCCTCACAGCCTATGGCACCATCGAGCGCGCTGTAGAAGCCACCAAGAAGGGAGCCTACGACTTTCTGACCAAACCTTTCGAGGCTAAGGACCTCTTGTATCGCCTCGAAAAAGCCCTTGAAGTCGGCCGGTTGAAGGTAGAGGTCGACAGGCTCCGGCACATGGTCAGACAGAGGTATCAGTTTGACAACATTATAGCCTCGAGCCAAAAGATGCAGCACATCCTGAACCAGGTTGCCCAGATCGCCTCAACGGATTCTACCGTCTGCCTCTACGGAGAGAGCGGCACCGGCAAGGAGTTGATGGCAAAAGCCATTCACCTGAGCAGCCCTCGTTCAAAAGGCCCCTTCATAGCCATCAATTGCGGAGCTATCCCTGAAGGCCTCCTGGAAAGCGAACTCTTCGGACACGTCAAAGGCGCATTTACCAGTGCTGACGCGCCGAAGAAAGGCCTGTTCCAAATGGCCGAAGGCGGCACCCTTTTCATGGATGAGATCGCCGAACTCCCCACAACGCTTCAGGTCAAGCTTTTGCGGGTCTTCCAGGACCGCGAGTTCTATGCGGTCGGCGGGACCAAGCCGGTAAAGATTGATATCCGCCTGGTAGTTGCAACGAATCGCGATCTTTGGAAAGCCATTCAGGATGGCAACTTCCGGGAGGATTTATATTATCGCATTCATGTAATACCGATTTTTCTGCCGCCGCTGCGCGAGCGGATAGAAGATGTGCCACTGCTGGCCAATCATTTCCTCCAGCATTTCAACCGTGAGATGAACAAGAATATTCAGGGGCTTGCGCCCGAAGTCATGCAGCAGATGATGCTCTACAGTTGGCCCGGAAACGTTCGAGAACTCTCCAATGTAGTCGAAAGAGCTGTGGCCCTTTCGACTCATACCGTGTTAACGCCTGAATCCCTGTTCCTCGGGGGAGGTGAATCGCCTGCGGCCAACAAAAAGCTCATGCCCCTCGATGATGCAAGAGAAGAGCACGATAAGGCTTACCTGACCCAGGTGCTCACGGAAACCGGTGGAAACGTTTCGCGGGCCGCCGCCCTGGCGGGCAGGTACCGGGCCGAATTCTATAAACTGATGCGAAAATACGGAATCAACCCTGGGGATTTCAAAGGCAATGCGAGTTAATAAGACCACCCCGCCTCGCGGGCGTGCACAAAAGTATCAACCGAAATCAAGGCGCACCGCTGGTGGCGCCGTCTTTCACGGCGGCGCTCTGTCCGCGTTCTCCACATTTTGAGCTGTTATCAAAACCTCCGCAACACCGTATGTTTTGTCTCTGATTTCCTCCGCTGTGTAGTTAAAATCCTACAAAACCGCACGACCGAGGCCACGTAGATCGGCCACCAACCCAGCTTGCAGACTTGGCATAGCCGATGCATATATAGATGGCAGTGGATCGATCTATTGGAATCAATATTAATGAAGGAGGCAATTATGTCGGTGGCGATTCTTAATCCCTTAGCATATGTCTCGGTGGTTATTTATCTTATATACATTCTTATAGAAGGCTGGAAGAGACTGGTTTTTGTTTCCTAAGGAAAACAGGCCTTCCGGGCAAAAGGAACTGCGATGAATAAAGTGATGAATAAAGTATTGCTGGTAGATGACGACGAAGACCTTCTGTTTCTTATCGGTGAATACCTGGAAGCGTATGGAATTAAATTCGATCTGGCTGAAAGCGCCGCTCAGGCCCGCAAGCGCCTGAAATATAACGAATATGACCTCATCATTTCGGATCTCAATATGCCGGGCGAATCCGGTTTCGATCTGTTTCGTTCCGTGTCATCCAGGTACCCGGAGCTTCCCTTCGTACTAATGAGCGGAAACCGTGATCCACGTCTGAGGCGCGAAGCAGTGAGCATGGGAATTTGCAATTTTGTGGAAAAACCATTCCTTCTAAGCGATTTGAAGCGGATTATTACCGATTTGGCCTGCGTAAAACCAGACGCAGTGGGAGCGCCTGCGGCATAAAGCTGAAACAATCGCAGCTTTTCGTTTCAGGTATGAGGGGTAAGATTTTTCGGAGTTAGTCGGGGGAAAATGATATTTGCAGTTAGGGGGGGACATGCGGATACTCAAGTGCTCAATGATTGTACTTTTGATTTGCAGCGTCTTCGGGTATGCCGGGTTGAGCTCAACAGAGCAGAGCACGTTGAGCGGGGGAGCGATTGGTTCGGTTGCCGGTGCAGGCGCGGCAGCAATACTGGGAGGGCCTTTACTGGCCGGGGCTGCCGCAGGGGCCGCCGCCGGAGCGGTCGGGGGTCTCGTAGTTGACGAAATGCAAAGGGAGTAGGCAGGGAAAGATCTGACAACACTTCGCCATTAAGTCTCCGCCTCGCTCCGTCTCACCGTTAGCCCCGGGATCTTTACGGAGCAGGTGGTTCTAAAAGGGGCCGGCTCAAAAATGAGCCGGCCCCTTTAATTTTCTGGCGGCGGCAAGCGGATTTGAACCGCTGT
>JBKQLC010000008.1:0-33407 GCA_052147195.1 Syntrophobacteraceae bacterium
CTGGGTTGACCCTCCCGAAAGTGAGGCGGCAGATGCAGGGTCTGATAGCGTGTTGGCTGGGAACATGCCCCATCTGCCATAGAAAGATAAATTATGGCCGTTTATCACGTTCTCCATGAATACTTAACGTTGTAGTGGTAAGCGGAGAGGTACTCCACGTGGATGGTGGCTCTCACGCTGGCCGTTGGTAGCCGCCAGACAGTTCAATTCATTCCGGCCGCTTGCTGCTCAGTTCGTATTACGAGATGGGCATAGGCGTTCCGGGAGCCAAATCAACCGGTTTCGACACTTTCGAAAGAGCGACGTGATGAGCAGATTCGATGGGAATATAGTAGTGATTAATTGCCGGCCCAAGCCCAAGGAAAGGAACATCCCATGGAACACCCGACTTTTTATCGCACGGTACAGATAGACGGCCTCTCCATCTTTTACAGAGAGGCCGGCCCGAAAGACGCGCCGGCGCTTCTCCTGCTGCACGGACTTCCCTCTTCATCCCGGATGTTCGAGCCTCTCTTCGCCCGGCTTTCCGATCGCTATCACCTTGTCGCGCCCGATTACCCTGGCTTCGGACACAGCGACTGGCCGGACCCGAAAGAATTCGCGTATACATTCGATCACTATGCCGAGATCATGAGTCACTTCACCGAAGCGCTCGGGCTCTCGCGCTACACGCTTTACATGCAGGATTACGGCGGCCCGGTGGGTTTTCGCATGGCTTTAGCTCATCCGGACCGGATCGAGGCTCTCATCGTCCAGGACGCTGTGGCGCACAACGAAGGTCTGGGGGCGAATTGGGAGCCGCGGCGGGCCTTTTGGGCCGATCGCGCCGCCAACGAAAGCACGCTTCGCACGAATCTCCTGTCGCTGCCGACGACGCGGACGCGCCATGTCGGCAACGATCCCAACGTGGAACGCTATGACCCGGATCTCTGGACCGATGAATTTGCCTTTCTCAACCAGCCCGGCCAGGCCAACATTCAAAGCGACCTCTTCTACGACTACCGCACAAACGTCGACGCCTACCCCAGGTGGCAGGCTTGGATGCGCGAGAAGCAGCCTCGTCTGCTGGTGATCTGGGGTAAGCATGACCTTTCGTTCGACCTCTCGGAGCCGGAAGCCTATCGCCGGGATGTGCCGAACGCTCAAGTTCACGTTCTCGACGCCGGTCATTTCGCATTGGACACGGCTGCAGATGAGATCGCCGCATTGGTCCGAGGCTTTGCCGGTTCTTCACGTTGAGGGGTTCCTGGCTTTCCGGGGCGAATGGTTCCGGGTTCCGAAAAACCTGAACAAAAGCAGGAGGGACCGTCCTTATGGCCGAAGAGTAGCAGGTTTTTCCCTTTTGAACATCAGGTCAAGAGTGTATTTTCCATTTTTGGCGAAATCAAAAAAGTACATAACTTGCTGGAACGTCTATAAAATCAAATTCCAAGCTCATCTAAACCGCCTCATTCAGCGCTGGAACAGAGCAAGTGTTCAGATCCCGTTTCAATGCGTGGAGTACCAGTCAAGAACCCTTTTAAGTTCTGCCGCAACCGCAGGGGCCGGAATATTTGAATTTGCCAGTATGTCCATGGGAAGCAACCCGGAAGCGTTGTAGAAAGCGGCATTTGAACCATTGTCCATCTGCATGACCGCTTCTTCGAGCGAGAGTCCGGCAAAAAGTCCTCGGCATCTGGAGTATGAAAGGATTGTGCCCAGGGAGTCCGTTGACGCTTCGGCCTGCCTGCCGACGGGTCCCGCCGCTACAGCAGCGTCCGCCCCCAGAGTGAATTTGCCGTTAGTTAGCGCGTCCAGACTGGGCATACTTCTCATAACAAGAATGACGTCGCTCAATTGTGCGCCGGCCTGAAATCCGAAACTGCCACCAACAATGCGAAAGAAGAGGGGGTTGCTCCAGGTTTGGTCCGGATTTCGGACCAGCAGTATCCCGTCTCCATAGCGGGCTCCTATAAGAAATCCAGCCTTGAGCAGATCGGGGAATATAGCGATACCCTGCGCCTGGCGCAAAAGGCTGGGCGGAATAGCATTCTCCCGTATGTCCATTATTTCCGTTATAACGGCGGTGGCTGCCCGTACCTTGGCTTCCTGACTGACTCCGGCGGCTTGAAGCGCGGGAGCAAAGGAGCAAAGAAAAAACGCGATGATTAAACCGGCGAAAGCGATGTTTCGAGCCATTGGAATTCCCCCCTTTTTTTGCGCGGGTTTTCGATTCAAAGCTATAGCGCTGCAAATCACTATTGCATAACTCGAGACTATCTTGTCAAAGGAAAAAATTGAGAGGAGTGCCTGTTTCGGTGGAATGTACCCGGATTTGCCCGAAGGTCCTTTTGCTTCAACTGAAGCGACCTTTCGCGGCTTGAGCAGGCGGGAGAGATTCTGCTGAGCGTTTGAGGGGGGATGACAAATAGAACAGTCATCTCACAACTCCGATCGCGCAAAGCGGAGCTAATATCCCTTGCCACTTTCTAAAGAATCAGTTTGAGGCGATTCGGTAAACAGATGATTCGTAAACTGCGAAGATTTTGGCGCCTCCTTTCTCAATGACCAAGAGAGGTATAGCAACTTTCGGCGTGTTCACCGGTAAGAGCAGGTGTTCTGAACCATCTCTTAATTCCTACCAGATCCGGAGCTTGCCGGACACGATCAGTCGTCTTGCGCTCTCGAAAATATACTTCAATGCGGGGTAGAATAGCCGGCAATCCATGACCACTTCATTAAATCCTCCTATTCTCATTACCCCGTCATGTATTCCTTCACACCCGGTTATCCCGTGTGCCGAACCGGCGAGACTACCCATCCAGAGCGACCTTTCCAAAATGAGGAATTCTCTTTCCTCCAGCACCGGCTTGCAAATACTTCGAATTTCCTTTTCCGAGTAAAATCTGTCCTGCAAGGTAGCAAAGGCATGTGACAGCTTTCCCGTGACCTGTTTCAATGCATCTGAATCATCACCCACCGATGCAATCGATTGAAGTTCCGAAAGGAGGCGGACTGGATTTACCCTGCTGAAGACTTCGTTTCTCCCATAGCGAATCAAAGCTTTTGCAAATGTCTCACGATCACTCGACTCGGATTTACAGAGCCATTTCCCAATCGCTTCAATATAGCAGCAGCAAAGAATCAAGGATTCATCCGCGTGCCCCTGCCTCAGCAGGTCTGGAAGAAACTCAATCCTGCGATCCCAGTTGTCACAGAAGTCACTGAGCAGTTCAAGCTCAAGATCATTGTTTTCGACATTCGGGAAGTCGCACATTTCTTAGCCAGCCCCTTTTCCTCTATTGTGGGGTCATTATTGAGACGCAATTCACACCCAATATACATACCTTTAACTTAGTACGTCGGATGTCTCCAGAAGAAAATAGGGATAGGGAAAAAACTCCATTCATGACGCTGAGCCCACCCAAGGAAAGTCACTTTCCAGGATTCGCTCGCGCCGGAAGTGCTCACCCCAAAGGAACACCTTCGAGGCGTAGAACCTCCGCCCTTCAAATTCATCTATCCCCGCTGTGCCGGCATCCCAGGCATTACGTCCGCGCAGGGACCCCGGAATCATATGATTCGGACCTGTTGAGGATTTCAGCTTTTCAATTCTTCAGATTGAAGAGAGAAATGTGCAACTCTGTCGCGGAGTAAGATTCAAAGCTATCTCAGCGAATTCCTTCGTCTGCGGCGCGGGTACCCTGAAAGTGAGCTTGATAGACTACGTGCGAATGTTCCACGGTATCGTATCCCCTCATCCATAAGGTCCCGGTTACCTCGTTGCTGTGGACCGTCAAGACAAGCTCTCCGGCTTTAGCTTGAATGAATGTCGGCCTGGTTTGTGTGGCGGTAGGCTTGGCCCCTTGCTGCTCTTCGAGGGCAGGGAAGAGTTCCTTGTTGAAAAGGCCAGGGCTGAGGTGGAAAAAGTATGAGGTGGACGGCTTTTTGAGCGAGTTTTTAAACGAGCATTTGATTTCGTTCAAAAAGACGCTCATGCTGCAATCTTCCGAATCCCAGTGGCAGAAGTCCGGGGACGAGTTGGAGGAAGCCCCTTCGATGATTATTCGATAGCGGTTTGGACTTTCCGGGGGAGGAGACTGGAAGGTCAGGATGGCTTTAACTCCTGAGAATTGCCCATGGAAAATGGTCCCGGTCAGAGAGATCTGATAGCGGCGCACGAAGGGGTGAGATTCGGTCACCAGATCGTCTTTCTGGACACTGGAACCCAACCCCGGTTGTGAGGCGAGAGCAAGAAACCACAGTGTCAGCAAAGTGGTGTTGATCTTCATGGGACTGAGGAACCTGCTGAGTGCAAAGCGTCTTTCCATATGCAATAATCTCCTAAAAGCGGGAGGTTTTGTAGTGCCTTAATTTAAAGATTTCAGAACCTTCCCCGCGTCGCGCAGGATCTCTTCGATCTCCGCTGTTCGCACCTTCCACAAAACCAATCCATAGCAAAGCGCCATCAAAGCACAAGTGAACAGGAAACTCAAAAGGCTGTTGAATCCCGCGGAATCCATAAGATGAACGGAAATCAACCCACAGACCAGAGCCGTGACGGATGCAATTACAATGCTGCGAAAGTCATCCAAGACAGATGAGAAACTTTCAAGTCCAAGCTTCTGTTTTAGCATTTGAAAAAAGACAAAAAACAAAATCACCTGTCTCACCGATGTTGACAGAGCAATCCCCTTAACACCCAGGAAATGCATAAAGATGAGATTGAACACTACATTCAGCACGATGGATAGGCATCCCATTTGAATCAATGGCTTTATGTCGCGCAGCGCAGTGAAAAACGAATGGTTCACGAAGGTGTATGCGTAGAAGAAAAGGCCAAGGCTGTAATAGAAGAGTATTTCGCCGGTCACCTTGGTTGCGTGTGGGTCGAAAGCACCCCGCTGGAGGAGAATGCTTACGATGTTTTGGGAAAAAATAGCAATCACGCAGATGGCAGGGAAAGTAACAAGGCCCAACAATGTGACACTGCGAGTGAACAAAAATCGCATGCCCTCATCATCCTTTTGGATAACCTTTTCAGTGATGAACGGGAAAATCGCCCGGGAGAAGGCCATGATAATAATGTGAATGTAAAGATCATTGATCCGGGTTGCGTATCTCAGAGCAGAAACGGAGCCGGCTGCAAGTTTTGTGGCCATTATCTGATCCACAAAAATGCTCGAATTGGAGAGAAACTCACTCCCGAGAAGCGGCAGTGCCAAACCGACGAAAGCTCCCAGCTCCGCTCGTTCCAACTGAACCTTACCGATGAACCTGAAGCCGCCACGCCTGAGCACCAGCATCATGTAAAGCCCCTTGAGCAAAGTTCCGACCAGGCAACCCCAAACAAGAGCATTAATGCCGTATTGCTTCTGGTACAGAAGCAGCAAGCCTATCATGCCGGCGTTTACGAATAGTGGTGCGATCTGCAAGCTGACGAATTTCTTTCGGGCAAGGATCACGGCGGTTAGTATGGTGCTCGAGCCTTCAACAAAAATAAGGAATATCAATACCCTCTCCAGGCCGATTCCCAGAGCCCGCTGTTCCGGCGAGAAAGTATACCCGATCAGTTGGAAGTACCTGGGGCTGAGAACAAAACCGGCTGCAGCAACCGCTGCAAATACCAGGGCGGCCAGATAAAACATCGAGAGGGCCCTGGCGTCGGCGTCTTCGCCAGAAAGGTCGTGAGACCATTTGATGTATACGGGCACCAAAGCGGCGACCACGGAAGTGGTGCAAAGGGCGATGATCAGGGCGGGAAGGGCGTAGGCGATGTTGAAAACGTCCAGGGACGGTGAGATTCCAAACCGGTCGGCAACGACGATTTCCTTTGCCAGCGCGAAGACCTTATCAAGCAGGGTCAAGGTCATCATGATCAGGCTGGCTTTGCCGATAAGACGAAAAGACTCCCGGCGCTCACTCATTGCGACCTATCTTCCCCATTCTTGGAAGACAGCAGGGACCGTTTTGATCAGCAGCTTTAAGTCGAGCAATATGGACCAGTGATCGATATATTCGAGATCCAATTCCATCCACCGCGTAAAAGGGATCTCGTTGCGATTCGGTTGGATTTGCCAGATGCACGTGATACCGGGCTTCATAAAAAGGCGCCGCATTTGCCAGGTTTTGTACAATCGCACCTCCTCCGGCAAAGGGGGCCGGGGGCCCACCATGCTCATTTCGCCTCGCATCACGTTGAAGAGTTGAGGCAGTTCGTCGAGGCTTTTTCGTCTAAGGAAGCTTCCCAGCCCTGGTATGATTCGGGGGTCGTTTTTCATCTTGAAGACCGGTCCGTCCATTTCATTCAGCGCCGCTACATCTGAGATCATATTGTCGGCACCAGGGAACATGGTGCGGAACTTGTACATTTTGAATCGACGTCCATATAGACCGCAACGCTCCTGTGCGTAGAAAACAGGCCCCGGAGAAGAAAGTTTAATGGCAACTGCTATGATGAGCAAGAGCGGCCAAATAATGAGGAGAATTGAAGCACTGAGAACATAATCGATCAAAACTTTAATGACCAGAGCCTTTCGCTTGGGCGGTTTAACCGTGAACAGCGACCTGTTGAAGTCTCGCATTTCTCATATACGTTAATCTAAGATCCCCTCCGTTCAGTATTTCCTCGGAACAGCGGCAAGGTCTCTTAATTCCGGGATCACTTGAGAATTCTGTACAATCCCGCAGGTATCGGATAGCGGCGATCGGTCAGAATGGCGCCGATTCTCGTCACCCCGCTTTCCTTCAGGCGGTCCACCGCCAATCTGCTCACTTCCCGCCGTGAATTACCGGAGCGACACACAAGTACCACCTGATCCACCAAGCGCGCCAGCTCAATCACACTGGGGTGGGAAGTCACGGGCTGGCCGTTGAAAATGGTGATATCAAAGTGGTCATTACAATAGCTCACAAGATCTTCTAAAGTTCTTTTTGTGAAGACCAGGTCTCGTGCTCCAGGTCCGGACTTATCGGAGCCAGCCGGGAGGACAAAGAGATTCGGGTAGGCCGTGGGCAGAATAAGGGATGGCAGCGGATGGCGACCCTCATAGTGAGCGGCCAGTCCGAAATATTCTGTGGCTTTCGGGATCGGAAAGCATTCCCTGGTTGAGGAGACATCGGTGTTCACGCACAAGACTCTCAAACCGTGAGTCAGGGCAAGATAGAGAGAAAAATGCGACGAAGTTGCCGTGCATCCTTCTCCGCGCGTTGCAGAACAGATCAGGATGGTTCGGGGGGGCGACTGACTCAACAAGACAATGCTGGTCCAGATGTTCCCCAAGTCGTTGTAGATTTTCTCCATGGAAGTGCTCTTCGGGAACGCCGGCTGTTCATCAGAGTCAGCCTGGATGGCTGGAGGCCGCGTCCCGTCCCTCGGAAGATGACCCGATTGGTCAGCATTCTGCTTCGTCATATTTTCAATTCCATCCTTCTCATGCACAAGAACCTCCCAGTCTCAGGCCGCCATCTGGTCGCTTGCTTTTCGGCTCTGCTCTGCTTCCCCCGTCGTAACTGTCCGCTTCCTGCATTCGATCAAAAGATACTTCTCAGCATCGAAATCAAATCAAAAAAGAAAACACTCAACATCATAAGGAGAAATATGATCGTCAAGATTATGTAAGTCTTAAGGCCCATGTTTGTCCGTAGCATCAGGCAATCAAATTCAGTGATAGACTACCGGCAGCGCCAGGGAGAATATCAACCGCTCGCAATCGGGCTACAATCCAGCGCCCACCCGGGAGATCGTGCTTCTGTGGGTGAGCATTACCCCCTCCGGAAAGTCATTGAACCCCCGGCGACGTGGGGGCTCAGATAAAGCCCGTCCCTTAGGAACCTGCAAAAAAGATATTCCCCGGATGATTCCCCGGATGACTATAATCTAAATCTCCTTTGGCGAACGGAATAATCCAGGGGTGCATCGGCTTTTCCTCCGGCTTATGTCAGCTTTTCGGATTGGCAATGGACAATCTGCCGTATAGTCCGTCACAATACCCCGCAAGCAGGTATGGCACCGCATTGGTGTAAATCTGAAAGGTTGGCTCGATAAACATGTTATTCGTCAGATAGACGGTCCAGATGATGGCGATGGAAAGAATCATGTTGGCGCCCATGAAGCCGCTTTGCGGTACCCAATCGGCCAGTTGATAAAAACGTCTCAGAACCATGATCAAGATGACGGCATAAAATGATGTTCCCAGCACGCCCAGTTCCACCAGCATGCCGATGATGTGGTGATGCTGCGTTTGTTGCTCACTGGTGTAGGGAATTGGCACCCTTCCCCGATAATCTTCTTCGGCCGCCGGAACGAATTGGTTAAACCCGACTCCCAGAAATGGATGGTCTTTGATCATGAGGGCCGACATTTGGATGAGCGCCATCCTGACTTGAATTTCGCCGATCTGGTAGACCCCCCCTGCTTTACGCTCCTCCGACAATAGTCTTGGAAGACCGGCCGCCAGAAGAAAGATTGCGAGGGCCACGGGCAAAGCGAACGTTTTCCATTTGGGAAAGGCTGTCCGGTAGAAGAACAGAAAGGAAACAAGGGCAATCAGAAAGCAAAGATAGACGGACCTGGTTTGAGTGAAAAAGACGGCCGGAAAAAACAGGCAAAGGAGCCCGGCCTGGATCCATCTCGCAGGGCCTTTCATGCGGGATAATGCATGCAGTCCGCAGACTCCCGCGAACACCATGGCCAGTCCGTTGAATGCCGCATTGAGAAATGGCCCTCTGGCCCGGTCCAAATGGAGATACACGCTGGGATCATTGATGTATCGTGGAAAAACAAGCTGACGAAGGTCGAAGAACTCGAAAAAGGCGATGATGGCTAAATAGATCCCTATGCCAAATACTGTCAAAAAGACCATATGCAGGTCGTGTTCGCTGCTGAGGTAGGTTTTTGCATACAAGAAGATGATAAATGGGGCGAGATATCCGGAAACAAAGACGAAGATCGGTGAGGTAAAATCCAGCCGGGAGGGCTTGAAGCCGTGAATTGCCATGGAGGCGATGCACACGACCGAGAAGAGGAGCATCCATAGCTCGATGGCGAAAGAAGGCTTGAAGAGGACCCGGCCTCGGTAAATTCCTACCAGGAGCACCGCGACGAGCACTGCGAAAAAGAACCGGTCGATGCTCAAAGCAATGAAACCAGGAAAACGAATTGCGAAGAACTTAGAGCCCCAGAACGCGCTGGCAATCAACCAGATGCACAGAACGAGGGTGGTCAATCTGACGCCTGAATCGGCATTGGGGGATGGTCTCATTTTGAGCGATAAGAGGATAAGGATCGTTGAGAAGGACAGGATGATAAGGAGAGATAAAACTAACACCATCCCGCCTACTCCATGCTTGTGAGAGAGCCCAGATAAGGCACCCCCAGGTGGGTGGTGATATCCTCAGGGATTCTGACGGTGTGGTCAAAAAAATCGAGAGTCAGTGCGCTGGCAATGCCGAATAAAACACCCCCCCAAAGTCCCAGCGCGACGATCAAAAGGCGGTTGGGGCCGGAAGGTTTATAAGGAGGTACGGGTTCGTCAACCAGGGTCAGGGATTGTTCTTCCTCATTCAGAGCCGTAGCCAGGCGAGTCTGTTCGAGCTGCGATCGAGTTTGTGTATAAGCATCTTTCGCCAGTGCATATTCCTGTCTCAGATGATCGTACACGGATTTCTCGTGCGCCGTTGACCGGATCTGTTCTTTGAGGCTTTCAATAACCCGCTCGATTTCCTGCAGTTGTGCCCTTATTCCTTTCGCAGCGATCTTCCGGGCGTCTCGTGTTCGCTCGAGTTCTTGGCGCAGCGACCCCACGTCGAGGCGCAACTCCCGCTTCATTTGGTCCATGGGTATATAGCCGCTGCCATATTGAGGGGACATCGCGTTGAGCTCGATTTGCAACTGGGCAAGCTTGTTCTTGAAAATGGATATGGCGCGCCCCTCCGCTTCCATCTCAGCCGGGACTACCGGAATCCCGGCCTTCTGCAGCTCCTTTTCGAGCGCTTCAATGGAGACTTGGATCACCGCCAGGTCTTGCTGAACTTCATGGTATTTACGCATGGAGCTTGTGAGAAGGGCATTGGGTCCCACTTCAATGTTGGTCTTGGCCTGGCCTGCTTCCAGATTGAGGATATCAATCAGGGTCAGGGCGTTCGTGGTTTCGTACTCTCGAAGCTCCTTTTCCTTGGCGAGCACGTCCTCGTAAAGCCTTTGCGTCTGCTGCTCGAAAAAGGCGCGGGAACGCTCGGCTTTGTTCTTATAAATCGCCTGGTAGACCTCGAGGTAGTTCTTAACAATGATCTGGCCGATTTCGGCGGCCCGGTTTGGGTCTTTGTCTTTGAAGGTCACATAGAAGACATTGGACCCTTCGAAGGTCTCGCCTTTTGGGGGAGTCACCCCGACTTTCTTTCTGAGCTTGTCTGTGTATCTGTCAAGCTCTTGGGGTTTCAGGGATGGAAGACAAGCTGAGGCGACTCTGCGCATCACTCTATTGGACAGGATCAGCTCCCTTTGATCCTGCATGATCAGGCTCACTCTGCTTTTGTAATCGTAAGAGCGATCTTCTCTCAGGGGATCGAGAGAACGGGGAATCGTCAGGGAAAACCGGGCCGTCGCTTCGTACACCGGCGGCAGCAGGAAGGCCGCAATAATCGAGAGGACCAGAAAAACCAGTAAGACGATCTTCACGAGCTTAAACCGGTAAAACACGATGAACGCGAATTCTCTCAACATGGTGCGCATGGAAGGGCCCTCCGGCCTGCAGGATCACGGTGTCTACTTATCGGGCTTTCGTGGTTCCGGCCGAATTTGCATTTTGGTGGAGCCTTCTTAGAGAGAGGGGCTCAAAGCGAAGGCATTGACCGGGATAATGGTGTAAAAACCTTTGGTAAAGATCTTTTCAAGCAAATCATCGAGGTCGTCCAGGCGCGTCTTGGGTATGTAAATGATGTCAGCCGGCCTCACCATTTGGTTGAAGCCGACCTCTCCCTGCTTCAGGACGGCCGCCAAATCGACCTTGAAAGTCATGGGCCTTTCCGCGCCTTCGTTACGAAAAACGATCACTTCCTTCAAAGACGCGCTCTTCTTAAATCCTTCAGCCATCGTGAGTGCATCCAGCAGGCTCAGGGGCGACCGCATTTCGTAAACCCCGGGTTTCCGCACTTCTCCCAGGATGTAGAACTTGGGATTGTGAATCTCCTTCATAATCAGTGTGGCCCGGAGGTTATGGGTGATCGTTGAATACTTCTCGTTGACGGCCTTCTCCAGCAGGCTGATTGTCAGCCCTTCGGCCGGCAGATTGCCGATAAGGGGACAGGAAATCCTGCCGTCAGGAGTGATGGTGGCCACTCTGCTTTGCCCCATCTGGTATGATGTAATTGTCCTTTTCAGCTCCTCCAGTTTGACATTGAATGTTTCCAAAGCCACAGTGACATTGGGGTTGGTCAGGATGCCCCGGTATTTCCGGTTGAGGGTTTGCGCCAGTTCCGCTGGCGTCTGTGATTCGGCTTCAATGTCGCCCAGAAGTGGTGCGCTGATCTTTCCGTCCGGACGAACCAGCACTGTTGTCGTGAACTGAGGATGGTACGGGAAATTGATGCTGATCCTGTCCTCTATCTCGATGCGATAATCCTCGGAACTCTTCTCATGAAGGACCTGGTAGACCAATTCGATGACATCACCCGGGCCCATTCGATACTCAGGTACGTATGACGTGACGATTGGCTCCGGGGTGGCCGGGTTGGGGCGGGCAGGAAGCTGCTCCTGACTCAGATCATGGCTTTTGGGGATTGCGTCTTTTTCTGTAACAGCACAGGGTTCCCCAACGGATGATTGAGGAGGCTGAGTCCTTACCGGCAGGGGAGTGCACGAAAAACAGCATAGGGACAAGAGCAGCACGGCGGAAATGCAGGAGGAAAGAGTACTCGAGAGCCTTCCGCTGCTAATCATGAATTATCCTCGGGCCTAAGAGCAACCGAGTTCCAAACGGCCTGCCGTTTTGAAGTTCGGATGTTAAGCACCACCTAAAGGGGATAACCTCCCAGGATATTAATGGTCTTCAATGCTGCCCTTGCAGCTTGCCGGGTCCCCCGGCGCCTGTGTTACCGCTTGCTCCTTTGGGTCCGGCCTCCGGCTAATCGGGGCCCAGACAGGTACTGTCCGTCTGATAATACAGGTTTTTCCTACTAGCATGTTTCCTGGAGGCTGTCAAATCGTGTCAGTAAGGTGAACCACGGGAAACTTGTTCTCTTTTAGATCTATGGTTGGCATGTGCTCATGAGAAGACCCGAAGAGAGTCGAGGACACATCGGCTTAAAGGAAAAAACCCCGATACCGGAATTGTGCCTATTTCTTGATGCTTCCGATGAAGTAATCAGATCTAACGCCCTCCCGGTAAGCTTGCAGGGCCTCGGGAGAGGAATCAATCCGAAGATTTGACCACGTCCCATTTTTATTTTGCCACTTCGCGTGCCAAATTATGGCAATTTTGATTTGGGGATACCTGATTTGAAGGCTGGAAAGAGCCTCTGCATACCAAGCGGCCTTGCTTCCCTTTTCCGGCCATTCACCCACACTCCATTCCGACAGCATGAGCGGTTTGTTCGTCGATATAGAGGCGAGGTCGGCATAAGCGGCGTCCATTAGCTTGACGAAGCCCTCCCATGGCTCATCTTGAAATTGGACCCCGTAGAGACTCACACCGAGCCAGTCGATGTAGTCATCTCCGGGGTAGTAGGATTTCATGCTGTTCCAGGGCTCGTTGGGGTGAGACCGGTGGCTGGGTTGGAACACCCATTGCACGTTCTTGACTTCCCGGCTTCTGAAAAGATCAATAATGTGGCGGAAGGCTGCTGCGTATTTTTCCGGCCCGTCAGTCTTCTGTTGATCTCCAGAAGGTCTCGCTTCACCGCCCCCTTGAAATACCCCGGCCCAGGGGAACCAGTCGCCGTTCATTTCCGGGGCGAAGGTCACGAGAACCGGTTTGCCGTAATTTTTCAGCACGGCAGCCCAATGGTTGAGATACCAATCATGATCGCCGTCAATGATCTTCTGCAGCGAATAGATAGATTGACTTTTGGCTTGCCAATAGGGCTTACCCCAAGGCATGAGTCTCAGCATCGGAATCGCCCCATAGCGGTCTATCTCGATCAGCGGCCGGCCGGATACTTCCAGTTGCCCCCAAAAACTCGAGAACGGGACAACGGTTACTCCTTTTCCGGAAAGACGCTGGAAGTCATACAGCTTTTGCGCATCCACCTCATCTTCGTTAGGCCCCCAACCCGGATAGACTCCGATATAGCAGCCTCTCTTCCCAAACATGGAACTATCCGAACGCTGCGAAGCAGCGGGATCCCCGGCATGTGATTTCTCCGTTGTGATCGTCTGCTCCGCAGGAGTCCGCGCCAGGACGGGCAGCAACAAAAACACCAGCAAAATTGTCAGAAAGAAACCCTTTAAATACATTCGCCACCGGAAGGATCAGCAGGGCTGCATGAAGCAAGTCTTGAATGGAGTTGACAAACCGCCGAGGACTCTCATATCCATGTACTTACCAACGCGACTGGATAGCAAAGGGCGGTATACCATGCAGTGCCCGCCCGGAACCACAAGTTTCTCAGGGGGAAAAGGGTTTATCCCTTCTCGAAAAACACTGTCTTATGAGAAATTGTGCGCAATAGCTCAAAAAAGTCAAGCTATGCAGCAAGTCAAAAGGTAGTGTTCGCAACATCGACGAGTGACACCGTGGGCTGTACGGCTTCGGACGCAGCTTTCCCGTTTAGGAACAGGAGGCGCCCGCGGCAGTTGAATCGGACTGGCTGGGTATGAATATGAATCACAATCGCAACCGACCCCGTATAATGCATCTGATCGACAACCTGGACGTAGGAGGCGCTCAGCAGTGTGTGTCCACCCTGGCGAAGCACTGGCCAACCGAAGAGTATCCGTTGCTGGTCTGTGCTATGGCCGATGGCCCCATGCGATCGATAATCGAGCAGGCAGGTGTGCCGGTGAAGATTATCCGCCGGCCACGCTGCACGATTGTTCTCTTCCCTGTCTATTTCGTTGAGCTGTTCCGCATCTGGTGCAAACTCTCCCGCCTCGTAAAAGAAAACCGCGTGGCTCTGATTCAGACTCATATTGCCGGCGTGATGGACTTTGTGGCATTGGGTCTGCGTATGTCCGGGCGCGTAAGGCGGGCGGTCTGGACCATCCACGGCGTTGACTTTCTCCCGCTTCGCCCCGGACCGGCCCTCGCCGTGAGGCGGCTGCTGTTTCGCTTTCTGTACCGGATCTCCGCCACCAGAATTGATCGTTTCGTGGCCGTATCGAAAGCTGTGCGACAGGCTATCCTGCAACAGATCGGCTCTGCTGCGAACAAAATCGTTACCATCCCTAACGGAACGAGCCTGGAAATCGGCCAAACTTCCGGGAGCAAGACCAAACTCTGTAAAGAGCTTGCCCTGCATGATCAAGTCAGGATCATTTTAACGGTAGGCCGGCTCTCTCTGGAAAAGGGCCACCGGTACCTGATCGAAGCTGCCGGAGAAGTGGTCTGCGCCCATCCTGACGTGCATTTTCTGATCGCCGGAGATGGGGAAGACGGAGAGCAGCTCAAAGAGCAGGCCCGGCTCAGCGGTTGCGTCGAGAACATCCATTTCCTGGGCAGCCGCACCGACGTGCAAGTTCTCCTGGCGGCGGCGAATCTGTTTGTCCTGCCTTCCCTTCGCGAAGGACTGTCCATCGCCTTACTGGAAGCCATGGCCGCTGGACTGGCCGTCGTCGCCACCTCTATTGCCGGCACCCGGGAAGTCGTCACTCCCGGGGAAACCGGAGTGCTTGTTCCCCCATCCAACAGCGCGGCGTTGGCGCGAGCTATAACCGGGCTCTTGCGAGATCCGGTCCGAGGCCGGACAATGGGGCGAGCGGCAAGGCAGCATGTTTTAGAGAACTATAGCGCCCCAAAGCAGGCCCATGACTATCTGGCATTGTATAGAGAACTGCTGGAGGCAGGGCCTGATTGAATTGGCCATGCTCCACTTTTCTGGGTCAGTGTGACCGCAAGCGGTTTTCGCTTTTTGTCAATCGGCTTCGACCAGGCTCTTTTTGCTCTGCCAAGGCCGTGAAGGTACCATCTTCCGGAGGATATTTTCGCCACAGACGACGAGGTTCCATGGACATTCGGTAAAGCCATTCGAGGCCCACCAGTTCTTTCGAGCCTCAACTATCGGGCCGGCATTCGGTGTACAGATGAATCGGCATTTGTCCAGCTTCTACAGCCATTGCTCGACCACCCCTTTAACACTTCCCATGTGCACACGGTGCGTCTCCACTTCCAACAGTGGAGATTTTTGGAATATCCGCCGATTCAGGCACTTTGAAGAATATCCTGATAAAGGTTTTCGAATGCAGTTGCCATCCGCGCTGCGCTGAAATGGGTCATGGCACGTTGGTGGGCTGCTACGCCCATGGCTTTCCTGCGCTCGGGATTCGCTGCAAGCTCAATCAGGGCTTTGGCGAGGGATTCGGGCTTTCCAGGGGGGATCAAGATGCCCGTCACCGTGTCCAACACCGCCTCGGAGATACCTTCGATCGCGGTGGCAACGACCGGTTTTGAAGCGGCCATCGCCTCCAGAATCACCATGGGTAGCCCCTCGCCAAAGAGCGAGGGTAATACAAAAACATCGAGAGCGGCCATCACGCCGGGAATATCTTCGCTGAATGGCACAAAAAAAACCCGATCAGCGAGATTAAGAGTGTCACGAAGTTTCAAGAGTTCGCGGATATAGCGTGAGTTCTCCGAATCTCCGACAATGATGCAACGGATATCGGGTAGGGCGGCAGCGGCCAAAGAAACCGCCCGTAAGAGAATCTCTATCCCTTTGCGTGGCCGGATGAGAGCAACGGTCCCGATGAGCAGGTGCTGGTCTCCGCATCCCAGGAGGGCACGCAGACGTGCACCGTTGCCTCCACTGTATCTTTCTACGTCTATGGCGTTCCGAATGACCACGAGCCTCGCTGACGGGACCCCGGACCGTTGCATCACTTCTCCCAATTTCTCTGATACGGTGGTCCAAGCCGTGGTCCACGGCACCAACGAACGTTCAACCCGGTTGTTGAAGGCATTCATCCAAGATCGGGTGGTATCCCGGGCTGACGGACTGTGAATCGTCACAACGACCGGCAAACCCGTTACTGCCCCGATAATTCCTGCCACCAGATGGGCACGTATATTGTGGGCATGTAGCAGTGCAATTCCATTGTGACGAACGTACCGGCTCAGAAGGCGAACTATACGGATGTCGAACCGGCTGTGCATGGGGAGGACCTGTACAGGAAAGACCCCTCGCATTCTTCTCGCCATTTCGCCGTCGAAAAGACAAACCACGTTCGGATCCACGCCCCGGTGATGTCGGACGAGCGTCGCAACCACTTGCTCGACGCCGCTGAAGAACTCGCCATTGAGAAGATGCAGGACTCGGATGGATCGCTGGGAAAGATTCTCAGGATGAAACACGCGGTGCCTATTTTATACTCAAATGTCAGAGCATATCCCCACGCCCGTTCTTAAAGGCTGGAGACGCCGAATTTCCTCACATATCTTCATAGGATGCCTCATCCTCTTATAAGGTTCTGCCATCTGACATAATTAGTATCGATGCTGGAACCGAGATTTTGAGGCTGCAGGGTCCCGTTATTTCCATTCGGACCACATGCCTGCAGATCATGCCGGTCAGGCCTCGGAGGGTCGTCTGCCTTCTAACATTCGGCACACGATCCGGCTCTCCTGATTGGCGAAAATGGCAATTACGAGATCTCTACGATTTGCTGTTCGCCCAGGCAGAAGCCCCCTCTGCAGACTGAAATTATTGAACCATGTCACCTGTCGGTTGTCTACAGGTTTTCCGTTTCTCGGTATCGCACCTTCCTTCTCTGCAAAATCAGCGGAGACTTCAGCCCGTTACCCCGGGCCAAATAATTTTATCCAGGTATGTGCAGTGTCCTGAGTTAGAAGTTCGCGGCACAGATCATGTGGTATTCTTCCGTGCGGTCAGCGCAAGTCGAGAAGCATAAAGAAGAAACAGCGCTCCCCCCAAAATATAGCGTCGAGCCAAACGGTGTGGTTCCTGAATGAGGCGGAAGAGCCATTCAAGACGTAAACGGCGCAAGATTAAAGGAGCGCGCGGGTAACGCCCGGCCAGGAAATCAAGGATCGCTCCACCGTTGACTATTACGATGGGCCGGTCGAACCTTTTGGCCAGGCTGATCGAAACGTTTTCTTGTTTGGGCATGCCCATGGCCAGAATGACAAGCGCCGCATCGGTTTGCGCCATCGCTTCGACATATGAGGCCGGAGGTTGAAACCCATCCATCTTCAGAACGACTTTTCCGCCCATGTCTTCGACGACTCGGGCGGCCTTCGCGAGCCAAGGCTCTTGGGTACCGTATAGCACGATGTTCTTGCCTCTGAAGGCACAGATGATTTCGGGCGTCACGTCCGAGCCATTCATGTTGATCCCGGGTTTCAACCCAAGCAGTCGAAGAAGGAAGGAGATTCCAACGCCGTCCCTGAAAAGGCAGTCGGAGGCCAAAAGACATGAGATGAACGTTTCGTCTTTCCACGCTAAAGTAAAAGCATGGGCGTTTAGAAATGAAACAATAAAGGGTTTGTCGGGCTTGGTTAATCCTTCCATCCACGTTCTTTTCTCATGGGCATTTTGAATAAGGGTAAAGTGCTGGATAAGTTTCAGGCGTTCAGAAATGAAGTGCTTTTTTTCCGACATGGAATGGCCAGGCAGTCTATTTTGAGTTTTATGTCAGTCCTTCGAATCTTATGTTCCATTTAGGAAACAAGCTTGTCAAGGTCTGGAGCACATTAACGCGCACTACGCTAATATATTTTTTGGGGCTGGTCATGGGCTTCGATACTTGTCAGAGCAGAAGAAGGGCCTGGAAGCTCTCACTCCAAAGTAAATTCCCAGGCCGATAACCATCCATATTGCCAGTCGAAGCAGGGTTACCATCGGGAGAAAGACCATTTGGATCAGAGATACGGAAGCGCCAAGAATCGGTATAATGGGACCTCCCGGGACTTTGAAGGGCCTTGGGAGGTCTGGGTCGGTGCGGCGCAGCATGAGAACTCCCAGGCACACGACGACAAAGGCGAAAAGAGTCCCGACCGAAACCATCTCGCATAGGACAGATATCGGAAAACTTGCCGCAAGGATCGCTCCCAGAAGACCTGTCAGAATGGTTGTGATATGAGGGGTCCTATACTTGGGATGCACTCTGGCCAGTTGTGCCGGCAGAAGCCCGTCCGCCGCCATTGTGTATAGAATTCGCGATTGCCCGAAGAGCACGACAAGGATCACTGAGCTAAGACCGGCGATGGCGCCTATATTTATCAGGGGCCGCAGCCACAGGAGATCGGGACCTGCGGCATTGACCCCAAACGCAATGGGATCGGGAACAAGCAACAAATCGTATTTCACCATCCCTGTGAGCACGAGTGCTACAAGGACGTAAAGCAGGGTGCAAAAAATTAGGGAGCCGAGCACTCCTGTTGACATGTCCTTTTGGGGATTTCGGCATTCCTGTGCTGCTGTGGTTACTGCATCAAAGCCGAGGTAAGCAAAGAACACTACTGCTGATCCCCGCAAAATCCCGCTAAGCCCATACTGACCGAAGATCCCCGTATTTTTTGGAATAAATGGCGTCCAGTTGTCACTTCTTATATAGAACACCCCAAAGCAGATGAAGAGCGTGATCACAGTGACCTTCACCAGGACGATTGCATTATTGAAACGTGCTGATCCCCTGACACCGAGCACCAGGAGGACCGTGAGCACCAAAACGATGAGCACGGCTGGAAGGTTCAAGATTGCACCCGTCAATTGCCAACCCTCGGCTGTCGTGTGTCTCAGTGGTGCTCCTGCTAGGATTGATGGAACCACTATTCCCATCTCGCAAAGGAAGCTTACTACATATCCGGACCAGCCTCCTGCGACGGTCGAGGCAGCAAATAGATATTCGAGGACCAGGTCCCACCCGATGATCCAGGCAATCAGCTCTCCGAAGGCCGCATAGGCATACGTGTAGGCGCTGCCTGAGACAGGGATAAGGGATGCAAGTTCCGCGTAGCAAAGGCCGGCAAACCCGCAGGCGATTCCGGATATCAAGAAAGAGATGGAAATAGCAGGACCTGCGTACTGTGCCGCAGCCTGCCCGGTAATAACGAAAATTCCGGCCCCTATGATGCCCCCGATGCCCAGGGTGATCAGATTCCACGGACCAAGCAGCCTGCTCAAATGCCTCTGTTCACCAGAGCTATCCTGCAGAAGGTCCTCAAGAGGCTTTTTGTAAAATAGTGATCGACCCCGGATGACTTCTCCTCTCGTGTAGCTCTATCCCCACTGCGATACCGAGTCTCACGCGGGTGGCCCGGACATTGCGTTTCAGAGCGTGCTTTACGCCAGCCACGGCGTCGGTGACCCAAGCGTCGGACTCCACGTAGTTACTGCATTTAGAAGATTCAAGTTTCGCGCTATGCGTCCAGACCCTATTTTCGGGTCGGGTTCTGCCCTAAAAACTTCCTGGACAACCCAAAAGCACGCAAAACTTTACGATTTCCCAATTGAACATGCAAGTGCTTGATCACCCGGACCGGCTCTGGCTGTTTCAGTACCACACTACAACACACCTTGCCCAAGAGACAGCCGCAGACATCACAAAGAAAGCACTGGTCTGTTCCCACAAAGACTTGCGGATACAGGATCTCAGATTATCGGAACGGTGCATGACGAAATCATTCTTGAAGTTCCTGATAGGTTAGCAGGAGAAGCTGCTGTGATTCTAAAGCAGACCATGATCGAAGCAGGGAAAGCATATCTGTTCCAAGTCCCGGTTGAAGTGGATGTCACGATTGGTGAGATACGGGCGGAGAAGTAGACTATGTGGTCCGTACCCAGTTTCCTTTGTTTTCCGACTTGTTGCCGGCTGTTGCGACCTCAAGAGAATTCACAAAATCAAGATCACGAAATATGATGCAACGGTATCTTCTTGAACTCAATCGATGGGAAAGTTCTAGATATTTTCTGCTAAGTTTATGTTATTATTTCTATAAGGGGAAATAAGATGACAATCGAGGATCGTTTCAGAGAAAGATACAAATCAGGGGACACTCCTTGGGACATCGGCAAGCCGGATTTCAATCTTGTCGAAGTTGTGACCCAAAAACCTATTTTGAGTTGCAAAGCCTTGGATATTGGCTGTGGAACCGGAGATAATTCCATATGGCTTGCGCAGAACGGCTTTGAGGTTACCGGTACTGATACTTCGGACATTGCTCTAGAGAAGGCAAAAGAAAAAGCCTCTAAGGCCAACGTTGAATGCGATTTCATGTTTGCTGATTTCCTTAACAACAAAATTGAAGGTGCTCCTTTTGGCTTCGCATTTGACAGAGGCTGTTTTCATTCATTCAGTTCTGAAAATGACCGAAAAAGGTTTGCCCAAAATGTCGCTGCGCATTTGGAGGAAGCGGGCCTGTGGTTGACACTCGTGGGTAACGCTGATGAGGATCGTAAGGGTCCCGGCCCGCCACAACGGACTGCCGGAGATATAATATTGGCAGTGGAGCCCTATTTTGAGGTTCTTTCACTTATATCTAGTCATTTCGGATCTAATCGTCCAAATGCACCCAGAGCATGGAGGTGCCTGATGCAAAAACGGCATGTCACGTAGTCTATTAAATCTGCCGGTCCAGACAAAACGGGGCCGATTTCGATATTTCTGAGAAATTGAACTACCTCGATGCCCAATTGTGGCTAAAACAAGCTCACGTTGTGGCCGTCGTTCCAGTTTCTACGTCCGAAGAGGCCAGCCCTTCACTTAGTGAAAATTGTCTTCCGCCTGGTCCTTCGTGCTCGATTTCAAGGTATTCCTCCTGTCCCGCGTACTTGCAGGCTTTGGCTGAAATCCGCTGATAGTCTGTCTGCGTTGCTTTCAAATCGTGCTTGCCGGCAGCGCTTTCCAATCGATTGATGGCCCAGTTGAAGAGTTTCGTCACCTGTCCATTCCAGTTCTCTGCGATCTGAGCCAAGTTCATGACTTCTTCCTTTCTACGCAATGCTTGATGGGAAACAGCGCCAAAACATAGAAGGCGACCGGAAACATAACTGCGAATTCAATGCAGGAGCCAAGCGGATCGGGCAGCGATTCTTGATAGATCCATATTTTCAGCAAAAGAAAGGCGCCCAAACCCCAGAGAGCGAAAATAGTGCACCCTCCGACGAATCTTTGCATTTTTTCATTGTCAGCTCCGGGCTTAAAGCGGGGCCTCCCTGCACTACACTTGATCTGTTTTGGCCCTGAAGTCAATACGGCGAATATGGTATTCGACTGCGGACAGGACGGTAGTTTGGTCAGGTCAGAGAACGGCCATGAATCAAGGTCAGAACATGGGTTGCCAGAGCAGAAGCGCGATCAAGTCTACGCATTATATAGGATGAAACCCCGTCCTGGTGCGAAAAATAGATTATAGAGTTTTGAATCCCACTTGGCTGCCCCACACTTGGTTCCAATAGATGCTCACGGCGGGTGCGCTTGGTCTGTTATCTAAGGTTTATCCGTTCTAAATCGGGTCAGGACAAGGATCGCCATGAGGATTCATATTCCGGATAATGTAACGGATATTTCACTATTCTGTCTGCCAGTCCAAGCGAATGGCGCTGACGCTTTCAAACTGGCCCTGTGCCTCATCTCTGATAGGTTGGAGGGGATGGATGCCCTTATTGTGAATACTTTACATGACGAGATATTAATCGAGGCCAGAGATGGCATTGAGGATCAGGTGCAGACGATTGTCGAAGAACCAACTGAAAAGGCCTCAAAGAAGATCATCCCAGAGGTCCCGTTTGTAGCGGACATCAGAGTGGATGAGGCCTGGGGATGAGATTTAAGTCTTGCGTAAAATAACGGCCCCAAAGTTGATATACGACAATCCTCACAGCTCCAACAATTTACCGATGTTTACAAGCCGATGATTCTTTTCACCGCAACCTGCGGTTACAAAATCAGCCTCACGAGAACCCTTTGGACGATGAACAGGACGAGGAAGGCATTGCTGAAGTCTCACCCTTGTTCGTTGATCCTCGGCAGCAAAAGGTTGAAAGTAAAACCTCCGTTTCACAATTGCCGCAGGATGGGCAAAGCACCTGATCCTTCTCATCACTTCGAATGCACAGGTACTCGAAAACATTGTCGCAGCTTTTGCATTTAAATTCGTGAATCGGCATGATTATCCCCTCCCTTAATTTCGAAAGCTTACGTTTGATGAGGTAGCCTCAAGGATCGCTTGCCGCCTGTCTACTACGCTCTAATGACCGCTATCCCCGAGCTGCCAGCCGAATGATATTAACCACTTCGAGAATTAGCTTCAAGTATTCTGCAGACTGCTTTTGCCGGCTTGTCAGCTTATCCCATTGTTCGCATATAGCATAGGGCACAGCTTGAGTTTCCAAGTAAGAATGCCGCCGATGGTTGTCACGCCGCTTAGAATCATTGCAGCCAACCCGATGAGGCTTACCAGCCGCTAATATAGACAATTTTCCTATGCCACTGCCGCGCTGGAATCAACTTAGGAGCAACGAACGCAATGGGAACCCCGGATAAAGTCCGGCGCGGTTTCCGCCTCTTTTCACAGTTTGATGCTACGTCAAGCCAGAAAGGTCTTGGCGACATTGCCCGGTCCTTTAACAATACCATCCGATCCATCCCGTTTGAGACGGTTTGCCCACAAAACACCGTCTCGTCACGAGAAACGATGGAGAGGCGGACAGTTTGATACCCGCCCTTTCATTGTTTGCTCTCCACTATGCAAGCGCAACGAGCCTCTCTTCGGTTACTTTTTTAACAACATCAGCAACGATCGATCACGGTCTCCATTGAAGAGTTGATGTCGAATCTTTCGACGACAGGCGGATACCGCCGGAATCAGTGGCCGTCTTCAAGCGGAATATACAAAGATGTCTTATCTTGTCAAAAAGGAGGAAACCAACCATGAATGTGGATCCGGAAATGTTACATTCCAGACTTAGTAAAATGTACCCCGAAATCGTAAAGCATGGTCTTTCACTATCATTAAGTCTTGACCCCGGCAAAGACGCTTGGATCGTCAAGTTGGCTAAAGGAAAACACGAATTGACGACTCACCTGGAGAAAAAAGATGCCGAGGCCTGTT
This sequence comes from Syntrophobacteraceae bacterium, assembly GCA_052147195.1. Lineage (GTDB taxonomy): Bacteria > Desulfobacterota > Syntrophobacteria > Syntrophobacterales > Syntrophobacteraceae > SbD1. The sequence continues at coordinate 23,205 of JBKQLC010000008.1, forward strand.
TCGAGGGGGTTCAGTGCATCTATTTAGGAGTTCAAATATCTCAGTTTTTAGAGAACTTTGAATCCGGCGAATAGGCCTCTTTCTCCATGATGGCTTGCCGGATCACTCATCATAGAGATGAGGATTACTCTTGCTTTTCTCTCTTTAGACCATCTCAACCGCTCTTTCGCATGCAACATTTCTCTGCAACCCCCATGCAACCAAGCAGAGGAATTCTTGTTTCATGATTTCCATGGGTACGCTTTGCAATGGGGATAAGACAGCATCGAGGGACAAGGTAACGCAATAAACAGGGCGTAAAAAAAGGAGAAAGCCAGGAGAAGATGCTGGCCTTCCCGAGAGAGTCCGCTAAATAGTCCAAAAATCAAAACTGAAGGAGGATGGACGATCCTGAGGTTCGCAGACCAGCAGAATTCTCAGTTTTGAAAATCAGGTCTTGAATGTATTTCCCATTTACTAAAACAGTAATATGAAGGTCCAGTTCTAACGGCTGTTCCCGTTCTGCCTGCCAGAATTGGGAGAATTCCTTACTCAAAGGGGGAGAAACAGACTATATACTGATGGTCTCTCGATTCGCAAATGCGCCAGACAAGACGAGCGGAAGCTGAATTCATTTCAACCGGAGTATCGTTCAGGGGGTAATAATGCTGAAGGAACTAATTGAGACTATGGCAAGAGCTTTAGTGGATAATCCCGAGAGGGTGACAGTTTCTGAGATTGAGGGCGGGATGACCTCGATTATCGAGCTGAGGGTAGCCAAGGCAGATCTTGGAAAAGTGATTGGAAAGCAGGGGCGTAACGTTGATGCGATGCGTACAATTTTGAGTGCTACTTCAACGAAGATACGCAAACGGGCCATTCTCGAAATTATCGAATAGTTATTGGCGAGCAGAAGATCTGAATGAAATACCGAGAAAGTATCTTCACACAAGGATTATTTCTTCATAACACCTATCATTTCTTAAACACCAGTAACTCCTCACCGCACTCCGAGGACCTTTTCTCAAAAATCTTAACCATCGCGACTCCCGGTAATTTCCTTGTCCATACGACCACGATAGTGAGCGACCACTTGGATTTCAAATTCTCGCTTCCACATTCCGGACACTTCACTCGTCCCGGTAAGTTATGCATAACCATAACTCGACCTCTGGCGCTCAAATGTGCTTGCCAATCCGTGAAATCAAATCCAAGGCCGGCGTGATTAGACTCGCTCCATTGTAATTGCCTGAGGGAAGGGTACTTTGAACCCTTTGGAACCCCATTAGGGCAGACCTGAAACTGGCAAATCGAGGCAATGTCATGGAACACGGAAGAATCGTTTTGGAAGATTCGGCGGGAGCCCCACTCTCAGATCCAGAGGTCCAGCCGGTTTATCTCGGCGCAAAGTCCTGATGCGGACAAACATACCTGTATTCGTCCTGCTCCCGGGGCATTCGCTGATTTCAAAATCTCAGGCGGAATCCGTAATTTTGGACGAGAAGACCCGCGACCACAAAAACAAGTCCAGCTATCGTCGATCCCCGTATCGGCTCTCCCACGAAAAAATGTATGAGCATCAAGGAAATAAACGGAGAGGCGAAAATCAAGCCTGCGACCTTGGCCGTGTTTTCAGAACGCCTTAAAGCCAAGAGCCACATCACATAGGTGATGCTCATCTCGAATGTGCCGACATAGGCGGCACCGAGGATTCCACGAAACTCGGGCATGCGTAGCGGATGGAAAAATAGATAATAGAGGATGGTCGGGGGCAGGCTGAAAGTAAAGCTCATAAAGAGGCACAGAACAGGTGACCTGGAGTCCTTGGTGCTGTAGATCCAGTAGAGCGCCCAGACCAAAGTGCTGCAAAGAGCCAACGCAACCCCTGTAGGCTCCGGAATTTGAAAGCTCAGTAGCTCGCCTCGAGTAGAAATGATAAGAACACCGCAATAGCTCAGAAGCAGGCCTGCAAAATCCGCAGCGCCGATCCTTTGTCCCAGGAGAGGCACAGAGAGCAGCGCAATAGTAATGCCCCAAGTGTAGTTTAGCGGTTGAGCCTCCTGGGCCGGAAGAAGCTCATAGGCCCTGAAAAGGATCAGGTAATATAAGAACGGGTTTAGGATGCCGAGCAAAAATGAGCGAAAATACTCTTTCAGCGTGCACTGGAAGACCTGCCCGAATCCCCGGCTGGAAATGAGGACAACTGCCAAAATTACAACCGAAAAAGCCTCGGAAAAAACAAGAAGTTCAACGTTATCCAGGTACCGCAAGGCCAGCTTGAACGCCGATGCCACGGTAGACCACAATAAGACTGCCGTTAGAGCATAAAGGTATGCTTGTTTTTGATGAACCATAGCCTCGAAGTTATCTCATAATCCGGTGCTGTACTTCGAATTTTGATTTCATCATAAAAGGGCGGAGTTGAGAACTAATTTATCTTATCGGGCGCATCTTTACAAAACGTCGCCCTCATTGGAAGGAAGGGAAGCTTTATTTTATCCGCAGGGAACTTCCTAGCTGGTTTTGGTCTTGTCCAGTTCGCTCTTGAGTCTTTCGACTTCCTGTTTGTATCTTTCTGCTTCCTCTTTCAGCCTGGCATCGCTTGTGGGTTCCTGGGTTTCTCTGGCTTTCTGGAAGGGGAGCTTCTCCTTTGCCTCATCGAAGCTAAGATATGCGGCCATCAATCCGCCGAGCAGCAAGATAAGGGGAATCGCGCTCAGGACGAGTTTGAGAACAGCATGATGCCAGATAATGATGCCCAGAAGGCCGAGGAACGCTGCGGCAACGCCACCCACAAAAACCTTCATGTCCTTCCTCCTTCGAATGGTTCGAGATTAGGTATAAAAACCTGAATGATGTGTAAACTTGACTACCGATAGATCCGGAAGAGTCTTCCGGAATCAGATTCCACCCGAAAAAGCTCTTGGAACGCCAGAGTACACAAACTATAAATATCCCAATCAAAACACGCAAGTGGAGACGCCTGTCGGACCACTCTGAGCAGTTTTGGGAAAGCTCCAGGCACAATCTGAAATGCGGAAACAGGAGGGCCTTTGCCAAGCTGTCTTAGCGTGAAATAGTCTTTTTTATCGAGCCGGGCGTGAATAATATTAGCGCCTTGCATCCAAAACTGATATCGATTCTGGTCGATGCCGTCTTCAGCCATCCTGGCTGGGATCGCCTTCATCAGCCCTGGTATACTGAATCGATCACGTCACTTATCGAACAGTAGATACCGGCTCTTAAAAGCATTTCGACTATTTCAGAGATCCGTGCAGAATTGCCTATATCCAACTCAGCGCCACACTCCTGTCTTGTAACATAGAGTCCATTCCCGTCCAGTGTCCGGATGGCCTGATCGAACTTATCGACAACAAGCCCAAGCACGGAATACTCAGACATATAAGAGGCGGGCAGGGGGTGGCAATCTGCATAGGATTTCACCGGATTTTGTCCTTTAGCCCGGCAATCGGCCATCATCTCGACTAACGGTATTTTCATCTGTGAACTCCTCAAAGGCCTCTGATTGACATTGCATCGTTTCAGGACCCATCTATAATGCCGGGGGCAAGTCGATAGTTCAGCTTCTGCTTTCATAGCACATCTTTCCTTCGGCATAAAACATCAACTAAGGGACTTTGGAATGCCAAAGGGCCTAATTGAAATGGCGGCAGAAATTGTTCAGACCCAATTCGGCCGAATGCGAGCTTTTACGCTTGTCGATCGGATAGCAGATTATGCCTGGAAATCGCAGGTATAAAATAGTAGAGTCCCGAGCCGGAAAAGAAAAAAAGTAACCTCCTGAGCCACGCGACAGGGCGGGCGGATTTTTCCGGCAGCTTCTGCCGTCCCGCTGGTGCACGGAGCATGTATTCGGGCAATTGGTTGCGGGCACGTATTGTTGAACGGAAAGGAACCTCATAGATGGATTTTAATCTGACTGAAGAGCATGAATTAATTCGACAAAGTGTAATTGAATTCTGTGACAGGTATGTTTGTCCGATTGCGGACGGAGTCGACGATGAACCGAGCTTCCCGGCCGAAACAATTAAAAAACTCGCCGAACTGGACCTGATGGGTATCCCATATCCCGTGGAATACGGCGGGGCAGGGGCCGATTATCTGAGCTATATCATAGTGATCGAAGAGCTTTCCCGGGCATGCACTACGACCGGTTTTACCGTGGAGTGTCACACCTCCATGGCAGGGTTCCCGCTGTTTAAGTTCGGCACGGAAGGGCAAAAGAAAAAATACCTTACCCCACTATGCAAAGGTGAGATACTTGGCTCCCTTGCCTTGACCGATCCAGGGGGCGAAACCGACGCGGCCGGGAGCACGACAGCGGTCCTGGATGGGAATGAATGGGTGCTGAACGGAAGCAATCTATTCATTTCAAATGCTGCCGTTGCCGGCTTGATCATTGTTTTTGCCATGACGGATGCATCCAAGGGAACAGAGGGTGTCAGCGCGTTTATCGTTCCGGTTGCGACTCCCGGTTTCCAGATCGGAAGATACCTGAAAAAGATTGGGACAAGAGGCTCGGTTACGGCTGAAGTGTCCTTGCAGGACTGCCGGATTCCTGTAGAAAATCTGCTGGGTGGCCAGGGGCAGGGGGTCGAGATCTTCTTGAGGACACTTGACGGCGCTCGGATGGGCATTGCCGCGCAGGCCCTGGGCATTGCGCAGGCTGCACTCGACGAATCGATAAAATACTCCAAAACAAGAATCCAGTTCGGAAAACCCATCGGAGCGTTCGAGGCGGTCCAGATAATGATTGGCAACATGGCGACCGAAGTGCAGGCAGCAAGGCTTTTGACCTATCATGCCGCCTGGTGTTACGACCAGGGGCTGCCTTACAGCAGTCAGGCTGCCATGGCAAAGTTGTTTGCCGCTGAAACGGCTTCCCGTCAAACAAACCGCGCAGTGCAGATCCATGGTGGTATCGGGTACGCTAAGGGAGCTAAAGTCGAGCGTCTGTACAGGGATGCCATAATTACAGCGACCTACAGTGGGACCTCGGATATGTTGAGGCTGTTTATCGCCGCCGCCCAGGATTAACAGGGCAGCCTTCAGGCCGCAACCGAAAGGCGAAAATCATTTCACGCCGAGCCGCGGAGGACGCAGAGAACACAACCGTTTAGCCTCATATGCTTGTCAAAATGTCAAGAAACTGTGCGTCAGTAGTACAGGGCGTAAGATAATACTCAATATATCGGCGTGTTGACGGGTAGTGGGTCACGCCGATATCAGGGGCGATGCCGACTCCGGCAAATTGGATCTGGATAGGGGGTTGCCGGAAAGATTAGCTGAAGCAACCGCGCTGCGCTATGTGTTGGGAGCAATGTTCCGTTTGCCCTGCAGCATTCCTTCACTAGTGCCGGCATTCGCCCGGACTCAATACGGCATATTCAACCCGCCATGGGAAAACAAGAAGGGGGCATGGAGTCGTCTCAATCCTTAAGGGTTAGCTGCCCCTCAACTCTCGAATCCGTAAACGCCACCTCAACACTCGCCCATTGGCGCAACAGAGCTGCGCTCGGAGTGGAAATCAGTCATTTAATACGATATAAGCAACAGCGAAGAAAAATTTACTGCTATCGCAAAGCGAGTGGTCATGAACGATACCCGGTTTCTTTTTCTGGATCTGATGAAGCGATGCCTTACAAATATCATTTACTGCGACCCTGGTTACGTACCTGGATATGACGCCTCCGACTTTCAAATAGGCCGCCGTTTTGAGGGTTTGGACTGGCCAACCGTGGCACACACCATGATCGGATTGAAGCGGCTTCAAAATATTCAGATGTGCGTTGAAGACGTTTTAGCCAGAAACATAGAAGGAGATCTGATAGAGACAGGAGTATGGCGTGGGGGAGCAACCATTTTCATGCGCGCCATCCTGAAGGCTTGGGGAGTCAAAGACCGAAACGTATGGGTCGCTGACTCGTTCGAAGGATTACCCCCGCCCAACGCGACTCAATATCCCGAAGATGCGGACTCCAGGTTCCACATGTTCAAACAACTTGCCGTAACAATTGAGGAAGTCCGGATAAACTTCCTGCGGTATAATCTGCTGGACGATCAGGTTAGATTTCTCAAAGGCTGGTTTAGAGACACGCTTCCGGTTGCTCCTATCGAAAAGTTGGCGGTGATGCGCCTTGACGGCGATATGTATGAGTCAACTATGGATGCGTTGGTAAATTTGTATCCAAAACTTTCCATCGGAGGCTATGCGATAATCGATGATTACAACGACATTGCAGCCTGCCGAAAAGCCGTCGACGACTACAGGGCAGCAAATAAAATTGCAGAACCGCTGAATAGAATTGATTGGAGCGGAGTGTTCTGGATGAAGGTATCGCGAGGGCTTGTTCCCGGGGAGGGTTAAGTCAGCCGTTGCGTTTTTGGGCCACCTCTCCGACTCTCATGCCGGACGGAATCAGGCGAACAACCAGACTCCGTTTTTTCTCGCAACCAGCCCTTAACTTGTAAATCTCATATCATAACGATACAATACCAGCTAATCAGGAGTTTTTTACTAATCACAATGAGGACTGCATTCGGGTTGGCGTTGTGCCCGTCTCTCTAACCGAAAACCACACTGATTCCATATCAAATAACGTATGGTACGCAGCCGCAGAGTCCTGGTTTTATGCAAATCGCTTCCGGGCAAGCCGATCGCACACATGGGACTGAACTCATGATACCCGGGCGATTCCCGGGTTACGGTCTTGCCGGATATTATGCAGGCATTGAAAAACTCCAGCCGTCTCTCGGCTGCTTAATCTGAGACCATGCCAACTTTGGAGTCTGCTTTTCCAATGAAAGCGAAGGGACGATGAACGAACAAAATCCCGGCACCTGCAACAAACTTTCCTACCGTTCACTCTGGAAGATCCTGGGGCCATACTGGTGGAGCGAAGAGAAGTGGGTCGGCCGCGGACTCCTGGCCTTTATTATCTCGCTCAATCTCGGACTGGTCTACGTGACAGTTCTCTTCAACCAGTGGAACCGCGTGTTCTACGATTCAATCCAAAACAAGGATTACGGGTCCTTCAAAACGCAGTTGCTGCGCTTTAGCGTGCTGGCATTCATCTACATTGCCGTATCGGTCTACCGGCTCTACCTCAACCAGATGCTGGAGATGAAGTGGCGGCGATGGCTTACCTCGCGATACCTGGAGCGGTGGATGACTCACCAGGTTTACTACCGCATGGAGGTCCAGCGCAACGGGACCGATAACCCCGACCAGCGCATTGCGGAAGATATCCGTCTCTTCACCAACGGAGCGCTGACTCTGTCCCTGGGACTGCTCAGTTCCGTGGTAACCCTTGCATCTTTTATAGGCATACTGTGGGTGCTTTCGGGAGATCTCAGTTTTACGCTCCGCGGGCACGACATAATCATCCCGGCATACATGGTCTGGGTTGCCCTCACCTACGCGTTTTTTGGCAGCTACCTGACTCACTGGATCGGGAAGGCGCTCATAACTCTCAATGTCAAGCAACAGCGCTATGAAGCCGACTTCCGTTTCGGTCTCGTGCGGGTTCGGGAAAACGCCGAAGGGATCGCCCTCTACAAGGGCGAAGCCTCGGAGCAGGAAAACCTCAACTCGCGTTTCGTGCAAATCCTCAAGAACTGGTGGGGGATCATGAAGTGTCAGAAACGGCTGACCTGGTTTACTGCAAGCTATTCCCAGGTCGCGATTATTTTCCCCATCCTGGTAGCCTCACCCCGCTTTTTTTCCGGCGCAATTCAACTGGGAGGGCTGATGCAGATTGCTTCGGCTTTTGCCAATGTTCAAAGTGCCCTGAGCTGGTTCATCGATAATTACCGGCCGTTCGCAGAATGGAAAGCAAGTGTCGATCGTCTGACCGGCTTTCATGAGGCTATCTGTGAGACCGAGCCGAGACAGGACGAACTGGCCGGCTTACAGGTCAATTCAGAGGATAGCCCGGGACTTTCGATCGATAACCTGAATCTCAGGCTCCCGGATGGACGTGTTTTGATCAATAACCTTACCTTGACAGTTTCTCCAGGCGAGAGGTTATTGGTCAGGGGACCGTCGGGAGTGGGGAAAAGCACGCTCTTTCGAGCAATTGCAGGCATTTGGCCGTTTGGTTCCGGTACGATCGGCGTTGATCAGAGCGCAAGTCAGCTTTCTCTTCCCCAGAAGCCTTATCTGCCGATCGGGACACTGCGCGATACTGTCTCTTATCCGGAAAAATCGGGAACTTTTTGTGACGCTGAGATTGAAAGAACTTTGGAGATCTGCCGCCTGGGAAACTTCGTCAGGCGCATGGATGAATCCGCCCATTGGGAACAGGTCATGTCCCCGGGAGAGCAGCAGCGCCTTGCCTTTGCCCGAGCCTTGCTCTACAAACCGGCATGGCTTTACCTCGATGAGGCGACTTCCGCCCTGGACGAAGCCACGCAGGACTACCTCTACTCCATGATCGGAAAGCTTCTCCCGAACACATCCGTTGTAAGCATCGCCCACCGCGCGGATTTGAAGCATTTTCACAGCAGGATGCTGTCCTTCGATTCCGACGGAAATCATCATCTCGCGGCATTGGCTTACCCGAACTCATGATGCCCGCTGCAGGCGATCCGGCAAGCCACCATGCCCGGCAGATGACGGCCTTGTTACCTCCTGCCTGCCGGTCTCAGGCGAAAATCATGCGGCAGTAACTGGCCGGAGGAAGAACTGACGCAGCATGGCCTCTGTTTTTACGAACCGCCTGATGACGGAGTTTATGGAGGGCTTGACCCTTTCGATGTGTGTCGACCTGATATAGATTAAGCTTAGTACCGCTTTATGCGGTTTTGATTTACCCGGTGAGGATTGTTTCATTGAGTACCACTGTGCCTACCCAGCAGCAGCCTCTTGCAAATGAGAAACCGGAACAGCAGGGATGCTTTTCGTCGCCGGCTGAGAAATGCCTGAATCGCCAGGCCCACCCCGCCACCGGTTCCGGTCCCGCTGCCCCAAAGGGACGCCTGACTTCGCTGGACGCCTTTCGCGGCTTGACACTCGCTTTGATGATACTCGTGAACAGCCCCGGGGACGCTGGGACAGTCTACTCACATCTGAGTCATGTGGTTTGGAATGGATGGACTTTTGCCGACACGGTCTTTCCATCCTTTCTTTTCATAGTTGGAGTTTCGCTCGTCTTTTCAATCGCAAAGCAAGTAGAAAAAGGCATACCGAATTCCGCGTTTATCGTCCGGCTCCTGAGACGAACCATTATTCTGTTCGCGCTTGGGCTTTTCATGAATGTTTTTCCAACATTTAACCTGTCGGCAATCCGCATACCCGGAGTTCTGCAAAGAATTGCCCTCTGCTATTTTTTCGCGTCACTGATTGTCCTGAGAGCCGGTTTGAGAGGCCGCATCTTATGGCTTATCGGCCTGCTTGCCTCCTACTGGCTTATGATGCGGTTCATCCCAGTGCCGGAGATCGGCGCCGGGGTGCTTGAGCCGGGGAAAAATTTTGCCGCCTGGGTCGATTCGCTTTTTCTGAGCGGGCACTTGTGGTCATATTATGATGGGCAATGGGACCCGGAGGGGATAGTGAGCACAATTCCCGCGATCGCCACCACTCTTTTCGGAGTGCTGACGGGACAATGGCTCAGGTCTTCTTCGCCCGAGCGCAGGAAAGTTGCCGCCATGGTATGCGCCGGCTTGGTTCTGCTCGCCGCTGGTTACATACTGGATCGCTGGCTGCCGATAAACAAGAGCATATGGACGAGCACCTTCAGCATATTCATGGCGGGGGTGGCGCTTGTTTGCCTGGCATTCTTTCACTGGTCGATCGATGTCGCAAATTTTTCACTATGGGCTAAACCATTCATTATACTCGGACTGAATCCTATCACCGTATACGTGCTATCGGAAGTCTTCGATACAACGCTCAGGACCTTGAATATGCCCATGGCCCTGGCGCAAGAGATAGACTGCCAATCTTACCTGTTCAATAGCTTCTGCACCCCTATTGCGGAATCGGCAACCGCTTCTTTGCTCTACGCGCTCCTGACCCTCCTGTTTATGTATCTGATCGCATGGATTATGTGGCGAAAGCGGCTTTTCATAAGGGCCTAGTACCACGTAACACTTAAAGTTGCGGATAAAGATGCCTCAGCTTTATCCGCGCCTTGGCATTCGAGAACTGCCATTGAATCTTTGCTTGCCGGTTGTTTCGGTCGTTTTCCCATGCGGCGATAT
>JBKQLC010000009.1:0-26624 GCA_052147195.1 Syntrophobacteraceae bacterium
GCAAAACTCTCGGAGGCTACCGGACTGGCTTGCTCAACTATTTCAAGCACCGAATCACCAGTGGAGCCGTGGAGGGCCTCATAAACAAGATCAAAACCATCAAACGGCAGGCTTACGGGTTTCGAGATCCCGAATATTTCAAACTCCGGCTTTACCATCTTCATACCAAGAGGTACTCGTTAGCCGGATGAACCATAAATAATACTTGCTATTTGTCTATTTTGATCATTTTTTCATTTACTATAGAGCTTATTATGTCAAGTCTTTTTAACCTAATTTCGTAGTTATTGGTTCCATCGATTGTCTGCCATTTTAGATAGTCTCTAGAATTCGGAAAATCCAATCCGAAGTCCTGATATTTGTCATAGACAGTCGAGTTAGGGATTACCATCATGGGTTGAGCTCCAATATTTCCAAAATATTGTTTGTACTCTTTTAAAAACTCAACTGTCTCCTGAAACATGTCTTCAGTTTCACCCGGAAAACCAACGACTAAGGAAATGCATTGCGAAATCCCAGCTTCATAAGTTTCTTTGATGACTTTTTTCGCCAATTCCATGGTGAAAAAACCCTTATGCATGAGCGTGAGAACTCTCTGGCATCCGGACTCGAGCCCCCAAGCCAAGAACCAGCACCCGGCCTCCTTCAACTTAGTCAATAACTCTCCTGACATTTCTTTTCGGATGAGAGCCATCCCGCCCCAATTGAATTTGACGCCGCTTTGGATCACCATTTCGCAAAATCTGCCAAGTTCTTTTGGAGCGCCATTAATGAGAGAATCGTTGAAATTTATAATCGGAATTATTTGTTCCTTTGGCGATAATATGGTCTTCTTTCTCGAAAATAATCGACGAACAAATGATGGCTTGCTGCTCCCATTATTATCTTTAATTTGTAATTCGTCTACGAGGTTTACGACTTCTTTGAAAACGTTTTCGGCAGTTCTGCGTCTATACTTGTAGAAATTTGGCCTCTCACTACAAAAAGCACACGTGTTTATACAGCCTCGGCTCGTCATTATTGCTATCTGATTGACATTTCCATATTTTGCGAAGTCTACATCACTATAATCAGCAAACGGGACCGCATCCAGATCTTGGACTAATTCTGGAATGCCACCATCTACAATGCCACCGCCGTCTGCCTTATAAGCAATACCAGGAATATCGATATGCAAATTAGCGTGTCCGGAGAACCAATCAAGTATTCTAGGCCATACTATATCCCCTTCTCCAGTACAAATAGCATCTATAAATTGATTCTCCAGAATTCTAATGCCGTCGTAGGCCGGAAAGCATTGTGGTCCACCGAAAATAATTGAAGATCCCGCATTTCTCTCCTTAATTTTCTTAGCGATAAAATGCGCAATAGATTTTGAATAATATTGTATATATATCGCATACAGGTCAGCCTTGGCCTTAAAGACTTTGTCCAAATACGAACTCAGAAATCCCGAATATTTTTCAATAATCTGATCGCTTTCCTGGTCCCATCGAAAGGCAAATTGATCCTTCCACATGTCCTTGTCTTCTTCGGAGACAGCATTAAATAGCTCAACGTTGAGATCAAATCCAACAAAATCATGGTGTTCTTTTTTAGTTGAGGACTTAAAAAGAGCCATGGCGTAGGGTGGATACTTGGGATCCCAGGGTGGGGGGAAAATATAGGCAACCTTCATCTATTACTCTGTCCTAAGCGAAAAAATGCGCTCTGTTATGCAAAAAGCATGGTTTTGACAGTAAAATCACGTTTGACACTCACTTTGAAGCTTTATCCCCTCATATTGAGTCGTAATGCGCTCTCGCGGCGAAAAAGCATACTAACGCGGGATTTTAACAGAAACGATATGGCATGTGAATTAAAAAAATGCACATCACTTGAATGCGGCCAGGGGATGGATGATCCTAAATGAGATTCCACCAGCATCTGTCCTCCGCAATACCGCTGTGAAGCTTCCGACGTCACAGGCCACCCGTGCACGTTCAAGGGAACCGATCCGCAAAGGTTGCGTCACGCGGCGAAATACATTACCTGGATCAAGGCGCAGCCCTGCCGGCTGCCAAAAAATCCCTCAGCCAATCTGCGGTATCCTGCAGGCCCGATTGCCAGGCGACCTTGGGAAACCAATTCATTTCCCGCTTGATCAGGCTTATGTCCAAAACGTTCGTAGGCACGTCGGCTGGTCTTGCTTCCCGATAGACCCGAGGGGCTATAGTGTCCGGGAACATGCGTTCAATGTCGGTTGCAACCTGGTTGATGCTCCTGCCAATCCCTGAGCCAACATTGAGCACCCTGACCGGGCCTTCATAGACAATCGAGGCAATCATCGCCTCGACCACGTCCTCTATATGGATGAAATCTCGCACGGCAGCGCCTGTTCCCCATACCTCAAGAGGCACGCCGTTCAGCGCATTAATCATCATTGCCGCGATGACGCCCTGTTTCTTGGTGGGCACCTGATAACGGCCATAAGGATTCGCGATGCGAAGGATCATGTAGTCCAGGTTGTGCAGGTGCTTGTATAGTGATAGATATTTCTCGATCGCGAGCCTGCTGATGCCATACGCGCTGATCGGCTGGGTGGGATGGTCCTCGCCGATCGGCGCCGATCGGGGCACACCATAGACGGTGCCGCCTGAAGAGGCGAAGATCACTCGCCTGACACCCGACTCACGGCAGATGTCCAGCATTTTGAGCGTATTGATGGCGCCGGCGTTAAGGTCGGCGATCGGGTCCTTATTCGAACTCGCAGGTGTGCTGGCGCCGATCAAATGGAAAACGATACTGTTGCCCTCTATCGCTCGAGCGACTGCCGACGCATCCTCGAACAAACCACTCATCCAGGTCACGTTATCGCAGTGTGCCTTCATTATCCGTGAGCGGCCGAAAGCCTGCACCCTGGCGCCGCGCCCGGCGAGAGCGAGACAGAGATTTGTGCCCATAAAGCCACCCCCGCCCAGCACTACGCATCGGAGACCCTCGATATAATCGGCGCAACCTGTCATCTGGTGACTCCCGGAACGTAAGTTCCCGCTATTTCAGAACCTCGGTGTTGCGCCACAACAGGAAACAGCCGCTCTATCGCGTGCAGAATCGTACCATCGTAAGGAACAGGCTCGGCGGGATAATCATTCCAGCCAAGGTCTAGGTCAAGCAGTGGCGCTATGGCATCCGTCCGCGCCCAGAACATTGTTCCCACCGAGGCCGGCGCGAACCTGCGGCACGCATCGAGGATGGGTTTGTTTACCCGATCCGTATGCCGGATATCAATTGGAAAAGGTCCGATCGTTACTGATGAGACGTTTCTGAACGCATTCTCCAAACCGCCCGGTCCTAAAAGAACGGAGATAACGTTGTACCGAACTGCGAATTTTTCAATCAGATTGAAGGCAAGAACGGGTGCCCCAGTCTGGGATGCCTCAGGGGATACGAGCAACACCGTCCTTCTTGACGGGTCAGAGGCCGGACTCGACTGGTTCAGGGTGGGAACCGAAGAGTTCAAGGTAGGAATCGAAGGGCGGCCGAATAGTATTCGGTTTAAGCTCTTGAACAACTTTCTAAAAGGTTTTACAGTTTTATAGAGAGGATATAGTGGAAAGAATAGGTAGATACCATATATTGAGTCAATCATTTGTAGCGCCTGAGCTCTTTCAATATGTCCCCACTTATATTTCTTCCAAATATAATAGGCTTCGTCATACCTCTTCCAGCTAATACTTAGCGCCATAATTTCTCCCAGTCCAAAGTTAAACGCAGTTGCGGGGATGGAAAGCTCCGCTCTATGCTACTCCATCTCTGCCTTTAAGGTGCCGACGCAAATGCGCTCCCCTTATATATCTGCCTCAGTGGCATTGATAGGTTGCACGCGATGAGGCCGCGAGCAGCTCCTACTCCGTCGCCGGGGTCACAAAAAATATATCCATAGCCGAGGCTGTCTTCCGGTTTAGATACCATGTCGTACTTTTCAGTGCTTAATCCAATCTCAGCGATGATTTTGATCTGACTCTCCATCTGTCCGCCGATTTATTTTTGTGCGTATCCTGAAAAACAGCCTCATAAGTTTGTAGATGGAACAATAACAACAAAACTGCAAATATGAACAATGCTTCAGGATTCTTCTTGTTGCTTCTTCTCTGGTAATTACTCCTTTCTTCCCGAATTTCCGAAGAGAGTAGAGTATATCGAATACCCGGTAGAATTTCATAATAGGGCTGACAGGTAAGTACGATTTCCCCAAGTATTCCTTGAGCATGAGATATTGGTCCTCAAGGTAAAACAACTGGGCGAGGTTTTCTGTTGTTTTTTGCTCCTGATGAATCCGAAAGGACGCAAGAGGCTCGGCTATAAATGCAAACCGGCCCTTTTCGAGAAGGTGAAGCCACATCTCGATATCGACAAGGTGCTGGTATCTTTTATCAAAACCTCTTGCGCAATCCGCCCTTTTGAACATCACTGCGGTGGGTTCGCCTATCGGATTCCAAAGTGCTTTCATGCAGCGGCCTATGATCTCCGTCCCATCGGCGATGAAATCCTGAGGGAAACGTGATGCAAGGCCTACAATTCTGGATTGTGAATCTATAAGATGTCTTGCCGACGCCACCAGCGAAACCGACGGGACCGAGTCCAAAATACCGGCCATCCGGCCCAAAGCTTTCTCGGAGACCAGCATATCGTCGGCAAAAACAAACTTTATGTATTCTCCTCTCGCCTTGGAAAGACACTTGTTCCAATTGGCGACCAGCCCCAGGTTACGTTCATTTTTTTCAAACGAAACTCTTTTGTCGTACAGGAAGCGGCTGACTACTTCCTCTGTGTTGTCTTCGGAACAGTCGTCCACAATGATCAGCTCAAAATCCGTAAACTCTTGACTCAAAACAGATTCAATTGCAAATGCAATATAGTGTGCATAATTATAGGTAGGCATGCAAACGCTGATTTTGGGGCCCATCACATACTCATCATTCATTCGATTCATGTCAATAAAGCGTTCCTCAGCCAGGCCGTTCTATTTTGGCCGAGGTCTTTACGGCTGACGGACAACGTGCTGGTCACGGGCATCGTCCTGCCGAATGCAACTTTGTATTAATCCCGAAACAGCTCGCATTTTTCCATGTTCCAGCGAAAACATTTTCACGATGGAAAACGACCCTTCATCAATTTACTTAGCAAACGCAAAGGTCTCGTTACGTGCCATGTTGCCGAATGCTTGATAGATCTGATCGCCTTCTGGGCCTCAGACATGGAACTGATTCGGGGTTTACTCTCGGGCGGAAGTCGCCGGCAACGCCGGATAAAATTACGAACTGGCCTGAGCCGGCGCCAGGACCACGAGTCCCACAATCTATTAAACTCGCGGATGCACTGATTTATGTCGGTATGATACCCTTGCAGGAGGCGGACAATGCCGCGCAAATCAGGTGGCAGAACTTCCAGATACGGGCGAGAGCTGCGTAATAAATTGGCGGCCCGGGAAGTTGTTTGACCCACACTCCCTGGTTGACGCCTGTACCAGAAGAGTTCCTCGGGCACCACCTCAAGACAAGCGCCTCTTAGAACAGCGCGAGCAAAGAACTCGTAGTCCTCGTGCGCGACACCGTAATCTTCGGTGAATCCGCCCAATCCTTCGAAAGTCGATCGCCGCACCAGTGCATTAGCATCACCGAAACAGTTTCTTAGCGCTCCAACGTCTGCGGCTCCACCCAACGGCAAGAAAACTTGATCCGGAACCTGAAGATAAGACGACGGCGCAGCATTGCCGCTGAAAAACTTAGATACGCAGGTCAGGATGTCGGCCCCGCAATACCCGGCAACTTTCACGAACGTGGAAATCTCATGTGGTTCGGCGTAGTTATCATCATCCATGAACAGCAGGTACTCGCCATGCGCATGCCTTGCCCCGGTATTCCGGGCTGCCCCAAGGTAGCTGTTTTCCTGCCGAATTATACGCCACCCTCTAGTCTTAAATTCCGGTTCAAGCTGGTCCAGAAAAGCCAAAGCCTCAGGTTGATCGCTTCCGTCATCCACAAGCAGAACTTCAAAGTTAGGGTAGTCCTGGCTGCGTAAAGACTCTAATGCATGGGCCAGAAGCGAGGGGCGGTTATATGTGGTGAGGCACACACTGACCAGAGGATAGCTTGAAGGCTGATCGTCCGTCCCGCTTTCCTTCGCGCCTGTTGAGGACTGGTTATTTTCCTTAGGTTCATACCAATCCGTCCATATGCTTCGGTTCGATTTGAGATCAACTGCCGACCGTGTCCGGGGGACCCCTTCTTCCAGGGCCTGAACAAGTCTCATGGCCAAGTTCCCTGGGCGGGGAACGAAACATATCCTCTCGCGGTCCTCAGGGGTGATTCGTTCCGGAATTCCACCAACGGCACTGGCCAGGAAGGGGATTCCCATTCCGCAGCATTCCTGCACCGCATGGCCAAAGTTCTCTACAAGTGAGGCGATGATTGCCAGCCTTGCGCCCTCCTTCAGGTAAGCCAAAGCGCCACTCCGGTCAAGATCGCTTATGACGCGGACAGGGAACGGCCATTGTCGTGCGCGTTCCAAGATGTATGCCTGGCTGGCAGTCCCCTCCAGTGTCGCTTCCTCACCCAGAAAGGTAACCGGTATGAGTGTGGCCTTGCCATTTTTGGCAATGAGATCCAGGGCATCGCAGAACAGAACAAGGCCCTTTCTTCTTTGCAGCCTGCCAAAAAAAACCAGCTCTTTGATTTTGACCGTTTCCGGGCCGGCCTCTTCAATGAATTCATCAGGCAGTATAGGAGGTTGGACATACGATCGCCCGGGCAGTTCCCAACCCTGCTCTTCCGCCCAAGAGATCATATAATGAGTTGGGCTGACGAGGACATCCGAATAGGCAACGCTTCTGCGCTCCATGAAGTCACATTCGAGAGAATCGACGACTCTAAAGAAATCAAGGTTTCCTGTTGTACGCCAGGCAGTGGGACCATGAAGGCCAACAACCATGGTGCAGTCCAAGAAAGCCAATCCCTGATGTTTGGCAAGAACGCTGTAATATCCCAGACCCATCCATTCGGGGAAATGAATTACGTCAAAATCTTCCTGCTTCAACCACCGGTAAGCTGAATAGGACATGGATGCAGCTTCCGTAGCCATTCTCCGCGGTGGCACTTCTCCGGGTAAGTCGAGTAATCGGATGCCTTTTTTCTTATAAGAATCAACTGTTGATCTCTCGTTCGTTCCCGTTTCACGGCTCGAACCCAGGTAAAGTATGGTGACCACATGACCAGCAGCGGCAAGGGTAACAGCCAGATCGGCATATACTGTACCGACTGCCCCATTCTTGGTTAACCCCATGATTTCAGGAGTGGCAATACATATCCTGAGGGAACCGGGCGGTCGTCTTTCCTTATCGACTGCTTTTCCCGAAAGGCCGGGGAAATGTCTGCCCATTGATCATCCTCTGGCATAAGGGTCTGATCTATCATCCTGAAGACTTGGCAAGGATTCTGCTAACCCAGGACACGAACCGCATGGTTTACGACCAGACCCGCCGCCGTTTCGTCTTGCTTTGTTCACAATATCTTTAGATACCAAGTCGTTCTTCTCTGTGCTGGATCAGACCTCACTCATGGTTCCGATCTGGTTTTCGATCCGTATTCCGATCTATTGCTCTGCCAATCTTGAAAAACAGCCTCATAACTTTGTGTATGGGATAATAACAATAAAACCGCCAATATGAGCAATGTGCCAGAATTCTTCTTGTTGCTTCCTCCCTGCTGATTACCCCTTTTTTCCCAAATTTCCGGAGACAATAGAGCTGATCGAATGTCCGGTGAAATTTGATAATAGAACTGATATGTACGTACGATTTTCCAAAGTACTCCTTGAATAGGAGATAATGGTCGTCGAGGCCAACCACCCGTGCGTCGTTTTCCCTTGTTTTTTGCCCCGGATGAATCCTAAAGGATGCAAGAGGCTCGGCCGTAAAAGCAAACCTGCCCTTTTCGAGAAGGTGAAACCACATCTCCAAGTCCGGGATCTGATAGTATCTATCATCAAAGCCTCTTGCGCAATCTGCCCTTCTGAACATCACCACAGTCGGTTCGCCAATTAGATTCATGTACTCTTTATCCCGGCTTACCCGCAGACAGCGGTTGATGACCTCCGGCCCATCGGCGATGAAATCCTGAGGGAAAGCTGATGTAAGGCCTATAATTCCGGATTCTGAATCTATAAGATGTCTTGCCGAGGCCACCAGCGAAACTGACGGGTCCGAGTCCAAAATGCCGGCCATCCGGCCTAAAGCTTTGTCCGAAGCCAGCATATCGTCGGCAAAAACAAACTTTATGTATTCCCCCCTCGCCTTCGAAAGGCACTTGTTCCAATTGCCGACCAGGCCCAGGTTACGTTCATTTTTTTCAAACAAAACCCTTTTGTCGTAGAGAAACCTGCTGACTACTTCCTCCGTGTTGTCTTTGGAACAGTCGTCCACAATAATCAGTTCAAAATCTGTAAAGTGCTGATTTAAAACGGATTCAACCGCAGACGAAATATAGTGACCGTAGTTATAAGTGGGTATGCAAACGCTAATTTTGGGCGCCATCACACGCTCTTCATTCATTCGATTTATTTCAATAAATGTTTTCTACGCAGCCGTTTTACGCAGGCCGTTATGGCTGACGATGCTGATGCCGCTCTCAGGCATCAGCGCTCCCGGAAGATTTATAGAATTTATCCATCAGGCGGGCAAGACTCTTCTCCCAGGGAGGAGGCCTTATTCCAAAACTCACCTCGATCTTGCCGCAATAAAGCACGGAGTACCTGGGCCTGACCGCAACGGTCGGGTATGAGCTACCTGGCACGGGCAACACCCTGGCAATCCCGGATGATTCCCTTCGCCTGGCCTCATTCAGAATGGCCAGGGCAAATTCATACCAGGTCGTAACGCCTTCCCCGCAGAAATGAAAGGTCCCCCAGGAGACATCTTCCGAACCCAACAGGACGCGCTCAGCAATGCGGACCACGCACTCGGCAAGGTCAAAAGACCATGTCGGGCATCCGTACTGGTCCGATACCACCTTTAATTCGTCCCGCTCCCTGCCGAGCCTGAGCATCGTCTTTACGAAATTCGTACCTCCGAAGCCATAAAGCCATGAAGTCCGCACTATTACGTGCTCGGCAAGCAGGGACCGGACAGCCTCTTCTCCTTCCCACTTGCTTCTGCCATAAACGTTCAGGGGGTCGGCGGCATCTTCTTCTTTATAGGGGCGGTCGGATTCACCGTTAAAAATGTAATCCGTGGAAATATGAATGAGCGGGATTCCCAGCCTCTCGCACTCATCTGCCAGATTGGCCGAACCATCCCGGTTAACCGCAAAGGCTGCCTCAGATTCCGATTCGGCTTTATCGACGGCGGTATAGGCCGCGCAGTTTATCAGGAGGCGCGGAGCACTGATTCGACTCAGGACCGAATGAACACTTTCCTGTTTTGTTATATCGATCATGGTGCTGTCCAGAGCGGCAACGGTGAGACCTGCATTTTTCAGGGACTCTACAACATCCCTGCCGAGCATTCCGCGTCTTCCGACGACCACGATATTGCAGTTCTTGACGTCCTCAGAGGTCATCTTCCAGAATCCCGAGCAGATACTGTCCGTACCCCGTCTTTTTCAGCGGCTCCGCAAGAGCGCGGATTTGAACGGCATCGATGTATTTCATTCGATATGCAATTTCTTCGATACAGGCGATTTTCAAATTCTGGCGTTTTTCGATGGTTTCGATGAAGCAGCCTGCATCGAGCAAGGATTCGTGAGTCCCCATGTCCAGCCATGCAAAGCCCCTCCCCAGCACTTCCACCCGGAGTCTGCCCCGTGCCTGATATTCGTTGTTTACATCGGTTATTTCCAACTCGCCTCTGGCGGAGGGCTTGAGCTTTGACGCTATCTCCACAACCTCATTATCGTAGAAATAGATTCCGGGAACAGCGTAGTTAGACTTGGGGCGAGACGGTTTTTCCTCCAGGCTCAAGACTTTGCCCGACCCGTCGAACTCGACCACCCCATAATTCTCCGGATCGCTTACCCGGTAGCAGAATACAAGCCCCCCTGATTCCATTTTAGTCGATCTGCTCAGAGTATGCTGCAAACCCTGTCCATAGAAAACATTGTCGCCAAGTATCAGGCATACGTGATTATCTCCTACAAACTCCCTGCCGATAATGAATGCCTGGGCAAGTCCATCAGGGCTCGGCTGTTCCGCGTAGGAGAATCTCATGCCCAGTTGCGACCCATCGCCGAAAATAATCTCGAATCTTGGGAGGTCTGCCGGTGTCGAAATGATGAGAATATCCCGGATGCCAGCCAGCATGAGAACCGAAAGAGGGTAATAGATCATCGGTTTGTCATAGACCGGCAGAAGCTGCTTGCAGACCGCCTTGGTAAGTGGATAGAGCCTGGTCCCGCTGCCTCCGGCCAGGATAATTCCCTTCCATTTCCCTGAAGCGGGAGCATTCTGTGCGCGATTGTCTCCGGAATCGCCGAAAGGCATTGGACAGCTCATAAAAACACCTCAATAAGTGAGCAGCGAGAGGTGAGCGGCGAATCTGCCCATCATTCGCCGTCGCTTGCCGGTAAATCGGCCTCTCGAAAAAGACTGCCCTGCGCATCCTTTTCGGAAATGATCCGCTCTCCATCCAGAGGCCAGTCTATAGCCAGATCCGGATCATCCCATCTTATACATCTTTCATGTTCCGGAGCATAAAAATCGCTTGCTTTATAAAGCACTTCAGCCGTGTCGGAAAGCGTCAGAAATCCATGTCCGAAACCGGTGGGGATATAGATTTGAAGCTTGTTCGAGGCTGAAAGGTTCAAACCAAACCAACGGCCAAAAGTTGGTGAAGACCGCCTGAGGTCCACCGCCACATCGAATATCTCTCCGGAAACGACGCGAACCAATTTCGCCTGAGGGTTTCTCACCTGATAATGGAGGCCCCTTAGAGTGCCACGGCGGGACTTGGAATGGTTGTCCTGCACGAACTGGTTCTTGATTCCAAGAGCGGTCAACGCGTTTTTATTGTAACTTTCGAAAAAAAATCCCCTGTCGTCAAGAAAGACGCGGGGTTCCAGGATAATGATCCCCCGAATATATGCAGAAGTAGCTCTCACTTTTTACCCTCAGATTATTAGTCCGGCACCGTCGCTCTTTTATCATCATCTCCCGGAAAATGAAAGCCCGGCAAAAGTTTTTGTGCGCTCAACGAAAAATGGTGTGTCGTTTCAACACGATGGGGCGGTAACGAGGCAGCCGTCTGCGGGGATAGAGGCCATCCGAGGGTGTCATCTCCCTCATACTCCAGTGGGAAGTGATTATTCTTTCAGCCAATATACGCCAAAACCGTCGACCTCCTTAAATTCAGGAGAAATTTGCCTTGCAGTAATAAAATCGTCCACCGCTAATTTGGCCTGTGGGGCAATGTGGTAGTCGTCAACGATAATGTAACCCCCTACAGAGAGCTTATCGTAGAGGCTGTTCAATGCGACAATAGTAGACTTATACGTGCCTCCGTCGAGGCGCAGCAGTGCAAGGGACTCCACGGGAGCGACGGGCAGAGTCTCATGGAACCATCCCGGCAGGAATACTACCTGATCGTCCAGCAACCCGTACTTCGCAAAGTTTCTCATCACCTCGTACAGAGTAGAAGCCTGTTCAGGATAAGTATGACATACTGAATTTTCATCGGCCGGGTATTCCGGGTCGGGTGGAGGCACACCCTGAAAGGAATCGGCTACCCAGACCCGCCTGTCGGTCGCTCTGTAAGCATTGAGAACTGCGCGCATCAAGATGCATGCGCCACCTCTCCACACCCCGGTCTCCATCAGGTCGCCGGGCACCCGGTGTTCTATGAGTTTTTCAACAAGAAAACGCAAATTGGCCAAACGCTTGACGCCTGCCATTGTATGGGCCTTCACCGGCCAATCCAGTCCAGCTTCTCTCATTTCCAGATTGAACTTGCCCAGTTGGGATCCGCACATTGGCGGATCTTCGTAAATTGTCCCGGTAAGGCAGTTTTCGATGAGTGAAAGGTAGCAGTCCCGAATATGCTTCTCATCCTGCGACTCATTTTGCTTTCTCTTGTAATTCGCGAAAAGCGGCAAACTGGATAACAATTTTTCCGCCCATCCACCAAATCCCCGTCCCACCCGGCGGCCTTCCTTCAAATAAGTGCAGCCAGGCGACGGCGACTTTTCTGAAAATTTGCCACGTTCAAGGGGTTGGGTTACGAGTTCACAATGCAAACCGTTTGATGCGGCCGCTTTTGCTCGAAGGGTGGCCTCGAGAAACTGCCGCCCATACCGCCGGTCTGGTTCCAGGTGACAGCCTTCCGCCCATACGTTCCAGGCATTTATGAAAACAAAACGGCCCCGGCCGGAAAACTCCTCAGCACTTTTCTGGATTGCTAGCGAGTGACCGTCGGCCCGTAAGTCCTGTACCAGGATTTTGTGAAAATCCTCGCCAGTTAACCTTATTGCCTGCGATAGCCAGTACTCGTATTTCTCGGGTGTGGCATTGAGGATGACCGTACTGCGCGATCCTCTCCTCGCCGTATTGTCCCAGGATGGAAAAACAGTGCGGAACACATTGCCATTCTCGTACCTGCGCGCCAGTAACGAATCGGCCAAATTGGCATATTCGTACAACCTCCCATGGAAGTCCTCGTAGAAAGACACCTTTTCATTGACGATATTCCCCTGGAGATTGTGAGGTGGAAATTCCACCCCGCTATCGAAATCGAATTGCGAATAATCCGTGTTTCCAAAAGTGAGTGCAGCACAGAGGTGAATTTCTCCAATTCCGTTTTTCAGGCAATACTCTCTCCATATTTCGGCTGCCCTGCGCGGATTGGGTATATGCTGAGGATAGTAGACCAGCAGAATGGGCGCGCCGTTCAGGCGGATATATCGTTTGTCTTCGAAAAAGGGCACCAGGCTCTCTATGAACTTAAGATGATCTTCCGGCCGATATCCCTGTACCATAAGGGCCTCATTTTCCATTCCGTCCCAGCGCCTGGTCCAGTTCTCATTTGCCCACGAAATGCAAAAGGGCATATCGCTGGCCGGATCTTTTAGCATGTCGTCAATCGGCCGGTGCAAGAGACGCTTACCTGAAAACCAGTAGTAATGATAGCAAAACCCATCGATTCCGTACTGCTTGGCAAGTGCGATCTGTTCATGGCGGACCTCCCTGAGGCGAAGATCATAGAAGCCCAGTTCCGAAGGAAGATGAGGCTGATAATGGCCCTCGAACAAAGGCTTGGCCTTGGTGACGTTCGTCCACTCCGTGAAGCCTTTACCCCACCAGAGGTCGTTTTCGGGAATCGGGTGGAATTGGGGCAAATAGAAGGCTATGAGCCTGGGTTGGTAAACATTTGAACAGTTATCGATCAATGCATCTGACCAAACTGGACCAGTCATCGGGCCTCCACGCAAATGCCAGGCGATCTCGTATACCCCGGCCTGGGAATAGCCAATATTGAAACAAAAGCGCTCACTTGACATGAATAACGCGCCAATCTGACTCTCAACGCATGACGACCGCTTCCTGCCCTGGCGAAAGGCTTAAGGAAACCGGTCATCGGGTGAATCCCGGCACGTAAGTGCCCGCTATTTCAAAACCGCGGTGTTGTGCCACAACCGGAAATAGTCGCTCAATCGCATGCAGAATCGTGCCATCGTAAGGAAGAGGCTCAGAAGGATAATCATTCCAGCTTAGATCGAGCTCAAGCAGGGGCGCTATGGCGTTCGTCCGCGCCCAGAACATTGTTCCAACGGGGAAGAAGAAATGTTCGGGGAGATTAGCTGCGATACCCATACGTTCAAGAAGAATTTCAGCGGGAGGGCGATTGAGGGTCCATCCGATAATGTTGGGATCACAGGGAAAGACGAGCCCCAATTTCGGATTGCGGGCAAAGCGGTCGAGAATTAAGTCCATCATAGCATGTTTGCCACCCAGCAGGTTCTCAACGCAGAAAGTGCGCCAGACAGCGCCAATGTGCTCAGGAAACGAGGATGTTTTCTTGGCATGCAGGTGGCCTACGATCTCATAATCTTTTATCAACCTGCGCCCCAGTAGAGTCAGGAGCGGTCCGACATCCCTGCCCCTGTTGGGCACAATCATGATGTCCTTGATAGCTATACGAAGTTTGGCAGCCGTCTCAGTGATCTCGTGCAACCCCTCATCACTGGACGCCGTGACAAAAATGTCCAGTCGAGTCTCGTTTACCGTGAGCGGCCGGAACAGTTCCGATGCCAGGCCGGGGTAGTGGATGTGAAAATGTAGTGCGACACGTTGATCCTGATCCTGGGCCGATGGCGAACGTTCGGGTTTTATAATATCGAGTAGCCAGGGCCCCTGCGGTTGTCCATTGCGAATAAAATGCCCAAGTGGATTGACGAAGGGCGGATCATTCAGCTCGGGATTCGCATTGCGGTATATTCCGTGGTGAAAGCCGGGAAAGGGGCGACGGTTACTCCCATAGCATGAGCTCGCACGGACGAAGTTCTTAACATAGTCGTCTCTTGGCCCTGAGAAGCCGGGGGGGGCAGCGTATTCCACTACGAAAGCGTCGCTCCGGCTGATGGTCGCGAAATCATCTTCCTCCTGCATCCTGATGAGGGCGGCCTTTTCAGTCACTTTCTCAAGACGTTCGACGTAGCGGTCCATATCGAAGGTAGAGAGCGCCAAATCGCGGATTGCGGCCTTAGTTGTCTGACGAAAAAAATCGTCAAGGCTCAATTGTTCGATAACTTCGGCTGCCGAAGATGCGTCAGCATAAGGCACGACCAAGCGCTTGAGGCCGGCATGATTTGACAGCATGTCGGCCACTCCTGAGCCATTCTCAAAACAGACAACGGGCAGGCCGGCCAACATGGAATCGATGGCTACGTTAGGAAACGGGTCGAGCCGGGAGCTAAGCAGGAAAATGTCCGCCAAAGCATAAACTGGCTCAAGGGAGTTCACCTCCTCAAGGAATGTCATGGTCTCATGGAGGCCGCTTGCATCGACCTGGGTGGCGAGGAACCGGGAGTAGATATGATCCACCTCTTTACCGACCCACACAAAGCGGAAGCGACGTGAAGGCAGGCGCTTTTGCAGAGCGGCTGCAACCGAGATGAACAGATCGACGCCCTTACGTAAGTCAACAGTACCGCAACCGATTACGACGACCCGGTTGTCATCAACCCCAAGCGGCCGCATCACTTCGGCTACGCGTTTTCCCTCATCATCGGCAATTTTGCCGTCGAGCCACTCACGGGGGATTCGCGAAGGGCCCTGAGTAATAATGTTAGCCGGACGCCCCGCTAGCGGCGGAAAAACCGCGACGGCGTCTTCCCAAACCCGCCGGGCCGAAAAAACCATCTGACCGGCAGATGAGACGATTTTTGGCATGTCCAGTGGCATAAAGACCGAGACGAACTCGTGAACAAGCAGGACGGAGGGAACGCCTGCTCTAGAGAGCGGGATGAGCGCCTCGCGTGACGCGATACTGTTAACGATGGCGAAGGCGGGCGCGAACTTGCGGCAGGCATTGAGGATAGGTTCGTGGATGTGATCCGTTAGCCGCAATTTCTCTGGTAAGGGTCCGATTGTCGCAAACGACATGTTTCGGAACGCGTTTTCCAAAGCGCCGGGTCCTAAGAGAACGGAGATGACGTTGTAGCGAGGCGCGAACTTTTCCAGGAGGTTGAAGGCAAGTATCTGTGCTCCATGTTGGAACGCATCGTGAGAAACGAGCAACATCGTTCTTTTTGACGGGTCAAAAGTCCCGCGCACGTCGATTTTAAATTCCGGACGGAAACCGAGCCGACTTTTCCGGGCTGTGTGTTTTCCAGGGTTACCTTTCCTTTCGTGACCAATTGTTTGCGCTAAGATGCTCTTGAGTTTCCAGAGAGGCTTGACGGTTTTGTAGAGCGGATACAGGATAAAGAATAAACGAACGCCGTATTCATCCCCAATCATTTTCAGTGCTTCATGTCGCTCGATACGTTTTTTCCTGTATTCCTTCCATACCTGATAGGCAGCGTCATACCTGCTCCAACTGGTGATTCTCCTCAGAGAGCTTCCAAGTCTGAAGCCGAAGGGATTTGTGAGCCCAAGAAGCCGAGCTCTCAGCGACTCGATCTCCGCAGCAAGGTCTTTTGCGCGAGAGCGCTCCCCTTTGATCGCAGCCTCAAGGGCCATGGTGGTTTGCATTTGCTCGTCTATTTGTACACGGAGGCTCTCCTGAAGGCGTTGATGCTCCAGGCGCAGGGCTGGCAGCGTAACCATGGCATCCTCGACGGACCCCCGCTCAAAGTAGAAACTCTCGGGTAGGGAAGGGAGCGGAATATCGGACGCAAACGCCACGTGGTACAATGGGTGATCAAGCCCGGTCACGGCCTTGAAGCGATCACCGCTCAGGCGCTCGAATGTCATGCTGTCCGACGGGCCATCGTACCCGATTTCCCGGACCATAACCGAACCCACAATCGGCCGCTGTCCTAAAAACGTTACGTACTCAAAACTAGACCTGAGGAACTTTTCAAATTCATTCCTCGTGAGTTCCCGAATGTGGTATTGATTTGACGGTCCACCCTGCGGAGAATAGACCTTACGATCAGGCGAACTGATGATCAGTCTGCCCCCCGTCCTCAGAACTCGGCGAATCTCTTTCAAAAACTGTTTTTGATCGTAAGAGTGCTCAATCGTCTCGAACGAAACTACGCAATCGACTGATTGATCCGGCAGCGGAATCAACTGCGCGCTTCCCTTCATGAAGCGCAGGTTGTGAGCAACGTAAACGCCACTCGCCTGTTCGACCGCCACCCGGTCGATTTCAACTCCAATCACTGAGTGCGCAGTTTGAGCGATGAGCGCGCTGCCATAGCCGTCCCCTGATGCAATGTCGAGAACATCGAGGCCCCGAGTGAGGTGCCGGGCAAGTAAATAGCGATGAAAATGCTCAACCTCGACTCGACCAGTCGTATCCATGGTTAAAAGTTCTCCGGTCCATTCGAGAGGCCAAACCGGTCTCACGCGTTCGAATAACTCACCCATGTGAACTCCCTATGGATCTCGATATCTCCGCAGTCCAAATCGAGGATTCTTTTCATAACTGAACTCATCTCCAAAAAACTTATGGACTGCTGGAACAGAATAGTTCCCTCCATTCCAAACCGAAGCAGGTAAACGGAATCGGTTTTCAACTCGGTTTGATCAGCGCGGGTCGGAGTGTTTTCTGAAAAATGCATAGAACCTTCGGAGTCAAATTCCACCCGTGAACAACAATAGCATACAGACACTACGCGGCATGACTTATTTGCGTGCGGACTTGCCGGAGTGAACTACCCCGGCGCAAATTCGACTTGGGATTAATGCACGCAATTAATTCACGCGATGCGCCGGTACGGTCTATCACCGGGCGTTGGGCTACAAGCGGGGCGCCTCCTTCGAATCATACTATATCCAGGTAAAGATGCAATAGTAAATGCCTGTCAGCGACTTTGGGCATTGCACTCTATTCAGCCGTTTTAGCGGCCCCCTTCCACTCCATTGACCGCACTTCACGCCCCGAAGAGCAGCAAGGGCAGCCAATTGCCAGTGTCAAAGGCGCCAGCGACTACAAAGGAAGCCGGTCTAGACTGCTTTGGCGGCCACAAAGGCATCGTCGTCAGGCATGCCATCCTGGAGTTGTGAAAACTGAAGTTCATAGAGGTGGCGGTATTCACCTCCTGAATTTAAGAGCTCCTCATGATGGCCCTCTTCCAGGATCTCTCCGTCAGCCAACACAAGTATACGGTCCGCGCTCCTGATGGTAGAAAGACGATGGGCTATAACAAAAGTGGTTCTTCCAGCCATGAGGGTTTCCAGGGCGTTTTGCACCTCATTTTCCGATTCGCTGTCGAGGGACGAGGTAGCTTCGTCGAGAATGAGGATAGGGGCATTCTTCAACAGGGCTCTGGCTATGCAGATGCGCTGACGCTCTCCGCCGGAAAGCCGTGCCCCCATTTCACCTACGGAAGTGTCGAAACCCTGCGGCATTTTCATTATGAAGTCGTAAGCATTTGCCATTTTTGCCGCCGCAATTATGTCTTCTTCGGGCCTGGTTATATCACCGTACGCAATGTTGTTCCGGAAAGTATCATTGAAGAGGATAGACTGTTGAGTCACTATGCCGATCTGTGCCCGCAAAGAAGACAATGTGACCTTGCGGATATCGACGCCGTCTATGAAAATTGCCCCCTCGCTGACTTCATAAAAACGGGGGAGGAGATTGACAAGCGTCGTCTTTCCTGCGCCGCTCATACCAACCAATGCGATAACCTCTCCCGCCTTCGCATTGATGTTGATGTCCTTAAGCACCGTATTCCCACCATAAGCGAAACCGACATTACGGAATTCAATGCTGCGTTCTATTGGCGGCAGGACCAGGGCTCCTTCCTCATCGAGAATCTCCTGCGGGATTTCCAATATATCGAAAACCCTTTCGGCTGCCACAATTCCAAGGGGGAGCATCGTGATCGTGCTATTCAACCTCTTCACCGGTTCATAGAGCATGAGCAAGGCGGCTATGAAGGAGAAGAAGTTTCCTGGAGTGGTCTTTCCATGGATAACGCACCATCCGCCGTACCAGACTGTGAAAACGATGACCACACCGCCCAGGAATTCCATAATAGGGGAAGAAAGAGACGAAACCGCCACTATTTTTGTGCAAAGCTCTAAGTTTTTGTCGTTTATGGTTTTAAAGCGGGCCTTTTCGTAATTTTCCATCCCAAAGGCCTTCACAATGCGAATGCCTCCGATGGTCTCGTGAAGACTAATCGTAATTGCGGCGATGGACATCTGGCCACTGGCGGCAATTTTGCGGAGCTTCTTACTAAGCCAGACAATCGGGTAGAAACCCAGAGGGAGGATTATCACAGCAATCACGGCAAGTTTCCAGTCCCGGTTGAAAATGACCGCAACGAGACCCATTATGCTGAAACACTCCCGCATGACGCCGGCAACGGCACCGGTGGCTGTAGACTGGAGAAAGGAGACATCGTTCAAGATCCGGGACATAAGATCGCCAGTCGCACGAGAGTCAAAAAACGACAAGGGCAGTGTCTGGATATGATTGTACAGTTTCCTGCGCAGATCGGTGATCATCTGCTGGCCCACGTAGTTTGACAGGTAGGAGTTTCCCCAAAGGAACACGCCTTTGGAGGTTACGAGCACCAGCACCGCAAGCGGCAGGATCTTGAGCATGGTCTCGTTTTTGTTCACAAATATGCCGTCGAGAACCGGTTTAATCAGGTATGCCGCCCCAGCCGTAGCAAAGCCGACCCCCATCATACAAAGGATCGCCAATGAGAGCCTTTTCCAATAGGGCCTTACCAAGTCAAACAATCGCTTATAAGCCGTTCTGCTTACCAATCCTGAAAATCCTCCCTTCGGATAATCCATGTTGAATTTGGGGCGAAATATAGACCAAAAAACTAATTTTAGGAAGGGGAAAGCATCCAATTTTCGCGCCGCATCGTAAATAATGTGTGGTTTCAGGATGTTAGGACGGTGACGAGGCAGCCGTCTGCGGGGATAGAGGAGTGTCTCTAAACCGCCCGAAGCGGTCCGAAAGGCATTTCCACATGCGTATCTTTACCTGGACATCTGGTTTGCCAATTTTGCAAGAAGCATCCGCAGGAGTAAATAAAATATGGTCAAAGCTGAAAGATCGGCCGCTGTGAACACGTATCACCCGCAACCGGACGGGTTGAGAAAGCAACGATATCGAGGATTGTTTAAATGCCGTTATCCCGCACTATCCTGGAAAAACCTCTGAAGATTATTAATTATCTGCATATTACCTTATGTGCGGCATTCTCCACAACAGAATATAGTACAGAAAAAATAAGTTTTGAATTTTCCACTGATAACTGGTTATTGGAGGAATTGCCTTGTATTTCACAAGACCAAAGCTATTCAGTGTAATCAGAAAAACAAATGTGTGCATCGAAATAAAATAAATCACCCTGCCCCAGTCCGCAAATAAGAAAACTACGAATGGCGCGAGCAGCGAGGAAATCGTGAACAGGAAAAAGATAGGTTCATTTCTCCTTAGAGTTCTGAAAAACTCCAAATGATTCGTATGCATCAACAAAAGGATTATAGGCAAGAATGCCAGGCAAAAATCTATTAAGAAAGGACCGGTAAATTGATGAAAGTTGGCCGCCCTATGCGGAATGATACACAATATTTCGAAACGTTTGTTAAGGTAATTCAGAGCTATACTAGCATCGATGTTCGGGAAATAGGGAGTCCATGATTTGACTATGGCCGACGGATCATAGTTACGGTCGAAACTGAATACCAGGAGGAAAATCCCGAGGGCGAAAACATAGAATAAAAGAGGGCAAAGCACCTTCAAGCGCAAGTCCTTCTTGTGCTCACTTATAGAAAACGCAAGAAGACATCCGGCAAGTGGTGCAAAGAATATGGCTCCTTCGTGAATAAGCGTTGAGATCGTGTATAGCGCCAGGAATGAACAAACCTTCACCCTGATGTCTGAAAAGTTTTTGTATATAAAAATTGCAAGGACAAATGCGAGAAAGAAAAAAACTTCCTTTCGTCCAAATACGGTAGGCTCATATACCGGAAACAGGAAACCGCCGGGGGAGAAAACGAAAAATGCGAAAACGACTAACGGAGTGTCGTCGCTCAAGAGCTTCAACACCAAATAGGTATATAGACAGTAACAGCAAAAGATCACGATCCCGGCTACCACCACACTTGGAATAATGGGCTGAAGTCGAAACAGAATTTCACCAAAAAGGCCTCGCCTGACAAACCCGCCCTGATAATTGATGAGCAGTTCGGCCCAGGTGAATTTCATAGGAACCTTATGTATTGGATAAACGATCCTCACTATCGTCATCAGCGCATAGACGAATGTAAAAAGATACATACATCCCCTTGGCAGAGATTTGCGGAAGCTCTCGTATTCGTGTTGATCAAGCCTGCCGTTAAAAACTGCTGATACACCTTTAGCTATGCTTCTTAAAGTATTGCCGATAACGACAGCCATAATTGCCTCGCCAGCCCGGAAATAGTTAGCTCCAGCACCAATAAATGCTTAAGCACATTTTACACCATGATTTCACCCGAAAAACTTCCCGAAGCACCCGGAAGACACTCTCAGCTTCGACCATGTCACTGCTGAAAGCGCAAGTGCTAATACATGGGATCATCAAGGGCGCGCGTCCCAACATAATCAGAAGAACCTAAACTCGCGAATTTATAATATCCAATTTGAGTCATTGCTAGTACCATGTAACACTCAAAGTTGCGGATAAAGGTGCTTCAGCTTTCTGCGTGCCTTGGCGTTCGAGAACTGCCATTGAATCTTGGCTTGCCGGTTGTTCCGGTCGTTTCCCCATGCGGCGATATGGCCTCGAAATACTGCCATATCGGGAATTCGCCGATCCAGGCTCTGTCCGTTCAAGGGTTCCAAACCGCATTTTCGAGTCGGATCTGCCCGAAAAAACTTCTTGAACCCCAAAGCCTGCAAACCTTACAATTAGCCTATCGAATATGCAAGTAAGATAGGTTATTGTATCGATCGAGTTGGCTATTTTTCCAGTTGAAGCACGAGTGAAACGGGCAACGAGGCTGCCCGCACATGAAGCTAAAGAGGGTCAGTTCGGCCTCCAAGATTTAACCTCCCTTTTTTGTAAAAGACATCGAGTATTCCAGAGCTTGACAACTGGGGCATGAGCACGCACAATGCGTGGCCTCGAATTGTTTTCGTTGAACCTGGAAAGCTTATCTGCCCCGCCAGGCTCGGGGCCCGGGTTCCTGCCGGCGGGCCCGCTTGCGTGTGGCGCATTTGTTCTTAGAGGATAACTCTTGCGTGATCTAAAGGATTATTCCAAAAAGGAATGGCTCAGGTTAAAACCGCTGGACCACTTCCTAATACAGTTTTGCAACGATGGTCTTCAATATGCCTTCCGCGCTTGCCGGCCAAAATCCCTGACGCGTTTCCTGCAAGGCGCCGGGCATCTGGAGGGAGGTAATATCTGCCTTATCGTAGCCTATGAGCAGCCCTGGACCTTGGATTGGCTGCTGAGAATGGCTGCCCGCCACTTATCGGATACAACTTTGCTCGTCTTCGACAATTCTCGCCGGGCCAGGGCGCGCCTCGATATTGAACGAGTTTGCCGCGACGCCGGCGTAGCCTATCTGGGCTTGCCGCCCAACCCGACAAGGCACCCTAACCGGTCGCACGGCATGGCGATGACCTGGATATTTCATAACGTTGTCCGGAAAATAAGGCCGCGTAATTTCACCTTTATAGATCATGACCTTATCCCGATGGAAAAAATCGAACTGTGCGGAATTGCCGGTGATCAGCCATTCTATGGGTTAGCGCGCATCAATAAATGGGGTTGGTCGCTCTGGGCCGGATACTGTTCTTATGATTTCTCTGCGGTGCATCGTCTCCCGTTGAACTTCCTGAATGATTTTTCCAGAGGGCTTGACACCGGAGGGCGCAACTGGTCCTGCCTTTATAAAAACTCCGATCGCGTGAGGATGCGTTTCGGTTCGGTGAGGCGGATTGCGGTCGCAGATCCCTTGGATGGCACTCCCAGACATATAGCTGTTGTGGACGACAGTTGGATTCATCTTAGGGGAGCAAGCTACAGCAGCGGCTTTCGCGAAATGAGCGACTTTTACGAGCGCATAGCCAAGGCTGCCGACGAAGGCGCAACGTTGACTATGTTAGCTGTAAATACAGGCGCAAACCAGTCATAATACCTATTTCCCGGGCGCAACCCGGCAACTGTTAACACCCTGCCCTGGCTCTCCAGGATGCTCCCGGAGTGTACCGGGGAAGACTTGTCCGCATGAACTTCAGGGGCACACTGGAACCGGCGCCGTCGGGCAGGGACGAGGATTTCCGTTTGACAGGCAAAGAAACTCTGGCCTATACTTCTGTGTATTTCCGGGCGACAATAACTCGATCTTTACTGATGCAGCGCCGCTCGCGTTGCCGTTTGCGTTATTGTGTTCGAGCGCCGGGATCAAGGAGATACGACGATGGTCTACGGGGATACAGCCAGTTCGTGATCGATGGCTGCTGTCTCTGTTTTTATCTCACGTCAACTCGACGGCCCGCACACCGTCCCCCGATGCAATCGCCCAGGGGGATGCCCCCAGGCTCCACGGGTAAGACTAGTAGCGTCTTTGCGCCCCAGCCGGGAAGAGCTAATTGTTAGGTTTGCACATGCAGCGGGAATATAGCTATTAAGTTTGCGCCGTCCTGTTTTGGAAGGAGAAAATGCCGCTCATCACCAGCCGATTGGTTGAATTCACGACGCCTTGGTTTGACGTGGTGGCCAAGAGGACAAATGTCGATGAATCCCCTTACTACTCCCTGCGCATGCCGGACTGCGTTTCCGTCATTGCATTGACGCCCGGAGAACAAGTTGTGCTGGTGCGCCAGTACCGCCCTGCGGTGGAGCGATACACGCTGGAGTTTCCGAGCGGACAGGTCGAAGTAAACGAAACCCCGGAGCAAGCGGCCCGCCGAGAGCTGGCGGAGGAAACAGGTTACCGCGCAGAAGACATGGAATTTCTTGGCGCTCTGCTGACTGACACGGGCCGCCATGAAAACAGATCGTGGTGCTATCTGGCAAAGGCAGTGGTGCCTCCAGACTACGTCAGTAAGCCGGAACCAGGAATAGAAACCGTCCTGTTTCACCGGTATGCCTTACTTGATCTGATCTGCGGAGGTGAGTACAATCACGCAACTGATCTGGCTGTTCTCCTGCTGGCCCTTGCCAGGCATAGTCAGGAACTACTATCGGGTTTCAAACCAGGCAAAAAGGGTTAGGCTGCACTGATGACCACAGACTGCAAGCAGGACAAGCTTGCCGAGTTGGCTTTTTTTTCCGGCCATGCGGCAGTTGATGAATACAATGTTTTTACTGAGCCAAGCACCCGGGAGTTGTTCAACCGTTGTATGCAGTTGGCTCGCCTTAAACCTGCCACATCTGTGGCCGACATAGGCTGTGGATCAGGGGTGTTTACTCAACTTTTGCGGGAAAGAGACGTTAACGCCATTGGACTCGACCTCAGCTATCCCCTGCTGGTTTTAGGCCGGCACAAGTATCCAGAGGTAAGTTTTGTCGTTGGAGATGCAGAACGCTTACCGTTGCCTACAGACAAGATGGACGCAGTATTGCTGAGCGCCATTATCCATCATCTGCCCGAGCCGTCGCAATGCGCCAAGGAGGTGTTTCGCATACTAAAGCCTGGAGGGGCCTTCGTAGCATTCGACCCTAATCGCTGCAATCCTTTCATGTACCTTTACCGGGACCGCTCATCACCATTCTATAATAGTACAGGTGTAACCGCTAACGAGCGCCCCGTAGTTCCAGAACAGGTTACAGCCACCTTCACTGACGCCGGTTTTCAGGTTGCGCCTTCCGACTACATATCAATGAGCTATAGATACATTGCTGATTCAAGGATGAGTTATCTGTTATCACTGTACAACACAATGGAATCCATACTTTTTAGACCATTGATATTAAAACGTTATCGTGCATTTGTACTTACTTATGGATTTAAGCCATGACTAAACAAACACATACATTAGATCGATATGGATGTTCTCCAACGGCTCATGTTTGTGTTGTTGTCGGGGCCGAGCTCGTGGGATTGGGATTTTCGATTCTCATGGCAAACGCAGGTAAACTATCTTGCGGCAATGGTAACGCCTATGGATGCCGGTTATGATCCGGAACCTGGAATAGAAAGAGTCTTAATTCATCGAAGTGCGTTGTTTGAGATGATTGCCACAGGTGAGTTCGATCATGCGCTGCATCTCGGGGACCTAACCCTGGGTTTGGCAAAGCGAGGCCGGGACATGCTTGGCATCACTTAACCGAAGGTGATCCAATGGATTTTCCAAATGATATCTGTATCGTTGGTGGAGCGGGCCACGTTGGCCTGCCGCTTGGGCTTGCTTTTGCTGACAAGGGGCAGCGCGTTCTACTATATGACCTTGCCGGCCCAACGCTGGAAACAATTAAAGAGGGAAAGCTTCCATTTATCGAGTGTGACGCGGAACCAACCCTGAACAGGGTACTGAATAAGACGCTTTTCCTGAGCACGAAGATAGAGGATGTCGCTTCAGCGAGATTTATCGTGATCGCCATAGGGACACCGGTGGACGAGTATTTAAATCCCAAGCTCAAATCGCTTTTAGAACTGTTCGATACTCTGCGTCCCTATCTTCATCCCGTTCAGACAATCATCATTCGCAGTACCGTGTATCCTCACACATGCCAGCAGATATTTCAACGACTGAACACGAGTGGCAATGGACCGTGGCACATCGCGTACTGCCCCGAGCGCATCGCTCAAGGTTGCGGGCTGCGCGAGCTCAAAGAATTACCTCAACTGGTCGCCGGGCTTACAGACAAGGCCTTGGCCGATGCAGCACAGCTATTCGCTATTATTGCACCCAAGGTCATCCAGTTGACAATCGAAGAAGCAGAACTGGCAAAACTATTTACAAATGCCTGGCGTTACATTCAATTTGCTGTTTCCAACCAATTCTATATGATCGCCAACAGTTTTGGTGTGGATTTCAATCAGGTACGGAGGGCAATCGTTGATGGGTACGGCCGCGCACATAGTCTACCTTCTGCAGGATTTGCAGCCGGACCTTGCCTTCTAAAGGATACCATGCAATTAGCAGCATTTAACAATAACAATTTCATGCTTGGCCATGCGGCTATGATGGTAAACGAAGGCTTGCCAGCATTCATCGTCGAACAACTAAGGCACAAATTTGATCTTGGCCAGACACGCGTTGGAATTTTAGGCATGGCATTCAAGGCGGATATTGACGACACCCGTGATTCACTATCTTACAAGCTTGGTAAGATACTTCGGTTTTATGGCGCCGATGTTCTTTACTCCGATGAGTATGCCAAGGATCCAACCTTTATAAGCAAAGAGGACTTGGTGGCTTCTGCCGATGTCGTCATCGTAGGCGTGCCGCATTCAGGATACAAGGAATTAAAAACTCCTGATCATGTGCATGTTATTGATCTCTGGAATATACTATCTAGGAAGGGATCTCATTGACTGACCGAAAAGATATCTATAAATACTGGGAAAATCCAGATACTGTTTCATTGATAGACACAAACCTGAGACAGCTTGAAACCAGCTTCGTTATGTCAAATCTCAGCGCCGGTGACGAACTGGCGGATTTTGGTTGCGGCGATGGTGAATCCACAGTGCACTATGCAACCAAAGTTACGAGCTGCATTGCCCTGGAGTATTCCAACCATCTTAGACAAAAGGCAGCCAAGCGATTTCGTGAAGCTGGATTAACAAATGTTACTCTGGTTAGCGGAGACGTTCTCGACTTATCAGCTTTTGAAGCTAAATTCAACGTAGTGGTCACTCAAAGGGTCATCATCAATTTTATGACCTGGGATGAGCAGAAATTTGTTCTCCATAATATCTGGAAAACCCTCCGCCCCGGCGGGCGTTACTTGATGATCGAAAACACATTCGAAGGCCATGAGGCTTTGAATAAGGTGCGCCGGGCGGTCGGATTG
>JBKQLC010000010.1:0-32857 GCA_052147195.1 Syntrophobacteraceae bacterium
AGGTGACGTTGGTTAAGAAGCCCAAATACATTATCGAGGACAAATGCACGGGTTGTACTACCTGTGTAGAATACTGCCCAGTCACCTACCCCGACCAATTTAATCAGGAAATATCGAAGAATAAGGCGGTTCATATATACTTCCCTCAAGCGATTCCCCTTGTAGCATATATCGATGAAAGCTGTCTTTATCTTAAGGAAAAGAAATGTCGTATTTGCGAGGGAGTATGCAAGAATAACGCTATAGATTTTAATCAAACGCCGGAGAAGAAAGAATTAAATGTGGGGGCGATAATTCTGTCTCCAGGGCTTGAGCCATTTGATCCTAAGTTAAGGGAGGAATATCGCTACGGAGAGTTTGTAAACGTAATGACCAGTCTTGACTATGAACGGCTGTTAAGCTCCACCGGGCCACACCAGGGCGAGGTGCTGCGCACCTCCGATAAAAAGCATCCCCATAAAATAGCCTGGATTCAATGTGTAGGTTCGAGACAGATTCTTCCCGGCGGCAACAGCTATTGTTCGGCCGTATGCTGCACCTATACCCAGAAACAGGTGATTTTGACAAAAGATCATTACGCAGATTCTGAGTGCACGATATTCCATAACGATATCCGTTCCTATGGGAAGGATTTTGAGCGGTTCTTCCAAAGAGCTGAGAATCTTCCAGGGGTGCGATTCATAAGAAGCTATGTATCGATAGGAAAAGAAATCCCGGAAAGCAAGAATGTAACTATTAGATATTCTACTCCCGATGATGGAGTAAAAGAGGAAGAATTCGATATGGTGGTATTATCCGTCGGATTGAATCCTCCTGCTGATTTCAAGGGTTTGGCAAGCAAGTTCGGCATCGAACTCAATTCACACGGATTCTGTAAAACCAATCCCGTCAACCCCATGGAGACCTCTCGCCCGGGAATTTTTATCAGCGGGGCCTTCCAGGGTCCGGTAGATATCCCCGAGTCGGTTTTTAGCGCCAGCGGAGCTGGTTCGCAGGTTGGTGAACTCCTTGACTACAGGCGGGGAAATCTTGCCAGGGAAAGGATATATCCATCGGAAAGAGATGCTTCCGAAGAGGAACCGAGGATAGGGGTTTTCGTGTGTCATTGTGGGGCCAATATCGGCAGGGTAGTGAATGTTCCTTCCCTGGTGGAATATGCCTTGACTTTACCCAATGTCGTCTACGCTCAGGAACAGCTATTCTCCTGTGCTACTAATTCCGCCAAA
This sequence comes from Syntrophobacteraceae bacterium, assembly GCA_052147195.1. Lineage (GTDB taxonomy): Bacteria > Desulfobacterota > Syntrophobacteria > Syntrophobacterales > Syntrophobacteraceae > SbD1. The sequence goes on from JBKQLC010000010.1 coordinate 1,227, forward strand.
GAAATAACGGATATAGTAAAGGAAAAAGGGCTCAATCGAGTGGTTGTCGCTGCTTGCAGTCCCAGGACACTTGAACCGTTATTCAGGGACACTGTCCGGGAGGCCGGAATTAATCAATATTACTACGAAATGGCTAATATCAGGGAACATTGCTCCTGGGTCCACTCTAAAGAAAAGGAAGAAGCCACGCAGAAGGCAAAGGACATAGTCCGGATGTCCGTGGCCCGAACTGCCTTTCTAGAACCTTTGAAGGAAATGGAGTTGCCTGTAGACAAGGCGGCTTTAGTGGTTGGCGGCGGCATAGCCGGTATGACTTGCGCTCTCTCCATAGCCGGCCAGGGACATGAGGTTCACTTGCTGGAAAAGGAGTCAGAGCTTGGTGGAACAGCACGAAAAGTGCACTATACCCTGGAAGGACTGGATGTCCAGGCCTATTTGCGCGATCTCATAAGAAAGGTATATCAACACCCATCAGTACGTGTATATCACTCTGCTACAATAACGGAGGCTACTGGTTATGTTGGTAATTTTGTAACCAAAGTTGAGTATGAAAGAGGGCTTGTAGATATAAAACATGGTGCGTCAGTCATAGCCATTGGTGCTGATGTATATACACCGACTGAATACCTTTATGGAGAAGATGACAGGGTCATGACTTTGCTCGAGTTGGAGGACAAAATCGCCAAAGAAGAAAGCGGGGTGATTGACTCCAAGAGTCTGGTTATGATCCAATGTGTAGGCTGCAGACAGGAAGACAGAAATTACTGCGCACGGATCTGTTGTAGTCAATCTATAAAGAACGCATTGAAACTTAAAGAGAAAAACCCCGAGATGGATATATACATTCTCTTTCGGGATATAAGGACCTATGGGTTTAGAGAGGATTATTACCGGGAAGCGGCAGATAAGGATATAAAATTCATCCGCTTTGAGCCGGATGATAAACCCTTGGTGGAAGCTGTCGAGGAGGATGGTCAGCGTCTTCTGAGGGTCACCGTGCCAGATCCTATTTTAGGTCAAAGGCTTGCTATAGATACGGAGTTAGTCGCTTTGGCCGCCGCCGTTATTCCCTCCGCAGCGACGGGGGCAGTGGCCGGACAATTCAAGGTAGCTTTGAGCCCCGATGGCTTCTTCAAAGAAGCTCATGTCAAACTAAGACCAGTCGAGTTCGGTACGGACGGCGTTTATCTGTGTGGGGCTGCTCACTATCCTAAGTTTATTCAGGAAACGATTAACCAGGCTTACGGAGCTGCAGGCAGGGTCCTGACGCTTCTTTCAAGTGATACGGTTGTCGCCTCCGGCGCTGTTTGCGAAGTGGATGAGAATAAATGTATTTCGTGCGGGGCATGCATCACAGTGTGCACGTACGGCGCCATCGAGTTCCGTGATACGCCGAAAGGCAAAAAGGCTGTGGTCAATTCTGTTCTTTGTAAAGGGGATGGTCTCTGCAACGCAAAATGTGCAACAAATGCTATACAACTGAAGCACTTTACCGATAAGGAACTTTTGTGTGAAATTGATGCAGTGCTTTCAGAGGACGATATCACAACAAGGTGCTGTGTCGGGTAAAAATATTGTAGAAATATACGAATGAATAAAGCGTGGATTGTATAAGCAATAAGGTGAAAATGAATGGGTAAGGGAGTTACATTTAAACCACGAATATTAGGTTTTGTGTGCCATTGGTGAGCGTATGGCGCTGCTGACCTGGCTGGAGTTTCCAGACTGCAATATTCAACTGAAATGAGACTTATCCGCGTCATGTGTTCCGGTAGAGTCGATATGGCGTTCGTACTCAGGGCTTTTTTGAAGGGCGTGGATGGGGTGTTTATCGGCGCCTGCCATTTAAATGAATGTAATTATACTACTCATGGTAACTACCAGGCATTAAGCATGGTGAATATATTCAAAAAAATAATGCAGAATATAGGGCTGAATCCGGAAAGATTGATGATCGGATTTCAGTCAGGCAGTGAAGCAAATCTTTTTGTCGAAAACGCTGGTAATTTTGTCAAGAAGGTAAAAGCGTTAGGACCTCTTGGCAAGGGTGAGGGAATTGACGGAAATGAATTAAAGTCCAAACTTGAAGCAGTCAATAAATTAATCCCGTACATTAAGCTGGTGAAAATGGACAAACTGGCACTGCGTCTGGATAAAGAAGACGAATATGATGAACTTTTCACCAGTGACGAGATAGACCGGTTATTTCGCGAAGTAATCTCGTACCATATCGATCCGGATAAGTGCCGGGCCTGTATGATTTGCCTTAAGAAATGCCCTGTAGAGGCGATCGTAGGAGGCAAGAACCGGATTCATGTAATTGACCAGGAAAAATGCATAAAATGCGGAACCTGCTTTGACGCTTGTCCCACTCGTTTCGGTGCGGTGAAGAAGATTTCCGGCGAGCCTGTTCCGCCGTCTATCCCTGAAGAAGAAAGAACTCTGGTCAGAGTAAAGAAGAATGAGAACAATCCTTTGAGCGATTGACTGAAGAGAAGTTAGTTGAAGCAAGGGACGTACTTGATGAGAACTATAACGCCGTCTGGTTCGAATATGAGGAAGAGAAGATGTACTCCAAGCGGGAGAGAACGCTGATTCGGGGTATCTCCAGGTACACGGAAAGATGCCGGGCGATGTCGATGACGGCCTGTCCTGACAGCTCTCCCCCCGGTGACCGCCTACAAAGAAACCGACAAAAGAAGGAGAAGTTAAATGGGTTTTGAACTGACGCTTCCAGGGCAATTCAACGCGGCCGATTATTTTGTCGATCGAAATGTTCGTGAGGGCCGCGGCAATAAAGTGGCTGTCCTGTGTGAGGATCGATCTTTGACATATGCAGGGATGCAGGCCGGCGTGAATCGGATCGGCAACGGGCTCAAAGGCCTCGGTGTAAGGATGGAGGACCGCGTAGCGCTGCTTCTTCTCGATACCGAAATCTTTCCGCAGGCATTTTTCGGGGCCATTAAGATGGGCGCGGTGCCGGTCTGCCTCAATACGCTGCTGCGCCCCGCGGATTATTCGTATCTCCTCAACGATGGCCGCCCAAGAGTACTTATTATCGATGCCGCCCTTCTCGATGTCATTGAGCCGATAAGAGAGGAACTCCGGTTCGTCGAACACACCATTGTGGTAAACGGGCCGGCGCCCGAATGGGCCATCTCTTTTGATAAACTGATCGAAGGGCGTTCGAGTGAGATGGACTTTGCGCCGACTACTCCAGACGATGCCTGCTTCTGGCTCTACAGCTCGGGGTCGACGGGGAAACCCAAGGGCGCCGTTCATCTGCAGCACGACATGGTCTATTCGGTTGAGACCTATGGAAAACAGGTATTGGGGATTCGGGAAAACGACGTATGTTTTTCGGCGGCCAAGCTGTTTTTCGCCTATGGACTCGGCAATGCACTCTATTTCCCGTTCAGCGTTGGGGCGACCTCGGTCTATCTGCCGGCGCGGCCCACACCTGCCATGGTCTACGATACCATCCGCCGCTACAGGCCTACGCTCTTTTTTGGCGTCCCAACCCTGTATGCCTCCATGCTGCAGGAAGAAGGCAGCCTCAGTGGAGTGAGGCTTTGCGTATCCGCCGGTGAAGCGCTTCCCGCTGACATACTCAGGCGATGGGTGGAACGTCACCACGTTCAGATTGCCGATGGGATCGGCTCGACCGAAATCGCGCACATTTTCATCTCGAACTGCGCCGACTGCATAAAGCCTGGAAGCTCGGGGAAAGTGGTTCCGGGATACGAAGCCAGGATCGTCGATGAGAAATTCGAAGATGTGCCGGACGGGCAGATCGGCACATTGCTCATCAAGGGAGACAGCATCTGCGCAGCCTACTGGAATAAGCACGAAAAGACCAAAGCCACCATTCTCGGCGATTGGATAAACACCGACGACAAATATTACAGGGATCAAGAAGGGTTCTACTACTACGTGGGACGAAGCGACGATATGCTCAAAGCGGGAGGCATCTGGGTTTCCCCGGTAGAGGTCGAGTCCTGTCTTATCGCACATCCCGCAGTCCTCGAATGTGCGGTCGTCGGTGCGCCGGATGCGGACAAACTAATAAAACCCAAAGCCTTCGTGGTTCTGAAGCCCGGGTATTCACCGGATGCTCAAATGGAACAGGAACTCAAGAATTACGTCAAGCATCAACTCGCCCATTACAAGTTCCCGCGATGGATCGAATTTATGGAAGAGCTGCCGAAGACCGCCACCGGGAAACTAAAACGATTCGAGCTGAGGAAGGCGGCGAAACAAGCCTGAGCGAGCCGAGGGCTTTTCGGAGGCTCTTCAAGATGTACTAAGGGTTGAGGTTGATCACCTCATTCATTCTTGCGTTTATTATTATTATTACGCTTCCTGCGATTTTTAGAGTTCACTTCTCAACTGCTCTCAAAGCTAGGCTGCCTGTCCTGTCTGTCAGGATATGATCCCTTGGGCATTCACAGAGTAATGTTTTATAGAGTGCAATTCTGATAGGCAACCCTGGTCGAAGGTCCCGGCAGTTTACTGCCGGACCTTCGCATGTGTGAGTCCCGATCCTTGAACTCCAGCAGGATAGGTCACTCGCCCGACGTTAACGGTGTTAACACCTGGAAGCAACGACGGAGGTTTTCTCATGGGTAAGTCGGGAAAAACGGTAGCATTGGAAACCGGGCGGCAGCGGACGGCAGGTTTTGATACGATAAAAGCGGGTCTTATTGTCTCTGCCTTGCTTGCAGCCTTCATTATTTTTGTAAAACCCATATCCGGTCTTTCTGCCCAGGGAAACGGCATGATCGGAGTAACGCTCCTTGGTCTTTCTTTCTGGATTTTCAGGCCCACGACTTTTCCCTACTTTGTAGGAGGGGCCATAATCCTTGCCGGGGCCCTCTTGCTGAAGGTGCCTTTGGATGTCGTCATCAAGGGATACACATCTCCCGCAGTATGGGTATTGATCCCCGCGCTCTTTTATGGATTCGCCCTGATGAAGACCGGGCTCGGAAAACGAATCGCCTATATGGTCCTCAAAACGTTCAAACCCAGTTACATGGGCTTGTGCGTAAGCTGGTTCATTATCGGATTGGCCCTCTCGGCCCTCACACCATCCATTACGGTGAGACTGGCCATTGTGATGCCTATTGCCATAGGCCTTGTGGAGGCATGTAAGCTGGAGGATAAGTCCAGGGGTGCTGCTTTTATTTGTTTTGTCGCCTTTGCAACTGCCCTGCTCCCCGGCATCGGCTGGCAGACGGGTTCCCTGTGGGGTATCTTCATGATGGGGTTCTATCCTCCGGAGATCCGTGCCATTGTCACGCCGGGAGTATGGTTCGAGTATATGGCCTTTCCCTGGTTTCTTATCACTATTCTATTCCTGGGTCTGCTTTATGTAGTTCTCAAGCCTTCTGAACCACTTCAGTTGAGTCGAGAAGCTTTCAAGGATCAGTATGCAGCCCTGGGCAAAATCACGAAAGATGAGATAGTGACCGCTGTCGTTCTCACGGCGGCCCTTATACTTTTCTCCACCGACAAATGGACGGGAATCAAGACGGTGGAGGCTGCATTGATGGGTTTTATAGCCCTGATGCTCTTCGGAATCATTAAGATCTCCGACATCGGAACCGGAGTTAACTGGGATATCATCAATTTTTTTGGAGTAGTGGTAGGCCTGTCGGCCATGCTCGGCAAGACGGGGGTCTCAGATTGGGCCAAGCCGATCATCGAACCGGGCGTCCTCTCCCTGGCTGGTTCACCCCTGGTGCTCCTTCTGATCCTCACACTCGTGCTGTGGGCTATTCGCTTTATAGACATTCCGTGGGGGTTTACGACCTTTGCCATCCTTTCTCCCGTGTTCATCCCTCTCTTTCAGAACTTCGGGCTCAATCCGGTCCTGGTAAGCGTTGCTTTCATCGCTGCGGGGAATTCCTTCTTTTTGGCCTACCAGCAGCCCTTTATCATGATAAGCGACTCCGTGACCAAATCGAGGGGGTGGTCCGGCAGTCAGGTTGCAACTGCCGGCGTCCTTTACGCCATTGCCATTATTATCGGAATCGTCGTCAGCACATTCTACTGGAAAGCCATGGGGCTCATGCCGTCGTAATGAGATGCGAGGGCCCGCAAACAGAGGCTTGGCGCCTGGTTGTCACTGGGGCGAATAATATGCTCGATAGCGTTGGCGCGGGGCCGCAAATCCGTACCAAGGCGTTCTACCTCGGAGTTAAGGAGATGAGTCCATGATCTCAGAACAACGTTATTGGAACCCTGTACTGGAAACCCTGCCCAGGGAGAAGTTGCGCGCCCTTCAGTTGAAGAAGTTCAAATCCATATTCGAATGGGCGTACAAGAATTCCAGATTTCATCGGTCCCTGTATGATAAAGCCGGCATCACTCCTTCAGATATCCGGGAATTTAAGGATATCGCGCGTGTGCCCAAGGTGGAGAAATCCATGATGAGGTGCATTCAGTGCAAAGATCCCTTTCCATATGGAGACTGCCTTTGCCTTCCTCTGGAGGAGGTAAGCAATTTTCGTCAAACCAGCGGTACAACCGGGCAACCGGTTTATCAGGCCGACTCGTGGCAGGATTGGGATTGGTGGTCCGAATGCTGGGCATTCATTCTTTGGGCACAGGGATACAGGCCCTCGGATCGAGTCTTCATCCCTTTCGGATACAATATTTTCGTGGCATTCTGGGCGGGACACTATGCTGCCGAAAAAATCGGATGCGAGGTGGTGCCGGGTGGCGTACTGGATACACAGGCCAGGATTCTAAAGATACAGGAGCTCAAACCCACTGCAATGATGGGTACCCCGACCTATATGCTGGGAATGGCTGAGACTGCGAAAAAGCTCGGCATTGATCCGGCGACGTTGGGGATAAGGAGAATAACCTGTGCCGGTGAACCCGGCGCAAGCGTTCCTGCAACGAAAAAGAGAATGGAAGAGGCCTGGAATGCGAAAGTTTTCGACCATGCCGGCGCCACCGAGATCGGTGCCTGGTCATACGAGTGTCTGGACCAGCCTGGCGGCATACACGTTAACGAGGCGCTATTCCTGGTTGAAATCGAAGACATTGAAACCGGAGCAATCATAGACGAACCGGGACGCAGAGGAAAGATGGTCATCACTGCGCTGGACCGGATGGCCATGCCCTGTGTCCGGTTCGATTCCAAGGATGTGATCGAATGGGATGCAAATCCGTGTTCCTGTGGACGCACATTTCGGCTGATCAAAGGTGGGGTGCTCGGGCGCGTGGACGATATCACCAAGGTGAAGGGCGTTCTCCTGTCTCCGGTCGCGATTGAAGAGGTGGTTCGAAGTATGGATGGTCTCGGCAACGAATATGAAGTGGTCGTGGATAAGTTCGGAGACAGCGACACGATCAGCCTCAAGGTCGAACTCTTGCCGGGAAATGAAAACAACATCGCGCAGATCGAAGCTCAATTGAAACACCAGCTCAGACTCAAAACCAATCTGGGCTATACGATCGGGTTTTATGACCTGGGCAAGTTGCCCCGGTATGAAGTGAAAGCCCGACGGTTCAAGGACCTGAGAAAAGGACATTGATCCTATTTTTCAATGGAGGAGACAAGTAATGACGGCACAACCGGATATTGAAAAACTGGACGATCAGATACAACTGCTCAAGAAGGCCGCGCTGGCGCTGAGTGAAATGGGCGATCAATTTCCAGCGGTGAAAAAGAATACCGCACGTGTCCTTGCCAGTATCAAAATGATGGAGATCAACGTCTCGGATGTCGTCCGGTTGACGGAACCGGACATCACGCCGCCGCTACAGCGATAGACTGCGGTTGCCGGAAGTCCCTCTAGGCTTTGAGAGGTGAAGCTTCCTGAACTCACAGATGGAGTCATGATCGGGGTAGCTGTTTGCCGCTATCACCCGGAAGGCGACATCCTCTTAGGTTCTGTTTGATCTTACCCTATTTATTAAGTTGAAAACAGTGAAGTTTTATTACTTTATCCTTAAAAAGGAGGGGTTGTTATTATGAAGGAAAAGATGTCCAACGTGAGCCACCTGCTACCCTGCTCCGTAGTCCTTTTGAGTACCGGGAATGGAGCGAAGATGGATGCTATGACTGCGACTTCCATGTTCGTTTCCGAAAACCCACCTTTATTTGTAGTGAGCGTCGACAGGGGTCATCTGACCCATACCCTCATCGAAGAGACGGGGCGCTTTGTCATGAACGTAGCTTCCACCGAACAGGTAAAGCTTGCAAAAAACCTGGGTGCCACCCATGGCGAAAAGGTGGATAAATTTCAGAAATTCGCCATCGAAACAGAAATGGCAACAACGGGAAAAGCCCCCATCCTCAAAGGCTCCTTTGCCTCCATCGAGTGTAATGTGATTACATCCTTTCCCGTGAGCACTTACACTCTGTACCTTGTTGAGGCAGTGGATCTCAAAGTGAACAAATCTCTGACTCCGCTCGCCTGGCACCTCAACCGGTATTACAGCATAAAAGACGAGGTTAAATAGGGCAGATCTTATGTATTGAGTTTTTGATCGTTGTAAATCCGGACAAAGTTTTAAGATGCAAGGGCTCTCCAGGAGGGCATCCCGAGTGCCGGAGGGGAAGGTGGATGGCGCGGTTCGTTCAAGACTTCAAATTCAAACTCAAAGTCTTTGTGGCGGATCAGGTTCAGGCGGCCGTAACCTTGTTTGATTTTGATTACCCTTCAAGTTATTTGAACAAATCCGATGCACATCGCGTCTCGATCGTCTTCGTTGACGGGCGCAATGCCACTTCCGAGAGATTCCCCATGGAGGCTGGTTTGATGGGTTGCGATATTGAACGATGTAGATCGTGGTTTCAATTTTTCACGAAGGGTTTCTTGCAAAGCGATGCCGACGATGCCGATAGGGAGAATATTCGCCTGAAGATCGATCATTCGCTAAGGGTCCTCGATAGGGCTTTTCAGATCACGGCGGCGATGGATATCGATGAAGATACGAAAGGGCTGGCCCACATCGGAGCACTTTTTCACGATGTTGGCCGCTTCCCTCAATACATGCTTTATAGAACGTTTGTTGATAGGCAATCCGTCAATCATGCGCTACTGAGCGTTGATGTTTTGCGGAAAGATGGAGTTTTGCGGGATTTGCCGGAGACATCACGCCGTCAGATTCTAGGAGCCATATGGTTGCATAATAGATTTTCCATTTCTTCCGGGCTGTCCCCCAAACTTGACCTGCTTGCGCGCATAATCAGGGACGCTGACAAGCTGGATATTTTCTTCATAATGGTGTCGCGTCTCCGATCCGATTCGTCGACAAACAACACGGTCTTGTTCCACCTTAAGCCCCATCCCTCTGCCTACACCAAGACTATTATGGTGGATATCAGATCCGGAAGACTCGGCAGGTATGATGAGATGGTTTGGATCAATGACTTTAAGCTGTTGCTCTGTAGTTGGATTTACGATTTTAACTTCGATATCAGTCGAGAAATCTTGTCGAAAAGCGGACTTTTCGAAAGCTTACTATCTCTTCTGCCGGATTTGCCCGAAATGGTCTCCCTCAAGAAGCAATTGCGTCCTTTATTGTGCATTGAGTAGTGATCTGTGGAAATAAAAAGAATAATGGTTCCCCGCTTCTCCGGTCCGGCTGAGCGGAGAAGGCCGTGGAGGTCCTTTGATGAAGAGTTGGTCGAGTTCTTGGAAAGGGAAGCGTATCTGCTTCTGCAGGGAGAGGAGTTGTTGCTCAAGGAGCGTGTTTGGAAAAATTTCGGCCTGTTCGAGATGTCCGATGATACGAATTATGTTATCCTTAACTGTGATTCTCTCGGCAAAATGATAGAAACGTAGGAGCTGCCAAATCAAGAACCGCTTGATTTCTCCGTGTTTCGGCTGCCAGGAATGAAGAGAAATGCTTCCGAGGGTCGTGGTGAGAGTTCATGAGCTCGGGAAGCGCTGAAAAGGCGTAGTTATTATTGCCTGACAGCTTACGGCGAATTTAGATCCTGACGCACAAGGAGAGTTATCATGCTCAACTTCAATCAGCTCAGGGCCTTTTACCACGCAGCGAAATCTCAGAACCTCACTCAAGCCGCAAGGGAACTTTTCGTTAGCCAACCTGCGGTCACTGCACAGATAAAATCGCTTGAAAACGTCTGCAATTTGGCCCTCTTTAGAAAAAAGGGACGCAAGCTCTATCTTACCAATGAAGGCCGCGTCCTTTATGAGCATGTTTGCAAAATCTTCGAATATGAAAAAACGATTGAAAAAGTCATCAATGACATGCAGAAGTTGATTGTTGGTATGCTGAGGGTGGGCACAACAAAAACATACGCCCAATTCGTTATGCCAGGGCTAATATCCCATTTTCATAAGACCTATCCCCATGTCAAAATCATTATGAACGAGGGTAGTTCCCAGGACATGATTATGGACCTTCTTGAGCTCAGAAACGATGTGGCAGTGATTAGCAAGGTAATCTCCAGGGAAGAAGTGAGCTTCACTCCCTTCAGGCGCGAAGAATTATCGCTGATTGTTTCCCCCCTTCACCACTTGGCGTCTTGTGGGAGTATCTCTTTCGAGCAGTTGGCGCGTGAGCCTATTATTATGAAGGAAGCGGGTTCCGGAACACGTAAAGAGGTCAATGCGCTATTCGAGGCCAATGGATGTTCTCCCAACATTCTTATGGAAAGCAGCAATACCGAACTGATTAAACAATTGGTCCAGTTGGGAGAAGGGGTTACTTTTCTGGTTAATGTCGCCGTGGCTCAGGAAATTGCCGATAAGAAATTGACAACTGTTCAGCTCAAAGGCTACCAGCGTTCGTTAGATGTAAATATCGCTTATTTGAAAAAACAGCCACTTTCCCCTCCAGCCCAAGCCTTCGTGGATATGTTGGAAACTCTGGGCACATGTGATGCCCCGCCCCAGGATATAGGCGCCCTGATGGGGAAGATCCTGGCCTCAAAGTACATAAGCTGTGAGCATGGTTAAATCCGGCAACTGATTCTTTACGAAATAAGCCAATCCCCTCTCGTCTGGCCCTTTGGGGCAAAAACTGTTTCAGTACCTTGGAATGATGGTCCGCGTTGCTTTGTACTTAATTTGTGCCGTCTTTCCTCAGAATACATAACTTTAACTTATAGGTCATATAAAAGTAATTGAGTTGACAAGTTTTTCTTATTGATTAACTATACAACCGGGTGGTGAAACTCGTCAGATTTAATCCACGTTCATTTTCTCGGACCTGCCCCAACTATGGAATTGATACACTGGATCTCCTAGTAGCGAGTGTAACTTCTGAATCAATGCTGTGCTTGCTGTTCAAATTATTATTGTACCTGATTTCTGCGTCTCGGTTAAAACTTCAGCACTAACGAGAGAAGTTGTTGTGTCGTCTCCGTTAAGGGACAGCCATAGACAGAGTGAAAAAGGCTGCCACAAGGCGTATAAGACGTGTCTTCGATTTTCACCACCCATTTAATAAAGACCGGCCTTATTAATAATTCACTTTAGTGGACCTACACTTAAAAGGAGATGGCATGGCTAATCAGGAATTTCTTTCGCCCCATGAGATCGAGACGATACCTGGCACTGAGGGCTGGGAGCGAATGTATCCCTACCATTATCTCTTCTCCACTGATGACAAGGAACGTAAGGCTTACGAGGAGAACATGTTCTGGTTCAATGATGGACTTCATTATCCGGAACCGATGTACCCATTTGACATTATTTGGGATGAGGCATGGTTTTTGGCCCTATCTCAGTTCAACACGCGTATTTTCATGGTACCACCTGCTATGGGTGTGGACCACCGTATCATCAATGGCAACATCTATATCACTCCGGTCCCGGTTGCAGATCCCAATGAAATACAGGAACGAGTTCCCCTCTTCATGGAACGTGCAGGTTACTACTACGAACACTGGAACGAGCTCCATGAAAACTGGGAAAAGAAAATGCGGGAGATCATCCAGGAGCTGAAGGATCTTGAAATTAAACCTCTCCCACAGATGGAAGATATTTCAACGGTAAAAGAGGGGCTCGGGACCTCCAGCGGATACAGTCTTCTACAGAACTATGATAGGCTTATTAATCTTGGTATCCTCTGCTGGCAATACCACTTTGAATTCCTTAATCTCGGCTATGCCGCCTACGTGATTTTTGTCGATTTTTGTACAAAAGTCTTCCCGGATATACCGCTCCAGAAGATTACACAAATGGTTGGCGGTGTAGATGTCATTATTTATCAGCCCGACGAGGAACTGAAAAAGCTGGCCAAGCTCGCCGTTCAAGACGGGATCGCCGATCAAATCTTAAGCGGTGGAACAATCGATGAGGTCACTCGTCAGCTCAGTCTTTCTGATAATGGACGCTCCTGGCTGAAAACCTGGGACGAGGCAAAGGATCCCTGGTTTTATATCTCAACCGGGACCGGATGGTACCACCACGATTCGTGTTGGAATGATGATCTGAATGTTCCGCTGAATTCTGTTCGCGTTTACATTCAGAAATTGAAACAGGGCCACAACATCGATCGCCCTCTGGCCAAGGTTCAGAAAGAACGTGAACACCTAGTTAAAGAGTACCGCAACCTGCTTCAAACCGAAGAAGACCGAACGACATTTGACCAGCTCCAGAGTACTGCCAAGCTGGTGTTCCCATATGTGGAAAATCATCTGTTCTATGTGGAGCACTGGTTCCATTCGATTTTCTGGAACAAGATGAGGGAAGTGGCCGCGATCATGAAAGATCATCGCTTCCTTAAAGACATCGAAGACATCTGGTACCTCAAACGCTCTGAAATCAAGGACGCCCTCTGGGACCTGGTAACCGGATGGGCCACCGGAAGCAAAGCTTACGGTCCGTTGTACTGGCCCAAGGAAATTGAATGGCGCAAGGGCGTATATCAAAAATTCAAGGAATGGACCCCGCCGCCGGCAGTCGGCAAGCCTCCTGAGACCATTACCGAGCCATTCACTATTGTCCTGTGGGGCATCACCAATGAGAGCATGTCTGCCTGGGCAAAGCTCAGAGAAATTGGAGATCCGGACAAAGTAACGGAACTCATTGGATTTGCAGGGTCGCCCGGTATGGCGGAGGGCATTGCGCGCGTGTGTAGGTCGGTTAAGGATATCGACCAGTTACAAGATGGTGAAATACTGGTTGCTCCTACAACCTCTCCTTCCTGGGCGCCTGCTTTCCAGAAAATCAAAGCCTGCGTCACCGATGTTGGCGGAATTATGTGTCATGCCGCCATAGTCTGCCGCGAATATGGAATGCCTACGGTTGTTGGTACCGGGCAGGCGACGACCATCATCAAAACAGGGATGCACATCAAAGTAGACGGAAATACCGGAAAGGTTAACATAACAAGATAGTTAATAATAGGTAAACCCCCGGCTCTGCCGGGGGGACTCCCCCCCGCCTCCGGATTTGCCGGAGTTGTCTGACTTGGTTGCTGCTGGAATTTGAGAGACTTCTCCGGGCAGGCAAAAGACAGCCAATCAGCGGCGGTGATCAAAGTCGCAAGATTGCAGAAAGAATAGAGCCATGGAGCAACGACAGAAATACCTGCTTTGGTTCGATGAGTGCGACCTATCTTCGCTTCCAATCGTGGGAGGAAAAAACGCCAGCCTGGGTGAATTACTAAAAGCCGATATTCCCGTACCACCCGGGTTCGCTGTAACTACTGAAACATACAAACGTTTCATTGAAGAAAACAAACTAGATCAGGAAATAGAGCGATTGCTCAAGCCGATTCGACCGGAGGACACCGCCACCGGGGAGAAAGCTAGTCAGGCGATTCGGCAAATGATCGAAGACAGGCCGATAAACGTCGAACTCGAAGATTATATTGGTGAATTTTACCGCCTTCTCTCCAAACGCTGCCAAGTCCCCGCCGTACCGGTTGCCGTACGTTCCAGTTCCACGGCGGAAGACCTTCCGGGGGCAAGCTTTGCCGGCCAGCAGGACACCTATTTATGGGTGAGAGGGATCGACGGAGTTCTGCATTACGTCCGGAAATGCTGGTCCAGCCTTTTTACTGCCAGGGCTATAGCCTATCGCAAAAAGATGGGATTTGCCGATGATGCAGTCTCGATTTCCGTAGGAATACAAAAGATGGTCAATTCCTGGACCGCGGGAGTCATGTTTACCCTCAATCCTGCAAACGGCGACCGGTCGACCATTGTCATTGATGCCAACTGGGGGTTTGGTGAAAGCGTGGTATCCGGCCTGTGCACGCCGGATCATTTCCTGATCAACAAGGTGACCTTGGAAATCGTCAGACGCACGATCTCAGCCAAGGAATGCTATTTTACGACCAATTTTGAAACTCAGACGGTAGAAAGACACGAATGTCCTCAGGAACGAGCCTGCAATCAATGCATCATTGACGAAGAGGCTATCGAGTTGGCTCGCATTGGCAAGCTGATCGAAACGCACTACTGCAAACCCATGGATATCGAATGGGCCATCGATAAGGACCTGCCGGCAAGCGGTCGGGTGCTGATCCTCCAGAGCCGCCCCGAAACGGTGTGGGGCGGCAAGATAGCCGAACCCGTATGCAAACCTAATCTGTCTGTCATGGACCATATCGTCTCCGGTCTGCTGGCGGGGAAGAAACTGAAATAAAGCAATTATAAAGGAGGTAGTTACCAAATGAACAGCATGAGAGATTTTATCGCAGAGGCTGAGAAACTGGGACTTGCGAAGCGCATTAAAGCGGAGGTGGACTGGAACCTCGAACTGTCTCATATTGCCAAGCTTAACGAAGAGGCCGCCGGGCCGGCGCTGCTGTTTGAAAATGTAAAAGGATACAATACTCCCGTAATAACCAGCGTCTGCACAACTACCCAACGGCTGGCGCTGATCATGGGCCAGCCTGCCGATTCCAGCCTGACCGATCTTTACCGGGCTTGGGCCACGCTGGGAAATAACGCCATCCCCCCTAAGTGGGTCGACAAAGCTCCTTGCAAAGAAAACGTCATGATTGGTAAAGCTGTTGACCTCTTCAAATTTCCCGTACCAAAGTACTACCCCCTGGATGGCGGACGATTTTTCGGAACCGCCCACTTTTTCATCACCAAAGACCCGGAAACCGGCTGGGTGAACCTGGGAACCTACCGGGCGCAATTGCTCGGAAAAGACAAGCTCGGCACTCAGTTCATCAAAGGTAAGCATGCTGATCTCATGCTGAAAAAGTATCAGGCCATGAAAAAACCCATGCCGGTGGCTTGTGTCATCGGTTGCGACCCGCTGCTTTTTATCCTCGGGGCCGCCCGTGTCTCGGCGTTCGTATCTGAATACGACGTGGCCGGCGGTATTCGCGGTGAGGCAGTGGAGGTGGTAAGAGGCGAAACAGTCGATCTGCCCATTCCGGCCCAAGCTGAGATCGTGGTGGAAGGGGAGGTCGATGCCGACAAATTCATGGATGAAGGACCGTTTGGCGAGTACACTGGGTATTATTCCGGCGTGGGCACCGATCCTAGAAATTTTGTCGATGTGAAATGTGTTACATTTCGCAACAATCCCATTTTCTGGGGCACCACGGTGGGACGAGCAGTAACCGATACGCACATGACCATGGCGCTCTCTTATGGGGCTACACTCTGGCAGCAACTGCTCGCTATGAAGATTCCGGGACTCAAGGGCGTCTACTGTCCGCCGGAAGGCTCGGGCCGCTTTCTGGCCATCATCTCCATTAAACAAATGTACCCGGGGCACGTGGACCAGGTACTCACAGCAGCCATATCTACTGAAATGGGGGCCTATGGATTAAAAACGGTCATCGTGGTCGATGAAGACATCGATCCATGGGACATCCCTCGTGTCATGTACGCTCTTAGCTTCCGTTTCCAGCCCAACCGGAGCCAGGTGATCAAGCGCGGCCGTTCCACTCCGCTCGACCCATCGCTTCCAATCGAAAGCAGGGATATCACCGGGCGTCTTCTTATGGATGCCACAATTCCTTATGAATGGAAACAAAAACCGATTCCAATCGAATTGGATCCTGAAATGGTGAAGCGTGTAAAAAGCCGGTGGTCTGAGCTGGGACTGTAATCCAGCGCATTGTCCCTCAGATTAGGCGTAATCAATCTATGGATTACCTCCTTGAGTAGGGAAGGGGAGGGAAGAACAGCCCATCTGGTGGGGAACGCTTCCCGGCACACCTCTAACGGGAGAAACTGCAGGCTGTGTTTTACTCGTCCATTTGTTGAACAGGTCTGGGCCAAGGCCTGTCGGGCAACAGCAATTGCCCGCTATAACCCGCGGCCGGTGGGCTGTTTCATGCCGCTGGAACACAACAGATATTCAGCAATCTGTTAAGGAGATACTACGTTGAAACCGATCCGATACACAGAGGAAATGATCAAGGAATTTCTGGTTGCAGGCTACTGGACCCAGGAACTGTTCTCTGATTTTTGGGATCGCAATGCACGCGAATTCGGCGATAGAGAAGCTTTGGTGGACTCAAAGCACCGCCTTACCTGGTCGGAAGCTAAAAATCTCATGGATGCCATCGCCATTTCCTGGGTAGAAATGGGTATTCCCAGAGACGCTCGCATTATCATTCAATCCCCGAACAGCGTATTTGGTTTTCTGTCCCGCATCGCCTGCGAAAAGGCCGGTTGTATTTCTCTTACTGTTTACCCTTACCTTCGCGAGCGCGAACTTGAGTACATGGTTGAGCGCACTGAAGCAACAGCGGTAGTGATTCCGCATGTATACCGGCAATTTAATTACCTTCAAATGTATCGCGAACTCCAGCGGCGCTTTCCCCATCTGAAATATTTCTTCCTCTTCGATGATGAAGTCCCCGCGGGTGCTCCCGATGGCACCTATTCCATCACTCAGATGGCTAATGCTCGGGTGGCCCGCCCCGTAGATGAAAAAGTGCTGACAGCCAGGCGTTTTAGCGCAACCAATGATGTTGCGCTTTTGACCACCACATCGGGGACCACCGGGATACCTAAACTGGTTGAGTGGCCCACCGCTCCACGGTTATGTACCTCAAAGGGACGTGTGGATATCTGGGGCCTCACTCGTAACGATATTACTGTGGCTATAGCACCCCATGCCGGAGGCGCAGCCGGTACCCTTACCTATTTTGCCGCTCCTCTGGTAGGCGCAAAGACTGTAATGCTGGAGGAATTTTCATCCGAGGAGGCCTTGGCTCTTATCGAAAGGGAAAAGGCCACGGCCATCGGAGTGGTGCCCACTCATCTGGTCCGCATCCTCGAGTGTGACACTTCCAAATACGACCTGAGTTCCCTTCGCTTTATCCGTTCTGCCGGCGGTTACCTGCCGCCGCAGGTTGCCGAGGAAGCGGAAAAGGCCCTCACTGCCGCGATCACAAGCGACCTGGGTACCCAGGACATGGGTTCGGTTTCAGGGTGCCGGGTTGAAGACAGCAAGGACCTGCGCCGTCGCACGGTAGGGCGAATGCTCCCTGGAAACATGGTTCGTCTTGTCGACAAGGACAGCGGGGATACGGTAGCCGATGGAGAGCCTGGCGTACTCTTCTTCAGAGGTCCTCATGCACCAGCCGGCTATTACCGGGATGAAGCTCTTACGGCAACGGTGTTTGACCCCAAAGGCTGGACCACCACCGGGGATATCGTAAAGTTCGACCAAGGTTGTCTTTGGATATTGGGACGGGCCAAGGACATGATCATTCGAGGCGGTCAGAACATCTACCCTGCCGAAATCGAGGGCCTTCTAAACGATCATCCCAAAGTATCGGCGGTGGCCGTGGTGCCCTATCCTGACCGGGAAATGGGAGAGCGCGCCTGCGCGTATGTGGTCCCCAAGTCAGGCAAGGATTTTACTTTCAACGAGATGGTGGAATTCCTCAAATCCAAGAAGCTCGCGATGTTTAAGGTGCCGGAGCGTCTGGAACTGATCGATGAATTCCCCGCTGTAGGCGATTCAGGAAAAGTCAACAAGGAAGCGTTGAAAAAAGATATAGCTGAAAAGGTGACCGCCAGTGCCTAAACACCTTTTGGTCATTGCCACTCTCGATACCAAAGGCAGGGAAACCCACTACCTTCGCTCGAGAATAGAAGCGCTGGGGTTGACTGCGATCCTTATGGACATCTCTATGCGCGGGAGTGGAGACTCCCAGGCGGATATAACACCCGCCCGGGTGGCTGCCGCAGGCGGCAGCAGCCTTGAGGATATCCATCGCTCTCAACAGCGTTCTCAAATTACAAATATCACCATAGCGGGTGCTTCCAGAATCGCCGGGGAGCTCTTTGCCGAGGGGAGGATCGACGGAGTTATTGCTATCGGCGGCTCGACCGGGTCGCTGATGGCAACCGACGTAATGCGCACCCTGCCCTTTGGGGTCCCCAAGATCATGATCTCCTCGACGGCGGCCCTTCCCGGTTTGTCGACACGCTACATCGATACCGGCGATATAATCTTGTTCCATTCAGTCATTGAAATCTCCGGCCTGTCGGATATGCTTAAAAATGTCATTGACAGGGCAGCCCGTGCCATGCTGGGGATGGTCTCGGATAAGATCACCCCACCAAAGGCGGCCGACAACCGTGCCATTGCCATAACCATGCTGGGACCTTGTGAGCAGTGTGCCAGTACCGTGCACGCGGAACTGGAAAAAGCTGGATACCAGGTCATCGGTTTTTCGGCTGCCGGTGTCTGTGATCGCGCCATGGAAAAGATGATCAGCCAGGGCTTCTTTCATGGAGTAATTGACCTGGCGCCGGGAGGCGTGGGTGAGCATCTCTTCGGCTTTATGCGGGATGCGGGGCCGGAGCGCATGGAAGCCGCCGGCAAAGCGGGGATCCCCCAGATTATATCAACCTGCAGCGTCAACCACATGACTCCGTCTAAATCCAAGTATAAGCCGGAATATCATCAGCGCCGCCAGTACGACCTGGATAAGTTTCGTACGTGGGTGAGACTATCAGCGGATGAGCTGAAGTTGGTGGCCAGGGCCTTTGCAGAAAAGCTGAATAAATCCAGGGGACCAACGTCTGTATTCATTCCTCTAAAAGGGTGGTCTTCGGTGGATGCCCCCGGCAATCCTACGTTTGACCCTGATGAGGATAAGGTCTTTATCAAAGAGTTACAGGGCCTTCTAAAGCCTGAAATTCAACTGTCGTTGATTGATGCAAACATGGAAGAGCCTATATTTGCCTTGGCCCTGGCAAGAGCAGCGAAAGACTTGTTCTGTTCACCGCATGATACCGGTTAAACATGCACTACCGGCAGTGGAAAGCCATTAAGAGATATGACCGATGAATAATTAGGAGACCAAGCATGCTTATCATTAATTGGATGCAAAAAAATCCGGTCACAATCCCTAGCGACATGACAGCCAGTCGGGCCAGTGAACTATTCAATCAACTGAAAGTGCCATTCTTACCGGTGGTTGATGATGGCAGGCTGCGCGGAATTCTGGCCCGCCGCGATATGCGCCAGGCCGCCGCCTTCGTGACTGCCTCTCAAAGCGTCCATGAAATGAATTTTTTTAATACTCGGATGAAGGTTAAGGATTTGATGGTCCGCAAGCCCATCACCCTCTCCATCGACGACACGGTGGAGACGGCTTTGGAGAGAGGCGCCCAATTTGGCCGCGGGTTTTTCCCGGTCATGGACCAGGACAAACTTGTGGGAACCATAAGCGATCGGGACATTTTTAAAACCTTCTACCAGCTTCTGGGAGTGGAAGAGAAACTGTGCGGAGTTACCGTTGAAAGCGAAGGTTTTAACGGGGAGACTATCAATGAGGTCGTGCTCGCCGTATGCTCTACCGAGGCATTGCTCCACAGCTTCTTCGTGCTGCAAAACCCTCAGACTGGAAAAAAACACCTGATAATGAGGCTGAAAACATCAAACCTTTCTGCTGTCTTGTCTGCACTTAAAGAAAAGGGATATAAGATTCTGGAGACCATAGACAAATGTATGGTAACTGCTGGTTAAAGCGCTATCCATGGCTGCCTGTATGAAATTCGGCAAGCTTAGTCAACATTTGAGGTGAACGATGAAGAAACGTATCATTGTCGGAATTTCCGGCGCAAGTGGTGTGATATATGGCGTTCGGTGTTTGCAACTTCTCAAGCAGACAGACTATGAAACCCATCTGATCATTTCCAAGGCCGGCATGCTCAATATCGAGATCGAAACCCCCTACAAGCCCGCTGAAATCTTGTCCATGGCTGACTTTGTACATGATCACAACAATATGGCAGCCCCGATATCCAGCGGCTCATTTCTTACGGCTGGCATGGTGGTAGTGCCCTGCACCATCAAGTCCCTGTCGGGAATTGCCAATTCCTACACTGACAACCTGCTGGTGCGTGCCGCCGATGTTGTGCTTAAAGAAAAGCGAAGGCTCTGTCTGGTAGTCAGAGAAACGCCCCTGCACAAGGGGCATTTGCGTCTGTTGGGGATGGCCGCTGATATGGGGGCTCATATTTTACCTCCCGTGCCGTCCTTTTATCACAAACCAAAAACAATTGAAGATATCATCGATCAGACTATCGGGAAAATATTCGACTATTTTGGTATTGAGCACGACCTGTTTACTAGGTGGACCGGAGATCATAGAGAAGAAGATGCTTCTTTATTATCTCATGTGGACAGTCCAAGGTTTATTAGCAGGCTTTTGAAAAAGGCACGCACATCCCATGCATGGATTAATGGTTTAATATATACTTATCCCATCGGAATACCTCAAGAAAACGATGGAAATGCAGGATGAGCCAAACAGGAAGCCACCAATGGAATTTACGCTGAAGACTGATAATGGCAATTACGATATCGAAGCCTGTGTGACGCTCATTGGCGTGGACGTGCTTGTAGCCATACGGGGGGGAGAGAAACCTCACATCGGCGCGGTTGCTGTGGCGCAGCCCCGTCCCAGTCTGTGTGACCCTGATGTTACGAGTTCCACGGCTTCCGTTTTTTGCTTTTGCGGGCACAAGGAGGATGACCTGGCAAAGGCAGCAGCCCTGAAGATCTCAGCCGTTCTGAATGCCAACGTTGTGGTAACCGCCGGGATTCATTGGGACAACCTCGGTCCTGAAGGCATACGGGCTGTTGTCAGCAACACAGAAATTCTTGTCGGCATGATCATAAGTAAGCTTAGCTCGGCCTCTCCGTCTGCTCAATAGCACCTCTCGACGGCATCCTCTTCCAAGACCACGGGTTGTTTACTCTGCACGCTTAGACGCAGCGAAACCATGACATGAGGAGCCGGATGCGTTAATCGCGCACGTCCGGATCTGTGAGGGGCGAGGGTAAATGCTCTCATCTACGCGACTGCATTATTCCGGTTTAGAGAGGTTCAGAATGCCGATTGTCGATGTAGAAGTTGCAGAAAATATCGGATTTATTTGTCTCAATAACCCGAGCAAAAGAAACGCATTGAGTCATGAACTGATTCACGAAATCCTGGGGACTCTCAATGATTTCAAGAATCGCAAGATCACGATTGTGATCCTTAGGGCTCCTGACGGTTCCTCCGTCTGGTCCGCGGGGTACGATATCAAGGAGTTGCCCAGGGCGCGCCACGATCCGCTCGGCTACGACAAGTCGCTGGATAAACTGCTCCGAGAGGTCCAGAAATATCCCGGACCTGTTATAGCAATGATTCACGGAAGCGTTTGGGGAGGCGCCTGCGATCTCGTTATGACTTGCGATATTGTCATTGGGGATGAAACCTCATCCTTTGCCATCACTCCGGCTAAGCTTGCGCTACCCTACAATGCTACCGGCATTTTGCATTTCATGAACAGATTGAGTTTAAATATCGCAAAAGAGATGTTCTTTTCGGCTGACCCCATCATGGCGGAAAGGGCCGAGCGCGTTGGTATACTCAACCATCTCGTGCCGTCAGATAAGCTACTGGAGTTCACGACAAATCTGGCAAAACGGATGGCGACCCGCTCTTCGCTCGCCATTTCCGTAATCAAGGAACAGTTCAACCTTCTTGCCGGCGCCTATCCAATGGCCCCCGATGTTTTTGAACGTATCCATGGTCTGAGAAGGCAGGTATACGACAGCTACGACTACGCAGAAGGTATTCGGTCCTTCCTTGAAAAGCGTGAACCGATGTTCAAAGGAGAGTGAATCGATTGAACAATTCCACTCCCGATGAGCGGATGAGGTTCAACGCATCTCTTGGCAGCGGACCTTGTTGACAGAATGTCTAATTAGAAATCCCATGCGGGATGATCGTCCAGCCGCCAGGATCAATGCAGCGACTCTGCCGGGTGTCTTCATCGGCTTCTCCCGGCCCTTGCCCGGATAAGCTCTGCCACAATGCTTACTGCGATCTCTTCAGGAGTCTCGGCCCCGATATCGAGTCCGATGGGCGAGCAGACCCTGTCGAAATCATGCCGCGAAAAGCCTTCCAAACTCAGCTCTTCATAGACAGCGTCACGTTTTCTCCGGCTTCCGATCATGCCGATGTATCCCGCACGCGTGCGCAGCGCCTGCCCGAGCAGCGTCTTATCGTGAATGTGCCCGCGAGTTACCAGCACCAGGTAGCTGTCCTCGTTTATTTCCAACCCTTCCAGTGCTCGCGCAAAGGAATCCAGGACAACGATTCGATCGACGGTTGCGAACAGCTCCCGATTGGCAAATTGCTGTCGATCGTCCAGCACTACGGTTTGAAACCCTGCGAAACCGGTCAGAGGGGCCAGTTTTTGGGAAATATGCCCGGCCCCGAAAATATAGACCGTATCTTCACAGCAAAGGCTTTCGACGAGAAACCGTCTGTCGCCGTGCACGGCCGTCTCCGCCTGTCTTGTACCTGCCTGAACGGTAAGCGCCCGAAGAGTATCGTCGTCCATCGAGCCTGCCACTGTGGTGCCGCCTCTGGCGAGATGCTGCACCGGCGCCTCCCTGAATTCCTTGGTGGAGGGGAGTTCAGTGATAATCCACCCGGGCTTGCGCGACTGTATGGTTGCAAGGATTTCCTGGTAGAGCTGGATGTTGGATGGCTTGGAATGCTCCACGAAATGGACTAGAACCTCAACCTGTCCTCCACAGATCATTCCTATGCGTTCGGCATCTTCAGCCGTGAACACGAATTTTCGAAGCACCGGCATCTTGTCTACGTATACCGATTTAGCAACGTCCATCACTGTGGCTTCAAGAATGCCACCACCGATTGTCCCGACAATCGAACCGTCTTTCCTGACCACCATTCTTGCGCCGACGGTGCGAGGCGCTGAGCCCGACCGGCTTACTATCACAGCCAGCACAAAGCTTTCACCTTCCGCCAATAATTCCGAAATGCGCCTGAAAACATCCACGAGAAAAATCCTATTCAAATATCAGATTAAATGCCCATAATAGTCGGAGTTTCGCCACAAAGCGGGCATGACGGGTCTCTGGTTACGGTAAAGGTCCTGAACTCGGCCTGCAGGCAGTCGTAGACAAGAAACCGCCCCATGAGAGTCTTGCCTATGCCCAGTATTAATTTTACGACTTCGCCGGCCTGCACCAGGCCGATTTGCCCGGGAACGGTCCCGAACACCCCCACTTCGCCGCAGGTGGGCACGGTGCCGGGTTGCGGCATCTGGGGGATCATGCATCGCATGCAAGGCCCGCCTTCTTTGGGGAAAAAGACGCTTGCCTGACCGCCAAACCCGACAGCTCCTCCGAAAACATAAGGTTTTCCTGCAAAAAAAGCCGCGTCGTTAAGAAGGAATTTGGTCTCCGGATTATCTGAGCCATCTACAACCACGTCATAGGCTTCAACGAGCTTTAACGCATTGCCGGACGTGAATCTCTCCTGATGGATGGTCACTGCGATGTCCGGATTGATTTTTTTCAATGTCTCCCTGGCCGATTCGGTTTTGGGCCTTCCCACGTCGGAAGTGCCATACAGGATCTGCCTGTGGATGTTGCTGAGACCGACCCTGTCGAAATCGACGATTCCCAATCCGCCGATGCCGCCTGCGGCAAGGTAGAGAGCAATCGGGCTGCCGAGACCGCCTGCGCCCACGAGCAGGACCCTTGAGCGCAACAGCTTTAGCTGTCCTTCCTCACCGATCCCGGGCAGCAGCATCTGCCTGCTGTATCTGTGGATTTGATCGGCGGTCATCGCGCCTTTCGTGACAATGGCATAGCCGGCCTCGACCCAGGCATTGAACCCTCCGGCCATGGATTTGACCTCTCCATATCCCATGCCCTCCATCAGGGCTGCCGCTTTGATGGAGCGGGCGCCCGAAGAACAGTAAAGAACAACGGGGGCCTCCTTGTCGGGTAAACTCTCTTCAATTTTTGCGGCAAGAATGCTGTCAGGCAGGTGCAGTGCGCCACTGATATAGCCGATGAGTCGTTCTCTTTCCTCCCGTATGTCCACAAAACGCAGATCGCAGTCCGCATTTTTAATCCGCTTCAGGACCTCTTCTACGGAGATCTCCTTTGTGCGGCCTTTTAAAGGATTCGGAGTTTGTTTTGAACTGTGCATGTCTTGCCTTGCCGGCTATGGAAACGAAATGGAAACATTATTATAAACGCAACCGGATCGCACTGTTTGCATCGACAGGAAATCTATGCTTCCTGTTTTACTAGTGAATCCAATGGTTTATCCTCCGAAGTCCAGGTAGATCACCTCGAGTTTATCCCCTTCTTTAAAGGTTGTGGCCTTGTACTCCCTGATGTGGGTGAACTTCCCGTTGACTTCGACGATCATGTCGTGTCGGACCGGTTCCTCCATGATATCGAGGATACCCTCGACCGTCGTTCCGGCAGGAATCTCCTGATAGAGGCCATTGACAGTGATCTTTATTGCTTGCACTTATTCTCCTTATATTCTTTGATCGCCATATATACTCTCTCAGGCGACATCGGAAGTTCGAAAATCCTTACCCCGACCGCGTCGTACACCGCATTCAAAATAGCCGGTATGGTGGGCATGATGGCGCCTTCGCCGACTTCTTTCGCCCCGTAAGGCCCGTTGGGTTCATTGCTTTCCACAATAATGGCTTCTACGGGCGGCATATCCAGTGCAGTCACGATTTTGTATTCCGCAAGGTCCCCATTGACGACACGGCCTTTGTTGTCAAACTTGACCTCTTCATATAATGCCTCGCCCAAACCCATGGAAAGCGATCCCTCCATTTGAGCTTCCACCGATGTGCGGTTAATCGCCTGTCCGCAATCATGGGCATCCGTCATTTTTTCAATGGTGATCTTTCCGGTGCCTTCGTCTACACTGAGTTCCACTACCTGGGCGGAACATCCGTAAGCGGGAGAAGTTCCCACAGCCGCGCCTTTGAATTTGCCGCCCAATGCCGGTGGTTTGTATTTGCCCGTCCCCACGATGCTGCCCCTGGCAAGATAGGCGATTCGCGAGGCCTCCTTAAAGGAAAGTTCCTCCCCCATCCCCGGGTTGTCCGTCCATCCTCGGTGTTCTTTTATGTAGCGAGTCCTGAGGCCGCTGAAATCCGGTTTATCTTTCTTGAAGATAACGACGCCTTTTTTGATGTCCATGTCATCCACCGGAACGGCAAGTTCTTTCGAAAGAACTTCCAACACCTGGCCTTTGACATCTTCGGCTGCTTCTTTGGTCGCCTGGCCCGTCATCAGCGTCTGTCGGCTGGAGTATGCGCCGAGGTCTATGCCGAAGTCTGTGTCGCCGGATTCCAGTCGAACCCATTCCAGCGGAATTCCCAATGCTTCCGCAGCAATCATGGCAAATGCGGTGTCCGAACCCTGTCCGATTTCGGCAGACGCCGTATAGACTAAAGCAGTGCCGCCATCCTCGGTGAGCTTGATCACCACCGTGCCATGGAAAGTATCGGAACGGTAGATGGGGTAGCCTGCGCCTGATACGAAAAATCCGCAGGCCATGCCTATGCCCTTGCCTCGGGGGAGTTTTCCTTTTTTCTTATTCCATCCGGAGCCGTCTCTTACCGCTTCGATGCATTCTTTCATGCCGAAACTGCTCATGTTCAGATCGTTGCATGTAACATCTCCGGCGGTCATCATATTTTTGAGGCGCAGTTCAATCGGGTCCATGCCGATTTCCTCGGCAATCATATCCAACTGCTGTTCCCAGCATGCGCGGGCGGCTATGCCGCCGTGGCCGCGTTGCGCGCCGCAGGCGGGCAGATTGGTGTAGATTCGGTATCCGTCATACTTCATGTTGGGCATCTTATACGGACCGCCCAGCAGGGACCCTGCATAATAGACCGTGGCGATTCCGAAGCTTGAATATGCACCGCCGTTCAGGTAGCATTCGTGCTTGAGCGCCTTGATGGCGCCGTCTTTTGTAACGCCGGTGGTCATGGTATGAAAGAATTGATGCCTTGCCCGGCCGTGCATGAAGACCTGCTCTCTATCGAAGTTCATCTTGACCGGTTTCCCCGTCTTCATGGAAAGAAGACATGCCGCCAGTTCCAGGTGATTCGCCGCGGCTTTTGGGCCAAATCCCCCACCCACATACGGCTTGACAACCCGGACTTTTCCTATAGGCAGGCCGAGCACCATTGCCACGGTGCGTTGGACATAATGCGGCGCCTGCGTAGAGGAATAAAGGGTCAGTCTTCCAAAGTGATCGAAATAGGCAAGGCATCCCTGGGGTTCGATAAATGCCGCGTCCTGGCGTTTGTTTACAAAAGATGTTGTCTTTATGAGGTCACATTCCTTGAATGCCGCTTCGACGTCCCCGAATTCCTGATGGACTTCAGCGGTGATATTGCGGGGGAATTCCTCATGTATAAGCGGAGCCCCTTCAGCCATTGCCTGCTCGATGGTGAAGACCGCGGGGAGTTCTTCGTAATCGACTTTGATCAAAGAGAGGGCTTCCATGGCGGTTTCAATATCTACCGCTGCTACGGCTGCCACGTTATCGCCCACATGCCGGACCCTGTCATAGCAGAAAATAGCCTCGTCATAACGAGCCGGACTTACGCCAAACTTGATCAAACCTGCTTCTTTTGAAGTGACGACGGCTTTCACACCCGGAAGATTCCTGGCGGCCGAGGCGTCAACGTTTAAAATCCCGGCATGGGCCAGAGGACTTTGTAACATCACGCCGTACAACATACCCGGCATACTCATATCGTCTACGTATACCGCGCGCCCAGTGGCTTTGTCGGGGGAATCCAATCTGATTTCCCTTGTATTGATAACATCAAAGTCGCTCATGTATATCTCCTCGATAATATATTTTTGGTAGCCTGTGGCTTATTGAGTAATATTCGATACTAATGCTATTCGGTTACAGATTTTACAGCATCGACTATCTTTTGATAGCCGGTGCATCTGCAAAGATTTCCCGATATGGCGCGCCGAATTTCCTCTTCAGTCGGTTTCGGGTTCCTGTCCAGCAGGCTTTTCGAGGAGAGAATCATGCCGGGGGAGCAGAATCCGCACTGGATGGCGCCTTTTTCCGTAAATGCTTTCTGAACCGGGTGCAATCCCTCTTCGGATTCCAGCCCCTCGATGGTCGTAATCTTACGCCCGTTTGCTTGAACTGCCAGAACCAGACAGGAATTAACCGGTTTGCCGTCCATAATCACGGTGCAGGAACCGCAGTCGCCCGTCCCGCAGCCCTTCTTGGTTCCAGTTAGCCTCAATTCGTATCGAAGCATGTCCACCAGGGTCTGATTCGGCTGTACCGCCACCTCATATTCTTTATCGTTAATGGTCAAATGAATAAGTGATTTCATGAAACATCTCCTCATTGAATTGGCACAGATTATTTCTCACTGCAAGGGGCCATGAGCAATTCCTATTGCATCATCGCATCCTTATACGCAGCGCTAAGCGTTCTAATGGTCAGCTCTCTCACCATATCCCTCTTGTATTCCGCAGAGGCCCTGGATTCTGCATGGCCTCTTGGCGCGCAGTCGTTCATCGCAGCTTCGCCGGCTTTTGCAAAGATTGCTTCAGAGGATTTTTCCCCGATAAGAAGCCTTTCCGCCGAAGGTGCTCTCACATGTATCGGGGCCACACAACCCATGACGATCCTCGCACTCTTGATTGTGCCGCCGGGGCCGTCCAGGCCGATGAAAGACGCAATGTTAACCAGGTTGCAGTCGCAGGCGCTCCGGGAGCTCAGGTTGATGTAAGAGGCCCCGGAATAGGGTGGCGGAGCGTCTATTTGAATTTCGGTTAGAATTTCGTTGGGCGCAATTTCGGTCAGTGCTCCACCCCGGAAGAAATTATCCAGAGAGACAACTCTTTCCCCGGATTTCTTTTTTAGAACGACCCTCGCGCCGAAGGCCATGAGAGGGGGCGGGAGATCTGCGGCGGGTCTTGCCGATGCGAGATTTCCGCCGATTGTGGCAAGATTTCGGATGAGCGGAGATCCCAATGCTCCTGCCGCCGCACAGAGCGCACTCCATTTCTTTCCGATTACTTCCGACGCTTCGATATCGGCAACCGTAAAGCACGAACCTATTTTCAATACATCGGAGGACGAATCGAGTTTTTTCAATTCCTCGATTTTTCCGATAGAAACCAACTGCTCCGGCGAAACCAGTTTCCTTTTCATGTTGACCATAAGGTCGGTCCCACCCGCAATCACCTTGGCCCTTGTCCCGTACTCCGCCATTATCTGGCAGGCTTCAGCCAGGGTCGCCGGTTCATGAAAATTAAATTTGGGTAAAAGCATCGTGTTCCTCCTTTGTTTCAGCTCTATCTCTAACCGTTCTTTCCAAAACCGCAGTTCGGATACCGGCACTCGCCGCAAAGACAGCACAGCCCGCCATGGGCCAGTTTGACAATATCTGCGCGCACGATTTCCTCACCGGCAAGAATTCTCGGCAAGAGCACATCGAAGATGGTGGTTTTATGATACATTACGCATCCGGGAAGCCCCAGCACCGGTACCTGCCCGATATAGGCGAGCATGAACATGGCGCCCGGCAGCATGGGGGCACCGTATGTAACGACACGTCCCCCGGCGGCCCTGATCCCTGCGGGCGTTACATCATCGGGGTCTACTGACATGCCGCCGGTCACGATAACCATTTCGGCCCCCTTGTCCAGGAATGTCCGGATGGCTTCCACGATAAGTTCCACGCTATCGGCCACCAGCTCCTGCCCCAAAACCCGGCAATCCAACTCCTCGAGCTTTCGAACGACCACGGGACCGAATTGGTCTTCGATGCGTCCGCGATAGACTTCAGTCCCCGTAGTGACTATTCCGGCGCTCAGCGAACGCATGGGTTTGATCTCAACCAGGGGGGCCTTTGCGCGGCAGATATCCTCGACGCGACGGATCTTTTCCTCCGCTATCACCAGGGGAACGATGTGGGTCCCGCCTACGACCTTTCCTTTCGCAACCCTCTGATTGGTATGGATGGTCACGAAGACTGCTTCCGCGTCCTCGTTTACTTCAAACAGTGCGGGGACGTTCACCTTGAAAAGGCCGTCCCGTTCGGCCACAAGTTGGATCTTGCCCTCTTTGGGCCCCAGGAGTGCGATTCCACTGCCTGCCGCTACGCGAGCCATACGAGCGGCGGCCTCGTCTTCATGCAGAAGACCGGCGTGGATTTCCCAGACGAATATGTGTTCCTTACCCATGTCCAGCAGTCGGGGAATATCTTCTTCGCGCAGGACATGACCCTTCCTGAAAGCCGGTCCCTTGAACCTGCCGGGGATGATCTGCGTAATATCGTGACATAAAACCATTCCGGCTGCCTCGCGGACCGGCACTACTTTCATTGCTTAGCCTCCCTCTTACTGCTGAAGCCTAAAATATTCAGCATACCGAATGTTCTTCCCCCGTATTTTAGCGTACCTGGGATCAGGCGGTCAATGATAAAAGCCCTATTAGACATATTTTAGTCGTGCTGGACTGATAAAATTGTCATGGACATCAAATGCTGTATCGGGTATACAATTCACTACGGTGAATTATATGTCTGCGGCCATAACCGATAACGTTAAATAATGCGGAATCTCCCATGGATGAAGATAATCACGTTTTGCAGCAGGGCGGCTATAAGGCGCCGGCGGTGCACAAAGCTTTCCAGGTGTTGCGGATGGTGGCGAAGGCACAGCGCGGCCTACGAATAGTGGATCTGGCCGACCGTTTGGGGTACAGCGCGAGCACCACCCACGGCCTGGTCCATGCGCTTTTGAGGGAAAAGGCCCTCGTCCAGGGCGAGGGCGCCCACGAGCTCTTCCTGGGCCCGCTGATCGCCGAATTGGCGTTCACCGATTGGAACTATTTAAAGGTAAACGAACTGGCCCAACCCATCCTTAACGAGGTTCGCGACCGCGCAGAAGCCACCGTGTTTCTGGGAGTGCGGATTCGCACCCGCGTGATTATCACGGCAACAGCCGAGGCCATGGAGTCGTTTAAAATTTCAGCCCCCGTGGGGACCAGCATCCCACTTTTTGCAGGTGCGGTCGGTAAGGTGTTCCTGGCCCGGGAGGCGACCGAACGAATAGGCCAACTGGTCGCAGAAAGAGGGCTTCCTCGCTTTACCTCCAACTCCATTACAACCCTGGAGGAGTATCTGGCCGAGTTAAATCGTGTCCGGTCCCGTGGTTACGCCGTTGATGACGAAGAATATCTCTCAGGGGTTCGGGCGGTCGCTGTGGCGTTGAACAATCGGCAGGGATTGCCCATGGCTATTTGGGTGGTCGGGTTTGCCGTCAATATGGGATTGGAAAAACTCGAGCAAGTGGCAGATATTGCGGCGGACTCGGCAAAAAAGCTGCGCTTTGAGCTGGAGGAGAGAGGTGATGGCGATCTTGAGTCTGCCGTCGCAAGCCTGAAAGGGCAGGGCCGTTGAGTCCTATATACGACGACATAAATAAATGCGCAATGAGTGTAGAGATTGTCACAATTGGTGGGCACGATAAAGCGTTACCACGCTCCGCTCCCCCACCCTACATAATTGTTATGAGGAAAGAGATGATGAATGAAATCTTTAAGACTCAAATTGGCGTCAGGTTTCGAGATCTTGATGCGAATGGTCACGTTAACCACGTGGTGGTCTTCACTTATTTTGAAGAAGGAAGAAAGGCTTTCTTTTTTGATCCTTCCGTTTCAGCTCCTTTTGTCTTTCCTTTTATTATGGCTCATATCAACTGTGATTATCTAAAGCCGATCAAGTTGGATGCCAGGTTGCTCCTGCAAATGTGGGTAAGTAACATCGGTACTAAAAGTTTCAACCTGCGTTACAAACTTACGGAGTTGTCAGATGAATCGATAATATATGCGAAAGGTGAATCCGTTCAGGTATGTTATGATTACGTTCAGGACAAATCTATTGAAATACCTTTGGAATTTAAACAAACACTGGACAGGTATCATGTAGTGGAATAATAGTAGGTAAGGTTAGCAGCTCAATTTGCCCCCCAAAAACTGATTCCAGTGTCCTGAGTCAGAAATTAGCTTCATAACTCCCGTGAGCGCAGGGCCGTCATTCCGGCATATTTTAAGGCGGAATCCAGGTGCGCCAGGCCAAGCCCGGGAGATTGGGAGGCGGTGAATATCTCCGAAATTTCTCATTAGAACCCAGCGGTTAACCAGTCCCGCCCGGCCAAGTGTGCCGACATCCGACGTTACCGTTCTTCAGCAAAGCCATGTCAAGATCCTGAATCCGTGAGCTTATAAATATTAGTTTTCTAGTCGTGTCCTATTTAAGTATTTGTAATAGTTTAGGATTCATGGCATTATGTCACCTCACAAGAACTCACTTGGGAGGGGAACCGTGAAGC
>JBKQLC010000011.1:0-33967 GCA_052147195.1 Syntrophobacteraceae bacterium
ATTTGTCACCTCTTGATGATTCATCAATAAAGGACTCGTCTATTGAGCCAGGAACTTATGCGCTATGGATTCCGACAGGCCGCCCAAATATAGAAGGTCCTTTTCGCTGCCGGTTTTTTCCGTGATTTTTATAACTGCGTCCCTCTTTCTTTTGAGCGCAACCGATTTCAAATGCTTCATCCTTTCCTCCGGCAGGGGCTGAATTTCGATAATGCTTTTCCGGTTGGCCAGCGCGATAAGATCGGCCCCTTTCGGGCTGCGGACGAGCACGGTATTCCAGCCCGGAAAAGCAGAACCGGCTGAACCAATCGAAATATCGGAGAATTCTGCCGTCAGATCCCAGCAATAGTGACAGCCCGGATTGATATAGGGTTTGATCTCATCCAGGGAAACGGACCTGATGTCCTGATTTTCAAAGTGAAAGTCAAACGAGTAATGAGGCGTATGAGGTATCTCGAATTTACAAACCTGCGAGAGTTCACACATCGTTTTCAGATACGGGTGAAAGGTCCTTGGGGAAAGCGCCCAGCCGCAAAAGAGACCCAGCGTGACCCCGATATTTTGCGGATCGGGACTGTTTTTAGGAGAGCACTGTTTCATCTTGCCCACAGCTTCGATTTGACATCCGGTACCTACTATCGCCAACCTTTCCGTGCTCTCTTTGGGAAGGCTTCGGTACGCTTCCAACCCGAAGCCGGCTTCATAACTTGACCCGGTACACTGGAGCAATTCCCGCCGGCTTCTCGCCAGGTACCCATGGGGCGCCCTGTCTTCGTCCATGCGGGTGCAGGCGACAACCTCTATCAGCCCTTCTTGAAGCGCCAGGGCGAGCAGACTCGTTACCGTTCCACCGTCCTGCCCTCTTTTTTTGATTTCAGGGTCCTTTGCCCGGGCCATAAAGATATCGAGGACCTGGCCTATACCTCCTTCACAGTAAACTGTTCCGAAAACCGCCTTGTTTACGCCGTCTATATCGAAAGAGGTCCTGGGGCAGTGTTTGTAGCAATCTCCTTCGGCGCCGGTGCACTTGTCCAGCACCACAATTCTGCCCCCATGAGCGACTATGTAGGGGCACCCCGTGATGCACGCGCCGCACCCGGTGCACAGACCCTGATTTATTACCTCGTCAAATAGTTCCTTTACGCCTTTCCCAGCATGTACCATTGACCTGCCTCCTTGCTAATATTCAAGCTCGATGTCAAGCACAGAGCCGCATTTCGGTGTTGCCGGCGCCAAACAACCGGTGTGGAGATCCATCACATTGTCCCAGAGCCGCAAGGTGGTCCCGGCACAATCGACAATGCGGCACCATTGTGCGCCAAGCACCACGCAGATTTTGGAGACAATCCTCACAAGCGCAAGGTAATTCGAGAAATGCGCGATTGGTGATATCGGCAGGCCGCCGAACATTTTCCCGCGGCCAACCCTCAGTTTCAAATTTTAGAGGAAAAGTTCGATGACCTTTTGCCAGGCAGGCACAAACTTCCGCAATCCTGGCTTTGGTGAGAGTCATTGATTGCTCCTCAAAAACGAGCGTAAAATCAATCCTGACAAATCCAGGCAAATTCAATGGGAGCTTTGCGAGGCAAGGGAAAATATACAGTACTGGATCTCCGGAGGCAAGGATAGAGCAAACCGCCGGTTAGTCCGGGGAAAACTGGAGCTTTATTTTTTAGAATCGCAAGAAAAATTTTGTGGCTTGTTTAGATTTCTTCCCCCGGTCAACGATCCACTTGGGGAAATACCCGGCACTCATGAGCAGCCATCCTGAATTTTTGCCCTGTTCGACCCAATGAGACGTATCATCAGGGCACTCAAGCTGAAAGTTCTGACACTCGGAGCAAGAGAAGCCCTGCCATCCCTTCGAGAGGCAAATTTCAAGGCATTCCGAGTAGCGGGAGCACAAAACCCGTCTTTCTACCTCACTTGGTCGATTTACCGTCTGGGCCGGTACAGGATTCAACATAAGAACACCTCCACAATGTCATGCACAATGTCATGCTATTTATTATCTCGGCATAGGCCGTCTTATTGTTAAATTAAAACTTCAGGTTCAGATGAATTTAATGGGCAAATGGGGGATGAGGAAAGTACCGCACCGGGATGTATCCGGAATCCGTCGATGTATCCGGGAAGCTGTGAAAATACTGAGGGATATCATTGATATTGTCCGACAGGTAGAGAAGGGGAAAATCTATTTCATCTTCAATCATCGTTAATCGTCAAAAACCTGGTAAAATCGGCATAAAAGGGAGTGCATATCGGCCCAAAACCGGTCTCTCAACGCCGAAGACGCGGGTTCGAACCCAGTTGGGACTAAACGGATCGCGGTTGGGATGACGGATCAATCCGTCATTTGATCCGTCATTTTCTTTTTTCCGGGTGAGGACGCGGGATTTGAACCAGCAGTCGTCCTTTACCGGCAACTGTCCGGACAGCCAGTGGAGGACAGGTAGAATACGTGAGTGAGAATGGAGTATCGGGCCAATTCTGTCTACCCCCTCTTCAACTGCTGCATGCGGAGATTGCAAATCCTTCTGCTGAAAACATGATTACGAAAGTTGAACTTTTTGAGCGAAAACCTGAGATCAACATTCAGGAGAGCTGTACGTAACTTCCTCGGGAAGGTGACATCACAAAGAAAGCACTTGGTTTACTCCCCCGAAGATTGGTGGGTACTGGAGCTTAGATAATCGGAACGGCAATTGACGAAACCATTTTCGAAGTTCCTGGTGAGATGACAGGGAATGCCGCTACGATTCTCAAGGAGACCATGATTCAGGCATACCTCGTTTCAAAAACGTTCCTCTTCATTGGATTTATTTTCAATCCGGATATGGTCATTCGGCTTTCTAAGGCGTTAGGCAGAAGTTCGCAAATCTGGCTCAAGATTCAGTTTGACTATGATCCTGGTCAAGCAATGCACCACGAAGCCTGAATTCAGGATTTCATTTCCCGTCTCCTTCCACACCGGAAGACTCGTTTTTCTGCGATCTCCTGAAATTCATCCATGCATCGTGCAGCACCTCGCTTTCGAGCATATGGGTAAACAAAACCGCCCCGGCCGGACCCAAGTGCAGATCGTCTTTAAAGAACTTATTGGGTACCCGGTTGCGGCAATCGACGAAACTGCACCCGTATGCGCACCTCAGGTATTCGATATAATCCATGAATTTACCATTGATTTCGGGTGTGCAGCAGTCCAGGTAATACCTGCAGCCAGGAAATCCGACGAGGATGACCGGCACGTTCCGCTGATGAAGGTAGGTCAGCATAGCTTCAAGGTGCTGCGCATTTATGCCGCCGATTTGGTAATTCCGAAAAAATTTGGCAATGCCTGGAGGAACCGGCCGGGATTTTATTGACTCCTCTGCCGGCTCCGGAGTTGGACCTTTATAAACGTCCGCGGCGGCAACACTCGCAGCCTTCAGATATGGCGGGGGGGAGCCAAAAATCCAGGTCAACAGTTCCTTGCGATATAGGAAAACGGGGATTATCCGGGACGACAGCAAGTGTGAGATACGCCTGGATGCGATGAAATCCTGCAGGGCATCCGGAATGTCCTGCCAGGTGATTAGCCGGACAATCTGAATATCCATCCAGGGACACCACGGCTTTACGGTTTCCGGACTGAGTTCTATTATCACCATCCCCGGTGTAATGCCTTGCCTTGCCAGAAGCCGGATCAGGTAGTCCATCGCGAAGGGGTCGCCGGCAGGCAAGGCCGCGTTGAACATGAGCGGCGCGTCAACGCCGAAGCTCGTTGACATGAACTCCTGGAGTTCCCCCATGTTCAAACCGCCCCGGAACCTTGAGCTTCCCATGAACATGATATCGGGAGAACGGCTAAGTCTGGCCGCTGCGCTAATAACCGTCTCGGCATCCGAAAAACGAATTTTCGGCAGTGACCGATCCAGGATCAGGCCCACTCCGAGCTGTAGGGCGAGGAAAGCCAAACCCGCCAGCAGAAGGCATCGCCTGCTTCGATCACTCTTTGCTCGTCCGCGGCTCATCTCTATTTTAAGCCTCAGCACGCCAGATGGTTGAAAACAATTGATGCGGAGCTGTTATCATCTTCGATTGACTCAAAATGCCCCTCTAAACTCCCTTGTCCGCTCAAAACTGGAAATAAATAAATGCTCCTCCGGAATCGGGCGTAAGCAACTGGGCCAGTATGAATCCGATTGCCACGACCGCTGCGACCACCTGGATGGGCATCCGTCTTAACAGTCCCCCCCAATCCACGACCAAAGACAAAACATGTGCGAGGAGCACCAGCGCAAAAACTGCGGCTACCAGCATTGCGACATGTGGAGGCAGTTCCAGCCCCTGTGCCGGAACAAACATCCGGCGGAGGATCAGCCATGCGTCGGGAAAGCTCTTTGCCCTGAAAAATACCCAACCGATAGACACGAAGAGAAACGTCGTCAGGATGCGAAAGGGGACGAACATTTTATTGCCGAGCCAGGCCGGCCAGGGGATCGCGCGATGCACGGCGAGCAGCAGCCCATGATAGAAGCCCCAAAAGATGAAGGTCCAGCCGGCGCCATGCCATAAGCCGCCAAGCAGCATCGTAACCATTATATTGCAGTACATCCTGGCCGAGCCGCGACGGTTGCCTCCCAGGGGAATATAGAGATAGTCCCGCAGCCAGGTGGAAAGCGATATGTGCCAACGCCGCCAGAAGTCGGCAACATTTAGCGCAAAATACGGCATATTGAAGTTTACGGGGAGATGAAACCCAAGAGTGTGCGCCAATCCTATAGCCATATCGGAATAGCCGGAGAAATCGCAATAAATCTGTATCGTGTAACAGAGCACGGCGGCCCGCAGGGTCCCGCTTGAATAGACGCCGGGCGAAGCGAATACAGGGTCAACAAGATTGGCCAACTGGTCGGCTATCACGGCCTTCTTGAACAGTCCCAGCAGGAAAAGTTGAACGCCCGATTGCACCCTCTGCCAATTAAGGTACTTGATCCGTTTCACTTGGGGCAGGAAATGTCCGGGGCGAACTATAGGCCCTGCTATCAGGTGGGGAAAAAACATCAGGAACAGTGCGTAGTCATGGAAATTCCGCTCAGCCTTGATGCGTCCCCTATAGACATCCACAACGTAGCTGATCGTCTCAAAGGTATAGAAGGAAATGCCCAAGGGCAAAACCACTTGAAAAACAGGCACCGATGACTCAATCCCCAGGGAATGTGCGACTGAATAGACAGCATTGATCAAGAAGCTGGTATATTTGAAGAAGGCCAGAAGACCCAGGCTTGTGCAAATACTGACCGTCAACAGGGCTTTCCTGCGAAACTGCGACTGAGAAGCTTCTATCCATTGTGCCATCTGGAAGTCAAACAACGCCGAAAAGAGAATCAGCAAGACCAGCAGGGAGTTCCAATGCGCATAGAAGACGATGCTTGCAACTACCAGCGAGATCACGCGAACTCGGTGGTCCTTAATCGACCAGTACACCACGAAGGTCACGGTGAAAAGGACAAAAAACGCGAACGAATGGAACAGCATGAGTCTATCCGGAATAACGCATAAAGTTGTCCCCTATGCATCCAAAACGCATTCTCGGGACCGATTCTGCCGAAAAACTCCTTAAACAACCCCAAAGCCCTAAGAACCTTACAATTTCCCGATCTAAGATGCAAGTGAAAGGTCAACGGGACCGGTTTCGGGCAGTTTCGGTGTACACCACCATTTCCCGCAGTTGATGCACTCGTTCCCCCGCCCCAGCGTGTTGTTTTGGCGCTCAGGCGAAGATGATGGGACAGTGACTGGCGAAGGAATAAAAACAGACGGACATGACAAGAATACACAAGCTCATGGGCGTAGCGAGGCAATATCCCCTGCCTGTACAGAACTAGCCTTGCTACTGTACGTAACAAATCGCCGAAAGTGCCTCCAGCTCAACTCACATATAGTTCACACATCTTGCCGATTTGTGAGGCCTGATGGTGAATTCATTAGCAAAATATATGATCTGCATGTTATGGCTTTCCAGCAGACTGTCATAGAATTTGAGGGGAATCACCTGGATGCCGTTCATAATCATACTTGCGCAAGCGCGAAACCCTGGAGGGTCTGGAGTGGAGAAGATAGAAACCGGAACAAGTGGCTGCCAGGCTTAGACCCGCCTACGATGGAAAAGCGGAGCGGCCAAGTGCATAGCGCCAAGTCGTTTCATCCGCTACCCCGGTGCAGGGAGGATCAGCGAATCCATGCAGAAGCGAAACAACTATGGGGCAATCGTGGCAAGGGCAGCGGCGGACTTGGAGACGATCTTCGGCGGGAGGGGGATATAGCCGAGATCACCGCTAAAGCGTTGTCCTTCGTAGAGGCACCATCGAAATAGTTCCCTTATAACTTCCGCTTTCTTCGAATCGTTGTATTCCTTGTACAGGAGCACCCAACTGAGGGTGACGATGGGGTAGGATTCAGGGCCCTCCGGGTCCGGCAGAAAAACCCGCAGGTTGTCCGGCAATTCAGCCGCCGCGATTGCCGCCGTTGCGCTCTCGAACGATGGGACGATGTAGTTGCCGGCCTTGTTCTCCAAAGCTGCCGCCTCGAGACCCAGCTTCTGGGCAAAGCCAAGCTCCACGTAGCCGATCGAGCCCTCGGAGTGCTTGATGAGTGTGGCGACCCCCTCATTGCCTTTGGCCCGCATCGGGCCTCCCGGCCAGTCAACGAGGGTTTGCGCGCCATATCTCTGACGCCATTCGGAATTGACGGCGTCAAGGTGTTTGGTGAAGGCAAAAGTGGTGCCGCTGCTGTCGCTGCGCGCTACCGCGGCTATGGTCAACTTCGGGAGCTGAAGGCCTGGATTGCATTCACTTATGACGGGATCGTTCCAGTTCTTGATCGTGCCAAGGAAGATACCGGTGTATGCGGCTCGGCTCAATTTGAGCTTACCCTTAAGCCCGGGAAGATTGTAAGCCAGGGCGACGCCTCCTGCGGTCATGGGAATGAGCCGCACCCCGCGTTCAACTCTGGCTATTTCGGCGTCGCTCATGGCGGCATCGCTCGCCCCGAAGTCTACGCGCTTTCCCTCTTCCACGCCAACGCCAATAAATCGTTCGACTCCGCGGCCGCTGCCCACCGGCTGGTAGTGTACTACGACCTCCGGGTGCATCTTCTGGTATTGTTTAAACCACTGTTCATAGAGAAGCGATGGGAAGGTAGCCCCCGCCCCCTTTATCAGGATAGCGCCGGCAGGCGCCTTGAGGGTGGATTGCCCCCGGGCCGAAGGAGAAAGTGCGGCCAGTGCAACGACAAGAGCTGCCAGGCTCAGCAGGATTTTTCGTGCGTTCATGGGTGGTTCCTTAACTGCCGCAGGGCGGGTGAGCAACGGGCGACTAACTGAATTTGCCGCTGATGTAATCCTGTGTGTGTTTTTCTCTGGGGTCCTCGAAGATCTGCTTGCTATCGCCATATTCTACCAGGTAGCCGGTGCGCCCCCCCTGAGTGGTGTCGACGTACAGGAAGCCGGTCTTGTCGGCCACCCGCTGGGCCTGCTGGAGATTGTGGGTGACGATGGCAATGGTGTAGCTCTCCTTCAACTCCAACATCAACTCCTCAATCCTGCGCGTTGCGATGGGATCGAGAGCCGAACAGGGCTCGTCCATCAGCAGCACCTGGGGCTCGGTGGCAATGGCGCGGGCGATGCAGAGGCGCTGCTGCTGACCTCCGGAAAGAGAGAGACCGCTGTTGTGCAGCTTGTCCTTAACTTCGTCCCACAGGGCGGCCTTTCGAAGGGCCTGCTCGACGCGCTCTTCCCGGTTTCCCTTGTAACCGTTCAGCTTCAGGCCAAAGGCCACGTTCCGGAAAATGCTCATGGCAAAAGGATTTGGCTGTTGAAATACCATGCCGATATGGCGGCGGACAGCCACAGGGTCGATTTTGGGATGGTATATATCCGTGCACTGAAAGTGTACGTGTCCTTCAAAGCGGAAGCCTCGCACCAGGTCGTTCATCCGGTTGAGGCACCGCAGCACCGTGCTCTTGCCGCACCCTGACGGCCCGATGAAGGCCGTGATCTTCCCTCGCTCGATCGGGATATTGGTATCTCGTACGGCTTTGAACTTACCGTAGAACAGCTCTTTTATGTTGCAATCGATGACTACGCCATTGCAGTTACCGGGCGACGGTGGAAGGTCCTCGGCAGATTGATCCATGACCAAGATCTCCTGTTCCTTTAGAGAAGACTTTTTCATTGAGACGACTCTTTCATTGAGAAGATTTTTCATTGAGAAGATTTTTCACTTCGCCGTCCTCGCAGGGAGCGCCCCTTGTTCAAAATGAACGAGAGTGAGTG
The DNA here is from genome assembly GCA_052147195.1 of Syntrophobacteraceae bacterium. Lineage (GTDB taxonomy): Bacteria > Desulfobacterota > Syntrophobacteria > Syntrophobacterales > Syntrophobacteraceae > SbD1. The sequence goes on from JBKQLC010000011.1 coordinate 8,318, forward strand.
CAGGGAAGCCTCTCATTCCATGGTCTTTCTTGACAGGCTCTGTCCAATCAAGTTCACTGTAAGCACTAGCAACACGAGCACAAGGGCCGCGGCCCAGGCAAGTTCAACCTGGTTTTCAAATGGCATGGCCGAAAAGTTGTAGATCAGCACCGCCAGTGAGGCCATCGGCTGCATGAAGTCAATACGCCCGCCGGATGTGAGCCAGTAATTGCTGAAAAGGGCGGTGAACAGAAGCGGCGCCGTCTCGCCTGCAGCCCGGGCTATGGCCAGCATGACTCCGGTGAGGATTCCGGGAAAAGCCGTGGGCAGCAGCACCATCCAGACCGTCTGTGCCTGGGTGGCCCCCATGCCGATGGCGGCTTCGCGCATTTTCGAAGGCACCATGCGTATCGCTTCTTCCGCAGTCAGCATTACCGTCGGCAGCATCAGGATCGACAGGGCGATTCCCCCGGCCAGGGCGGAAAAACCGCCGGTTACCAGGACGACGGCCCCGTAGGCGAACACGCCGGCGAGGATGGATGGAAAACCGGTAAGAACTTTGGCGCACATACGCACGACTTTGGCCAGCTTGGTCTCCGGTCCGACTTCGGCCAGGAACACCGCCCCAAGAACACCGAAGGGCACACTGATCAAAGCGGCGAGGCCGACCATGACGATGGTGCCGGCGATGGCATTGCCAAACCCGCCCCCATCCTCAAAGGCAGAGGGCGGCAATTGAGTAAAGAGGCTGAGGCTCAGCCGCTTGCCGCCTTTTGCCAGCAGCATCAGCACCACTGAGAAAAGCGGTACCAGGGCCATGATGGTCAACAAGGTCACAAGTCCGCTCATAAAAAAGTTGAAGGCCGTCCGAGGACGACGCAGAGACTTCTCCAATTTACTGAGGTCGATCCCGGCGGCAGGTGGTTGGGTGACGGGGGCGGGAGATGGGGGGATAACAGTCTCATTCTCGCTCATCACTGGTCTCCTCCCTGGCCCATGGAGGCCCGGTTCAAAACGAAGGCCCCCACCATATTGACGAAGATAGTGATGCCGAGGAGAATCAGAGCTGCGAACATGAGAACTCCGATTTCCCGGGGACCGGCTTCTGCGAAGTTGTTTGCCAGCAATGCGGCTAAAGTGTTGGCGGGTGAAAAGAGGGACCAACTGATTACGTTGGAGTTGCCCACGAGCATGGCCAGGGCCATGGTCTCGCCGAGGGCACGGCCGAAGGCCAGGATGATCGCCCCGAATATCCCCTTCGTCGCCGTCGGGAGGATAATGGCCAGGATGCTTTCCCAGCGCGTAGCGCCGAGTCCATAGGCTGCTTCGCGCAGCCTGGGCGGTACTGCCAGCAGGGCATTGAGGCTTATCGCCGAAATGGTCGGCAGAATCATTATGGAGAGCACGACGGCGGCGGGCAGCATGCCGGGGCCACTTAACGTTGTGCCGAAGATCGGAATCCACCCCAACTTTGCATGCCATGCGAGGCAGAAAGGACGAATCAGAGGAATGATGAAGAATATCCCCCACAACCCGTAGACCACGCTCGGAATCGCGGCAAGGAGTTCGATGAGGTTTTTTAGCAACTGCTCGAACCGTTCCGGCAGTTTACCCCAGACCGGGTGAAACTGAAGTCCGACCACCTTCAACAGGGAGAACACAAAGGAGGCAAGGTAGTGTTCACTGAGGAATATGGCCACCGCCAGGCCGAACAGAGTGCCCATAAACAGGGCCAGCAGCGAGCTGTACAGCGTGCCCCAGATCTCAGGCAACACGCCATACCTGCTTGTGTTGGGGTCCCACGTGGTACCCGTGATGAAGCCCCAGCCATACTTGCTCATTGCCGGCAGTGCAGCGGTCGAGATGGTGTATACTATGTAGAGCACCAGGAAGACGGTCAACCAGGCGAACAGATACGTAGCCCACCGGAAGACGACGTTGCCGTACTTCTCAATGAACGTCGGCGCGCGCGCGACGGAAGTTTCCTGACTAGCGGTGCTATTGCTGACTGCTGCCACGATGATTTTGACTTCCTCTCAGAGCTACTTGCCCTGAATATTGTTCAAGGCGTCTCTAACCTTCGCTACGACCGGGGCGGGAAGAGGCACATAACCGAGCTGCTCGCTGCTCTTTTGTCCTTCCGTCAGGCCATATTCGATGACACCTTTTAACGCTTGAAGTTTGTTTGCATCGTTATAGCTCTTGTAACAGAGCATCCAGGTATAGGTAACGATGGGGTATGAATCGTCCCCGGCAGGATCGGGCAACCATGCCATCAGGTCGGCGGGCATTTCCACGGCGGTTAGAGACGCCTGTGCGGAAGCCGTGGTGGCCTTGACGAATTTGCCTGCCTTGTTCTCCAGATCGGCCATGGGCAGGTGCTGTCCTTTGGCGTAACCGTATTCAATGTAGCCGATCGATCCGGGTGTGGTACGGATGCTCGCCGTAATGCCTTCGTTGCCCTTGGACCGGGTGCCCACGGCCCAGTTAGGCATCATGTTCACACCCGGGTTTTTCGCGAATTCCGGGCTGATCGCGGCCAGATGTTGCGAGAAGACGAACGTGGTGCCGCTGCCGTCGGCCCGGACGACGACATTGATCGGCATGTCGGGCAGCTTCGCGTCAGGATTGGACTTGGCGATCAAAGGATCGTTCCATTTGGTGACTTTCCCGAGAAAGATCCCGGCGTAGGCTTCGCGCGTGAGCTTCAGTTCCGGGACGCCCTCAAGATTGTAGCTCAGCACAATGGCGCCTGCGGTCATCGGCAGCAACTGCACTCCGACGTCGACCTGGGATCTCTCCTCGGTATTCATGCCCGCATCACTGGCGCCAAAATCGACGGTCTTATTGATAAAATTCTTGATGCCGCTGCCGCTGCCGACTGACTGGTAGTCGACCTGAACGTTCGAGTGCAGGCCGTGGTAGTCCTTAAACCATTTGCTGTAGAGTGGGGCAGGGAAGCTCGCTCCCGCTCCTATCAATTTTACGAAATCTTCTGCGGCGTCCGCAATCGAGCAAAACAATCCGAATCCCAGGACTAACGAAACCAGACTGAAACACAACATTTTCTTGATTGTCATACTTACCCCTTTTCAAAGCTCAATCGCCAAACCGCAAGGGCTGTCCATAAAAGAAACCCGTGCTCTTCTTCCACAGAATAGACTCCAAAAGTATCGCAGTCGCCAAGGCAAGCTGCGCGGCAGGACATGGGCCGTCAAACTTCCTCATGAAAATCCGGGCCAGCTCATTTGCAGGCATCTCCAACCAACTGATCATCTTTATTACGTAGAAGTGACAATTTGATTTAGAGAATGTGACAATTGCATGACATTCTTTGACACAATCAGTTTCAGAGAACCGCATTCATCTGCTACACCATGGTAATTGAAGGACAATTTTTGTATGCCCAGGACATTGCGGCAAGAATTGGGTATACGCTCAAGTTGCGAGTCTCTATCAACGGAGACCGTCTGTTGAACATACAAAAATATGGATCTGATATTGGGCCTTTTCCCCCTTGGGAGCATCCTTGGTAAATGCCGGCCAGACGCTTTTCTACTGCACGTTTGTCCATCGTCGGGCCCCTGTCGGGAGTAAATAGAAATTCAGGCGGCTCTGTTGGAGTCAACTCTTTTCAGCCCCGGCTTGCCCGCATGTACGACCCCATGGTTTGTCCCGCTCTGTCTCTGAAACAGCACCGGCATGCCTGCAACCCAGGTCTGAGATACACTTGCCCACTGGGCCGAGGCGTCTATCACGATCACGTCGGCGCCTGATCCGGGCGCGAGCCGGCCTGGCTTGTGTTCGCAGGCCAGAAAGTCGCCGGTGTTCGAAGTTAGCAGTTTGAGGATTTCATCGATTTTGAGGCCGTAGCGCTTATTGGCGATGAACGGCATCTGCAGCAGGCATTCCGGGTAGTAGTCGCTGAGCAGACCGTCACAGAGACCCTTCCGGATTGTCTCCGAAGCCTTGAGATGTCCATTCGAAGAGCGGTCTCGAAAAAGGTTGGGCGCTCCCATGAAAACTCTCATCCCGAAGCCCTTCGCGGCCCCGGCTGCCTCCATCGAAATGGGGAATTCGCATCCGGTAACGCCGAGACTGCGTACGAAATCGATTTTTTCGATGGAATCGTCATTATGGCTCAGGAAGGGAAGTGCCGACGCTTTTACTTTTTGGGCGAAGCGGCCAAGGATATTAAGCCCATCGGGTTTCAAGGGGGACTTGTTTTCCGCCACTATCACCGCCTCTTCGGGTGTAATCTCAAAGGCGCTGGCCTTATAGGTCATGCAGGATTGGAGTGTTTTGAACAGTCCCTGGCCAGGCGTATGGTCCATGATCGAGACCAGGTCAACCAGGCCTTTGTCGATCAGGTGTTCAATGCGCGCTACCGCTTCCAGGCTGCCGATTTCATAACGGACGTGGACCATGTGCCGGACAAGCGCGCGGCCCGAAAAGGAAAATGTTTTGATCAGCCTGACCAGGCGCTCTGCATTTTCGGATGACCGGATGCTAAACGTATCGTCGGCAAAGCTGATTGCGTGGCAGTAGGTGGTAATCCCGCATCCGGCAAGCCTCCGATCGAGGCACTCCAATGCGAATTGGGGATCGAATTGGACGCCGGGCCGCATCTCGATGCATTTCTCCAGGGCATCGGAATGAAGGTCGACCAGGCCGGGGGCTATGAGTTTTCCGTATACATCCCAGGCGTCACTAATTCCGTTGTGGTGGTCTCCCTGAAGAACATCCACCACACACCCGTCCTCGAAAATGACAGAGCCGGAATCGAGCAGGCGCTCTCCATCGAACATCGGGCCGCCGTAGACGCAAGACTTCGTTCTCATTATGAGCCCTTTGCTGCGGCGGTTAAGGCAGGGTCAGCCAGACTTCCCACCCTGGCTGCTCACGCCTGAGTGTATGGATAATCGAAATTGATCCGAAATATGGTGCTCTCACCTTGTCTTGTTTCTGCGGACCCGCGAGTTCGCCGGACAAGTACCCCGATTACAGCAGGGGCGTGTTACATTTTGATTAAGAGGAAGTTAAAAGGTTGTGCCGGTTTTGCGGAGAACAGGGGCTGGGTAAATATGGCCGGTATTTCAAGCTTTTCGCACAGGGAGATCGGAATAAATCTTATTGGCGATGAATTTTCGCAGGTTTGCAATGAAACCGTAACCCGGTGAGTGTAGAAAGTTTCATTGACTATGAGTCAAGACCCAGTTCAGGTTTCAAAGGAGTTGATATTGAAAGCGGAAGAGACGGCAACTGCCTACATGGCATGGAATGAGCGGTGGAAGACCGAGACAGGCCGGCGAGAATGGCTAAAGCCCGAATCCGAAGTGAAGGAAATGGCGGAACTGCTGCGAAATATCGGTGCATTGACAGCAATGGACCTCGGGTGCGGTATCGGCAGGCACTCGCTCTTTTTGGCTTCCCTGGGATTCAATGTTTTTGCCCTTGACGCCAGCAGGGCCGGCGTTGATTTCGCACGCTCGCTTGCCCAACAGCAAATGCAGCCGGTTCATTTCGTGACTGGATCGATGACGGACCTGCCCTGCGCCGACGAGAGCTTCGATTACCTGCTTGTCTGGAACGTGATCTACCACGGCAACCGGGATGCAGTCCAAAAGTCCTTGTCCGAAATCCATCGCGTGCTGCGCCCGGGAGGCATCTTCCAGGGAACGATGATTTCAAAAAACAACCGCCTCTTTGGCCAGGGACGGGAAGTAGCGGCTGACACCTTCGTTTTCGATGGAGACCTGGATAAGTCCCACCCTCATTTCTACTGCAATCAGGCTGAATTGGCGGACCTGCTCGATCCCATGGAACTGCTGCGCGTAAATGACCGCGAACAGGAATGTCCCGGATCGTATCACCTGCACTTTGTGGCCATGAAGATTCATCTTCAGGATGTGGAATTGGCGAAATAGGCGTTTCACAGAGAGACGCGGAGAATTGGGATTCATAGGTGTTTTCGGGCTGCTGTCAGGCGCCCGTTCCCTCCTCGTGGTGAAAGCAGTATGGTGAATCGGTTCTAAAACTCATATAACGTGCCATTTCCCGCCATTCCCTTGCCCTCGTGACAGGTGGTTTAATCTTTCTGTTTTTCGTGATGAGGCATTGTTTTTTTTCTCCATTTTGTTACTCTGCGGCGAAGTCTTTTTGTCCTTCGTGATGAGACCGGTTTTTTTTATCTGCCGTGAATGCTTTTACAACAAAGGTTTTAGGAATGTACAATCAGTACTTCGGTTTCTCCTGTTCCCCATTCGAAAACAACCTGGATCAGCAGTTCCTCTATTTCAGCGAGTGTCATGAAGAGGTAATTGCGTCACTGCTCTATTTCATCCAGGAAAAGAAGAGCTTTGCACTCGTCTGCGGGGACGTCGGAACGGGGAAGACGATGATCATCCATCATCTTCTCGGTAGGCTGCCCAGATCGGTCGAGCCGATTCTGATTCCCTATCCCGATGTGGAATACATCGAGATCTTGCGCTATATCGCGCGGATTCTCAAGGTCAACTCCGAAGGCAAGGGGGTCCTCGATTTAACCGACGATATAAAAGTTGCACTCACAAAGGCGAGTCTTCACGGCCAACAGGTCGTGCTGATCATAGATGAGGCCCATCTCCTTCCGATCGGCAGCCTCGAACATATCCGGCTCCTCTCCAATATCGAAATCACGGCAAATAAGCTCCTGCAGATACTGCTGATCGGCCAGAATGAACTCAGCCACAAACTGCGCCGAAGAGAAATGCGCCAGCTTCTCCAGAGAATAAATGTGAACCGGTTTCTATCCCCCATGAGCCGTTCCGAGACAATCGAATATATGGACCATCGGCTCCGGGTGGCAGGGTCCGGCTTCGACACGTGTTTTGAATCAGCGTGCAAAAAACTGATCTATAAGATGACGGGCGGTGTCCCGCGCAACATAAATCGATTGTGTGATACGGCCCTCTTGGTCTGCATGACCGAAAAGGGTGATAAGGTAACCGTGAGGATCATTAAAAAAGCGCATGACGCCCTGCACAGCGACGAGCTGCTGGCGCCGAAAGAAAGTAAGCCGGTAAGATTTTTCCGCTTCAGACAATTCAGCGCCGAAAAATTGAAGCCGGCACTTGCGGCGGGAGCGCTTGTTGTGGTCCTTGCGCTTGGGTTCCTTGGTTACAAGGGAAACCTCGTTGGAAATCTCAAAGGCTGGATTTACGGTCCGGATTCTCCCAAATCAGCAAACACCCTGGTTGAAAGGCCTCTGCCTCCTGTTTCTGAAGTCAAAAGAGAAGAGACCCCTGAGCCTCCTGTAGCCGAAGAAAAGAACTCTTCGAGTGTTTCTGAAGTTAAAAGAGAAGAGACCTCTGCGCCTCCTGAAGTCGTAGAAAAAAGCCCTTCGAGTGTTTCTGAAGTTAAGAGAGAAGAGACCTCTGAGCCTCCTGGAGTCGTCGTAGAAAAAAGCCCTTCGAGCAGCATGCCGGATGCGGTGACACCTCCAACTCCCGCTATTGTGCAGGGAACTCCCGCCGTCCTTCCCAAAGAAGACGAATCTGTTGACAATAAAGAAGTAAATGTGATGAAGATCGATACGGATTCCCCCTCTGTCGAAAAATCCAGACCCATTCCCGCACCACCTGAGGAAACACAGGCCAACGACCAAGATTCGAATACAAATCGGGAGTCCGCACAAGCTCCGGCGAGAGATGACCAGATTGCCACAAAGAGCGAAAATCCAAATGCAACTGCTCAAAATCTTCAAACCGTGGAAAAAGCATTGGCGCCTTACGGTGTATTCACGATAACGATAAAAAAAGGGGACACCCTCAGAGGCATTGCTGCACGGTGGTTTCCTGAAGATCCGGCGTCCGGCGAGAAATTGATCCTGTCGGCCAATCCCCAGATCGATGATGGAAACCGAATGATTGTAGGGCAACCTTTACGAATCCCAGTGGCCAAATAAACCGATTCGAAAAACAGTGATAAGTCTGTGGATACGGAATAGACCTTCATGTTGAGGACGACCTGATCGTGGAGCTGTAATGTGTGGAACAGATCGACATGCATGAAACTTGTCCGGATAGGGACTGGGTTGCTCATTAGCTTCAACGTGAGGCGCTTGAGAGAAGGGATCGGGCGCTTCGTCATGTAGTTCCTTCGCGGTCTTTACCGCGCTTCGCTCCTCCTTCGTGGTGAGAAAGGCATTAAACGAAGTATGGCGAAACGAAAACAGGAGCCTATTTTTTCCAGGCTGAAAATTCTGGAGGCTGAATTGCCGCCTGAAATGCAGCGGGTGGAAGATTCGGCCCGGGAGACGGATACCGCCGTTTCGGCCGGCGCAATCGCGGGAAACGTGGGCCGTGGACCTGAGCCGGTCAAGACTGGAGAAAAGCCTGTCATTTTCGGCGAAACTTCCGGCTGGACCGATCCCTTTGCTTCTCTTGAAAGTCCTTTTGTCTACATAGCTCCAGGGACCTTTCCAATGGGAAGCCCTGAATATGAATCCGGCCGAAGCGATGACGAAATAATGCACGAGGTGACCCTGACAAAAGGGTTCTATATGCTGAAAACCCCTGTAACCCAGAGGCAATGGCAAGCTGTAATGGGGAATAATCCATCGTCCTTCATGGCCGGCGGCGATAACTGCCCGGTTGAGAACGTATCCTGGAATGAATGCCAGGAATTCATAAAGAGGCTTAACGAGGGAGAGGATGGCATATACCGGCTGCCCACGGAGGCGGAATGGGAATATGCGTGCCGCGCCGGGAGTTCGACTCCATTGTGTAACGGAGAAATTTCAGAGCTTTATTGTGCCCATGACCCGATTTTAAACGAGGTAGGATGGTATTGCGGCAACTCCAGCCGGAAAAGCCGGCCTGTGGCTCAAAAAAGTCCCAACGCCTGGGGGCTCTATGACATGCACGGCAATGTGTCCGAGTGGTGTCAGGACTGGTATGGCGAATACGGCTCAGATTCACAAACGGACCCCTGCGGTCCAAAATCGGCGTCCGGGAAAGTTGTCCGTGGAGGTTCATGGCTCAGTAATGCCAAAAACTGCCGGTCGGCGAGCAGGTTTAACTGGCTTCCGGATGCCGGGATCGAGTTTATCGGGTTTCGACTTGTAAAGGAAATGTCCTGGTTAGATAGCCTGTAAGCATTCCCAGCGAAGGCGGCTGGGCTGCGGCCCGGAGGTGAAAGCCCTTTTTGCGGCTCGATCAACTCAAGTCCTTCGTACAATTCAACCATCTGCGGGCATGAATGGCTGTTCGCCGGATGAGAATCTGCTGCTCTCGCTCAGATCCTGACTCATAAACTCAATATAATCTGCAACAGCCGCTTTATGTCTTTGGGCCACGGTGGCCTCGTCCTCTCCAAGATACGCAGAAAGCCTTGCTATCATAAGAATGGTGAGCTTCTCTATGTCGCCGCCCTCGACAGTTATTCGGAAATACGCATCGAAGAATGGGCCGAGAAAGGCGGGGAGGTTATGTCTCCGCAGGATCTCAACTATTATCCGCTGGCGCGGCTTTTCACTTTTTTCAAAAACGGCGTTCAATTCCTCGGCCCTTCCAAAAGCCTTATCAAAAGGTTGTTCCAGTCTCTGCGATTCCTCAACCATTTCATCCTCCATTCCCACTTCTTACCCGGCGAAATCGAAAGATCGCTTCACCTGAGAAAATAACCACTCGGGCACAGGTCATGAAGAATGGTTTTTTGGAATCCTCAGAAATGACGGCAGGACCGCAATCCGGGACCTCGACGCGAAGCTGTGCGGATAATCCCTGAGCCGAGGACCTGTCCGGTATTCCCGGGCCGCCGGGAAATATCTTCTTCGCTTTTCGGAGTTTTGAGAGGTTTTCAAAATCAAAAGAATAATGTATGGTCCAGAAACTCAAAAAACAGGAGCGTCCCATGAACATATTTATTTCCGGGTCCCTGGCTTACGATCGCATCATGGATTTCCCCGGTCATTTTGCCGATCACATTTTGCCCGACAAGATCCACGTCCTGAACGTCTGCTTCAACATAAACGGACTTGTTGAAAAATTCGGAGGGACTGCCGGAAATATCGCTTACAGTCTGTCCGCTCTCGGAGAGTTTCCTTTCATTGTGGCCACCTCCGGCGACGACTTCTCCCGATATGAAAAATGGCTGATTCAAAATAATCTGCCGACCGACTACATAAAAGCGATTCAGGGTGTTTTAACTGCCGGCGCATATATCACGACCGACCTCGAAGACAATCAGATAACCGCGTTCAACCCCGGCGCGATGGCCTTCGAGGCGGACATTCCCCCGGTCAATGGTTCCAATTTGGTGTTTATCGGGCCGGGCAACAAGATGGATATGATGAATTTCGCGCAAAAAGCGAGGCTGGCCAAGACACCCTTCTTCTTCGACCCCGGGCAGAGCCTGAATATATGGCAGGGCGATGAGCTGCGGGAAGCGGTTGCAGGGGCGCTTTGCTTCATCTCAAATGATTATGAACTCGCGCTGTTTCTCCAGATGACCAACTGGGAAATGGAGGACCTCCGTAAAGCGGTGCAGGTGGTAATTACCACGAGAGGATCTGAAGGGGCGCTTATCGATATTGCAGGCGACAGGCTGCTGATACCAGCCATCCCTGTCCATGAGGTGCTCGATCCGACGGGGGCTGGCGACGCTTTTCGCGCTGGAGTACTCAAGGCCAGAACAATGGATCTTCCTTGGGATGTCGCATGCCAGATGGGCGCCACTGTTGCGTCCTTTTGCATTGAGCATCACGGGACACAGGAACACAGATTTAACTGGGCGAGCTTTTGCGAAAGGTACGGCAGCACGTACGGCTCCCTGGTCTGCTGATATAAGAATTGTCATTACTCGAGCCAGCAATGTCCGAGTTCGATCTCTTGAAAGGGTTCGGACCTCACCACGATTTTTCTGTAAATAAACCTGCAACGGCCCGTTTTCTGATCCTATTACATCAGCCACTCCGCCAGGCCGACACGATAAAGACAGGATTGAGCGCCTCGAACCTGAGGCTGCTCCCGGTGGGGACAGAGCGGTTCACCTGGAGTTGAACCATGGATACTTCGAAATCCCTGTCCTTCCAGAATGTGGTCACTTTTTCGAGCGTCTGAAGCAATACTACGGTCTGGACCACCCTTCCGCCCGGCAGGAGCCTCCGCGCGACGGATTCCAGGACAGCGCCGAGATCATCGCCGCTTCCGCCTATGAAGACCCGGTCGGGGTCGGGGAAAGCGCCGATCGCCTCTGAAGCACTTGCGCATACTGCCTGCACCCCGGATACGCCGAATCTCTCCAGATTTTGAAGCAGGTTGGAATACCTGGACCGGTTTTTTTCGACCGCGAACACCCGGTTGAGGCGCGCTATTCTGGCGGCTTCGATGGAGACTGAACCGGTTCCCGCACCAATATCCCAGAGTGTCTGCCCCGGCCCGAGTTGCAGCAAGGCGAGGGCCACCGCTCTGACTTCCATCTTTGTAATCATCCCGGCTTCGCGTTCAAACGCCTCTTCGACAAACCCGAAAATTCGGCCGGGATCAACCCTCTTATCAGGTTCAATGACATGTTCAGCAGGTTGGACAAGAACGACGTTCAGGGGCGAAAACTCCTCGCCGGCGGCATCCGAAGGCGAAAACGAACGTACTCTCTCGGATGGGGCTCCCAGGTCCTCGCCGACAGTTAGCTTGCATCCGGAGTAGGGCGATTTGGCCAATTCGCCTGCGATCCATTGCGGCTTGTGCTCAGGGTCGGTGAAAACGGCGACCTTCCGGCCTCTGGCAAGACTATCGAGAACCCGGCCTATGCCGGTTTCGCTTTTGCGGCCGTGGAAGCTCACAGCGTCAATTTTATCCAGGCTTTCGCAAATCCTGGCGCACAGGGCCTGAACGCTGGTGATATTGGGAACTACGACGAGGCGCTCCCTCCCGAATCTGTGGGCCAACGTCCTTCCAATACCGAAGAACATGGGATCGCCGGAGCAAAGGACAGCTATCCGCTTCGTCGCCGAGATCCTGCCGATTTCTTCCAGGCTCTCTGAGAGAGGAGACCTGAGCGAAAGTTTTTCTCCGGCATGGCCGGAGAAAAGTTCGAGATGCCGATCGCCTCCAACCAGGATTTGGGCCGCGTTAATCCACTCGAGGGCCAAAGAGCCCAGGCATTGCGGACCGGTCCCCATTCCCACTGCGACAATCAGGGGCGGCTTCCAGTCTTTTGGTTTCAAACGGGTATCGATCGCATTCATGACACGTCCGCAAGCAGGCTGCCGTCGTAATCGAAAAGAAGCAGCCTGATCCGTGCACCCTCGCCTGCAAGCCCCGCCGACTGGGCAGCGGCCGTTTGGGCAACTGATTCGAGGATACGGTTTGAACCTTTTGCTGCAATAATCTCCAGGGCATGCCGCGCAGTGTTGGCCGAAGACAACTCCCGGCAGTGAGCAGCATCATGGCCCAGGCTATGGGCTATTGTGGCCAGGAAGTCAAGGTCGAGCGGCACTGAATGCGCATGTGTATAAGGATGACCCTGGGCCATCTTTATGGCTTTGCCGAAAAAGAGGCTGTGAATTATATGGGAAAAACCGAACCGGCGCGCCTCCTTGACGGCAAAAGAAAAGAAATCGGCAATCTGGACAAATGCTTCGGGCGGGAGTTCCGGAAGAAGGTCCCTTGCGAACCGCTCGCTTTTTCCGCCTGTGCTGAGGACTACCGTGCCGCACGCGTTAGAGGCTGCGACCGAAAGGGCGGCCTGGATGGTCTGCTCGTAAGCTTCATTCGAGAAAGGTTTGACGATGCCGGTCGTGCCGAGGATGGAGATTCCCCCGAGGATTCCCAGGCGGGGGTTGAGTGTATGCCTGGCAAGTTCTTCGCCCCTTGTGACTTCGATTTCAACCAGGATGGACAAGTCTCCCGCACGCTCCAGGGTCTTCTCAAGCCCCCCCTCGGCGTAAAACGGCAGTTGCAGGGCCGGCTTATCAGCCAGCGACGCCAAAACGGAGGGATCGGAGCTGTTTAGAAAAAGCGGTTCGAGATGAAGGTTTTCCGACAGCAGGAGTTCGAGAGTTATATTTTCGGATAGCTCCTGCCTCGGAACCGGATTTATGGCCGGCTCACCTGGAGCTACCGGAAGACCTGGCTTTGTAACCAGACCGACCCCCTTTCCGGCGACAAGGAGAATCCCAGGGCGACCGCACATATCGGCATTATGCCTGATGGAATCAGGTCGATGGCGCAAAATGCTGACGCTTGCCTTGATTTCCGCTCCATTTGTAATATCGGGGTCGTCTCCTCCGTCCTTTATGACCGAAGCGCATGCAGTCTTTCCGTTTATGCTGCTCCACGCCACCGGTACCGCAAGATAGACGCCCGAAGGAAGCCGCACTGCTACAGCATTGCCACAGGACCCTGTGATCAGGCGGCGCAGTGCTGCTTTGGCTGCTGCGGCAGCGGCCGTTCCAGTGCTGAACCCAATGCGCAGTCTGCTTCTTTTATTCGCAGGTTTAGGCGGTTTTTCGGGCATCGATAATCACTAAGGCTCTAATTTGAACTCATCAGTTCTCGAAAGTTCTCGAACAGTAGCGCCTTCATGCCGTATTGACTGATGACAGGCTAAATCCGAAGATGAGATTGAGCCGCCCATTCAGCTCGGCCATTCCTGTTTTCAGGCTTCGGCTTTGGCAAGTTCCAGGAGCGCGTGGATGATGGCCACGGCGACCGAACTGCCGCCTTTTCTTCCCAAGACCGTGATCGAGGGCTGTTTGACAACATCCCACAGTGCGTTCTTTGACTCTTCGGCCTGTACGAACCCGACCGGGACCCCTATAACCAGGGCCGGCCGGACCCCTTCTTCTTCGATCAGACGCGTTACTTCCAGAAGCGCCGTTGGGGCGTTTCCAATTGCGATTACAGCGCCGTCGAGGCTCGCAGCACAATCGCGGAACGCGGCAAGCGTGCGGGTAACTCCGATTTTTTCAGCAAGTTCCCTGCTCTGCGGGCTTTCGGCTGGACAATACACCTCATTGCCATGCCATTGAAGACGCCAGGGAGAAAGCCCAGCCCTGATCATCCGTGTATCCGCGTAGATGCAGGCCCGGGTCCTGAGCGCTTCGATCCCGGAGGAAACGGCATCAGGGGTGAAACGAACCCTTTGCGCGTAATCGAAATCGCCCGTCGTATGGATGACTCGGCGAATTATCTGCCACTGATCGGAAGGGAAGGAGTGTTGGCCCATCTCTTCTTCGATGATGCGAAAACTCTCCCGCTCGATCTCCATGCCTGCTTTAACGATGCCCTTACTTTGCGGTGCGCCCTTTGGGGGGAATTGCAGTATCATTATGCTGTCACCTTAGATAGTGCTCATCCGGAAGCTGCCCGGAGCCGAGGGTCAATGCTTAATTCCCCCTAATCTTCTCCCCCCTTTTCTACGAGGCCAGGGAGGATTGTAGGGGGCAGGGGGATTTTAACGACATTCCCCACTCCCCATTTTCTAAAGGGGGGCAGGGGGTTTTAGATCCTGAGTAAGCGTCTTGAAGCAAAAAAGTCCTTGATCCCTTATAGACGGGAATTCAAGGACTGCACCCAGTTCAACTTGATCCTCTCTCGTCAGGGAAATACCACGTCCCCCGAAACAAAGATTTGTTCGAGAACCCCTGTGGCATTCAGGCAGGTTTTCTGGCTTACGGATCTCCCTAATGACCATTCCTTCCCGGCAGGTTCACCCCGGCCAGTGGAAAACTATGGCTTTCGTCCCCGTTTACAGCGGCGGGACCACGACGGTTTCGCACCGTCTTCCCTTTTAAACCCAAAATATCAAGGTACCTGAAGCCTTCTAATTTCAAAGAGCCGAAGGATTTGCTATAAACGGGCACTTGCGCCTGCATGCCGGATTTGACCGGCATCAGCCTTATTACTATACATTTTAGCACCGGAGGTCAAGGTTTGTGCGCTCCGGCCGGGACTCATTGCGCCTGACAGTTCATGATCAGTGTAATAATACCTACATTTAACCGGGCAAAGTTCGTAGTGGATGCCGTACGCTCTGTTCTCGATCAGAAGGACGTTCCCGAGCATTTCGAGATCATCGTAGTGGACGACGGTTCCACGGATAATACCGGCGAGGCGCTTGCAGCTCTACCCGGGGAATTTGGCTGCGTTCGCCGTGAGCATTCCGGAGTAAGCGCGGCCCGAAACCTGGGCATCTCGTTATCCAGTGGTGAATGGATCGCCTTTCTCGATTCCGACGATCTATGGCTTCCCGGCAAACTTCGCGCACAGATGAAATTCTTTTCGGATCATCCCGATGCCTTGCTGTGTCAGACCGAGGAAATCTGGATTCGAAACCGCAGGCGCGTAAATCCCCGAAAATATCATGAAAAGCCTCAAGGATACTGTTTCCCTCTGCTGCTCGAAAGATGCCTCGTAAGCCCGTCGGCCGTAATTGTCCACCGCAGGCTTTTCGATTTGGTCGGACTCTTTGACGAATCGCTTCCAGCCTGCGAAGATTATGATCTCTGGCTTCGGATCGGCTGCCGTTTTCCCATCGGGCTGGTCGAAAAGCCATTCGTCATAAAGCGTGGCGGCCATCCCGACCAACTCTCGGCTACAATTGCGAACCTGGACAAATACCGTATAGAGGCCATCGTCAAACTGCTCCGCACGACGCCGCTCGATGCCGATCAGAGGATCGCGGCCGAGAAAATGCTGGAGAAAAAATGCCGGATTTATACCGATGGATGCCGCAAACGGGGAAATCTCTTCGAAGCGGAGCAAGTAGACAAGCTCGTGCGCGAGGAGTTGGCGCGGGTTCCCTCATCGCAGGCAAGCTGTCAGCCTGTAGAGCAAGTAGGGCGCAAAAGTGATCCAGGCAAGCAGCGGTGCCCAGAGCCGGCCGGCGAAAACGTTGTAATCCCCGAACAGCCTGGCCCAGGAATGTCCGGCGGCAAAACGCCCGAAGATAAATTCAAAGGCAACGGTTAAAATGAGCCAGAGCAAGCCTGTTTCAATTGCCTGCGTGGCGCTCTCGGGTCTCAAATATTGAATTACAACCCAGATATAGACGCCCAGCAGCATGGCCCCCAAAACGGTTGAAACCTGATGGGCGCGAAGCTCGGTCATCTTCTTCGCGTATAATAAATCGCGCCCCGCTCCATTGAGTATGGCGATAAGCACCATGGGCAGCCAGACCAAAAAATATTTAAGGATCAAAGCGCTTCCTCCTCAAAGTTTGTTTCGGAACGGGCCGGTCAGGGGTGTCGGGCAATAAAGCACTCAAACCCGACGGGGCCGCAAAGTCAAATCGCTTGCGTTTTGCGATTTGCTCCTTCTATAATAAAATTTGTAGTTTCGCCAGTGGTGAGAATTTGAGAAGTAAACCAAAGATGGGAAAGGAGATCATATGCTTTTCATGGCCATATTCAGCTACTCACCCGAGGATAGACACCTGGTGATCGAGCGCGGAATGGGATCGGATAAATCGGTAGGAGTCAAGATCAAGGGCGAGTGGTTCGATGTTTCCGGCCACAGGGTGTTCCGGTTGTTCGAAGCTGAAGACGATGCGCATCTGGCCGCATCCATATTTAGCTGGACCGATCTAGGCGTAGCGGAAGTCATACCGGTTATGGAAACGGACAAGGCATTGAAGATGCTCAAAAAAGTGGGCAAGAAGCCCTGATAAGCACTCTTCATGAATAATTCCAATCGATCAAACAATCCTCCCGGCCTGTTATGATAAGGGTCCGGAGGATTTTTCATTTCGGTCTGCGACACGGGTTTGCGGGTCTAGAAGCGAGTCGCCGCCATGGAAGACGGCGCTACCCCATAATGAAATCCCGAGGGGCGCGGGGACAACTGAAGAAAAGAAGTGGACAAGTTCGATTTTGGTCTGTTCCGGGCAAAATGGCCCGCTTTCGGGTTCTTTTCGCGAAAAGAAATCCTGGGGTTTCTGCGCGTTTGTTCGGATACCGCTTCTACGGCCCACAAAGAAGCCCTTGAATTGCTGCTTTATCCGGACGCGGTCGAACTGAGCAGCTATTATGTCAATCTGGGCTCCTGCCTCAATACGCTTCGGATAAGGACGCGGGACATTCCCGGGCCGCTTCTTCAAATTTTTTGCGAACTGCTCGCCTCAGCCGGAAAAATCCCAAAGGGTAATGATGGGCGTGAATTCCTGGTTAGCCTTCTTTCCAAAATACCCCCGAATCTGTTGGCCTGGCTTTTCGAAAAAAGATTTCCGCTGCGTCCGTTCATCCACAAGATAGAGGTAAAAAGAATCTTTCCCGGTAATGGAGAACCCTCGAAGCTCTTCAGAAAAAGGTGGAGGCTTCTGAGGAAGCGCGTGCTTTCGAGTTCCGCTCGAACCCTTCCGGATTCTGGCCTCGAGACAACCGTTTCGGATCTTGGGTTTGTCACAAAGGCCGGAAGGCGGCCCGCAAAGGTGAAATCGGAGTGGAGAATCCATGGGAAAGCCGCCATATCAAAAGTGGCAGTTGATCAGGCGGGAGCGCCGGTACAGCCGCTGAAGCACTTATACTGGGGAGGGATGCGAAGCCGCGGCCTTGCCTTCTGGGAAAAACTGGTTCGGGCTCAGGCCGGGGAACTCACTGAAATCCGGCGGCTTGCCACCGGGGTCAGCAGCCGGACAGGCCGGGTTGTCCTGAGCTGGCATAACGCTTCGCTGGGGGCGGCCGGAGGCTGGGCATTCGAAGATGTGGCAGCTCAGTTCGCCCACCCGGCGCATTTCAGCCTTTTTGTCCAGGCGGTTCTCGAAGAGGCTGCGAAAATTCGTAAATCGTTCGACATCTCTTCAGCCGGGGGCCTTTCCGGTTTGAGGTCCGAGAGACTTTTCGCCCTCAAAATGGCCAGCGCGGTTGAACATTCCCAACTCCGGTACGGAAAAAAATCAGAATGGCCCGGCGCGCTGAGCCCTCATCAGCGTGTATCCCCTGAACAGGTCCGCGCATGGATGGAAAAAGCTCGTAAGACCTGGGAAGAGGGTCTCATCCTGCTTTTTGCGCTTGCAAACCAGGGTCAGAGAATGATCGATTCCGGTAAAATTTCTTCCCTGGTCCTGCCCTGGATAGACAAGTTCTTCATTTCATCTCGAAGGCGGGCTGACAGTATCTACCTTGAACGGCTGTTTCATTTTGTATCGGACAACATCGAACGGCCATTGATCCTGTTTTGGGATGACACCTCACACCGCGAGGCGCCCAGCCTGGGGATTGCCCTGGAAGATATGGCTGGACGGGGCCTGCCCTTCAGAGGCATTGGCTTATTCGATGCCGGCGCCAAGGCCGGCCGGTCTTGTGAGGCGGAGCGTGCCGGCGCATTACAAACCATTCTGAACGAATACCCTGAGAAGGCGCTTTTCGCTCTTCGCCCCCTGAACGAAAACCACTGCGCGGACGCGTACCGGCGGATTTTTAAAGACCTCGACATGGGATTTTTCCTCAACTATGATTCTTCCTGGAAGGACAACCTCGCTTTTATCTACGCCGGAACGCAGGTCTTTCCTCTTTTGCCGGTCCAGGCGGAAATGGAATTAGTATCGCCCTGGGTTTCATGCAGGGGAGAACGGTTTGCTTTTGGTGCATGGTTCAGGCGAAGGCTTCGCCATACTTCGGTTGGAAAGCCGGAGGGGCCGTGCGAGGGGCTTTGCCCCGAATACTGCTCCTGGGCCAACCTGCTCTGATAATGATTGGAGCGTCGGGCTTGAAAGCGTCCTGCTCTGAGCGGGAATCTATGTTAAAATCCTCTTGCTTTATATTTTTTAATGTTGGAAAACGCGAGAGTTCCCCTAATCTCGCCGATGCGTGTCAGATCGGCTGTGCAGCCTGTAGACTGGTGGTAAATCAGGAAACACCGGATGAGATACCGGCAGGTTCCGATCGAAACTAAAGTGGAAATGTCGGCATGGTGAACTTCAAGAAGGCTCGGGAACGCATGGTGGAAACCCAGATCGCGGCCCGCGGCATTCACAATGATCGAGTTATCGAGGCGATGGGAAAGGTGCCGAGGCATCTGTTCGTAGATGAGGCGCTTCGGGACCAGGCCTACAGCGACCACCCGCTGCCGATTGCAGAAAATCAGACTATTTCGCAGCCTTATGTAGTGGCCCTTATGACCGAGAGCCTGGAACTCGATGGATCTGAAAAAGTCTTGGAGATAGGAACGGGTTCCGGCTACCAGTCGGCTGTTCTTGCCGAACTGGCGGACCGGGTTTTTTCGATCGAGCGACACCCGGACCTGGCGTATCGCGCAAAATCGATTCTACAGAATCTGGGATATAAGAATGTTATTATCCGGGTCGGAGATGGTTCTCTTGGCTGGCCGGACGACTCTCCCTTCGATGGTATTGTCGTAACGGCCGGCTCTCCGAAAATTCCGGAGCCGCTTGTGGAGCAGCTCACGGTAGGCGGCAGACTGGTTGTTCCGGTCGGCGGCCGGTTGGGTCAGGAACTGATCCTGGTTCGGCGAATGGCTACCGGTTTTAAGAAAACAAATCTGGGCGGGGTTCGATTCGTGGACCTGGTGGGGAAATGGGGATGGAAAGAATAGAAATTGGCAGTCCAATCATTGGGGTGGTCGGACCCGGGACCAGCAGGCCGGATTTGGCGAAGCTGGCCGAGGAGGTCGGGCGCGAAGTTGCTCGCAAGGGCGCCGTGCTGGTGTGCGGAGGTCTTGGAGGCGTCATGACCGAGGCGGCCCGAGGCGCAAAGGAGATCGGCGGGGTTACGCTTGGAATTCTTCCTGGGCCGAAAACGGCGGATGCAAATGAATTCATCGATTTTCCAATCGCCACGAACATGGGGCAAGCGCGCAACACGATCATCGTCCACACGGCGGATGTCCTGATATCGATTGGGGGAGGATATGGGACCCTATCCGAAATAGCGCTCGCGCTAAAGATCGGAAAAGGTGTAGTGGCGCTTCAGCCGCAGTATCAGATTCCCGGGGTGATAACTGCCCAGACACCGCTGGATGCTGTTGACGAGGCCCTCACGCTGGTCATACTCGGCCGCAAACCACTAAAGATTTCCAAGAGCCGTCCCTGAGGCGCTGAACTCCATGGCAAAACGCAAGCGGAAAAACGATCCGGCAGACTCCGGCCTTCAGGTCCCGGCCCCATCCAAAGCCGTCGCCGATGAGAACAGCGATATCCAAAGATTGCGGCTGGAAAACGAAGCCCTTCGAAAACAACTGGTCGAGGTGCTGGCCAATGCCTCGGAGAATGAAAAAATCTGGAGGCATTTTGCTGCGGTCGAGCGAATCCTTTTCAGGACTCGTGAGCTGGACCGGCTTATCGAGGAATTGCTCAGGGAGATAAAAGAGCGATTCCAGGCAGGGCTTCTGGTTTTATATCTTTCGCATCCCGAGGCCCTGGAGAGGTTTTTCCAGGGGGAAGCGGGGACGAGCAGCCTGATAGATGCCAAGACCTGGATCTCACCCCTGGACGGCGAATCGGGGCACGCCCTCTTTGGCCCCGCCCTCAAACCGATGCTCTTTTCGACCGAGAGAAACGGCTATCTCCAGATGCTCTCTGAGAGTGACCATACCCTGCGCTCATGTGCGTTAATCCCGCTGAAAATCGGCGAAGTTCTCTTCGGAGCGCTCCTGCTTGGGAGCCCCGACCCGGGAAGATATCATCCGGAAGATGGCACCGACCTTCTGGAGCAGCTCGGAATAAATATAGCCCTTTCCATGGACAATTGTCTCACCTACGAAAAAGTCCGTGACTTCGCGGTAAAGGACCAGCTCACAGGGCTTTTCAATTTTTTTCAGATACACACTGTCCTGGAGAAAGAATTCAGAAAGGCTCGCAGGTCAGGAAGCGCGCTCTCGGTATTGGTGGTAGACCTCAACTTCGTCCAGGACTGGGAAGAGTTCGAAAACGGAATGGAGGTGCTCAAGCATGCGGCGAGACTCCTGGAAGAGATCCTGCCAAACGAGGATTGCTTCATGGGCAGGTACGGCAGCGACGAATTCCTGATCGTGCTCCCTGGCGTGCCCGAGGCAGAGGCGCGCGAGGTCATGCCCTATATCTCCTCTACGATGAGAAAATCCCCTTACCGGGACGGCAATACGGCCATCCTGATCACTGCAGCTATCGGGGTCGGCACATTGAACGAACGCGCCGCCGGCGCGCAGGACCTTGTCGATACTGCGTACGCCGAGCTTTGCGCGGTGAAGCTCCGGTACAGCAGAACCGAGTAGGTGGATCGATGAACAATAATTCCCGCTTCGCTGGAGGTCTTTTCAGGTAGTGGGCCATTTTGAACCACATTGGAGGATAAAGATGCAACGGAAAGACATTCCGTTGAACGAGCGGATTATTTTTGCCCTTGATGTAGGTTCCTTCGATGAAGCTAAGGAATTAGCAACGGAGTTGGAGGGCCACATTAAATTTTACAAAGTAGGCCTCCAGCTATTTCTTGCCAGTTGGTTTCAAACTATTGATTGGTTAACCGGGCGGGGCCTTAAGGTGATGGCCGATCTGAAATTTTTTGATGTCCCGGAGACGGTAAAGCTGGCTGTAGGGCAACTTAAGGACAGGGATATTACTTTTGCCACGGTGCATGGCAACGATCCAATCGTAGAAGCGGCAGTCAGCGAAACGAGACGGGGAGTTGACCGGGAGAACGGGTTAAAGATCCTGGCAGTAACACTGCTTACCAGTTTCGGTACGGAGGATATGGAGGAATTTTTCGGTCGTTCCATAGATATTGAAGAGTATGTGCTTGCCCGAGCCAGAAGGGCCCTGAAAGTGGGGTGCCACGGTATAATTTCATCGGGGTTGGAGGCCAAAAGGTTGCGCAACGACCTGGGCGACGATTTTTTGATTGTGACCCCCGGAATCCGTCCGGGAGCCAATATTACCGTAGAAGAGAAAGACGATCAAAAGCGAATCGTTACGGCCGGCCAAGCGATAGCTGATGGAGCCGACTACGTGGTTGTCGGCCGTCCGATAAGAGACTCCAAGGACCCAATCGTAGTAGTTAAAGAAATGCAACAAGAAATCGCACGATCGCTCGCGACCTGATTTGCCCCGCAGGACCTGACCTGCCAACTTCGCAATGTCCTCTAATGTCCCAAGGCGATCCGTGATTCGCGCTCCATCGCGGGCGAAACCCGCAAGCTGCGGTGAATCCTGACGAAATTGGAGTACATGAAATGCAGCGATACCGCATGCGCCGGATTCGCGGCCTTGTTGGGAAATCCAGGTCCATCCGGCAAACGAGTACCTCCAATATTTTTCACGCGAAGACGCGAAGACGCGAAGACGCGAAGAAAAAGAAGGAGGAAAAAAGCGGCAGCAAGCAGGAGACGTTAACGAAGTTTGAAGTGCGAAGAGCGAAGGGTGAGAATTTCACCCTTCCAACCTCACCGTCCACATTTGGAGCGAGGCGACCTCCCGCTACTGCCTGCGCAACTTCCGGTAAGGCATTTAGGCTTCTTCTTCGCGGCTTCGCGGCTTCGCGTGCAAACTGTCCAGGAACGCGTTTGCCGGAAGACCCGAAATCCAACGGTGAGGGGGGTAAATCGGCGCATTCCCATGCGCATTGTGAGGTTGTTCCGCTCGACAATGGATGTTGAGATGAACTTCGGGCCGGGATCGCCAAAGACGGCATTCTTTGTACTGCTCACATACTTTGCGGGACTGTACCGCTTTTCGACTTTCTGTTCCCGACTCTCTCCGTACATTTTAACCAGCATGTCTTTGCACCTGTTCTTGCCTTTAGGTCCGGCTCATGATACTAAAATCGTTTTATCGGGGCGTAGCGCAGCCTGGTAGCGCACCTGCCTTGGGAGCAGGGGGCCGTAGGTTCAAATCCTATCGCCCCGATTTTTTACACACTGTTTGATTCTGGTCATTCTTTTTCCGGTGTCCCTCCGTTGTCTCCTCGCCTGCAAATACTTAGAGGGTTCTATTTGGCGATGGGTTCGATTCCCATGCGCTTCCGCACCAGGAATACGGGAAAGCGGCACAATTGCCTGCGAGCAAAAAAAACCAGTAAAAACAGCGGGCAAAACTGGACAGTTTGTTGTTGTCCAGTTATGGCGAACTCGCCCAACAAAAAAGGGCCATCTCTATTTCAGATATTCGCCAAGTACCATCACTTGTTAGGCTGCATTCTGGTTTTTTTATATCATGTGTCTTGAGTTTGTCTCTTATTACATTTAATAACTTAATAAAATGCACGTATCCTGACACTTCACTGTGAATGTTACCATCCCAAATCTTTTTAAGTAGTTTATTATCATATAATGCGTTTTTTATTCTAGAATCTAACGCACCATATAATTCAGGTTGTATAAATCGTAATAATTTTGAGGCATATGTAAGTCCAATGCCGGGAAGGTCGCGCGCACACCTAATAGCTTTATCTGGCTCAGATATGTAGTAAATTATAACCTGTAAGCATTCAGATACGTTGTATTCCTCCATACAGCCACGATTAAACTTCCTAAGGATACCATGTTGATTTCCACCCCATTGGATCAGTTCTCTAAGAATACATTGTGATGTCAAATTGTCTGGTACATTGCTTTTCGCCAGGCTTGAAAAACATTTTTCGAGAGAAGCAATCCAGGGAAAGTCTGGGAATGCGTCAGGTTGATATCCGAAAAGCTCGTGATATTTTGACCGCCAGAAGTAGTCCCTGTAATATTGTTGAAATTCACTGTAATCGAAAATATCATCCAATTCCATGCTAATCCTTTCATGCACTATTATTTAATATCAAGTGGATTATATTAAGAAGTGTAGTACTTTATCAAGTTTTATTAGTACTTAATCAAGTTTTTTCCGCTTCAATAATACCACGGTTTTTCCCCCCGATCCCAATAAAAAAAACTGGACAATTGAGCGTATTGTCCATATTCCAAGAACGCCCTTGTGCATGGGCGCGAGTTTGCGCCCTACGAAAAGACCTTAAAACTGGACATGATGACGAATGATTCGCGTGTCCATGATTTCCATTTTGGTGCAACTTTGGTGCAGATTCAAAATGCTCCTTAACCCGTCTATGTTTGCGGGCGAAGTCGGAGGTTCAAATCCTCTCGCACCGATTTTGTTCAATAATTCGGATAGTTGGCAGGGCCAAAACGCGAAAGGGTACACCGAGGGTACGCGGTTCACATTTGGTCTGTGTACAGAAACCAAGGTTGTCCACCGGGTTGTCTAGCCAAAGATACCTCACCTGATCGAGCCAACATTATTTTCTCGCTTCCACGGTTCCTCACTCGACTATCCGGGCACTCATCGAGCAGTGCTCCCGGGAGCTTTGCATGGAGGCATTCACTCCAGCCCTGACTGCTCTGTCCTTGCCTCCGGAGACCTAGTGCCGTATATTTTCCCTTACCTCCCAAGGCTCCCATTGAATTTGCCTGGATTCATCCGGATTCATGCTCATTGGCATATCCCTTGCCCGGTTGATTAGGATATGGGATAATTAAATGGACTCCCTGAGTATTCGAGGAACTTTCCAATCAGAATCCGAACCTTATTCAGGAAGGCTATCCTCAGGGTAATGGAACCTTTTCAAGTTCTATTCACAAAACCCAAAAGGAGCAACGATGACGAGTGACGAGTACCGGAAGATTCTTGCAATGGCGATTGCAAACGAGATAGCAGCGCATGATTTCTACAAAAGTATTTGCGACAAGGTCAAAGACAACAATTTAAGAAGTATATTCGAAGAGTTGGCCGAAGATGAGCTAAAACACAAGATTTTTTTGGAAGGTTTTTTAACAGGAGCTAAACCTTTCCATTTTGCCGAGGTCATGGACTACGAGGTAGCCAAAACTATCGAAAAACCAAAGCCCTCAATCGACATGAAACCTTATGATGCCATAGGCTTGGCCATGAAGGAAGAGGAAGAGGCTATGCAGATGTATCAGGCATTAGCCAATTCCAGCACCAGCCCGGATCAAAAGGAGATGTTCCTGACTTTGGCCAGAATGGAGAGAAGTCACAAGGTTAAGTTAGAGGAATTGTACACCACAATGGCATATCCGGAAGTTTGGTAAGACAAAAGGAAAAACTTGCAGCAGTGGAGCCTCTGAGCCGGCCAATCTGATCCGGGGTCTACGGGTGCGCACTTTTCACCGGCTAAAACTACCCACTTTCTCCCCGGCGGGAATAAGGTTGATAAATGAAGCCTGAAGGAAGGATTCCAGAAAAAATGGTTCATCCGGCAAACGAGTACCTAGAGTAGGAGAAAGGACAATATCTGTCTGCTGTGAATTCGCCCTGGGGGCTTTTAGAGTTTCTTGGCCTGAAAGTTACATGAAAAAGGATTTCCGCGCGAATGCCTCAATCTCCGGACAGGCGTGAGTATGGCAGATTTTATGTAACCCTTGCAGGGTAAAATCGGTTTGTGTGCATTCATGCCCAGGGTGACGTCCCGCGAGGCGCGAGACTGTCCCTGGGCTGACTTATTGAGCCCCTTTGGGGCAAACATCCAAAACTTCGGTTTGTGTGCATTCATACCCAGGGCGACGTCCCGCGAGGCGCGAGACTGACCCTGGGCTGGCTTATTGAGCCCCTTTGCGGCAAACATCCATAACTTCGGTTTGTGTGCATTCATACCCAGGGTGACGTCCCGCGAGGCGCGAGACTGACCCTGGGCTGACTTATTGAGCCCCTTTGGGGCAAACATCCAAACCTCAGGTACTCGTTTGCCGGAAGACC
>JBKQLC010000012.1:0-17712 GCA_052147195.1 Syntrophobacteraceae bacterium
CTGGCGGGGTGGAAGGGACTTGAACCCTCGGCCTCCGGCGTGACAGGCCGGCGTTATAACCAACTTAACTACCACCCCTGAAATAAATAGGCGGAACAGGGCTCGAACCTGTGACCCCCGGCTTGTAAGGCCGATGCTCTCCCAGCTGAGCTACCCGCCCAAAATCCCCGCCCCCCTTCACAAAAGAGGGTGGGACAGGCTCACTGCCCCTTTCGACCCGGAACCTTCTCTTTTAGTTTAGCCGGTCAAAATTGTCAAGGCCCTTTCGGGCCCTTGCATCAGTGCGCCCGAATCTCGTCTGCCGAGGGTTCCTTTGGCAGGATAACCGGAGCGGACGCTTCAGGTTCCGTGAACAGCTTGCTCGCTTCCTTGGGCGCCAGCGCCAGTCTCAGCACGTCGTCCATGTGCGTCAGAAGCTCGATGTTTATCTCTTCGAGAATCTTTGCCGGAATCTCCTTGAGGTCCTTGGCGTTGTCCTTCGGAACAAGCACGGTCTTGATCAGGGCCCGATGTGCGGCAAGAATTTTTTCCTTCAAGCCTCCAATCGGGAGGACTCGGCCCCTGAGAGTGATCTCGCCCGTCATGGCGACATCGCTTCGGACCGGAATTTTGCTGAGCGCGGAAACAATCGAGGTCGCCATCGTGATGCCCGCAGACGGGCCGTCCTTGGGAATGGCCCCTTCAGGGACATGGACGTGTATATCGAAGTTCCGGTGGAAATCAGGATCGAGCCCGAGCTGTTCTGCGCGCGACCTTACGTAGCTCAGAGCCGCC
Organism: Syntrophobacteraceae bacterium; assembly: GCA_052147195.1. Taxonomy (GTDB): domain Bacteria; phylum Desulfobacterota; class Syntrophobacteria; order Syntrophobacterales; family Syntrophobacteraceae; genus SbD1. Next base: position 775 of record JBKQLC010000012.1, read on the forward strand.
TGCGCCGACTCCTGCATGACCTCGCCAAGTTTCCCGGTGATCATCACCTTGCCCTTGCCCGGCATGATCACAGTTTCAATCCCGAGAATGTCACCCCCGAATTCAGTCCAGGCAAGACCCATCGCGAGGCCGATCTCATCTTGTTCCTCGGCGCGCCCATAGTGAAATTTCGGAATCCCGAGAAACTCCTGGATAACGGCTTCACTAATCTCCACTCTGGTTTCAGGCCCGTTGCGGACCACTTCCTTGGCCACCTTGCGGCAGACCGAGCCGATTTCCCGCTCCATGTTCCGCACTCCGGCTTCCTTGGTGTAGTGGCGGATTATGTAGAGCAGAATTTCGTCTCCGAAGTCGATGTTGTCGGAGCTTATGCCGTTTGCCGTTGACTGTTTCTTGATAAGAAAGTTCCGGGCGATGTTTAGCTTGTCGTATTCAGTGTAGCCGGCAAGCTGGATAATCTCCATCCTGTCCCGAAGCGGAGGCGGAATGGAGTGCAAAGTGTTCGCAGTCGTTATGAAGAAAACCTCAGAGAGGTCATAATCCAGATCGAGATAATGGTCATTGAAGGCAAAATTCTGCTCGGGGTCGAGTACTTCGAGCAGGGCCGCCGAAGGATCGCCACGAAAATCCATACTCATCTTGTCGATTTCATCGAGGCAGAATACCGGGTTGTTGCTCTTGACCTTCTTAAGGGACTGGATGATCTTTCCCGGCAGCGCGCCTATGTAAGTGCGCCTGTGGCCCCGGATTTCAGCCTCATCGCGCACGCCCCCAAGTGAGAGCCGGATGAAGTTGCGGTTCATCGCCCTTGCAATCGAGCGCGCAAGCGATGTCTTACCAACCCCGGGAGGTCCCACGAAGCAAAGGATGGGGCCTTTGATTTTCTTAACGAGCGCCTGCACTGCGAGGTACTCGATAATGCGTTCCTTGGGTTTTTCCAGGCCGTAATGGTCTTCGTCAAGGATCCGGGTGGCTTCGTCTATATCTATCTTGTCCTTGGTCTTTTCATACCAGGGGAGCGAAAGTATCCAGTCGATATAGTTTCGCACCACTGTCGCCTCGGCGCTCATCGGAGACATCAGCTTGAGTTTTTTGAACTCGCCGCGGACCTTGGCCGCCGCTTCCTGGGAAAGTTTCTTCCTCTTGATGCGTTTTTCAATCTCTTCGAGCTCGGACTTGAAATCGTCCTTTTCGCCCATCTCTTTTTGAATGGCCCGCATCTGTTCGTTGAGATAGTACTCGCGCTGGGTCTTCTCCATCTGCTTTTTGACCCGGCCCTTGATGCGCTCCTCGGTCTGGATGATCTCGATTTCCGATCTGATGTGCCCGAAGAGCTTTTCGATGCGCTGTGAAACGCTCAGGGTCTCGAGCAGCTTTTGTTTGACATCCAGCTTGAAGGGCATGTAGGAAGCGACCGTATCGGCCAGGCGGGACACATTCTCGACCGCCGCAACCGCGTCCAGGATTTCCTGGGTGATTTTCTTGTTGTGCTTCGAATAAGCTTCAAAGGAGGACCTGACGCCTCGCATAAGAGCTTCGACTTCGACGGATTTTTCCTCCGTCTCCTCGAGCGCCTCAAGTTGTGCCGTGAAATGCTCGGGGTTGGGAACAAAACTGATGATCCTGGCCCGGTAATCACCCTCTACAAGCACCTTTACAGTGCCGTCGGGCAGACGCAGAATCTGCAGGATGTTTGCCACAGTGCCCACGCGGTAGATATCACCTTCGCCCGGGGTGTCGGTTTTGGCCTTTGTCTGGGCAGCAAGAAAAATCTTTTTGTCCGATCCCATCGCCTTCTCAAGGGCGTTGACAGACTTGTCACGCCCCACGAAAAGTGGAACCACCATCGACGGGAATACGACTATGTCTCTCAGAGGCAAAAGAGGCATGATAAAAGTATTGTATTGCTGACCTTCTTTAGTACGAGTCAATTTAAACATGTTGCCGGTTGTTCTCCTGGTCTGTTCGAATTTCCCAATGAGATGTCTTGACGCAACCAGAGGGCAAATCGGGAAATTCTTTTATTCGGGCAGCCAATCGGCGGCCTTTCCTGTAAACCGATGGTTTCAGGCAGACTCCTTGTCCTCGCCCCGGTACAGGAGCAGAGGCTGCGCGCTCTTTGTAAGCACGTCCTCGTTTATGATGCACTCCTGAATCTCGGGATGGGACGGCAGATCGTACATTATGTCCAGCATGATGTTTTCCATGATGGACCGCAGGCCACGCGCTCCGGACTTGCGCCTTATGGCTTCCTTGGAGATCGTTCTCAAGACGCCGTCAGTAAAGCGCAACCGCACGTTTTCCAGATCGAACAGTTTCTTGTACTGCTTGACCAGAGCGTTTTTAGGCTCTGTAAGGATACTCACCAGCTCGTCTTCCGTGAGTTCGCTCAGGGTCGCGATGACCGGCAGCCGTCCGACAAACTCCGGAATCATCCCGAACTTGAGCAGGTCTTCGGGCTGCACGTGCCGCAGCACCTCACCGATGCTCTTTTCTTCCTTGCTCCGGATTTCGGCTCCGAACCCCATGCCCTTCACCCCGATCCGGCTTTGAATGATGGTCTCCAGGTAATTGAAAGCCCCGCCGCAGATAAAAAGAATGTTCGTGGTGTCGATCTTTATGAACTCCTGCTGCGGATGTTTACGACCGCCCTTGGGAGGAACGTTGGCTACGGTGCCTTCCAGGATTTTCAGAAGCGCCTGCTGTACGCCTTCTCCCGAGACGTCGCGAGTAATCGAAGGGCTGTCGGATTTTTTGGCGATCTTGTCGATTTCATCAATATAGACTATTCCCCGGGACGCCTTCTCGATATCGTAGTCGGCCGCCTGGATCAGACTTACCAGTATATTTTCCACGTCTTCGCCAACATAACCCGCCTCCGTAAGCGTGGTTGCGTCGGCTATCGTGAAGGGCACGTTCAGAATGCGGGCCAGTGTTTGCGCTAAAAGGGTCTTGCCCGAACCGGTCGGCCCGATCATCAGGATGTTGCTCTTCTGAAGCTCGACATCGTTTTTGTCGATCTTGAGCTCGATACGCTTGTAATGGTTGTGAACCGCAACCGAAAGGACCTTCTTCGCTCTTTCCTGGCCTATGACGTACTGATCCAAAACACTTTTGATCTCAACGGGCTTTGGAATCTGCGTGGCACGTGCAGCCCCTTCTCTCTCATATTCCTCTGCAATGATGTCATTGCAGAGCTCCACGCATTCATCGCAGATATAAACCGTAGGACCGGCAATGAGTTTCTTGACCTCGTCCTGGCTTTTTCCACAGAAGGAGCATCTAAGCTCGCCGCCTCGGTCGTCACGCTTTCTAGCCATTAAAATTCCTCCTTGGCCCGTACCTTTCTGATGATACTTAAAACCAATATCGGGTGGATCCTGATATATTGTTAATCAAATTTTCGTGCTCACTGGACCGGTAAGCCACCTCATTATAACCATAAGATCGGAATTAAGCTACTTCAAATTAAGCTCTGTAAGCATTACAGCCGTTTGACGCCGGTCCCGCCGCTCCGGCGCCAATCGATCGGCACAATGTGAACAGGTAACCCGTCATACGGAAAAGGTCAAGGGAAGCAGGGAAAAGGCAACGGGAAGGCTTTTTGCCTTCCTGCTTTTCAGGGCTCCCCCAGTTTTTCATCCCGGCTCAACTGGGTAGGTTTATGACTATTTTGCCAGCTATAGTAAACTGCACCGTCTCTCGTGAAAATTTTAACCCCGGTTGAGGACCGGATTTGATCTCCATCGATTTCCCAGTCTCTCCATCCGTGATATACGGTGACAGTTAAGTCGGTTTCTGCCTTTTTCCTGTAAAAGTATAGGGCATACCGATTGCCAACCTTTTTCAAATAGTATCCCACAGGCTCGGCCCGGTATTCACTCAGCTTCGAGATGTAGTTTTGGTGAACCCCTTTCCACCCGCCAAGCAACGCAGGGTCCGGCTCTTTTTTGACAGTGCAGAACTTATCCGGCGCCCCGGCAATGTCTGAAGGGCTTATGCCGCCGGTCTCAGCGTTGGCGGCCATGTGGAGCGGGCCCGAAATGGTGACAAAAAGAAGGATCGAAAATATTACTCCGTTCATTTTCATTTAACGCCTCCATCTAAGGTTTTGGGCGACAGGAAAAGAGATGATCCAGACCGGGCGCCTGACAGCCCCATGCCGGACAAGGATTTTATGCTCATCATGTAATGCCCGGATGTGGGAAGTCCGCCGGCAAACACTTTACCTGAATATGCAAAGTCTGGGCAGGACTGCTCGTTGCTGCGCTATTGCTTGAAGGGCAGGACGAGATAGAGCAAATTACCGTTGGGTTGCGGCTCACAACCCACCATTCCGCCGTGAATCTCGACTACCTTTTTCACAAAATTAAGGCCGTGCCCGGTCCCGCTTTCAGTCCTGTTGGCTCGGAAACCTTCATCGAAGACCCGCTCACATTCGTAGAGGGTGAGCGGCTTGCCCGTTGTAAAAAAATTGAACCGCACGCCCGGTTTATCTTCTCCAAAAAGGTCCTTTATGATCTGCCGGTTTAAAGAGAAAAGCTTTACGGAAATCCCCCTCCCGTCTTCTACTGTTTGGGTGTATTTTACCGCATTTGAGAAAAAGTTATCAAATACCTGAGATATCAACCCTTTATCAACAAAGAGCGTCACCTGTTCGTCCGGAACGTTTTCGAGCCGGTCATCGACCGTTATTCCTTTCCTTGCGTACTGCCTGGAATAGCGTTCGAGAAGAGGTTCGATTATCTCTGTGCGGAAATTACACACCTGCTTTCTCAGGACGTAGGTGCCTTTCTGGAAATGGTCCTTGCGGAAAAGGCTCTCCAGAAACAGGCTGGTGTGCTCATAATGTTTGGAAAGGGCGGAATACTCGGTCTGAAGCCCCTGGTTGGTTTCCTGGAGGATTTCGGCAGCATTTTGCAGGGACTGCGCCACAGCTTCACAAATTGCCGGGTCTTCGACCATCGTTCGGGCCATGCCCTCGATTTTTTGGTAGTTTTCGATCATTTTCCTGAGCCGGTTCAGAAAGAGCTTATAGTACATGTTCGGCGTGATGACATTGTGCTCAATGTCGGATACAAGCTGATTTATGAACCTTATATGATCGATATTCTGCTGGACCAGCAGCTTCTGGTGGAGGTTGTATCCGATCCGGTTGGTGAATTTCTCCAGGAAAAACTGTCTACGCTCATCAACTGCGTTTTTGGGATAAATTTCAAAGACGCCGAGAATGGAGCTTTGGCCGAGAAAGGGCAACATATCATTAAGGGCTTGGTTCCCTCGAATTGGAAAAAACCATGACTCGTCGGCCTCTACGGTTTCTTCGACGACTACCGCCTTATGCTTTCTGCGCTCGTCAGGCTGGAGGAGCCCCCGCCTGCTGGTGCAGACCAGCTCGAGTTGCGAGTGCTTTGGCTCGATGATGTAGAGCCTGCTGTCCAGGTTGAAGAACTCCTTGGGGACAGCAACGCAAATATGGTAAAGGCTCTCGATCGACGTGAATTCCTGGGCCAGGTCGAAAAAGGTTGCGAAAGCCTCTTCCTGGGAGCGCTCGAAGTTGTAGCGCCTGTAGCTCTCCTTTTTTTCTCTTACCCTACCGGCGATACAGTCCGCCATTTGCCGGGAGGAGGTGCTCCCTCCCTGCCGGCACACGTCGCAGGGCTCTATTTTGCTCTCGCTCATGACCGCTCCAGCCGCATCCAGGAAAGATTTTAAGTGCACAAATAGAAACTAAGCGGATAAGACAAACTTATAATAGCACTCCTTTCTCACAAACAGTTTAAGTATCCGTCACAAAAACGCCACGATGGCCGCAATAAAGTGATAAAAATATCTCGTTGTTTTGGTTGGCGCCGCATCAACACACCTGGGCGCCCTGAGATTCCGTTCCGTTTACGAAACAAAAATCATAGGCCGGTTTACGGCGGGATTTTACTGTGATATTCCTCATTGAGGAGTAAGAATGAGAGCCCTGAGAAACCCATACTTTAGCTCCGATTTCCAGGCTGAGTGGAGAATCAAATGATGCCACCCGAACTTGGCGGTTTTGAAAAGGTTACCGCACTGGTAATAGGCGATGTAATGCTGGATCGCTACCTGTGGGGCCGGGTAAGTAGAATATCTCCCGAAGCTCCCGTTCCGGTCGTGAAAGTCGAGAACCAGACCTACCGTCTTGGCGGGGCGGCCAATGTGGCGGCCAACCTTGCCGCGCTTGGCTGCCGTGTGCGTCTTCTTGGGACCAAAGGAACTGATGCTTCCGGGCAACTCCTTTCGCAGCTTCTGGCTGAAAACAAGATCGAAGATCGTCTGCTTACTTTGCCGCAACCGCATCCCACCATTGCCAAAACGCGGGTTATGTCACAAGGGCAGCAACTTTTGAGGCTTGACGAGGAAGAAACCGGGCCGATCAATCCCGCAGAATCAAGAACTCTGCTGGACCTCGCCCTGGATCTCATTGCGGACGCGAATGTTATTATTCTGTCGGACTATGGCAAGGCAACCATGGACAGTTTTTTCTGTTCCACTATCATCGGGCGCGCTCGTGAAAGGCACCTGCCCACCCTGGTGGACCCCAAAGGCAGAGACTGGACCAGATACAACGGAGCAACCTGCATCACCCCCAATACGGGAGAGCTCGAACTTATAACCGGCAAACAGATCATTTCCGATCAAACTCTTATGGACGCGGGGCAACGACTCCTTGAAGATCTTCAAATCGACCGGCTCCTCGTTACACGCGGACCTAAAGGCATGGCGCTTTTTACCCGCAATGTCCCCCCTGTTCTCATCCCAACCCAGGCGCGCGACGTCTTCGATGTTTCCGGCGCAGGAGACACCGTAATCGCCACTGTGGCCGCCGGAATAGCGGCAGGGCTGGACTGGCCCCAGGCTGCCAGATTAGCCAATATCGCGGCAGGGATTGTCGTGGGGAAGGTGGGAACAAATCCGATCCGGGCCGAAGAACTTGCCCTCGCCCTGAGGCAGGGCCAGAATGAGACGCAGAGAAAGATCTGCGATCTGGCTTCAGCCAAGTTTACGGTGGATGCATGGAAGGCCATGGGAGACAGCATCGTCTTCACCAATGGATGTTTCGACATTCTTCACGCCGGCCATATTCGGCTGCTTCATACAGCCGCCCGTGAGGCACAGCGGCTCGTCGTCGGTCTGAACTCGGATAGTTCGGTAAGACGCATCAAAGGAATGCATCGACCGATATTGCCTCAGCAGGACAGGGCTGCTCTGCTTGCGGCGCTTGGCTGCGTGGATATGGTGGTCATCTTCGAAGAAGACACTCCGCTGTCTCTCATTGAAGCATTGAGGCCCGATGTTCTCGTGAAAGGGGCCGATTACACCCGTGAGGCCGTAGTGGGCCATGAACTCGTGGAGGGATGGGGAGGGCGGATAGTTTTGGCGCCCCTGATCGAAAACCTGAGCACCACAGGCATCGTCGAGCGGGTCAAAGGAGCCTGAAAGGCTGGAGCTTCCAAACCCCAGACCTGAATCCCCAGAGGTCTTTTCACCGCGTTCCCCGCGAATTCGCCTGTTTTTGACTCTTGACCGGCGAGTTATTATTATATTGGAAAGAATATTAACTCTTTCCTCCTTGGGAGAGTCAGGTCCTCCTCCTCCTTTCCTGGCTCTCCTTTTTCTCCACGGCTTTACGCGAACTAATCCGGCCGTCCCAACTTCTTTATACTGCAAAATACTTTCCGGGCCCTACAGGGGCATGTATTTTTCCGGTTACTTAAATACTGTGATTCGTACATATGATTAGGGCCTTGACCCCATTTATTTCCTGCACACCCACAGTATACTTGGTAACCTGTCTTCGGCTCCGCACCTCGAGCCAAATTCCACCATCAGTCAATAATTGCCATGGTTTTCTCCATCCGGGAGCTTCCAATGGAAACAGCCAATGGTCATATTCCTGCCAGTAGCTCCTCTAAGACACCGGAGGCACTTGTCCCCGGGGCCATGGGAGAGTATGGGGAAGAATACGAGTGTTGTCCCCGCGATTTAACCCATGAACGAAGGTGGCGGATCATTTCCGCCTACTTACGGGTACTGGAAGATATGAAAGGACCCATAGCGGTCGATTTCGAACTCCCCTGTCCAAAAGAGCGGATCGGGCAGGCAATTCTCAAGGAACTGGCAGACGATCCCGAGAGTGATTTGAGGCGCCAGCTTGAAATCGCTCTCGTGCGGCTTGAATCCTTCATTCCTTATGAGGAATACCGTGTGATCGAGGATTTCAAGGATGCAAGTCTTCGCTCCCAGGAGATCGCCGACATGAGAGACCCGACAAGCATACTCAGGTCGGCCCTGATAATGAGCAATGCAGAGGGAGAAAGCGCAGTAAGGTTCCAGGAAGAAATCTACGAGAAAATGAAGGCAAGACGCTTGCAGATTCAGCAGATCGGGAAAGGCGAAGCTGCCTGAAGGTTTAAGTGATTTAGAGCCTGCGGCCTTAGCCAGGCCGGAAGCCGCCGGCGCAGGCTCGATTAAAAGAGCTTTCCGAGATCCCTGATTTCGAGCATAGGCTTTCCATTGAAGCTATTCCAGCCGAGCTGGAAAACCATATCCAGCGTTTGCCCCGGACCTCGGCAGATTTTCTTGTCGCCGGAGATTTCGGCAAAGTGTTCCGCCCCCCGCCACCAGATTCCTTCCAGCCCGTTTTCAAACTCCAGTTTCAGGTGGTTTTGTTCTTTCCCGAAAACTCTGGCAAGGTTGAAACGCGCGCCGCGCAGGGCAAAAAGCGGAGCCGGGTTACCCATCCCGTGAGGTTCGAGTTCCTCCAAAGCCTTGACCAGTCCTGATCCGACCAGGACCATAGGTAATTCCAAATCCACTTTCCCGTGCGGGATGAAGATTTCGGCCTCATATTGCCGCGCAATTTCCTCGAAGCGGCACGCGAACTCTCCAACCCGGTCCGCGGCGATTGTAAGGCCGGCTGCCGCTTTGTGTCCTCCCCATTTAATAAGCAGTTCAGTGCACATCGAAAGCGCATGGTGTATGTCGAAGCCCGGGATGCTTCTGGCGGAGCCCCTCGCAATCCCCTTCCTCTCATCTATCGAAAATATCACTACCGGACCATAATAAAGACTCTGCTGGACCCTGGAGGCGGCAATGCCCACGATCCCGGGCGGCCACTCCGGATGTCCCAGAACGAGTGTCCTGCCGTCGGGAGGATGTTCGGCCAAATGGGTGCGAATATCGCCGAGCACTTTTTCCTCCCGGGCCTGCCTTTTCGCATTCAGATCGCTAAGCTCCCGTGCCAGCCGGATCAACCTGGGCGGCTGGTCGGAGGTCAGCAGATCGTATGCGATTTGCCCCTCGGAAATACGCCCGGCGGCATTTATGCGCGGACCCAAGTAGAAGCCGATGTGACCTGCGGTCAGGGTCTTGCCGGAAAGGCCTGCGGCCAGGGCCAAATGGGAAAGCGGGGCACAGGCATTTGCGTTGAGGTTGCGCAGACCGTTGCGCGCCAGAATCCGGTTTGCTGAGACTAGTGGAACGAGGTCGGCGACCGTTCCGGTTGCAGCAAGGGCAAGGTATTTCCCGCCAAGCGCCGGACGGGGGAACCTGTTTCCTATCGCCCTCCTTAAGCTGGCCAGAAAAAGAAAGGTCAGGCCCGATGCGCAGAACTCTTTGAACCGAGAGCAGCACTCCGGGTGCTTGGGATTTATGAGGACCGAGGCCGGGGCCAGGGACGCCCCCGAACCTGCCGGGACTTCATGATGATCGATCACGATGCAGTCGGCGCCCATGGAAAGGGCAAGCCGAATGGGCCCCAGATCGAGAGTTCCGCAATCGAGCGCGAGAAAAACTTTTGCATCGGGGTTCTCTGATATGGCGCGCTCCGGTATGCCGTACCCCTCATCTCGAGACGGAATTACAACCCTGAAATTCTCATAACCGATCTCATGGAAAAAAAGGGACACCTGCGCCGCAGACGTAATTCCGTCACAATCATAGTCGGCAACCACGACTATTTTGTTGCGATCTGCCATGTGCCTGGCCAGCAGACCGGCGCCATCGGCCATGCCGCGAATTCCCAGGTGCTCAGAGAGATCCTTGAGTTCTCCGCAAATATCGCTGCGATCAAGGTTGCGGTTTTGCAAAAGGATGTCTATTACATCCGAAATAGTTGCCGGAATGCGGTCGTTCAGGATCTTCCAGCGTGGTCTAATGAGGCGGTCCTGTCCCATGGGGACCTCTATACGGATTTTCGCAAATTGCGGGTGGGCTAAGTGCATTTGCCCCCGCCGCATGGCTGCCTACGATGACCTGTCGGCTGAATGCAGACAAGTCGCTAACCCATCTTCTGAGAACGGTCGGATCCATTTTTTTCGACCTCTTATACCATTTCGAAGAATCAAGGTCGAGCGCACCGCGAGTTACCGGGGGAACATCAAAATGCAAGTTGATGTTTTATTCGGTTTCATAATGAGCGGATAACTGTTATAAGTGCCGCCATACTTTTAGCAAAGAAGGGGGGGAAGAGTTTATATTCCGACGATAATATCCGACATTAGGGGATACCAGACCAGATATCGGAAAAACAGACACGATCTGGTGAAAAATAGACCTGAATGAATTTTGCTCAATACGGAGGACGGGCTTAAAGTCGTGGACTGAAGGAGAAAAATAACGAACTTCCTCTTTTCCACCCCCCCGATTCCCATTCCAGTACTTTGCCGGGTAATAACAGGCGGTTAGGAGTTGCAAGATGGATACTCTAGTTTATATAATGAATTTTATAAGGGACAAGAATGTCGCTTCGATTACACCCACTTCGGCGGTAGGCATCAAGAAAGTCTGCAGCAAGATAGATTTCAACCAAAACAACCTGATCGTGGAATATGGCCCTGGAACAGGCGTTTTTTCGAAATATCTGCTGCAGAAAATGCGTGAAGACTCCCGGCTGATTCTCATCGAGAGAAACAGGAATTTCAATTCGATTCTCAAGAAAAAAATCAGTGATCCGAGGGTGGTTCTGGTGCACGACAGTGCCGAAAATGTGCTTCAGACCCTGAGGATGTGCAAAGAATCGGAAGCCGATTACATACTTTCAGGGATCCCTTTTTCCTTCCTGGACCCCGAACTCAAGCACAAGATTTTGTACAACACTCACCGGGCACTGAAAAAGGGCGGAAAATTTCTTGTCTACCAGACCTGTTTTCAAACCAACAATCACCTGAAGGTCCATCTGCAGCAATATTTTCCCGTCGTGAACTCAAAATACGAGCTGGCGAATATACCGCCGCTCAGAACCTATGAGGCGATTAAAACCTGATCGGCAGGTACGTCTTACCAGGGGAGGGAGATAAGCCTCCCTTACCCTGTTCAATTATGATTCCCAAAACTCCAGGCCACTGCCAGGCGCCGAATCTATTGTTTTTTAAGGGTACATCGAGCCCGAACTCCACCGGGTTATAGGGCGGGCTTCCCTGTGTCCCAAACCCTCTCCAAATCAAGCTTCCGTCCGGATTCTTCAACGTCAAAAAAGTTCTTTCCGCATTGACGGGCGGCGCAGCTAAAATCTCGACTCTCCGCGAGGTGTCGAGTATTTGTACGCCTACCGAGTTAAAATTCCCCCGCCCTCTCTTCAGAACCAATTGACAAGCAGCAGACGTTACTTAATTAAACTTCAGTCTGACCACGGAAAGGGGTGAGAAGAAAATGTTGGGTTTGGAAATAGCTTTTCTGATCATAGGAATCATCGCTGGAGTTTTAGGGTTTACCGGAGTCGCCGGAACAGCAACATGGATGGCGCAGATGTTGTTTTTTCTTTTCCTTATCGGCTTCATTGTAACGCTTTTCTGGGGCAGAATCGGCAGGACCAGGTTATAGCGTCGGGGTTTCATCCGGGCACTCAGGGGGGCGTTGGCTCCCCTTTGGTCTCTCGGACCTCAGCACATCGGGGCGCGCGCAGCTCCCACTACTCTCAATAGCGCCAGGACCCACCACCGATTAACCCTATTGGCACATCCCTTGCTCAATATTGCTCGGCGCAATACACCATCTTTGGATAACTGCATAATGGCGGCATTGGGATGTGTAAACTAAAAACCCTGTTTGGCTTCGTACTCGCAGCCTTTATGGTCGCAGGCATTGTTCTGCCGTGCTTTGGGGCCGCAAAACAGGAGAACCCTCAGACCAGGATAACTAAGCTGCGCGTCTTGCTTAAAGGCAATCGGACATGTCTGGTTTTTGACGCCGAAGGCGCCAGGCCAAAACAGATCGGTCCCGCTTCCGCCAATGGGATTTCCGTTTTCTTTTCGCAGATCATTGCAAAACTCCCTGATAGAGTAATCGAAGACAGGAGAGCGGCAGCCAGAGAGGTGAAATTCCGGCGTGAGAGCGGTTTCTTTGAAGTTCTTTTCCGGGATAACAACACCTCGGTCTCTTCACAGGAGCAGCCGGGCAAAAACGGGAAATACACTTTAACGCTGGAGCTGACACCTGCCGGAAAGGCCGGGGACTCTTCGACTAACCCCGAATCAAAATCAAAATTAACTGAGAAGCCAAAGGAAATCCCGCCACTTGAACCTAAAAAGGTTGAAACTGCAGATCTATTTGGGTCCAGGATCGAGCAGCAGATTAAAGGCGCAGTCCTCAGCCCGCAGGTAAAAATAGACGGCGAGTCCCCACGCCCCGCGCAGTCTGACTCGAAATCACGGGAATTTGCCGAACCTGACGAGAACACTCTTGCCCTTTACGCGAGCGCGAATGAAAAATTCGAAAGCTGTTCCCGAAACCTCGTATTTTGCGCCTCTGAAATAATAGAAGAGTACGATCAGGCGCTGAAAGCGGGCCCCCGGTCTTCACAGGCCCCGTTGGCGATTTACAGGACAGGCCTGGCTAACTTCATAATGGGAAACTACGCGAGAGCCGACAAACTGTTCAGACAGGTAACTTCCGATTGGCCGGACCACCCCGTTGCATCGCGCTGCTGGGTCGGCATAGGCAATATCTACAACAAAAAGCAGTCTTACCTGGAAGCGATGGAGGCGTTTCGCTGGGCCCTTCGCGGAGCGGTGCAAAGTGCTGACAAGGCTGATGCTTACTTCGAACTGGGCAAGGTCTTCCTGGTTCTGGGGGCGAACAAAGAAGCCCTGGAGATGCTAAACAACTGCGTCGGTCAGCAACCTGACTACTACATGAAAAAACCCGATGTTTTCCGCTTTATCGGAGAGGCGTATTTTGGGATGGGCAATGTCGAAAAGGCAAAGGAACCCTTACTCAAATACTTGAACATCCAGGAAAGCGCTCCGGACCAGGATATCATTGTGGCCAAGATCGCCGAAATTTTTCTGATTGAGGGAGATCTTGGCGCTGCAGGCAAGATATATTCCTTTATCCATAAATATTACCTGGACTCCGAAGGAGACCTGATCTGCAGGGTACGCCAGGGAGAGTTGTGCGAAAAAAGCGACATGGATCAAGCGATCAAAATCTATGACGATCTTCGCAGCAAAGATATATCCCCAAGCCTCCGAAGAATCGTTTTAATGAAACTGGCCGCTCTGAACCTGAAAAGATGCGATTTTGCGAAGGGTCTGGAGCTGATGGATGAAGCTTTTCCTGTAAAAAATGATGGATCATCCCCCCCAGGGACCTCAGAGCTAAGGGAAAGGATTCTTTGCGACCTTGTCAAGCAATACTATTCAGACAAGGACTTCGTCAAGGTAGTTCAGTTGCACGAAAAAAACCGCCGCGTTTTCGACTCGATCCAAGCGCCCGACATTTTGGAACAAATTGCAGAAAGCTACGCATCGCTGAAGTTTTACGCGAATGCGCTCACAATTTACGACAGGCTGATTTCCAAGGGCCAGAAAAAGGGAGACGAGATCTTTCTTCGGTGCGCTCTCTATGCACTGTGCCTCAACGATAACGGCAGGTCTTTTCAGTTTTGCAAACTGGTTCAAAGCGAAGCAATGGACCTGAAGAAATCCGAACTGCTCGGACACCTTTTCTATCGCGACCAGAAATACTCTGAGGCGGTGAAGGCTTTCGGGAAAGTCCTTCAGAAAGGCAAGGAATTCGAGATAGCGGAGCCGGATTCTTATGCGGCCTACGGGTATTGCCTCTTCAATACCAATAAGTTTGATGAAGCCGTTCCCGTTCTCCAAAAGGCAATGCTGCGGGCAAAAGCAGACGATGGCTCTGGCAGGCGCCAGATCCTGGTACTGCTGGGCAAGTGTTTCGTTGAACAGAAACAATATCAGCAAGCAGCGGAAACGATGGAGGCGGCAATGCGGCTTTCCGGGGAAGATGAGGCCAACGAGCTTTTATATGAAACTTCAAAGCTCTATGTTGCCGCCGGGCAGACGGATAAGGCAATACAGAGCCTTAACAAGCTCAAAGGCACCGGGCATCCTTTCTGGACTTCAGTGGCCCAGCAGCAACTCAATACAATTGATATGAACCAGGCTAACGCAACTCCCTGAGAGTCGACCAGGCAGATTAATGAACGTACTCCTGATTGAAACAGATTCCAACGATGCACGAAACCTTTCCTCTTTCTTAAGAGATCAGGGCCACATGTGTTTTCTGACCGACACGGTCAAATCGGCAAAAAACCTGCTGAAAAACGAATGCCCGGGGCTCGTGCTGCTTCATTTGAACGGCAGCCCAAACCAGACGATGGATTTTCTTGAAACCGCCCGGAACCTGGAGCCGCCGGTACCTGTGATCGTGCTCACCCGAAAGCCAAAACTCGACGACGCCGTTCAGACTGTCAAAAAGGGGGCCTACGATTTCTGGATAAAGCCTTTTGCGCCGGAACGCCTGACAAAGACAATCGAACTAATAGAGAGCGCAAGAAATAGAACAAGCCAACAATCAGTACCCCTGGACACCGATGATCCGATAATCTCCCGGGACCCTGTCCTATACTCGATCAAGGCCCTTGCCAGGAAGATTGCTCCGAGTAACGCGACCGTTTTCATTCAGGGGGAGAGCGGGACCGGCAAAGAACTGTTTGCCCGCTACATTCACAATCAAAGCGGGCGCAAAGATAAGCCTTTCATTGCCCTCAACTGTGCCGCCCTTCCTGAAACTCTTCTGGAGAGCGAACTTTTCGGCTACGAAAAAGGCGCCTTTACCGGGGCTATAAGGAACAGGGAAGGTAAATTCGAGCTGGCGCATACCGGAACGCTTCTGCTCGATGAGGTTACCGAGATTCCTCTGCATCTCCAGGCAAAGCTGCTGCGGGTCCTACAGGAAAGCGAAGTGGACCGGCTGGGCGGCAAATATCCCGTCCCGGTTGACGTCAGGGTCATTGCGACAACCAATATCAGGATCGAAGACCAGGTAAAGGAAGGAAAATTTCGAAAAGACCTCTACTACCGTCTTAACGTGATACCGCTCAGAATACCTCCCCTAAGAGAGCGGCCGGGCGACATCGTCCCCCTGGCGGAGTCTTTCCTTGCCAGATACAGCGCTGAAAACGGCTCGAAAATCAGCTCCTTTGCCCCCCAAGCACTGAAAATACTTGCAGACTTTTCATGGCCCGGCAACGTCCGGGAACTTCAAAACGTGGTCCAGCGTGCGGTGCTGATCTCGGATTTCCCGGTCGTAAGCGCGGATTGCGTCATCCTGGACCCCGGGCTTGAAAATGGCGGCTCGCAGGCATCCCAGTTTTCCCTGATGCCGCTTTGCGAAGTGGAAAAGATAATGATCGAGAAGACCCTTTCCACTGTCGAGGGCAATCGGACCCAAGCCGCCGAAATACTTGGCATCAGCGTCAGGACCCTTCGAAACAAGCTTGCCGAATACCGTCAAAGCATTGAAGCGTAAGTTGGCGTCGTGATGTTATATTTGACAAACCCACCACCGTCAAAACCTTGGCTTGTCAGAGCGAGCCGTTAAGACACTACGCTTAATATGGAATCAATCCCTCCCATCGCCAGTTCTTTCCTGCCTCATCATCTTGAAGGGCGGACGCCAAATTGGCATCATAGAGAAAAACGTCTTCTCTCGGAAATCCCAACTGGGGAGCGCAGTCCTTTCCCGCCAGAAGCATCTCGTAGTGAATGTCATCGGTGAGATAAACTCCCCGTTCGTCCGCATCCCATACACGACGGATCAATGGAATTCCTTTGTATGCTCTCGCAATAACTAAGTCTCCTCGCATGTTTACCTCCACTTGTTTTGGTTAACAATGGAGGAATCGTATCGGATAAAAAAGCATCCGTCAAAAAAAGTCTGTCTGTGGAATTCTTACGGTAGTTTTTTATCTTGACTTGGCATTTTTGATTGTGGTAGTTATGACACACAAAGTGGAAAGGAGGATTCCGATCATGGCAAACGGGAAAGAGCATACCAGGCTGCCAGTACCACCGTATGTTGCGTATAGGACACTATCTAACTTCCTAGACAGCCTAAGGATTGGGATACCGCAACAGATTGATCGCAGTTTGATGAAATCAATGTCCGGCGGGTTGCAGTCACATGTTATGGCGGCACTGGGGTATTTGGATTTAATCCGTGGGGATGGCATGCCCACCGAAAAAATGCACAGACTGGTGAATTCGGAAGGTGCAGAGAGACAGGATATCTTTAAAAGTATTCTTGTTGCCGCATACCCCTTTCTGTTCGAAGGTGAGTGTGAGCTTACGCGTGCTACCGCACGCCAACTTACAGAATGCTTTTCTAAGGTAGGGGCCTCTGGAAATACCATCCGAAAATGTGAAACATTTTTTGTCCAGGCTGCGAAAGAGGCTGGTATCGCGTTGTCCCCCCATATTGTTCAAGGCACAAGGACTCGCATCAGTACCTTTGTCCGTCCGAAGCGGAAATTCGAAAAGGTTACATTGTCCTCGCAGCAAGTGGATGAACTTCTTACCGAACTCCCAACCCCAACTCCTCTTCAGCACGAAGCAACCCCTCAACAGGACTTCTCTTTGGAAAAAATGCTGTTGGAAAAGTATC
>JBKQLC010000013.1:0-17718 GCA_052147195.1 Syntrophobacteraceae bacterium
CTGGTAGGAATGCCCTGCCTGATGACTTTTTCGTAGATTCAATCCACGCTCCCGCGCGGGGAGCGACTATAGGGCTGCCGGTGAGCCGGCAGACGCTGATGGATTCAATCCACGCTCCCGCGCGGGGAGCGACCAAAGGCCATTTAAATCCTCCAATTCTCCATTTAAGATTCAATCCACGCTCCCGCGCGGGGAGCGACTGGAAAAGACATCTCACCACGAAGAGCACGAAGGAGATTCAATCCACGCTCCCGCGCGGGGAGCGACGCTCGGCTCCTAAATGCCTGCCGACAAAGGCTTTAAACGCAGTGTCCCGCGAATGTCCTTGTTTGGTTCTTCAGCACAGCCGGCTATCAAAGGCCTGATTCGATAACTGGCTGAAATGATAAACAAGATTAGACCTGCGAACCTCATCGTTTGTAAAAGCTCCCAAATCCAGGCGCAGCATGACGTAACTGCGATGTCCATAAATGTGAGCATGGGGTTCGCGCCTGTCTTAAACGACCAGAGGTTCATCGGGGTCCATGGGCTTATTGGCCCCCACATGTTCAACCCTGCGCCTCCAGTTTGAGCCCAGGAAATAAAACCTCAAACTGTCCTGGTCCTGATCGACTTCCTTGATCAGTTTAGCGCGGAAAAAGGCCCACTGCGCAGGATCAACGGAACATTCGAAAACAGAGTATTGCACTCTCTGCCCATAGTCCTTGCAAACCTTTGCGACACGCCGAAGACGGGTTTGCCCACCAGGGTCGATTGTGGATACGTCGTAGCTTACTACAACCATCATGTCGCACCTATTTCCAGATGTTCCAATCTACGCCCTGCGAGGGACGACTATTTGCTTATTTCCAGATAAATGGAGGATATGCCTCCAGATCGCCCCGGAGCGCCCTGGCAAACAGGAGCGCCTGGACATGGAAAAGCATGCCGACTTGGACTTTTTCTTCAAGGAACGGATGCAATATTTCTTCCTGTTTTCTGTTCTGGTAAGTAACGAGCACCTCCTTTCTGGTTTCATCGGACATGACTACTGCCCCCGAATCGGTCTTCGTGAACCCGTTTTTCCGGACCTTCTTCAAGTTGATCAGGGAAAGCACGAGCCTGTCGGCTAGAAAAGGCCGAAACTCCTCCATGAGATCCAGAGCGAGTCCAGGCCGGCCCGGCCGGTCTCTGTGGAGAAACCCAACGGCCGGGTCGAGGCCCACCGACTCCAGGGCGGAACGGACGTCGTGCATGGTCAAGGTATACACGAAAGAAAGAAGAGCGTTGACATTGTCCAGGGGAGGCCGCCGGTTCCTCTGCTCAAATTGAAAATCCTCTTTCTGAGCGGTGATGAGTTCGTTGAAAACACCGAAATAGAGGTTGGCGGCATTGCCCTCGATCCCGCGCAAAGCGTCCAGGTCCGTCTCCCTGCCGAGCCGCTCCAGGTAGTGAGTCATCCTGGAAGACACATCTTTTATCGCCGAAGCGTTCACTTTTTCTCCGTGGTCCCTCAAGACCCTCTGGAGCACGGTCCGGCAATTTGCCAGCTTCCCGGTGAGCACGCTTCTCACGACCTCGACAGTGGCCTCCCGGTTATCGGCTTTGCGGTACTGTCCGCGCCTCAGGAGCACATTTCCGGACACCGGCCCCTGGACCCTGGCAAGGAACCTCCCGTGCTCGGTCAGGAAACTCACGGCCACGCCGTTTTCGGCGCAAAAGCCCAATAGAAACGGGCTGCACAGGACGTTGCCGAAGCAAACGACGCCGCCGATGGTATGAACCGGAATGCGGAGACGAACTTCATTTTGCACCTTGACGACAACGGTCTCCCCTTCCTTACTGAGGTAAGCGCCTTGTGTCGTAACAAACAGCGTGTTGAGGTGTTTTTTCATTTTCTTTTCAATCCATGCCCCTGCGCGGGTAGCGACCCACAATCAGGACGGAATTTTTCATGGCGAGAAGGTGTCTTCTTCCAGCATTTGAGTCAGATAGCCCCTGACGGACCTCTTCTTCCGAAGCACTTGAGGCAGACATCGGTCCATGAGAGAGCAACTCTTGCACTTCTGCGCGCTGTAAACCGGCTTGGGCGTAATCCCGGACCCGATCAGTTCATGGAGTTGTCCAGCGGCCTTTTCCGTCTCATTGCGGAGGGCCTCATCAAATCCGACGTCCAGCCGATGCCGCGTCCTTCCATAAAATATAGCCCCGGAAGGGACCTCGGCCCCGAGCATCTCCTCCAGGCAGAGCGCCTGGGCGCACAACTGGACCTTGTCGCTATCGTCAGGTTTTGGTTTCCCCCGCTTGTGCTCAACCGGGAAAGGCCGCCATACGCCGCCTTCCATCCGGTGGAACTCCACCACGTCCGCTTTCCCTATCAAGCCTAATCGCAACGAACGTAAAGACACCCCCCGGGCGATCCTAACTTTCCCTCGTGACTCTTCACCCTCCTCATGCACCCGTTCGTGCATGATCCGGCCTTCAGCCGTGAAACGGTTCTCGTCCCACGCCTGCTCGATATGGATCAGGGCGCACTGCCGCTCGCAGAAGATAAGGTGCTGCAGCGCCGAAAGGGGCAGAAGATCGTCTTCAGAGTAGGTCATGGCTTCCTGCCGCTATTTCGCATTTGCTGACGGGCATGATAGAGCTTTTCGGTGAAACCGCCCTCTTTTAGGAATTCCTGCTCAAGAGCGCGCAACTGCTGATCCAGAAGGTAGTTGGCCTGGTGGATGATGCACACCATAGTATTTGCCGCAGTCTCGGCAGAGGCCGGAGATTCAGTATAGGGCTTATAGGTCAAATAGGACCTATCCGACCTATAACACAGCCCCCGGACCTGCTTGGCCTGGGGATGGTCTTTACCCCACAGGGGCAGTCCGTGTTGCCGGAGGTAGTCCTGGTAGTCCAGCAGCAGCTCTTCCAAACTTGCCCGCGCCACCCCCACCAGCTTCAGTTCGGTTTTCTTGGAAGTGCCTGAAGCCATGCTGCCCTCAGCGATATTCTGCTTTCCGCTTCGCGCCGCCTGCACCATCTGGTCATTAGTGCGGGAGCGCCGGTCGATAAATCGGTCGCAGAACACCACGGTAGCGTCATGGACGATCTCAGCCATCTGATAGGATTTGAGGTCCTGGTACCCGCCGTGGGGCGGGATGATTTTCGGAGTCGTGCTCTTGCTGCTGTCGGATTTTTCCATCATGACCTCTTAACAATGCTCTTGGCCAAACGAACCCTTTGCTCGCTGCTCAGACCCGCGAATATTTCATTCTGCCGCTTCTCTGATTCAAAGCTTCGCGCAGTTCTCACGGTGCCCTATTAGCATGGATTCTGTCCTAAGAAATTGCATTCGGAGGAGTTCAGTTCATTTATCTTGCCGGCAAAACCTTCTTTGTCTACCTTGATGGCGTTGTAGTCATCCATGCCGCGTGCCCATTCTGGTTTCAATTCCGGCTTGATGGTCACTTTTACGCGATTCAAGGTCTTATGAATCGCCTCATCCCCATCCTTGGAATTATGATTGAAAAATACAAGTTTCTGCACGATCATCGAGCCAGCGGGGCGTGCTGCGCTTTCATCCCCAACAAACAAAGATCGCAGGGCGTTCTTGAGGACTTGAAGGTCTGCATTATTGAAACCTGTTCCTTTTTCTCCCTGCGCCAAACGCGCGCTCACAGAGCCTTTCGTCACGTAGACTGCGAAAGGCACACGTTTTTTGCGTCCCATTTCCGTTTGTTTTTCCGGCTTCTTGGGATCAAACTTTGTTGGGCAAACGCGTGTGATTTCGTCATCCTCCACTACAATAGATACAACGCTCTTGGCATACTGAATGCTAACCGGGCCGCGAATTTGCCCTACCTTGGATTTTGTTTTGCCGCCTTTGGGGGCCTTTCCGCTGCCTGGCTCTTCCTCATCTTCACCAGATTCGGAGTCGCTCGTCAGGACCCCGCCGAAAGCACGAATGTCAAAAAACTTAGAACAAAGATGGCTTCTCTCCAGACATCCCTTTTCTTTGTCGCTTTTCAACTCCTTATATTTGGTCGATTTCCTCAGCTCCTCCAAGGTGTTGCTAATAGTTTCACGAAGGTAGGTTCCCGATCTAACCCAGATATCATACCGGTTGCCTAATTCCTTGATTGATTCCACACGGTTGCGGATTTTCCGCTTCAGACATACATCCGTTACATAGCCTATGCCGGTGTATGCATCGGTGCGGGGACGATTGTCATATCCTGGGTCACCATTTGGGTTTGCGTTCTCTGCGCTGAAAACGAGAACGAAATCAACTCGGCCGTTAATGGCATCATCACTGACGTTGACAGTTCCGCTCATCCTATCACTCCTTCTCTATAGTGGGCAGGGTTTGACCTTGACCCGTCGGTCCGGTCTTCTCGCTATTTCTAATCTCCGCACGCTGATGCCAGTATCCCAACAGGAACTCAAAAGAATCGACTCCAGCGGCGGGGACTATGGTGCGGCACTGTTCAGTGGTGTCGTTCAGGCTGATTTTGTCGAAGATCTCAGCGAACCATTCACTATCCTTTTTGTATAAGTCGTAGCACAGACAGTTTTGATAGAGCTGCCCTAATGTTTGCCTGGGGCGCAGAATAGCCGCAGAGTAAAGTTTGTCAGAGAGTGTCGCCCCCCAGCTTCGTCCCCGCTTCTGAACGTTTTCGCAAACGGCAAACAGCCGCCCCGCCAGATAACCAGCTTCGGCAATCTTCGTGTCTAGTCCCATAGCGTATTGCTCCTTTCCTTTGATTCCAGTCAGATAGTGGCGTGCACATCCTGACCCAATCGCCAGAAGGCGACGGTATTCATTTCGCCGTTCGCGCGAAGCTTCTAAGTGCTTCTGTTCAACGGCCTTTGTTACAACTAACCGACAGAGGTCGGAGGGCAGGCGGCATCCCCGAACAATCACTTCAATGACCTCACGGTCCCAGACGAGCCGTTTTTTCTTTTCACTTTTTACTCCCGCTGCATCAAGTATGTCCATGAGAGTCGGACAGAATTCGCGCGGCGCATCGGTTTTCTGGAGATAGCCTCTCGGGAGCTCTATGGTTGTTGCCTTAATGAAGGTCTTCGCGTTGTTTTCAAGGTCACCCATAGTACCTGTGAATCCACCTAGAACAGCGTGGCGGCCTTTTCGGCGAAGCAAAATTGACAGCAGATAAAACCGTTTGTCACGATATCCCCCTTTTTTCGCATTTCTGAACCGGCGCAGGGATTCAATCAAATCGTCAGTATCGGCAAGGACTTGGCCTCCACTCTTTTTAGCTCTACCACGGGAAAAAGACTTTTTCCCCTGAGGGGCGATGATGTCATGAGCCCCCGTGTCCAATTGATTCTCGTGACCTCCAGATTGATCCACCCAGACACAATTGGCCGCATCACCAAATCGCACAGATGAGTTTTCGATCAACCACTTCAGCGCTTTAGAGTATTTCTCCGCTTCATCAAAGCCGATTTGGGCGGGAAGGGCGCTGCCATCAGTATCCTTACCCTTAGCGTATTCCTTCTCAGACAGGCTATCGTGCAAATGCCCACAGTAAGTCGCTGGATTATTGAACGAAATCAGACTGGCGCCTTTGATGCGAGGATGCAGCAAGCGGGCCGGTTTTTCTCCTTTTTCTTCCCAATCCAGTATGCTCCTAATGGACCACGTCTGGTTTTGCTTTTGTAAATTTACCCATGCGGTTTTCACGGGTTCCAAAGCATTAACGGGTCGGCCCAGGGATCCGATCCTCTCGATTACCCAGCGGATATTAATCTTGGACGCTCTATCCTTCCATTTTGCATCGTCGTCAGTTTTGATTTTTTCCCTCAGTACCTTCTCGATCTCTCGCCAAATACTCTGACGAAGCTTCAAGTTTTCAAGCGTGTCAATAATACGTTTTACTTCAACCAGTTCCCCAGAGTTCATTTGGTAAAGAGCTTTGAGTTGCCGAAGATACGAATCACTCCGGAGTTCGCCTGGCGAGAGTTTCTCAATAGCGCCCTTTCCTGACCTTTTGCCTGTCTTCGGGGGCTTTATCTTCCTCTCTGGTGCCAATTCTCCAAAAATCCACGATGGGTTGTCCACAATCCCGTGGGGGGAGTCATCTCCACTTGCCCGACATGCCGACCTTTCTGTCACTGGGCAATCAAGGTCCTTCACAGGCTCTTCCTTAGTTTTTTTCGATTTTCCGATCTGTGAACCCTCTGCTTTCGGGGCTGGTAACCAGTTGACACGAAACAGTCCATCTGGTGTCAGCGTGATTTCGACAGAGACATCTAGCTCCTCAAGACATGGGCCAGGAATGCCTTTGCCGCAACGTCTTAGCGTGTCATATTGACCGACAAGCTCGGCTATCACTGAGATTCCCTCCTTTCGAAACTCTGCCGAATGACTCTCTCTGAATCGTCAGGGTGGGGGTACTGCAATTCACCCTGCCTCACTTGGGCTTCGAAGAACATCGGTCTATCGCTACCATCTTGACCCGATCCCCATTCCCAGCTATGGAACATGATACCGACATGGAGATCGAAGCCTTGGTGCGACCTGCGCCATACTTCGGCAAACCTATCGAACCTTTCTCGCGCTGGGTATTTTTTTATATCCGTGTTCATTGGCTCTACAATTGCGCTGCATTCACGTGTACCGAGAAAGACATCACGACGCCCACCCAGATCCAAAGACCGGTCAAAAATGCACATATGTTTAACCATATCCTCGTCCTCAGTGTGCTTTCCTGACCACTCGAAATGAGCTTCGACAATGTAGTGCAGGTCATAGAGGTATGTTTGCATCTTTTGCATACGACGTTCAGGAGCAACAAACGGGCGTTTGGTAATGATCGTGTCTTTCACTTCGTTGACGAGGATATTTTGATATCTGATTGGCTTCAAAATCAGGAGCCTGCGCGGCACCCAGTAAAACGAGGGCTTGGCGTATATTGAACGTAGGACACCAGCCAAGGCGCCAAATGTGGGCACCGGATACGTGAAACGCTCCACGCGAAGCTCCGGCCTTGTAAATAGCGCCCGTTCTGCCTGGAGTGAGAAGACCACAGGTGGTGATTGTCCCTTCATAGTATGAAGTCCTCCCCTTTATGAGATTGTGGATGAAGGAGGCCGACTTCACCGTAAGACTTGGTGCTATCAACCACGAGCCTCCCGCTTGGTGTTTCTTCGATGATTGGCTTGTATTCATCAAGTGCCGAACGGTAAATCTGCACCGTGTATTGCTGTGCCACGCGAAATTCCTCCAGATCCAGAAGGTGGCCTTTCTTGAGTCTGTCAATCAACGCTTTCCCCTCACTCCCGTAGGGAACAAAAACACCGATCGTATCCTCCTTGATCAATTGGAATGCCTCGCTAATGTCCGCAAAGGGAATGTCCGTAGCGTATTCCAGTTGACGACTCGCTCCAAGCCTTTTAACAATGCGATCTCTATCCATGTCAGCTCTCCGGCTCCAATAGAGCCGCTCGAAATACTCCTGAATGGCTTTGACTCCGATAATATCGCGGTCCTCTTCCGAAAGTTCAGCTCCGCTGGTGAGAGCAGAGATGGTTCCGATACCAGCGCGTTTGGCCTCAATAATGTCTGTGAGGTTTCCTAAATTCTCCTCCGCTTCATAGACATAAACCTCTCCCAGTCTGGGTAGCATCCTCCCCTCTCGGTTGCAGCGACCTGCAGCCTGAACGATCGAATCAACCCCTGCCATCGCGCGAAACACAGCATCAAAGTCAAGGTTAACACCCGCTTCCACAAGTTGCGTGCTTATGAGAATGGGGGCGTGTGATCCCACGTTTCTATAATAGTGGATCAGTTGCTTAACACACTCGATAACGTCTTTTCTGTGCCGAGGACACATGCTGGTTGAGAGATGAAATAGCCGCCCGGCTAGCGCCCTTTCTTTTTTCAACTCCCCAAACAGAGCAGAAGCATTTTTCTTTGTATTCACTATGCTTAGAACGCTCACCCCTTCTTCCGCCTTTTGGATGACTTTCTCTGCAACCTGCGCAATGGACAGCGGCTGTCCCAAGCTTGGAGGATAAACCTGAACCCGCTTGAGTGACTTATAAAGTGGCTTCGAGTTCTCTATGATGGGGCGAATGTCCTTTAAGCCGATTCGTTGATTATCATCCTGGCTTGAATCGATGCGCTCGGTGTCGAGAACTGGTTGCGTCGCCGTGCAAAAGACAACGGTGCATCCGTGATTGGTGACAAGTTCTTCAAGCGCCCACGTAACGGGTTGGAGGTAGTGTACAGGTATTGACTGTGCTTCATCGAGAATGATCACCGATTTGCGTATGGAGTGAAGCCGACGGCAACGACTGGGTCTGTTTGTGTACAGGGATTCGAAAAATTGAACGTTCGTTGTAACGACGATGGGAGCTTCCCAATTCTCCGTCTGAAGCCGACTAAGCGGAGTTTCCTTGAGTGGCTCTAGGTTACTGTGATGTTCCAATACGTTCCAAGTCCTACCATCAGTATCGAGTATCTTGCGGAACTCCTCGGCATTCTGGTCAATGATGCTCGTATATGGCATCACATAGATAATGCGGCACATATCGTGTCGAATCGTATGTTTCAGAGCAAAGCGCAAGCTGCTAAGGGTCTTAGCACCTCCAGTTGGCACCGCCAACTCAAAGAAGCCTGGCTTCATTTCAGCGGCCTTTCTTGATTCTTCGGAAACCTGGACACGGATGCGATTTACCGGGCTGTCAGTTTTGAATGCCGAAAGATGATTCTCAAGTTTCTGCAGCAGGACAGGAAGAGACTCATATTTGATCGCCTTACGCATTTGCCACTGAGCCGGATTCCCGGTTTTTTCTGAATGCAAACGATCAGCATCGACAAGAGCACTAAACAACATCCGGATGAAGAACTGAAGAGAAAAGGCGTAGCGACCGGCAACGTTACCTTCGTCATCTATCCACTGGCAGATGTGGGCAATGTTCTCCTCAGACAAAATTACTTTGGCCATAGAAGCGATTTTTTCTTGGAGAAAAAAGGGAATGTTGTCACGGTATGGCTCAAGACGTTTAATCAGGCGCCGCTCAAGCGATGGTCCTTCGCTCGCTGACATGCCGTTTAGCAGGCCCGCGTGGTGTCCAACAATGCAATGTCCAACCATGCGACCAATTAGCTCAGCAAGTTTTCTGATTTCATTGTCCCCTGATCGTTCAGCAATGTCACGCATCGAGGACAGCAGCAATTGTGCTCCAGCAGACGAATGGTCGCGATCTTTTCCATTTATATCTGATTCTTCATGGTCATCTCGGCCCTTTTCACTATTCGACCGCACACGTTGTTGAAATATTGAAGAATACTTACCTATGTCATGCAAAAGCCCTGATATTTCGCCGTAGAAAGCGGCCCGGCAAGTTGTCATTTCAGCAACCCCAAGCAAATGATCCTCAAGGCTTTGTGGTTCTCCTTCATTGTTGTAACGCGCAATGAACATACGGTATCCTCCCAAAGGGTGGCTAAATGCCAACCAGCAAGAAAGGCTGGGGAGACATGTCGGAGAAACCGGCGTCAGCCCGTTCAACCTCATTGCCTCCCCCACCAACCTTTCCAAAAGCGTCTCAAACAGATCCCGTATCCGGCCTTGTCCACATCGCCGCTGCCCCCTCAACCTCAAATTGAACTTCGTAAGGGTTAGCCATGGTTGAGCGCCTTTCTGATAGTTTGAACTTCTTGTGGATTGACTCGCGCGGGACTATCCCCATAGACCCACCAGGGCGAAGGAATAATCAATGGAAAGTGAGATCTATAAAGATGCAGGCTCCGTGGCGGATACCTGCTTTTGTGCTTTGTAATTAGAGACCGGATATTCCTGGATATGAAACTATGAGTAGTGAATAATACGAATCACTCTACCACGGTCGAGTCAGGAATAAAATCAGAGTTTTTCTGCCCAGTAACTGTTCACCGGAAACGCTGGTCTCATCAGTCATCCCACGATCTCCTCCGTCACCCCTTTTGTGCCTTCTTCGCGCCTGCGTCTTCCCGTGAAAATATCTTCTTCCTTCCTGCTTTTTGCCGCTTCTGGTTGCCGTTTCTGGTTGCCGTTTGGCAAAGTCAAATCATTTACTGATATAATATTCAGAACGAATAGAGGAATTGAGGAATTGAGGAATTCTGTTCGCTTGCTCCCCGTTCACCTGCATTTGCCCTGTATTTGCAGGTGAAGGCTCTATTTAGTAGTGCAATCAATTGGTTATGCGAAGCTCTTCCTGCTCTTTGAAAACTGAATAGTGCGCCACATTCTTTAGTGCTCTTCGTGCTGGTGAACACTTACGTTCTGTCAGTCCGTCCCTCCACTATCTTTTCCAAAAACTCCTCAAACAGGTCCGCATTGGCCTGCTTCATGGTTCTGCGGACCTGGATCAGGTCGATTTTCTTGACAAACTTGAGGTTTTCACGGTTCTCGCAAAGGACCATGCCCCTGAGGAAAAGCTTTGCCGCCAGCCGGGGTGATTTATCCTTCGACCATGCCTTTTCCATGGCCAGGTAGTCATCCACCATTTCCTTCAGACCGTCATTGAGGCGGACCGGTTTGCGCTCGAACAGCCCATCGAGGCGGGCATGGCTGGGCAGCCACTCGATGGCAAGTTCGGGGTCAAAGTCATATTCGAACAAAATATCCTGTTTCAATTCCTTCAGCTCTGCGTCCTCAATGTGGCGCCAATCGATTGCGGCAGGGTCGATAAGGCAGGCTTCACGGTAGCACCGTCTTGCGACCTCATGATCGCCGCGCAGCCGGTATGCTTCTCCAAGCCAGCCGTAGAGGGCGGCGGCGTGAGGCATCTTCGGAATACGGTCCTGAAGACTCCGGATTGCTTCGTCATAGCGCCCGGCTTGCAGCAGGATATAGCCGAGGGGAATATCTTCCGGGAGCGTCGTTGATTCAGCCAACCCGGCTCGTTCAACTTCCTGGTGCACACGAGCAAAGTATTCGCCTTTTGCCCTGGCAGCTAAAACATCACCGTCCGTGCCCTCGGATCTTACATAGTCTTCGAAGGAATCCCAGAGCCGGCACAGGTAACCCGGACGCTCGCGCTGTTCGGCCGGCGCCTCGCGCATACCCTGGAGCAGGAATTCCGCCGCTTTTAGCCTCGATGATATGTCGTAGCCCTTCGGATAGAGGCTGCGGTGTTTTCGAAAAAGATCGACGGCTTCTTCCAGTTCCAGGTTATTGAACGCCTGGATGCCCTGGTTTACGAAACTCATGTTCTGCGTGAAGAGGGAAATCTGCCCTGGCAGCAATTCGGTACGTGTCTGGGAGATTGCCTCATCACCGCCCGCAGGGCGGCCCTTCGCTTTCCCAACCTCCTCAGCGGCGCACCGCAGTAGGCGGCGAACCAGAACGTACTCAACCCCTGCAAATTGAGCTGCTTTCTTCGCGTCACCGAAGCCCTCGGCCAGTCCGCCGATCCATTTTTCGAACGCGGCGGTGAATGGAGAATCCGCATCCGCCCATGGAATGCGAGTTTGCTGTTTCCCATGTTCAGGACAATCCCCGACCGGGAGCCTGGCGTGCAAAAAGGTTACTTTCCGGCATGTATCCAGATGCCGCCAGCTCTTTGAAGGCGAATAATCACACGCAGGGCAGGCAAGGCTGCAGTGGGGGCAGGCGAATTGAGCGGCCTCCGCACACTCAAGGTATACGTCTACGCTTTCCGGTCCCTCATTTGCGGCAACCGATTTCACGGTCCAGGGCCAGGCAAGCTCGATCAGATTCGTATAGAAGTCACGGATGTCCATAAGGGTTGTCAACCCAGCGGCTAAAGGCTACTTGAAACTCAGGATGTAGTCGGCAAGCGCTTCCTTATCCTCGTCGGGCAGGGCCTTTATCTTTTCGAGCTGGCCGCGCATCATTCCCCACTTGTCGCTCTCGATGAGCGGCTTCGTCTCTCCTTTGAAGAATTTGATAAGCTTGTCCCTGTCAGAATAGGTCTGGACAATCTCTGCAAGTGATATGGCCGCGGCCTTTTTGTCAGGTTTGTGGCACATGCCGCATTTAAGCGTTTCGAATACCTTTGCGCCGTCTGCCGCGGCCGCTCCTCCGGCAGATGCGAGCACACACACCGTGATCAGTATGGACAATATCAGCCTCATTTGCCTCTCCTCCTCAAAGTATTTGATTCAACCATTGTGTCAATGAGTTTCATATTTGTCCAGCTTCCAATTTGACCAATCCGGCAGGAAGCTATGCCTTTACCCTAATAAGGTTTTGAATTCTAAAGCGGAAATAGAAAATGCCTCACATCATCGACGTCGGGACCGCTGTCCCGGGTAATACGGTAAGCCAGGACGACGTCAGGCAGTTTGTGGGCCGGATATTCAGGAAAGCCTCTTTCCAACTTGACCGGCTCCTTCCCATCTTTAAGAATACGAGGATCTTAGAGCGCGATTTTTGCTTAGGGGAGGACTGGTTTGAAACGGAAAGGGCCTTTCCGGAAAAAAACCAGGTCTATCTTCAGCAGGGCGTCGAGCTTGCCGAAAAGGCCATTCTCGACGTCCTGTCGCGTACAAACGTATCGGCAGACAGGATCGGGCATATTTTCTTCATTTCCTCAACAGGGATTTCTACCCCCACCATTGACGCTCATCTGTTCAACAGGATAGGCTTCATCCCATCTGTGCTGAGAACACCCATCTGGGGCCTGGGCTGCTCCGGAGGAGTCGCAGGCATTGTCAGGGCGGCCGACTGGCTCAGGGCCTATCCGGACAGGATTGCGCTCGTGGTGGCCCTCGAGCTGTGCGGCCTGACTTTTATCCGCGGGGATATGTCCAAGAGCAATTTCGTTGCACCTTCACTGTTTGAACCGGTTCCGAACGGGTGACTTAATACTGAGCACTGCGCTTGGTCCAGGGTTTTCTTCCGAGGTCTTTCTGGGCAGATGTGAGAACGGCGGCCGGGCTGCGGGCAGTATCCCCGAAAGAACGCCCGCAAGGGATGCAAAGCTCCTCGTATCTCCGGCATCGGCCGTTTTGGTGTTCCTGTTATGTCAGGCCTGGCGTTATTGGTGTATCCTCAGCCTCGGGCGATCCTGGAACACTAAGATAATCGCGGTCCCCGGGGCCGAACTTGTTTGCGCGGGCCCCTACCTCCTTTTCAAGCACCCAAATTATGCCGTCGTTGTGCTGGAGATTTTCATCTATCCGGCCCTTTTCGGCTGCTCGATAACAGCACTCATCCTTGGCTTTGCAAATATCTTCGTCCTCAAAAAAAGAATCCGGCAGGAAGAAGCCGCGCTGGGGATTTAATCTGTGGCAGGGTCCACCTTGCCGCGGCCCCTCGCGGGGCGTGGAGTTACCTGCACAGCGCGGATTGGAAATAAAGAGAAACATTCGGGGGCCGGCCGGTCCTTACTTCTTCGGCAGTTGGTCCAGGTACCATTCCATCGGGTCGAGAAGC
The DNA here is from genome assembly GCA_052147195.1 of Syntrophobacteraceae bacterium. Lineage (GTDB taxonomy): Bacteria > Desulfobacterota > Syntrophobacteria > Syntrophobacterales > Syntrophobacteraceae > SbD1. The sequence goes on from JBKQLC010000013.1 coordinate 13,389, forward strand.
GTGAAGCCCAGTTCCCGGAGCCGGTTTTTTACTTTTGAAGGGTTGTTCGTCAGAAGATAGGGGAAAACGGCCCTTTTGCCCTCCTCCCACACCCGTGCCACCAGGATGCTGCCGAACGAAACGTGCGTTTCCGTTATGGCGTCGACGACCATTTTCATCTGCCCGAGTTTATCTTCGACAACTATTCCGAGAAGAGCACCGGGCTCCTCCAGCCCGAGCACGTTTACGAACGCCCGCATCAGGTCCCTCACGGAGATCATTCCCTTGAGCTTTCCAACCTGATCGACAACCGGGAAGGCGCCCACTTTACAGTTCTGCATCATAATGAGCGCATCTTCGAGCGTCTGGGTCGGGGATATAGTGACGGGGTTGCGGGTCATTATGTCTTTGACCTTAACGGCGGTCAGACGCTTTTCTTCGGCCGCTTTTTCGGTTTCGGACAGAACCGTAGAAGGCATGGCGCTTCTTATGTCCCGGTCGGAAACAATCCCGACCAGGAAGTCATTTTCGACAACTACCGGAAGGTGCCTGATATTTTTCTGAGCCATCAGGGTCTGCGCTGCAAGTATTCCGGTCTCCGGGCTAACAGTTACAACATCCCTGGTCATGGATTTGTCGATGAACATGTGGCCCCCTTCAAAGTTAGTCTGAATGCTCTAAGTCCAGAAGTATCCGAATATGATCTGTGATCAATTCTGGAAGCTTTGCGAGTGAATACCCCCCTTCGAGGACGGAAATAATACGGCCGCCGGAATACTGGCCGGCCATTTGAAAAACCTTTTGCATCATCCAGGAAAAACCTTCGGTCGAGAGCTTGGTGTCAGACATGTCATCTTCAGCGTGTGCGTCAAAACCCGCGGAAACAAGAATCACTTCGGGCTTGAATTCACCGAACGCAGGCATCAGGTCCTGCACTATCTTTTCCTTGTATACTTCATCCCCCTGTCCGGGAAGGACAGTAGAATTCAGGGTCGTTCCGAGACCGGGACCTGAACCCTTTTCGAATTCGCGGCCCGTGCCAGGATATGCGAATGACGGATGTTCGTGTATTGAGTAATAGAAGACCTCCGAGTCCTCCTCGAATATGTGCTGCGTTCCGTTGCCATGGTGAACGTCGAAATCGACAATCCCGATTCGCCCTACTTTCCACTGGATTTGCAGATACCTGGCCGCGATTGCGACATTATTGAAATAGCAAAAGCCGAGCGCTTTATTAGTTTCGGCGTGGTGGCCGGGCGGACGCACTGCGCAGAAGGCATTATCGATCTTACCCTCCATCAGCATATCGATTGCGTTGAGAATGCCGCCGACAGCGAGCAGGGCCGTCTCGTAGGTTTGTGGGCATATCTGGTTGTCGGCGCTGTCCAGTTCGCCAAGATCGAGGATGCAGGCTTCCTCCAACCTATATATATATTTGGGCGCATGGACAGTCTCGATCCACTTCATTTTGGAGGGAGTGGCTGGAATAGGGATAAGTTTCGGGAGAAGGCCGGCCTCCTCGAGAGCGCGCTGCAGAACTATCAGCCTGTCGGGTGTTTCCGGGTGCCCCTGCCCGGTTTTGTGCAGCAGGAATCTTTCGTCATAAAGCAAACCGGTTCGTCTCATCCTGTTCCCCTAACTCTAATGCTGCTGAACGGGCCACCATTTGCCGGCCGGAAGAGATGAAAGGGCTCCGCCCCGGCGCGGCTAATACCAGGTTGCTTCAGAGGAGCAGCCTTAATGCGGCTTCGCAGGCGCCACCGAAGGTTTTAGCGCCCATCCCCGGATCGAGTCCCCAGCGGCAGGCTCTGGCTTCCGCCTTTACGCTCCGCAATGTGGTTTGAAGCCGATTTACGCATGTTTCTAACCCATGAATGTTGAAATGGAAAGTATGAATACCGAACGGCCGGGAGGAACACGCCGGCTCAAGGAATCCGCAATTTCTGTCCCGGGGTCAGGTCGTCTGATTTCAGCTTATTGGCTGCTTTCAATTCATGCGCGCTTAAGTTGTGACGCTTGGCAATGGCAGAAAGGGTATCCCCCTTCTTGACCTGATAGACCTTCTCCCGGGTTTTCTGCGGCTGCCTTGCAGACCCTGCCTTTGCAGCCGGCGCGGCCTTAACGGCCGGGGCAGAAGGAACTGGAGCATCCGGCCTCCGTGCCGTGGCGCTTTCCGGGCTTGCAGCATCTGCGGGGGCGGAGTTAGCGTACCTGAAGTTCAGTTCGAACACCTTGCCGGTCCCCAACGGCAGCTTGATTTCATGATTGCCGGCGGGGATATCGTCTGAGCGAAAAACCGGGTTTAGGTTCTTGATTTCCCTGTATGTCGTACCTGCCGCGCTGGCGATCGTCTGAATCGGCACAGGCCTGGACAGCGAGACGTTCACCCGGTCCAGCTTGAGTTCCTGGTATCCCCACCCTTTTGGCAGGTCGTAGCCGTACTGGTTGGGATTGCTCAGCACTGCCTTTACCGCAAGGATTCGAAATACGTAGCGCTCGGTTTCCTGCGGAAGCTTCATATCATAGTAGTCTCGAACACCCTGCATGTGAGATTGCTCAAGGATGCGCCTATCCCCGCAGTTATAGGCCGCAATGGCCAGAGACCAGTTATTGTATTTCTTATAGAGGTCGTTTAACAGGAGGAAAGCACTGTCGGTCGAGCGTTCAAAATCGTATCTTTTATCGACCGATCCTCTTTGGTCCAGCCCGTAAGCCGATCCCGTGCTCGGCATGAACTGCCATGGCCCGGCCGCTCCCTTGGGAGAGCACGCATTCGGAAGCAGGTCGCTTTCCACGATAGCTACGTATTTCAAGTCGTCAGGCAAATTATAGTAGCGGAGCCGCTCCTCGATTGCCGGAAAATAGCGCTCCATCCTTTTGAGCCAGAGATAGACCTGGGCATGATTATAGACGACCAGCGTGAATTCCTTGTCGAAACGCTCATATACATCCTGCCTGTTAAGGGGAACCGGCTCTCCGCACAGGTCGATGTTGTTTGGCGCAGGTATGTAGGGAGCATTTACAAACACGGCAGGAGCCGCGGCAGGCGACTGCAGCTTTTCCTGAGCCATGGCGGCCATGGGTTGTTGTACACTCTCGGTCGTTTGCAATGAAGTGCAGCCACAGATCCCGAAAAGAAGTCCTGCCACGGCCGCAGTGGCCACCAGTCTCTCTCTTTGACCCCGGTCTTTCATTTAGTAAACCTCTCTTTGCGTGTTTCTACCGCCTTTTTTTAGTACTGGATTTCGAGATCGTTGAAGAAAAACTTTATTTCTTGAGCGGCCGTCTCCGGGCCGTCCGAACCATGGACGACGTTTCTTTCGACATCGCTCGCAAAGTCACGCCTGATCGTACCCGGCTCGGCATCTTTCGGGTTGGTGGCCCCCATCAGCTCCCGGTTCCTCTGAATGACGTTTTCACCCGTGAGTACCATCGCAACGATCGGTCCGGACGTCATGAACTCGGTGAGCGAGCTGTAAAACGGCCGCTCCCTGTGGACAGCGTAAAACATCCCGGCCTGATCCGGGGAGAGCCGGACCATTTTCATCGCGCAAATTCTTATGCCGGCCTGTTCGAAGCGCCTCACAACCTCCCCTATTACCCCCTTGGCCACACCGTCCGGTTTGATTATCGAAAGCGTCCTTTCCATTAATCCTCCTTTATAAATCCGACTGACATTTTGATTGAATTAACCGCCACTGGTTTACATCACAGCGGGCATGGATGTCCAACGGAAATCGGAGGAAGAATGCCGGAGATCGATATTGCTTTTCCGTACTGCCTCGGAAAATTTATTGCAGGCCCTTTTCGCCGCCGAATAGTTGCCCGGCCGTTACTAGAAGATCATCGCCAAAGCGCCCCGTGATATCTTTGGTCAGCTCCTGTGCGATTGCGGCGAACAACTGCCAGCCGCAAATTCAGATTCCAATTGGAATTTACAACAGTTTCGCGGAACATTCGAGTGATTAACTTCTGTAAAAGGATGACGTTCGGTATGAACTGGAAATCCATGGTCATATTTGAAAGGATCTGGGATATGGAGCAAAAGCTATTCGAAAAAATAGGCGATCATATGGCGGAAAAGGAAGGCTATGTGGGTTTGAAGGGAATGCAGGCCGTTCATCGGTATCTTATTGACAAATACGGATGGAAGCCCGACCAGGTGCGACAACTCAGTACTGATGACCTGCATATTCTATTGGCCGGTTATGAAGAGAAACCCACAACTGCATGGAACTAGTGTAGCATTTGTCAAAGATCTCGATGGGAGGCCGGCCCAGGCAGTGCTGTTGACTTAAGAACAAACTGAATCAGATGTGGGGCGGGCTTTCCAGCCTGCCTGGCAGGCTGG
>JBKQLC010000014.1:0-2641 GCA_052147195.1 Syntrophobacteraceae bacterium
CTCCCCAAGGTAGCGCGGTTCTCAAATACCCTGGGCTACCCTATGCAGCCCTTTCAGGGCAAGAAACTCAAAATCCCCCACAGGGCGAGTTCACAGCAGACAGATGCTGCCCTTTCTCGTCTGCAGGTACTCGTTTGCCGGATGAACCCTTTTTCCGAGTTTCCTGGGGCGGCGCAACGCTATCGGCTCGTCAAAATATTTCATTCGATCGGTATAAGCTCTTATCCGCAAAAGCTCATATCGTCATTGCTGCGCCACCTTTACAAAGGCATGGCCGGGGCATCCGAATACAAACATCCGGCCACCGGGCGGACTCCACCCCCTTTTGGCGCGTGCATGAAAATTGTGAAGATCATCTCCCTGCAGGGGTCGCGGCCTGTCCCGGCAACCCCGGGTCTCACGGCCTCGCGGAGTGTCCCTCGCGGAGTGTCCCTCGCGGAGTTGATTTTAACAAGCCCTTGTGATAGAAGCACTTCCAATAGTGAGCCGGCGTAGCTCAGTGGCAGAGCAGCTGATTCGTAATCAGCAGGTCGCGGGTTCAAATCCCATCGCCGGCTCCAGCTTTACGTTAATATCAAGAAGTTCCTGCCCATCTCCTGTCCATTTCTCCAGGGCGAAAGGTTTTTTAGCCTCTCGCTCTGTCCAATTCCACACGCGAGCCGTTCCGGCTCAAACCGGCTCTAATGAAGAGGGAATAACTTTCAGGAAGTTGCTGCCCGGGATGCTTCGGCGGGTGTGACGTGTCTGCGCGGGAAACTGAAATAACACCCTGCACTATTTTAGTTTTTAGATAAAATCTAAAATAACTCTCGTGGCTATTTTAATTTCCTTGTGAGGCCGCTACGTTCGGCAAGACCATTATAAAAGCTTTCAGCCGAACCCTATCAACCGCGCTTGGACGCTGGACAACATGGAGTTGATTCAGTTGCTTGGGCAGGCTGACCGGGAATTGCTGGGAAAATAATTATTTTCGCATACCCAGGGCATATTTCCCCAAATTTCCACGATTTTTCACCGGCCTGTTAGACCAATGTCTCGGAAGCCTCCCGCATGAGCTTAGATATTGCAAGTTTCTGGGGGCAAGCTTCCTCTGCCCTTGAATAATCGATTTGCGTAAGGATCGCCCTGGCCTGGCCCGGTAAAGCGGCGAAAACTTCACGCGCGAGGTCGCGTTCGCCATAGTCGCGATAATACATCAGGCACCTCATGATGTCGCTGACCGGCACGGCCCCTGCAACGGCCTCGTGACAGATACGGCCACACCCCGCGCAGTAGCTTTCTCGAGTTTCGGCGGCAAATCTTTCCAGAAGCTCGAAATCACTCCGGCTAAGACGCGTCTGGTTCCGCGCCGCTGCCACATTGGCCGAAAGAATCGTCAGGCTCGGCATCTGGGAACAGACGCTCGCAATGTGCGGGTTTTCCAGTACGACCATGATCTTGGCCTGCTTATCGGTAAAGCCGCGCTGGAGAAATCGTTCAGCGAACTGCAATTCGGCTTCGCTCTCCGTCATTACCTGTCTGCCTCCCTGCGTTTTCATGGCGACGAGCCCGATTCCCTTATCCGCGCATGCAGCGACCGCTTCTTTCATCTTAACGGTGTTCATAAGGCGGAAGCTGTATGCCAGCATGATTGCGTCGATCCAGTCTGTTTTGGCTGCGTCCAGCAGACAGCTTTCCATATTCTCGTGAGTGCTGAATCCGAAAAATTTGACCTTGCCCGCCTTTTTCAGCCCGGCAACCCATTGCTTGAGTGGCTTCGGCTCCGCTATGTTGCTGAAGTCCTTTACTCCATGCACATGCAACAGATCGACGTAATCAGTAGCGAGCCTCTTAAGGCACTTGTCCAGGGCCGCCGTCATGGCATCAGGCTCGCCGAGGTGCACCTTTGTGGCCAGGAATAAGTCTTTTCTGGCATCGGAGTTTCGAGCGAGAAAGTGGCCATAGCCCTCCTCGCTCGAACCATTTCCATAGGCTTCGGCTGTGTCCCAGTAATTCACGCCCCAGTTGAGAGACTGTCTGAGGAGCAACTGATTATTGATCGTGTCGAAGCCCCCCCCGAGTGCCAGAACCGGCACTTCTATGCCCGTTTTTCCAAGCCGGCGCCTGGGCAGGGGGCCCGGCTCGGCTCCGGACGGCTCCGAACCAAGGGCGCCCTTGTCAACATCCAGCCCGGTTGAAGCTATTCCCGCCAATCCAATGGTTTTGATAAAGGCCCGCCGTGTCAAACCTTCGGACTTGTCTTTTTTTCCCATTTTGCGGCCTCCGAACTCGAGAGTGAAATTCAATTCGAGTATTTCAGATAACCTTTTGCGGCCAGGTTCGGCAATACCGGTCGAACCCCGGGATTTATGATTTTAATGGCTAAATCGGGGTTTCAGCCGTAAAATCGATGTATATTTTAAGTTTTATCTTTAGATATCCGAATATTAGCTTAGTCCGCCGCAACGCTGTTAACTTAAGCATATTGGGGACCACAGAGTGATATGGGCACAGTTCCATGACCCCGAAGACACGAAGAACCTGGAGCAGCATAGCCGCAACCAAAAGACGAAAAGCAATTCACCGCAGAGGCGCAGAGAACGCTGAGAAAACAACAACTTATACACAAAATCTTGTTCAAAAAACAAGAAGATGCGGGATA
>JBKQLC010000015.1:0-11406 GCA_052147195.1 Syntrophobacteraceae bacterium
CACGGCGCACTCGCCTGCTATGGTCTGCCGCACCACCTTTAAAACTGAAACTGACGTAATTCTCGTTCGACCTCTTGCCAACAAGAGCTTCAATGCTACACAAATGGAAACCGAACCGGGAACTGAGGCTGCAGAAGTTCTTAGATATCATAAAATAATTACGGTTTGAATAAGGGGAAGGCATGGAAGGATCGAGCGCCGGATTGGTACTGGCTTCCATGAGGATCGACATGAACCCCCTGGAATCCACTGGCGGAGGCCCTCCCCAGGGCACGGAAACGATCCCCGCCCAAAGCGCAAGCATGGGAATCGATACGATATTGTCCAGGTTAACAAACTTACCCGACACATCCTCCCTGAACCCGTCATCAAGATTCAATACCCACCACTGCATGGGAATATGGCACACGAGCTGCTTGCTCGCCCTCTCTGAAAAATGGTGATCTTTTCCAAAGCTGAACATCTCACGGACAGCTTTCTCATGGCAGAACCTGGTTAAATCGTGAAAAGTCCGGCAAGAGGCCGGTTTGAAATCCGATGACTCCGCATCGAGCAGATGAAGAGGGATTATGTTCTCAGATACCCTCTTCAGAATGTCCATGACAGCACTGCCTTCCATAAGACTTTTAGGCGACACGCGATTTCGCAGCAGCGGTTCGATTTTTCCATTGAAAACTCTAAGTCCGTCCGCATCGACAGTGACAGCCTGGTCGTTTTTGAGCAGACCGGTTGCGTCCTCAAGACCAAGGATCGCAGGCACGCCTAATTCTCTGGCCACAGTGGCGAGATGTCCGGCCGCCGTCCCCTGTTCGGCCACGAGGGCCGCGGCCCGGCCGAGCAAAGCGGCCCACCTGGGCAGCGCCTGCTTTACAACCAGTACCGCTCCCCTGGGAAAAAGGAGGGCTTCGTTTTCTTTCCTGACTACGAAAACAGGCCCGAACCCGGCCCCGGGACTTGCCGTAACACCGCCTGAAACGATTGCTTCACCGGCCGCAATATCGCGTACCTCCCTCTTAACCCCGCTCTGTTGCTTCAGAGGGCGGCACTGAAGTATTACTATTTCCCCTTTTTCATCCAGCGCCCATTCGACATCCTGGGCAACCCCGTAATGCTCTTCAATCCGCAGGGCTATTCGGGCCAGTTCCAGCGCGGTATTATCGGCAATGGAAGCCTGCGAACCCTCATCGCCGACGATTTCGAGCCGGCAAACGCCTTCGTCAGGGTAGCAGACAAATTTCTGCCGTTTTTCCGAGATGCATTTTTCCACGACTCGAAGGGGACCATCTCTCGAGACAGCGAAAAGATCCGCCGCAGCGCTTCCGTCCACAACCGATTTGGGCAAGCCAAAGACGGAATGAATGAAAATCCGCTCATCGAGGATATCCAGAGGATTTCTCGAATAAATTACACCACCCGCAATGGCGTTTACCATGGACATGCACCCTACGCACATATCAATGTCCCTGTCGCGGATTCCCCTGTTCAACCGGTAGATGATCGCCTGAGGGCTGTATTTGCTTGCCGCAATCTCCTTGTATGCCTGTATGAGGTTGTCCGAGCTGACGTTCAATTGGGAGCGGTACTGTCCGGCAAAGGAGTGTAGCCCGGAATCTTCCCCAAGGGCGCTGCTGCGAAAAGAGACTTTTACCCCCCTGCCCTCCTTTTTTTCGAGTTCCGCATACGCGCACAAAATCGCCGATTCCAGTTCGGCGGGCATACCGGCCCGTATGATGTGCTGCTGAATTTGCGCGCTCAGGGAGAATAACTGGTCCATCTCTTCCGCCGGGAGAGATTGCGTGAGACGGTCCGTCTCCGCCTGAAGGTCACCATAGCGGAAGAATTCGCGAAAAGCCCGGGAAGTAATTACGAAACCGCCGGGGACCTTTATTCCCAGATTATTGCGGATTTCACCGAGATTTGCCATCTTGTTGCCGGTCTCGTCCGACCTTGTCTTATCAACATCTTCAAGGGAAACTATCAGCGGACCCGAGCCTGTTTCCTTTTTTTCAGACAGAATTTCAGTGATCCTGCTCTGAATAGACCTGAAGCTGTCGTTAAGATCGATATACTTGGAAGGCGCAAGTTGATCCATGCACTTTACCATACGAAAAACGCTAACGGAGACCGCCGTGCAGTTAGCTCGAATAAAGGACATTCCGAAAGGCCTGTCGCCTTTTGCGGCCTCCTGAAGCTCAGACATAATCTGCAGGGCTCTGTTATTGGCGCTCAGAAGCAGCTTGAAATTATGATACCTGGTCTGGAAGGCGGTGCGGACCGCTTCAGCGTCCAACAGGGTGAGCGTCTTGCCTATTTTTCCAATTCCAAGTTTTTTCAGGAACTCTTTGATTAAAGACATACGGCGGATAGCCTAAGAAGGTTCATGCGAGTGTGCATAGCTCTATACGGTAAATCGCCACGCTCTACGAAAACCCCTGCCATTTCAAAAAAGCAACTCTCTTAGCTCAAGGACCCTGGTACCGCAACATTGAAGTTCGTCAACTTATGCGCCACGCGTATCCGCGGTCTCACCTTTTTCGTTAAGCCTTTTTCTCTTATGGGCGTCCTGTATTTTATACAACAGTTCGTCGATTTCGATCGGCTTCATCAGGTAGTCGAAGGCGCCTACATCCATTCCTTCAATGGCTGCTTCCATATCAGCATGGCCAGTCAGCATTATAACTTCCACCAGAGGGTAACTTTTCTTTATTTCGCGCAAGGTATCAAGGCCGTTCATGCCCGGCATTTTTACGTCCAGCACGACTATATCGAAGGGGGTTTCTTTCAATTGTTCCAAGGCCGCTTCCCCACTTGTGACACCGCTTACGGCCAGTTTCCTTTTCCTGAGCCTTTTGGCCAGGGTCTCCATAAATTCTGCTTCATCGTCCACGATCAGAACGCTCAAATTTTCCACCTGCACAGCCTCCATCAAGCCAGCGGCATGATTCGTCCGGTCAGCACCGGGTTTCCGGATAAGACACCATCACACCCGGTTATTATTGCCAATAGGTGTGCATTAATAAAGGTATTTCTTGAAAACTCCATTACACAACTTCTTGCGATGCAAAATTATTCGGAGAGAGAAAAATTTTGAAGAGATGGAAAACAGGACTATTTCTTTCCGGCCATGCCTGCCGGCCCGGTATCGACTGTCCGATCAGGGTAAAATGCCTTCAGCATATCGGCGATGGCTGATTTGAGGTGATCGATATTGCCGCTCTTTTCAATGTAGACTTCCCTTTTGTTGAGACTTGAATCCCGCTCGGATTCTTCCGTGAGGAAGGTATGAATTATTACAGGCAAAGGGGGCCGGCGGTTTTGGGCTTTTTCGAAGATCTTCGGGCCGTCGGTATCGGGCATTTCGAGGTCGAACACGAGCAGATCCAGGCCTTCCTCACGGTCTATCTCAGCCAGAATCCGGCCCCCATCCGTGGCGACGACAACTTCGTAACCCTCAGCGGCAAGTTCACGGTGAAGAAAATCACGCACGTTCTTGTTTTTGTCCGCAACAAGTATGGTGAATATTCTCTTCATACCTCGGTCCAAGTGCTGTTAGGGTTTCAACTGAGCTTCCGCTGCGATCCTGACCAGATATACCGAACAGGGACTGTATCTGACCACCTGCCTGGCGATACTGCCGACCTTGAACCCCGAGGGAGCGCTCAATCCCAGGCTCCCAAGAACAATGAGGTCGATCTGTTCGGCTTCCGCGAAATCGATGATAGCATCGGGAACAGAAACCGATGCTGACAGAGTCTGGGAGATTTTAACGCCGACTTTTTCTTTTCTAAGGACTTCGCATGCGCAGTTGACCGCCTCATCAGCACGTTTTTGAATGACCTCCTCGTAACGCTCGCGGCTATTGGGCGAGCGTTCATGGTCTGCCATACCGCCAATAGAAGACGCCACGCTGATCACATAAATGTCCGCCCGTTTGATTCTTGCGAAATCGGCGGCAATTTCCAGGGCCTTAAGAGAATGCTCCGAACCATCGACTGGTACCAGTACTCTCATTTTACCCTCCCGAACTTCCCCGGGGTAAAGCGATCGTGACAATGAGACAGGACGGCGATACTTATACTTCCTGCTTTACCTTGGCCTTTGTCATGCTCAACCCGAGGCCGTCGAAAATACAGAAGATCGCGTAGCCCCACCACATGGTATAGAGAATATAAAAGAGCAGCAGGCCCGTTACAGTAAGGGCCTTATCCGATACTTTCTGAGGCTCGATGTCGTAAAAATTGAATGCCGGCTCAATGCCCTTCTTCATCACTTCCTGGATTACATCAGCCTGCTCGACCCTGTCAGTTTTCTGGAATTCCTTTGCCGTCCTCTTCAGAACTCCCCACCAGATGGACATGACCTCTCCTTCGTCCATCCCGTACTTTTGGGAGATTTCGCTGCCCTTGTTGTAGTACATGGCGCTGGAGTCATCCAGAACATTACCGAGTTCCTTGGCCAGGTCGCCATTGATGGTCAGCTCCGATCCCTTTACGACCACGTTCATGTGAGCCCGCGTCAGGATCTTTGCCGCTTTGGAAGCCGCATCGGCGTTTTCCATCCTGATGGTGGTCCCGCCGATATCCTTTCCCTGCACCTCCTTGAGGCTCTCGGTGAGTTCCGGAATAAAGTAGGATGAACCTTTGGCGAGTTTATTAAAGAGCGCATCGGAATATTCCAGCCCATTTTTCCCCTCGCCGAATACCGGGGAGAAAATCAGCACCAATACACCGATGAAGCTCAACCCCAGCAATACGCCAATAGTCATGGTTTTCTTGTGCCGTACCAACATCTCCGTATCTCCTCTATATCAGCTTATTGAGCCGTCGCCGGTTCGGCGGCAATCTCAGCCACATTTGTCTCTTCTCTCAGGTTCGCAACGTTGCTGAAAAACTTCGAAAAAATCCAGAGCCCGAAGATGCCCACAACGACCCAGAAGAGGACATTTCCGACGAACTCGATATCGGAAGTGACCGCCTTCGGAAGGTTAACTACTCCGAGTTCGACCATCTTCCTGGGAAGCGTGGTGGCCCGGTTTACGAAGCCGGCCAGGATGGATACGGCGTAGAAGCCGCGGATATGAATGCCCTTGACGACCTTGGTGGTCAGGGCGCCGACCTGGATGCCAAGCAGCGAACCGATCAGCATCCCCATGGCCAGCGAGTAGAAGACGTAGCCGTAAATCGCATACTGCCCGATAGCCCCAAGACCGGCGGTGAAGATGATCTGAAGAATATCGGTGCCGACCGTCGTCATGGAGGAAACACCGAATATATATACAAACATGGGAAAGGTTACGAATCCGCCGCCGGCGCCCATAAGCGTGGCAAGGGTACCCACAACCAATCCGCCTGCCGCGACGATTAGCCACGAAATCCTCTTGCCGCCCGGGACGAAATCCTCATCGAAAGGAATCATCGGCGGGACTTTAATCGACTGCAGTTTGACCGCGATATTGAGGGTGCCGGAAGGTCCCGAACCGTGAGCATCTCCACCGGTGGGGCCTTTGCGTAACTTCAGGAAGTCGAACAGCGCGTAGAAACCGAGGAAACCGAGAATGACGGAGTAAACGGAACTGATGAAAGCATCACTCAGAATCGGGCTCATAAGGTAGAGCAACCTGTTCAGGTAGCCGCCAATGCACGTGCCCACTCCTGACCCCACCAGGAATGCTATCGCGAGCTTCCATGAGACGTTACCGAGTTTCCTGTGAACAGCGGTACCCATGATGGCTTTAGCGAAAATGTGAAACATATCGGTGCCGACAGCCAGAATACCCTTAACACCGGCGGCCATCAGGGCCGGAGTGATGATGAATCCGCCGCCCGCGCCTATGCATCCGGTGATAAGCCCGGCAATAAGACCGATGACTATCGAAATGAGGAATATGTTTGTTGAATAGAAAGCTGGGGCATAAGCTTCTTTGCCGCCCAGCAAAGGAGCTGCTTCAAGCAGAGACACCAGCAGAATGGGCGCGAGCAGCAGAAGCAAAACGATAAGCTTTTTGCGGCTCTTGATGATCGACGTCGACACCTCTAAGTCCCACTGCGCATGGGCAATGGAAGAAGCCTTTAGAAATTCATACACCAGCCTTGGACCACTCATTGGGGAAAACCTCCTTTTGATAAATCCGCGATGAAAACCACCTTAAACAGAAGCGACCGCAAATGGGCGCAAACTTAGCTACAGGGTAGATTGGCAACTTGCATGCCATGGAACGTCCTTATGAATCGATTGAATAACGGATTGATTTACTTACTTAATTATGGAGCACCGCTTTCGACGGACTTCAGAATCATCGGGGAAAGTGTCAGCCATTTTTACAAAGTGTAAAGCGCGGAGCTATCGTCCACCACAGAGGCACGGAGAGACCAAGATCGATTCACCGCAGAGGGCGCAGAGATCGCAGAGCAAGGCGCCAACCACGGATAGATTTGAACCACGGATGAGAAAGGCAAAGTGAACAGTGAGCAGTGAGCAGTGAGCGGAATCCCTCAATCCCTCAATCCCTTAATTCCTCAATCCGTTGATTCGCTTAATTCGATAATATTATACCACGGAGGGATTTGGCCGTGCAAAACGGCAACCAGAAGCGGTAACCAGAAACGGCAACGAGAAGCAGCAACCAGAAACGGCAAAAAGAAAAAATCGGGTGAGTAGGTGAATGGGAGAAAAGCAGGTGAATGGGTGAGTAGGCGAATAGGTGAGTGGGGAAATTGGTGAGTGGGTTTCTGCATTTTAGGATATCCCGACTGCGAGCAGCCAAAAGCAGCCCCAAGAAAGAACAATTTCGTAATTCGAGTCGGATCCGTGTTAATGCCCTGGGGGAGCCGGCCAGGCACGAAATCTTCTCCCGGCGTTGGTCATATCCGGCCGACTCCGATTTTGTAATTGCACTCCTGTATGCCGGGTTAATGGGCACAGCTCGAGAAGTTCCCATCCCAGGGCAACAAGACTGTTAATTGCTCGACAAGAAAGATTTGCATTATTCAGGATGAAGCCGGCTTGGGCCATTCGGCGAAGCTCACGTGCCTCATCTTGTCAATTTGAACGATCCTATGCTGCAGAATGTACAGGTTCTCCGCGAGCCTTCTGGCGGCAAGCTCCGAACTGATGGACGTCAGGGCTAAAACCAGGCAAATGGCGCCAAAAACTATCCAGGCAAGCTTGGGTTGGATGTGATTCACTTCGGTCGAGGCATTTACCAGAAGGTAGGTAGTCCAGACGAGCCCGATGATCGAACCTAAGTATGGAATGACATGAAAGAAAACGGTTATGGGGATTATTGCCGCAGTATAGGCCATGCATCTGAAGGCGAGCTCGTAAGGTTGCTGCGATCGCATGACATTCCAGATCAAAAAAAGAATTCCCGCCCCGATGAATCCGTAGGCTGCCACACAAACCGGAACGATTATTATCGAAGCCAGGGCCATGAAAAAGGATGCGTCCATACCAATCCCTAAAACACCCAGGACGGCTCGAACAATACCGGCCGCCACCCCCATCGCAACCATAAAGATGAGGGGTTCGACAAGTCCGCCGGATCTCGGCATGTCACCGTAGAACGCTTTGGGATCCTTGATAACCTTTTGAACTTTTTCGAGAAACAGCCTGTAATACCCTTGAATGTCGATTGACGTTTTGTTCCCGTCCATTTGTCCCCTTTCCGTAATGGATAATCTTGCCCGCCAACAGACCCGAAAGCCACTTCCGCCGGAATAATGCACCTTGTAAAATAAGTACGCTTAGCAAACGACAGTTATACATGTCGCTGTATGCATTTCTCGTACGCAGGAGGCATTCGAGAAGCGGCAAAAAGAAAAAAATGGGTGAATGGGTAAGAACACTGCCAACTATGAAATTAGAGTGGTATGTCGTGAATGCGCCCGGACCGGCCATATCGGCATTTCCGCTTGCCTGTCGTGATTAGGTTATATGATAATTGAACAAGCCTTCCGGGTGTTCCGGGAGCTTTTTCGAGCAGAATCCAACCGAAGTGCGATTCGGATGCATAGCGCGCAAGGCGACGCAATATTGCGGACAGAGCGAACCCGGTCATGCCCTTTGGCCACTTTGCAGGAAAGCACATGACATATAAAACCTACGAAAATGCGGAAGAAATCAGGATATGCCAGGGAGATATCGATTACCGGGGTATCGTCGAGCATATCAATGACGGCGTGGTCATTATCAAGGAAGGGAAAATCGTCTTTGCGAACAATGCATTCTACGGAATCTCACGAAAAGCGCCGGAGCAGGTTATCGATTCGGAATTTTCGGATTTTATATCCTCCCCGGACCGCGAAAATGTAATCAAATACTGCAACGAGCGGCTTTTCACCGAGGGATTGCCCGATACCATCGAATTCGTCATGTCCAGAATCGATGGAGAGGCGATAATCGAGATGAAGGTGAACGTCGTGGAATGCGGGGGCGGTCCGGCGATACTCGGTGCATTGACGGACATCACCGAGAGGCGAAAGACCAGGCTCGACCTGCAAAGGATCAAAGACCGGTTCGAGAGCATAATCCACTCCATGCATGAGGTCGTGGTTTCGCTTTCCGTCAAGGACCACTCCATTATTGCCATTAACCCTGCGGCTGAGGCACTGTACGGGATTCCCCTCAGGGAGTTCACCAGCGGACAGATTCATATTGTGGATTTGGTGCATCCCGATGATGTGGAGAGAGTGAATCAATTCTATCTGAATCTGCCCGAAGCCGAATTCGACGAAATGGAGTACAGGGTCGTCAGCAACGACAAACGAATCAAATGGGTCCTGGATGAGGGCCATGTCGTATATTCACATAAGGGCGCCATACGAAGAATCGACCATGTCATCAGAGATATTACCGACGAGAAGAAAGTGAGCGACGCTCTCAGGCAGAGCGAAGCCAAATACAGGAATTTCTTCGACTCTACCAGCGATATGGCATTCACACTTACTCCGAAGGGCCGTTTCATCGACATTAACGATGCCGGATTAAAGCTTCTCGGCTTCGAAAACAAAGAGGATGCGCTCCGATCCAATGTGGAAGATTTCTATGTAGATATTTCGGAAAGGACCAGGCTCGTTGAGGAGATCTACGAAAAAGGCCATGTCGAAGGCAAGCAGGTAAGGTTCAGGAACAAGGCCGGAGAACTCATCGAGGTGGCCGTCACGGCACACGCCAAGGTCGACGACTCCGGGCAATTGCTTTACCACGAAGGTATCGTACACAACATCACAAAAGCTCTGGAAGACCAGCGGAACAAGGTCCTGCGCAATGCGGCGGGCAGCATGTGCCATTACCTCAATACGCACCTCATGCACCTGCTGAACTCCAAAGAAGGCGTGCAGGAACTAATGGCATCAATGGATATTCTCATAAATAATCTGTCTCAAAGAGAAGATTTTCATGAGACCGTACGGCGGATGAATGACGAAATGAAGGACATGCGCTATTTCTTTGATGGAATAAGCAAGGCATATGAAAGAATCTCAGAAGTAACCAAAGCCTTCAACAAGGCTTTCCACTACAAAGAGGAATCCTATGTAAACAGCACGATCCTCGATATTTTCAGCGCATGTGGGTACGAATGTGAAGATAAGTAGCATCAATGGAGGATCACTGTTGTCCCGGTTCAGGACGAATTCGCTGACAGAAGGAGAGGCTGTCGTCGGATGCCTCGGTCCCGCGCGGACAAGTCTGCCATTCAGATCTTTCAAGCGTACCATAGCACCGCAAAGAAGTGGCATGTAGTGCCGGCAAGAACAAAGAAGTGCCATACGAAATGAGCGTAGCGCACGCGCTTCGCCGCATAAAACACAACACCAATTGTGTATGCCATACCGCCCCCCATGAGCCACCAGATTCCCGATAATGGCATTCGACACCATAGCGGCCGAATTGCTATGAGGATCAGCCACCCCATAGCCAGGTATAATCCGGTGGATAGATAGGGATGCCGGACGCCTCCCATGGCCTTCGCCGCCACGCCGAATATCGCAAGGCCCCATACCAGGGCCAGTAATGTCCATCCCCAGGGACCGCGAAGCACACCGAGCGTAAATGGAGTGTATGTGCCGGCAATGAGGACGAAAATCGCTCCGTGGTCAAGTTCCTGAAAGACGGCTTTTGCCTTACCATCCGGAAAGGAATGGTACAACGTGGATGCCAGGTACATCAGGACCATCGCCCCGGCAAAAACGCCGGAGCCGACGATGGCCGATGGGCTGCCCTTATGAACAGCCGAGATCATGAGAAAGGGCGCCGAAACGAGAGCAGCGATAACACCGATGCCATGACTGACGCCGTTTGCGATTTCCTCTCCGGGCGACTGGGGACGTTCAAATTTCGCAGGCATCTCACACCTTATTCGAAATCCTCAAGGCCTATTCGCCGGATTCAAAGTTTTCAATAAATTGCGATATTTGAACTCCGAGATAGATGCACTGAATGCCTTCGAGACAGGCCTCGGCATCTTTTTTCTCAAGGTGAGTTGTCAATTCATGTTTTCCTTTAACCAACTTGATGATCCAAGCGTCTTTGCCCGGATCAAAAGTTAATGACAGTGAAAGATCGTGCTTCACGATCTCGGGGTACATTTTCCTAAGTCTGGAATCTAACATTTCTGGGCTTACATTCATGGCGTTTTCCTCCTTTTTGACAAGATAAGACATTCCCGGAGCAGAAGCATGAAGCAAGAAAACAGGAGCGGGATGCAAAAATCGCGAATGAGCCGTTTGCTTCGCGCTACCCCGTTCCTTGTTCCATGCTACCACTTTTCCCCGAATAATGTTTCAACTTGGCTGTTAACAGATACCAAACCGCATTTTCGGGCCGGATTCCGCACGAAAAGATGTTTTGAACGATCTATGAGAAGAAAAAGATTTCCTGCAAGCCTTTTCGAACCAAGCTGGAGACCTTTGGGATCTCTGGGGTATCCTGTGAGAAGCAAGACCGCTTTAAACCGGTCTTCTCGATGCCAAAACAGCTTATTATGCCATGGAAGATGGGGGAATTTAGAATTTCTTGAACAGATGCAGTTACTTGTCTTGGTCCGCCCTAATGCCGTTAACTTAAGCCGGACTTAAGCTCAGCACAGCATAGCAGCAAGCAAACTTCGTGTTCTCCTGCCCCTTCGTGAGACTAGCGTTTGGAGCGGTCAGGAAGGCCCGCCAGGGTCACGAAGAACACGAAGGGACACGGAAGGTGCACAAAAAAAACCGATCTGGAGAAGCACCTTTGTGGGCTTTCGACCCTGAAAAATATGGGTCGAACACGAAGAAGAGAAAGCACACGAAAACCTTTCTCATACAAGATCCCTGACAATGATTTTCCTTCGTGCACTTCGTGTATCCTTCGTACTACTATCCCGCATCTTCTTGTTTTTTGAACAAGATTTTGTGTATAAGTTGTTGTTTT
>JBKQLC010000016.1:0-29304 GCA_052147195.1 Syntrophobacteraceae bacterium
AGGTCTTTGAGGGCGTGGTCAACAAGATCAGGCTCAACGCTACCATGTCCCAGAACGTCGTCACCTACACCGTCGAGGTAAACCATGACAACTCGGATGGCAAACTTTTGCCCTATTTGACGACGAATCTGCAATTCGAAACCGGCCGCAGTCAGAATGTGCTGCTCGTGCCAAACGCTGCCTTGCGCTGGTCTCCCCGGCCCGCCCAGATAGCTCACGAATCCGTCCCTGATTCCCATACTGCAGCCGACCGGCCCGCAGGCCGGCATGGGGCCGTAGAGGAAAGCGGGGCGCCTCAGTCGCACGGGATGGTATGGGTGCCTGAAGGTGCTTTCGTGAAACCCGTCCATGTGCATGTCGGATTGACCGACGGCATGTTTACAGAAGTCAGCGGCAAAGCAATTACCGAGGGTATGCAGGTGGTCACCGGCGAAACCAAACGGCAACCCGCGGGCAGTCAAACCGAGGGTGAAGACAAGAATCCTTTTATGCCGCAAGGGAATATGTTCCACCGCCCGCGCTGAGACAGGTAAGGGAGTGTACCTGATATGGATTTCATCGAACTTCACGACATTAACAAGACCTACCATCTCGGCGAGGTCGATCTGCCGGTCCTGAAGGGGATTTCCCTGCGGGTTGCCCGCGGTGAACTCCTGGCTCTGATGGGGGCCAGCGGTTCTGGCAAGAGCACCCTGATGAACATTCTCGGCTGCCTCGATCACCCGACCTCGGGTGAATACCTGTTCGATGGCCGGGCAATCTCGGGATACACGGCAAAAGAACGCGCCAGGTTGCGCAACCGCATGATCGGGTTTGTGTTCCAGAGCTTCAACCTGCTGGCGCGAATGACCGCTTTTGAAAACGTCCTCATGCCGCTAATGTATTGCAGGGACAGGCTCAGCGAGCGTGAAATGGAACGGCGCACCGCCGAATTGCTCGAGAAAGTGGGCCTGGCAGACCGCCACCATCACAGGCCCTCCCAACTCTCGGGAGGTGAACAGCAGCGTGTTGCCATTGCCCGCTCGCTTGTCAACAGTCCGCAGGTGCTATTCGCCGATGAGCCGACCGGCAATCTCGATTCGCGCACCAGTGAGGAGATTCTCGCATTGTTTCAGCAGCTCAACCAGACGGACGGCATTACGCTCATCGTGGTGACTCATGATCCCGGCGTCGCTCAATACGCGCAGCGCACCGTCCGGATCAAGGACGGCCTGATCGAGAGCGATGCTTCGTCGTTGAGGGCCGGAGGCGCACGATGAGATTTTACTTCACGTTGAAAATGGCCCTTAACGCGTTGCGCCACAATGTCATGCGCGCTGCACTGACGACATTGGGTATAATTATCGGTGTCGCGGCGGTGATTACGATGATGGAGATAGGCAAAGGCGCCTCTTTAGCCATACAGCGCGCAATGGCAAGCATAGGCGCCAACACGGTCGTAGTCCTGCCGGGGTCCATCAACGTTGCGGGCGTGGCCACCGGTTCAGGATCAAAGGTGACATTGACTCCGCAGGATGCGGACGCGATCCTGAAAGAATGTGCCTCCGTCAATTGGGTGGCGCCTGTCGTTCGCGCCCGCGTCCAGGTAGTGTACAACAATCAAAACTGGGTGCCGACCTATGTCTACGGAACTACCCCCCGGTTTCTCGACATACGTGACTGGACCGAGATGGAGGATGGCGAAGCGTTCACCGAGCATGACGTTCTTAACTCCAGCAAAGTGTGCATTATCGGCCAGACGGTCGTAAAAGAGCTGTTTGCTGGTGAGTCGCCCGTCGGAAAGCACGTGCGCATCAGAAATGTCGACTTCAAGGTCATCGGCGTGTTGAAGAGGAAAGGTGCGAACCTGATGGGGCTGGACCAGGACGATATTCTTCTTGCGCCGTGGACTACGCTCAAATACCGCGTGGTCGCCTCCACCCTTTCCGGCAGCAACCAGAGCAGCGCGAGCGCCGCAAGCACAGCCGAAACCAATACGCTCAGCATGATCTATCCTTACCTCCAGCAAAACCTCTATTATACGCAAACAACTACGGAACAGTTAGACGCATCGCCACCTATTCGATTCCCGAATGTCGACCAGATCCTGACGGCAGCGCATTCCGGAGACGTGGTCTCTTCAACGATTCAGGATGTCGGCGCCTTGCTCAGGCAGCGGCATCGGCTCCGCGATTCCGACCCGGATGATTTCTTCGTTCGGGATATGACCGAGCTTACCAAGACGATGGCCTCGACGTCGGAACTGATGACCAAATTGCTCCTGTCCGTGGCTATGATCTCGCTCGTGGTAGGCGGCATAGGCATCATGAACATCATGCTTGTCTCGGTCACCGAGCGAACGCGCGAGATCGGGCTGCGGATGGCTGTCGGCGCGGAGCCTAACGACATTCTGCGGCAATTTCTGACTGAGGCAGTGGTTCTGTGCCTGCTTGGCGGGACGATAGGCATCATTTTGGGGCGCGGTAGTTCATACCTTATATCTTTGGTGTTGCACTGGCCGACGGCGATTTCCATTGAAGCGATAATAGCCGCCGTAGTGGTTTCGGCCACTGTCGGCATCGCCTTTGGCTTTTACCCGGCGTATAAAGCCTCGAAACTCGATCCCATCGAGGCGCTTCGATATGAATAGGGTGGTACTCATGAAAAAGTACCGGCAACTGCTTCTCGTGCCGATCTGGTTTGTGATATGCGGTTTCATCGTGTTTCCGATAAGCGGCTGCATGGTTGGGCCCGATTTTCATTCGCCGCGTCCCGATGCGCCTTCCGGTTGGGC
The DNA here is from genome assembly GCA_052147195.1 of Syntrophobacteraceae bacterium. Taxonomy (GTDB): domain Bacteria; phylum Desulfobacterota; class Syntrophobacteria; order Syntrophobacterales; family Syntrophobacteraceae; genus SbD1. The sequence continues at coordinate 2,774 of JBKQLC010000016.1, forward strand.
CGGAGTGACCCAGGCGCAGGGGCCGCAACAACCTTCCGTGGCCACTGCGCAGCCTGCCGAACTGACACAATGGTGGAAACAGTTCGATGACCCTGTGTTGACTCAACTGGTCGAAGATGCCCTGAAAACGAACCTCGACCTGAAGCTTGCCGTGGCTATTCTGCGACAGTCTCGCGCCGCACGCGGCATCGCCGTTGCACCTCTCTGGCCGTCGCTCAGCGGTTCCGCCGAATATCAACGCGAAACCGTCTCTTCAATCTCGCAGGGTGCGGCGAACCCGCCCCACAATCTCTACCAGGCCGGCTTCGATGCAGCGTGGGAACTCGACGTGTTCGGCGGGCAGCGGCGTAATGTTGAATCGGCCGTCGCAAATATCCAGGCTTCGACCGAAGGCGTCAGCCTCGCGCAGGTCACCCTCGCTGCCGAAGTTGCGCTCAATTATGTTCAACTCCGCGGTTATCAACAGCAAATAGCAGTTGCGCAAAAAAATCTGAAATCTATGCAAGACACGGCGCTAGTCACACGCCAGAAAGCTAAAGCAGGGTTTAACTGCGACCTGGACATCGCCAACGCCGATGCAAATGTCGCAACGACCGAAGCGACGATTCCCGTGTTCGAGACCTCCGCGAAGCAGTCGATCTACTCGTTGAGCGTACTGCTTGCCAAGCCTCCGGCCTACCTGGTCGAGCAGTTGACTCCCACCGGCAACATCCCCGGCGTGCCGCCGCAGATTCCCGCCGGGCTGCCTTCTGACCTGTTGCGCCGCCGTCCCGACATTGGCCAGGCCGAGGCGCAACTGCACGCCGCCACGGCGCAGATCGGGGTCGCCACTGCGGACCTTTTCCCCAAGTTTTCGCTGACCGGCACAATGACCTGGCAGACCAACCTGTTGAATAACGTTTGGGCTAATGCAGCTCGAGCGTATTCCGCCGGTCCCTCGGTGACCTGGGCGATTTTCCAGGGCGGGGCGATCGTATCCAATATCCGAGTGCAGGAAGCGTTGACCGATCAAGCCTTAATCACCTATCGCAAAACCGTGTTAGGCGCATTCCAGGATGTGGAAAATGCGCTGATTGCATTTACGAAGGAACAGGAGCACTACAAGTCTCTCAAAGACTCCGTTGCCGCTAACACTATAGCCGTTGACTTGTCGTTGAAACTCTACAAGGAGGGGCTGCTCGAATTCCTAAACGTGCTCGTCGCCCAGCGCTCGCTCTTCGCTGCCGAAAACGCGCTGGTGCAGAGCAACTGCAACATCACCACCGATCTAATCGCCCTCTACAAAGCTTTGGGGGGAGGCTGGGAAACCTGTCCTGCCTGTGGGCGAACAGTGACCTCCAGCGCTGCAGGTGTTGAGGCTGCGGCAAAGTAAACAGAGAAGTGGCGCCTTTGATTGTCCATAATGTTTATTTTAAAGACGAATCGAGGAATAGACGAACTGAGGAATTGAGAATTGAATGAGTTAGGCAGTTAATCCTCGATTCCTAAAACCGGTCTTCGTTCAATTTATCCACGGCTTCTGTCAGCCGCTTGATGACACCCTCCGGCACAGGCTTAAAACCGGCAATGTCATGCACCTCATGGCAGGTTTGCGGTTTGGGCCTTTGACCTTGAATTATCCGCACCGCATCCGCACATGTGATCCAGTCTGAAGAAAAATATCCCGTCGCCTTTTTTTCTATCCAGAACCAGTCTCTGGTTTGCTTTTCCTCCCATACCCCACTGTTCCTGTTTGCCATTTGTCTCCTCCTTTCACTGCACTTTTGCGGAAGTATTGTTGGCGCCGATAATAATCGGGAGAGGTTACAGATTGGTTACAAGGCGATGTGATTTTTCCCCATCTTGTAGAGAGGGGAATGAGGAGAAGATATGTCTCTGAGTGGGTCTTCACAATAACAAAGGGCGCAATGCCATGACCGGCATTGCGCCCCCGGTTTACGTATCTTTCCTTTTAACGGTTAGATTCATTCCAAACCCGAGAGAACCTAACCGTCAATGTTTCGTGAGAGTGCGCGTTTATCTCTTGCCACCGCCACGGCCACCACCACCGCCACGGCCACCACCACCGCGTGCACCGCCACCGGCTCGTGCGCCGCCGCCGCTGCGACCGCCGCCGGCACGTGCGCCACCGCCGGCACGTCCGCCACCGCCGCTACGTGCTGAGCTTCCGGCACGTGATCCGCCGGCACGTGATCCGCCACCGCTGCGAGCCGAGCTGCCGGCACGCGATCCGGCTGCGCCGCCGCCGGCACGTCCACCACCGCCGCTACGTGCTGAGCTTCCGGCACGTGATCCGCCGGCACGTGATCCGCCGGCACGCGATCCGCCACCGCTGCGAGCCGAGCTTCCGGCACGCGATCCGGCTGCGCCGCCGCGCGCTGCTGCGCCACCTCTAGCCCCACCGCCGCGAGCCGCGCTTCCGGCACGAGATCCGCCTGCACCGCCGCGCGCTGCTGCGCCGCCTCTAGCCCCACCGCCGCTAAGTCCCCGCTGGACGGAGGCTGCCGACGGTCTTCCTCCGGCGCCTGCGCGGCCTGCACCTGCGCCCGCCCTGCCGGCAGCGCCCGCTCGCCCGGCAGCGCCCGCTCGGGCGGCACTGAGGTTCGAGGTACGCACGGCTCCAATATTGCTGCGATTGATGTTGACATTCCGATTGACGTTGACATTCACACTACCATGGCCCCAGCCCCAACCGCCCCAGCCCCACGAGCCCCAACCCCAGCCCCAGACCGGTCCTACTGCTACTGCCCCCCAAAACCCTAAGACTCCGAGTCCAACGGCTACTTCAGGCCAACAGCAGGGGGAATAAACCAAAGGAGGATACGCGGGATACATCCATGGTCCATAGACAACTACCGGGTCGTAGCGAGGCACATAAACAACTTCGGGATTTACCGGCTCAATTTCGATCGCCTCACCTTTGACAACCACCTTCTGCTGTTCGGTCGTCTTGAGAGTCCCGGCAGCCTGGGCCTTCTGCCGCAGTCTCTGAATGGAGTCCATGACACCGGCCTGCTGAGCCAGGAAAGCTTCACCCAACCTTTGTGTCCAGGCTGTCTCCTTAGCCATCATGTCGAGGACCTGCGGAAAGGGCGCCAGCGCCTTCACGCTCAGGTCCCAGTCCATTTTGTCCAGAGCGTCATTGAGCGCGTCTCCCTTAAGGTTGGGATTTGCCTTCAACCAGCGGTCCGCTTCCATAACCTGATCCGGATACGTCGCCGCTATGAGGATTTGTGCGAGCAGCGAATCAGGATAGAGCGCAATCGGCGCAAGCATCTGATCCAGCTCAGCCTCGGGGTATGACTTGCCCGAGTTAGTTTCCTGTGAAAGCGCTCCGAACGGGACCATCATCACAATGATGAACCCTATCAGCGCGCGCTTAAGAAGGCCGTTCTTTTTCATAATCTCTCTCCTTTCACTTGTACGAGTCCAAGGTTAAGCTAAAAATGATTCTCCGGATACAATTCTGGCATTTGGCCAACTCCCATCAGTCCAATACTTAGAGTTGGCCAGAATTTTCGGGGACAGACGGAAAAACAGTTTACTATACTTTGGTATGTCTGCCCCATGTCGATGGTAACCCACCGCACGTTGGACCTCCCCAAAGCCCCCGTGGCGGAAGGGCGTCGAGCAAATTGAGCGTACTAAACAAGTTACCGATTCTATGCGAAATCCTATTGTACAAAACGCCTGGCGCTGAGTCGCCCCGGTTTCCCGGCAAAGCAAGTGGAATAAGTGGGAAAAATCCAATCTGCCGTTTGTGTGAAGCGCCTCACGCAGGCGCCGGCAGGTTGCGTCCCGTGATGTATTCTTATAGACTGTAAAAATGTTACAATTTAAAAACATACGTAATAGTTTCTCCATGTCAAGAAAAAACAATTCGTGTTCAATTGTTGAATTGTGTAAGAGCGATGCGGTGCCGCCTTATTCGCAGGGCATGAGCACATATGGTTCAGTCCTGCCGTTTTTTCCATCCAAAACGAATCCCGGTTTCATCTCTTCTGTGCCCATTTCCTGCTCGTCTTTCGGGGCCACTCCGTTCGATCAAGTTATGTATGAAATATTAAGATGGTAGGGGTTACAGATTGGTTACACTTAAAATAATGGTTATCCTCCGCCGAAGATCAGAGGAAGACCGGGTTGCCGGTGTCGATGCTTTCCCTTTTCTTAAGAATGCTGGGAGCCGGGGGGATTTTGTTTTAGCAAAAAAGGCTGTGGGCTGGCCGTAACCCTTTGAATTTTATCGGAGTAGAACGGGCTGTGCTGCTATGTATAATTGAAAAGAAGGTATGCGGCTGATCTGCATCAGGCGGAATAGTTGACCAATCCACACATAAAAAAAGGGTTACGGCCTGTGACCGTAACCCCTTTTGATTCTCTTATGCCAGTAAAAATCTTATCGGCGATATTTCGGAGACAACATTATTTCTTCTTGCTGCCACCGCCGCCTTTACCACCGCCACCGCCGCCACGAGGGGCACCACCGCCACGAGGAGCACCGCCACCACGGGGAGCTCCGCCGCTACGCGCTGCACCACCACCTGCGCCGCCGGCACGCGACCCGCCGGTACGCGCTGCTGCACCTGCACCACCGGTACGCGATCCGCCGCCGCTACGCGCCGCCGCACCACCACCTGCGCCGCCTGCGCGCGATCCACCGCCGGTACGCGCTGCCGCACCACCAGCTCCGCCTGCACGTGATCCACCGCCTGTACGCGCTGCTGCACCGCCTGCACCACCTTTGGCTCCGCCGCCACTAAGTCCCTTCTGGACGGAAGATGCAGAGGGTCTGGCCCCAGCGCGGCCTGCGCCTGCGCCAACCCCTGCACGGCCTGCGCCTGCGCCAACCCCAGCGCGGCCCGCTCCTCCAGCCCTTGCTGCGGCCGCGGCTCGGCCTGAACCTATCCGGCCTGCTGCCGCTGCCTGATGCAGGCTGGTTGTTCGCATGCTGTTCCTGCTGATATTGACGTTCCTGTTGATATTGATATTCCGATTGACATTTATATTCACATTATGGCCGCCCCAACCCCAGGATCCCCAGCCCCAACCCCAGACTGGTCCTACGGCTACTGCTCCCCAGAACCCAAAGACTCCGATTCCCACGGCAACTCCGGGCCAACAGCAGGGGGTATAAACCAAAGGAGGATACGCAGGATACCACCACGGTCCATAGACAACTACCGGATCGTAGCGCGGCACATAAACGACTTCGGGATTTGCCGGTTCGATCTCGATGGACTCGCCTTTGGTAACCACCTTCATTTGTTCGGTCGACTTGAGATTGCCGGCAGCCGCGGCCTTCTGCCGCAGTTTCTGGACGGAATCCATGACATCGGCTTGCTGGGCCAGGAAAGCTTCACCCAACCTTTGCGTCCACGCCGCCTCCTTAGCCATCATGTCGAGGACCTGCGGAAAGGGCGCCAGCGCCTTCACGCTCAGGTCCCAGTCCATCTTGTCCAGAGCGTCGTTGAGCGCGTCTCCCTTAAGGTTCGGGTTTGCCTTCATCCATCGGTCCGCTTCCGTAACCTGATCCGGGTAGGTCGCCGCTATGAGGACCTGTGCGAGCAGCGAATCGGGATACAGCGCAATCGGGGCAAGCATCTGGTCCATCTCCTGCGGACTGATTGTCCCGGCCGTACCGGCATCCTGTCCGAAGGCCCCGAAGGGGACCAGCATCACAACGAGGACCCCGACGAGAGCGCGGGTTAAAAACAAATTTCTCTTCATAATCTCCCTCCACATGTAAGTTGTGCGAATCCTGTTTTCTCCGTCAGGCCAAATCTGCATTAATTCTGCAATTAACTGAGATAACGGACGAGGCCCCCAATTAGTTTACAAGTGACCGGCTTTTTTATGTTTTGATCGCCTTAAATTCTTTAGGGTTCTTCGATTTGGCGCCCATTGTCCCGGATAGATCATGTCCGTTGAATCATAGACAAGTGGAGCCGAGTCACCTTACAGAATCAATGTTGCATGTCAAGTTATAAAATAACCTAAAAAACACTTTAGCCGGAGTTATTGGATTCCGGTCCACTTGAACGCGTTGTGCCGTGCTTTAAATCCTGCGCTTATTTTTTTATCCATCCCTTGGAACGCATGCAATCATCGAATGCCCGCATCTCGCTCATGCCCCAACTGCCGCCCTCCGGACCGGAGACATCCGGAGATTGCAGGAGCCTTACGTCTCGCATGCATGCGGTCTTGTCTTCATAGAGCTGCTCCTGAGACTTGCCTTCCCTGGATTCCCAATTAAAGCCGAATTCCGGCGCGCGCGGCATTTGTATCGAGCATCCGTTAATCATAAGTACGCAGACGGTGAAAAGAAACACCTTCAAAACCACTTGCCAGGTTCTCAAGCGCATTGTAACCCATCCTTTTGATTTCAAATTTATTGCCAACAGTGCATTCCGAGCCATAAGAACAAGGCGGTTACAACGGATACCGGCCTCCCCAAATCTTATTCGAGTCGCTGGATCAGAATCGAACTGAGGAAATGAAGGTATTCAATCATCAAAAGACAAACAGCGCAAGATCGTTTTCTCGTACAGATCGTTTCCTCGTACTGTAAGGCGGAGGCATTTATCGGACGAACACAAAATACCATCGAGATTGGTTGGTGGTCAGGTTGATGCATTTGGATTAACGATGCCGCGAATATGGGCCCTTTGTTCAAAGTACTGTTTTTAGAGGATTTGTGCTCCGCAGTTTGCGGCCTTATTTTATGATTGAAGAAGCTTCCCGGAGATGAGGCTCGAATCAAAAGGAGAAATGACATGAAGAGACTAAGAATTCTACTGGCCATTCTTCTGTTTCTGGCTACTTTTGCGGTCTCGAATGCGTACGTGCAGGCGGCAGGTGCGGGAGGAGCAGGCGGCTACGGGGCAGGCTCGTCAGGTACACAGTCCTCTGGTTCATTTGGCACAGGATCTCGAGGTTCATTCGGAACGGGGCCATGCGGCGTACAGCCCTATTACGCACCAGGTACGGATACAGGCAGGGACAATGACAAGCCGGGCCTGGACACGGGACCGGGCTGCACAACAGGCAGTCCATCAGGAACGGAATCGAGCTACTAAAGCAGCTTCCGTTCTTGAACCGATCCACTCAGGCGGCATTGGCAGCAGGTGTGACGGCTGGATTCTGACCCTTGCACTCACCACAATAGTATATCAGTCCGACTGGCAAGTTATTTGCAAGGCATCAAGAACGACCCTGGACATTCCCTCGGCATTTTCAAGAATCTGCAGGGTTTCTTTTGGGGAAGGACCTTTGCAGCATTAGTGGACGTTAAGCACACCACCGCTGAGTGGGCTGCATCCGATTGTAGTGATATGCCTTCACTATTGTAGCGGAAAGCCTATAGTATATGTGCATGCTTCAATACCGTATCACGGCCGGTTAACCGGCGAGCGATTTGTGGAACGCACCACTTGATGAGATTGTCCGTATGCGGACGGGGCACATGGAAGGTACCCGGCAACAGGAACGCACTCGGGTGGAGTTGGTCAGGCAGGCCCTGAAGTTGGCGCCTATTGCTGTTTTTGCGACTCTTCTGAACGCGTTCATTCTCGTACTGGTCCTATGGCAATCCATTTCGCACACGTCATTAATCATCTGGTTTTCAATTACTTTTTGTCTTGCAGTTCAGCGCTACCTGTTCCTGTACAAGTATCGGGAAGCTTCGCTCCAGCCCGATCAAGCTGCGCAGGTGGCCAAAAAATTTGTGGCCGGTCTCGGTTTATCCGGAATCGCCTGGGGTTTCGTTGCAATCTTTCTTTTTCCCGTAGATTCACCAACACATCAAATCCTGATTGTCTTTGTCCTGTGCGGGATGGTGGCTGGTGCGGCGGAAACGTTTTCTCCAGTTCTTCCGGCCTTTATAGCGTTTTCGCTACCGGCATTGGTTCCATTATTCATTCGTTTTCTCACCATTGGCGGGGCCGTTTACAATGCGATGAGCGTCCTGACGCTCCTTTACTTAGGTATGACATTAATCATTGCAAGGCGCATCAATATCACAAACAGGAAATCGGTCGAACTTAAAGAACATTTTTCTCGGATGGCGGAGGAGCGGACAGCCGCTAACGTACGGATGCAGGAAGAAATGTCCGAGCGCCGGCGAATGGAAGATTCACTGCGGGATTCTGAAGAACGGCTCAGGCTACTCGCTTCGCGACTGTTGTCAACACAGGAGGAAGACAGGAAAAGGATCGCCAGAGAACTCCACGACAGCATAGGCGCATCGCTGAGCGCCGCGAAATTCAGCATGGAAAATGTCATCGATCAGATTCAAACTGGAGCGGTCAAGCTTGAACCGATAGATTATTCCATCCGGGTAATAAAGCTGGCTATCGATGATGTGAGAAGAATAGTCATGGATCTACGCCCGTCCATTTTGGACGATATGGGAATCATCGCCACTCTGAACTGGTTTTGCGAGCAATTCAAGACTATTCACTCAAATATCCATGTCGACCTGCAGATTGAAATCAACGGGGATGAGATCCCGGAAACGCTTAAGATAACAATTTTTAGAATCGTTCAAGAAGCCTTCCACAATATTGCTAAATATAGCGGGGCGGAGTGGGTGGATGTATCGATCACTAAATTACAAAACACGATACAACTGAGTATAGAGGACTATGGGATAGGGTTCGACTTAAGAGCGATCCATGCAAATAGAACGTCTGAAAAAGGGTTCGGTCTTATGAGTATGCGAGAACGCACGGAACTTTCAGGCGGAATCTTCGTAATTGAATCGAAAATTGGAGAAGGAACCAGGATCCAAGCTTCGTGGACGTTGCCATGTTAACAGACCTAATCAGCGAAAGGGTTGCAGGTATCCCACTGCCGATTTCCACATCGGTTTTCAGCATGTTTCCGGGATCTATCCATAGAATATTCGACCTCGAAAACAGGAAAACGGCGGAGATTTATTTACACAACATTGCCGAAGCAGAAAGGTGGACAACGAGGGACCAAACACCTCAATTCCAATTGATCAGAACCAAGCCGGGAATTCGTTCATAGCGCCTTACGTTGTTTGTCACCAACGCAGCTCCAATGGCCAGAGAATGAGCGGCAATCATCATATCCATTTCGCCGATTGGCTGTCCGGTTGTGACAAGCCTATGCCTGATATCGGCGTAGAAATCGGCGGCATCGGCTTCCCAGGGTAGCACTCGAATGATTTTAAAGAACCGACGCACCGCTAAGTGCAGTCGATGCTCGGGAGGAAATTTTTTCAGGCCGTAAATCAGTTCGGCGCGTGTCATGACCGATACGCATATAATTGACGGCAACACGGCAGCGAGTTTTTCTCGGACATTGGGAGAGCGACCCTTGATTATGTAGCTTGCCATGTCCGTATCCAGCATGTGCAGCATATTCTCAACTACCCCTCTTCATCAAATAGCCTCCGCTCCTTCGGGGCAACATTCATCGGCCGTTCAGACATGAAATCCAGCGGCACATCAATGGACTTCATGAATTCAAAAAAGTCTTCCCAGGTTTTGGAGCCGGGGTGTTTGGACAAAACAACATCGCCGGTCAGTTCATCGCGGGTCGCATAAACTTCATCTCCCTCGAAGCGGAATTCGGCAGGGAGTCGCACAGCCTGACTACTTCCATTTTTAAATAGCTTTGCAATTCGTGTTTCGGGCATAGCAAGCTCCACGAAAGAGTAGTATAGACTATAGTATATACTGATTCCAGCCTCTGTCAACGGAGTTCAAAAGATAAAAAAGGCACTCAGCGATTTCTCGCTAAGTGCCTGATTTTATTGATGGCGAGGCTCAGAATCGAACTGAGGACACGAGGATTTTCAGTCCACTGCTCTACCGACTGAGCTACCTCGCCACAACCCTTAGGATGTTAGCGGAATTGTCGAGGAGTGTCAACGATTTTTAGGTGAATGGACACGCGGGGTGCGGAATAGAGGAGCTATGGCTGGTGGAGGAAAGAGCCATACAGTGAAAGAGTTTTTAGTTCTTGGTTCGACTGGGAATGTCCCAGCCCTGCGCGTCTCTCCCCAACTCAAAACTCCCGGCTAAGTTTCTAGTTCGGTTAGGGAGTCCTGTTCCAAAAGTGGCGGAATTGCGCCGAATTGTTTCGGGCCCGGGCGCCGCCGCAGAAGGTTTGAGCGGCAAATCCGGCCGGCGGGTCCCACCGCTCCTCCGGCCCAAACGAGCGCTAATCTTGTTCGGCTTTGCCCTTTGTGGTGCCGTTCATTTCCTTCATAAGGGAATCAAGGTCGTTTTCCGAAAGCTCGATTACAAAATCGTCTGTTGATCCGTCCGGCTCCGGTACCGGCCCTGCTTGCTCGGGCGGCGCCACGAATTGTTCGGGGTCACTTTCGGTCACTTCCCGCTTTAGTCCCGGCAGGTCGCCTATGAATTTCGGAATCAACTCGCCGGTGGAGGCGGTTTGCGCAGCGCTGTCGGGTCCGTGCGCGGTTTCTGTCTTTAAAGGTGTTTCTACCGGGCTTGTTTCGAATGCCGGAGGCTTCTGTTCGGCCTGCGCAAAAAATTCCATAGTGCTCAAAACTGCATCGTTGGAACTGCTTCCGATCACGATCTCCTGTTCTGGGCTTTCTAAGGGTCCCTTATCGATTAGCAATTCGAGTTCCTGATCGGAGAGGTCGAGCAGGCTGAAGTCCTCTTCCTCCTCCTCCTCCGACTCGTCGGGTTTCGCAATGGCCGTAGTTGCCTGCGCCGCGCCGCTTCCGGGATTTGTCTGCCACAATCCGCCGCCGAACCCATCGAACGCTGTGGATATTTCGCTCTCCACAGGGGCGCTCTCCTGCTTTATGGGATGTTCATAGTCGCTGAGAAGAGATTCCAGCAGGGACGGGACCGCCGGTTTAGCGGCAAAAAATCCGAGACCCTCTCTCGCGTCCGCCAGACTTGTTCGACATTTTTTGCATTCGGAAAGGTAATCGAAACTGACATAGCCGCACTTAGTACACCTCATTGTAAGTACTCCCTTGCCTCATTTAATCCAAATCCAATTCTGCAGCCCTCGACTCCTGCCGTGCACCTGCCCCCATATCGCCCCACAAAAGCTGGATAGAGCAAACAAGGGCTACAGCAGCCGTCTCCAGGCGCAATGTCCTCGGCCCAAGGCTTACCGGTCTGAACCCGGCGCCAATCAGCGCTGCAGTTTCCACGCTGTCCCACCCGCCTTCGGGGCCAAGAACGGCCAAAATCCGCTGAATATCCGTCCCCGAGCCACGCCTCAAATCCTTTATCCCATCGCGGGCCGTGCGCTCCAGCGCAAATAATTTCAGACTGTTCTGCGCGGCCCAATCTTCAACCTCAAATGAGGTGAGAAAACTGTCCAGATCCTCGAAAATATCAATTTCGGGAGATCTTGCCCGCCGGCTTAGGCAAATCGCCTCGCCCGCTATCCTGGACCAGCGTTGCTTTTTCTTTTCGACCTGTTCCCCTGAAAGAGCATACTGGCTTCTCATCGCCCGGAAAACAGCCAGGCGAAAAACGCCCAGTTCGGTTGCCTGCCTTATGAGCAGGTCCATCGTATCCGAGCGGGCTATTGCGAGGCCGAGAGTGATCCCCAGCGGCGATTCGCATCCCGAGTGGTCCAGCTTTCCGATCAATCGAACGCTGACAGTCCCCCTGCGTATTGCAGTGATCCGGCACTCCCAGACAGACCCCTGACCGTCAAGCAACTCTATGGATCCTCCCACTCGCGCCCGTAGAACGCTCTCCAACTGTCGCGAGAGGTCAGCCGGGAGATTGAAATCTGCATTGTCCGGCGCGCCTTCGGGCAACAGGAAGCACTTGCGCGTCATTTTTCCTACATCCCGAGCAGACAGGAAAAGTACCAGTGGAAAAAAAGCTGGCCCCAAAAGATGTATGCGACGGCGCCCAGAGCGAGAAAGGGGCCGTACGGTATAGCCGAGCCAAGGCCTTTTCCAGACCGCCACATTAAAGGCAGAGCAATAAGCATGCCCGAAACCGAAGATACGAGGATAGTAAATGCGACCCCCGGCCATCCGATGAAGGCCCCTATCATCCCGAGCAGCTTTATATCGCCTCCGCCCATTCCCTCCTTGCGTCTCAAAAGAGAGTATCCTGTCGCAATCGCGTATAGAATCCCACCACCCAGGATTATCCCGAGAAGCGAATCCCACCAGGACAGCCGGGGCGTGAAGAAGGAAAACAGCAGGCCCAGCGCGATCCCTGGCAGTGACAGAATATCCGGAATGATGAAGGTGTCGATGTCGATCATGGCAATTATCAGCAGAAGCGAACAGAAGATGAACTCGATTACCAGTTGAGGGTGAAGCCCATAGCGGCGGAACAGCAGGAGCGCCAAAAGACCGCTTATACCCTCCACAATAGGGTATCTAATGGAAATGGAGGCCTTGCAGTGGCGGCACTTCCCGCCCAACAAAAGATAGCTCATCATCGGGATGTTATCAAAGGCCGCAATTGCGTTTCCGCAGGCGGGGCATTTCGAACCCGGGTACACGATCGACTGGCCTGCCGGCAACCGGTAAATGACAACATTGTAAAAGCTGCCCAGGACGCAACCCAGCACGAGGGCAATAACCTGGGGGCCGATTATCGGGACTGCTTCAACCAGGGTCATCTCTGATCACTCACTGTTCACTGCTCATTCTTACGCCGCCGTGGAAGGCGACGCTACCAAGTTTTTCTGCTCACTGCTCACTGCTCACTGTTCACTGTCTTCGCTTCCTGTTCGGGTTCTTGTTTCTTCTTGAACTTACACGAGGGATTTACGCAATAAACAGTCCCCGTTCCCGTCTTTCCCTGCCTGCGAAAAAGAACAGGCGCATTACACAACGGGCAGCTTTCCTGAACCGGCTCGCCCTGGAAGATCATTTTGCAAGCCGGATACTTATCGCACCCGTAAAAGCGCCCCCGCCGGCTCATCCTTTCTACCAGTTGCCCGCCGCACCCTTCGCGCGGACAGGCGATGCCTGTGGAAACAGGCCGCGTGTTCCGGCACCCCGGATATCCGGTGCAGGCGAGGAAAGCGCCGTAGCGGCCATGCTTGAGCGCCATGGGTTTGCCGCACTTTTCGCAGATCTCGCCGGTAAGGGCCGGCTGTTGGTGCTCAACGGAATGAATATGCCCTTTTTCATCCCTTTCATAATCCGAAGTGAACGAACATTTCGGGTATCCGCTGCATGCCAGGAAAGGACCGTTGCGGCTCAAGCGGATGATAAGGGGCATGGTGCAGCGCGGACACTTCAGTTCCGTGGGCAGCCCGGAGCTCTTGAGATTTGTCATCTCTTTGCGGGCGGAGTCCAGAGTCTTTGAAAAAGGGCCGTAGAAATCGCTCAGAAGATTTTGATACCGGCGCCCGCCATGTTCAATTTCGTCGAGGTCCTTTTCCATACCGGCTGTAAACTTCACGTCGACTATGTTTGGAAAATTCGTCGAGACAAGCCGGTTGATTATCATTCCGAGTTCAGTTGGAAGCAGACGCTGCTTCTGGCGTAAAACATATTCCCTGTCCACAACAGTGGATATGATCGTGGCGTAAGTGCTGGGCCTTCCGATTCCAAGCTCTTCCAGGGTCTTTATCAGGGTGGCCTCCGAGTACCTCGGCGGAGGCTGCGTAAAATGCTGCTTCGGTTCGAGTTCGAGCAGATCGAGGGGCTGGCCTTCTGAGAGGTCCGGCAGCCTTTCTTCAGTTTCGCCTTTTTCCGGCTCATCTTTTGCCTCTTCGTAGAGGGTCAGAAATCCGGGGAAAACGATCACAGACCCGATCGCTCTCAAGGTGTAGTCGCCCGCCTGGATGTCTATCGTGGTCTGATTTATCAGGGCCGGGGCCATCTGGCAGGCTACGAACCTTTTCCAGATCAGGGTATAGAGGTTCAACTGCTCTTTGCTCAGGTATTTTGATACGGTTTCCGGAGTGAGGCCGACATCCGTCGGGCGGATTGCTTCGTGCGCTCCCTGGGCGTCTTTCCTGGATTTGTAAAAGACAGGTTTTGCCGGCAGATATTTGTCTCCCCACTTTTTCCCGATAAACTCTCTTGCCGCCTGCACCGCATCCTGAGAAAGCCTGGTTGAATCGGTACGCATATAGGTGATGAGACCCACAGCGCCCTCCTGCCCAACCTCGATTCCTTCATAGAGCCTCTGCGCTATGCTCATCGTCTGTCTGGCCGAATAGTGGAATCTGCGGGCAGCGTCCTGTTGGAGCGTGCTGGTAATAAAAGGAGGGAATGCATTTTTTTGGCGCTGCTTTTTTTCGACTCCGCTCACGCGGTAGAGGGCTGATTTGAGCGCCTGCACGTGGTGGCCGGCTTCATCCTGCGTGCCAATAACGCACTTTTTCTTTTTGCACCGGACCAGTTGGGCTGAAAAAGGCATCAGCCCGGAAGAAGAGTCGGGGAGCGGACTGAGCCTGGCGTTGATTGTCCAGTATTCCTGTATTTCGAAACGGTGGATTTCTTCTTCGCGCTCGCAAATCAGCCTGAGGGCCACCGATTGCACCCTGCCCGCACTGAGTCCTGCCCTCACTTTCTCCCACAAAAGAGGCGAGATCATGTATCCCACGAGCCGGTCAAGGGTTCGCCTTGCCTGCTGTGCTTCATAGAGCCTGGGGTTGAGTTCGTCCGGATTCGCAAGGGCTTCCGCAATAGCCTTTCGTGTAAGCTCGTAGAAAAGTACTCTTCGAACCGGTTTCCCCGTGGCGCCGATCTCCTGGGCTATATGCCAGGCGATTGCCTCTCCTTCCCTGTCCGGGTCAGGCCCCAGATAGATGGCATCAACCCTGGACGCCGCTTTTTTGAGTTCTTCCATTATTTTTTTCTTCCCACGCATGACCTGGTATTCCGGCTTGAATTCGTCCTCGATGTTGATTCCGAGTCGATTGCCGGGAAGATCCTTGACATGCCCGACGCTGGCCTTGACGATAAAGTCCTTGCCCAGATAGCGTTCAAGGGTCTTCGCTTTGGTGGGAGATTCAACGATCAGTAGTGATTTTGACATCTAAAGATTACCTCTTTGCTCCATTATAACAGCTCAAGAAATAAAATACTTTCCAGGCAACTGATATACAAGTCCCCTGAGTTCCAGTTCGAGCAGCATCGCGGCGGCGCACTGCGCTGTGATTGTTGCCTCTTGAGCTATTTCATCAATATGTTTCGGCACCTTGCCCACAATTCTCAAGAGAATTATTTCTCCCGGACTGCCCTGCGGTAACGGGACCGGGCTGCCTGAGAAGCCGGTGCGTACTCTTGCTCCGCATGCTTTGAGCTACCCCCGGAACGGCGAAGACCTCTCTTCCCTGCTCCAGACCTAACCTACTATTTATCATCATATTTTGAGGACGCATTTTTTAATCCAAACGTAATGCTCCAAAGCTAACCTATTGTTTACATCTAATCTTTCAAAATAACACCATCGATGCATAATTTACAAATTCAAATCGAAAATCTGTTGTAATTGCATATGCTTGGATATTAGAGGAGTTCTTGAGTCCGTACCCGCCCGGGTTGGCGAGTTGGCCGTGGTTTCCGTGAGCCGATCAAGCGTATGGGGAAGTTCAGTCAGGCGCTGAAATATCGTGGGACTTAGTTGCTGATATATTTTGTCACAACTTTGACTTTTCCACCTCTGCCCTTCGAGCATTCGGTCTCTTTCATCACAACCGAAATTCTCTCGCCATTTTTGTTAACATGAAAAACAGCGATTTCCCGGGCTGAAGCGCTCAGGTCGATTTCTAAACGCAAATCTTATCTTTAGAAATCGAAAAGTTACGATGTTGGCAAGTTGCCTTCATCTCCAACGATCTGGACTGCTGGCAGCCCGATTCACTCAGCTAGACATATAATTAGGATAATCCTAAAAGAAGAGTCCATGATTGTGCAGAGTTGTTCAAAACCGTGCCACAGGTTATAAGGAACTCGCTGATTTGACAGTTCACACCAGCGAGGTAGACGCAATTTGGGACGAAAGCGGTCATGAGCTCGAGAAACTCATTTTTCATATTTGCTCGCCATTGTTTCACGGACACAATTATACTGCTTGTTCTGCTGCTTTTGACGGCGTGTAGCGGCAACGAGGACTCCAAGGTTGTTGATTTTTCGAAAACCGTCCAGGTATCTCGCCCGGATGGACCCAATCTGGATCGCCCTTCTCTCAGGGTAGCTGTGGGAGCCATGATCTCTCCCAAAGAGACATTCGTCTATTATCGTCAGATCTTGGATTATATTGCAAGTGGGCTGGGCAGGAACGTAGAGCTAGTCCAGCGCAAGACTTACTCCGAGGTGAACGAACTGATCGGGAAGGGTGAGATCGATGTCGCGTTTATCTGCTCCGGGCCATATGTCAGCGGCAGGGAGAAATACGGCTTCGAGTTGCTGGCTACCCCAGAGGTGAACGGAAGCCATTTTTATCAATCATACCTCATCGTCAATAGCGATAGTCCATTTCAGAGCATATCCGACCTCAGAAAACGAGTATTCGCCTTCACAGATCCTGACTCCCATTCCGGAAAGCTGGTTCCTACCTTTTGGTTATCCGACATCCACGAACATCCTGATACCTTTTTCGGAAAGACTGTTTACACATATAGTCATGACAACTCCATTCTGGCCGTATCCCGGGGTCTGGTGGACGGTGCTGCTGTCGATAGTCTTATTTGGGAGTACTACAACCTGAAAAATCCCTCATTGACCGCAGGAACGCGAATTATCAAAAGATCTGAGTCCTTCGGCATACCTCCTGTGGTGGCTTCAAAGTTTTTCCCATCTGAAATGAAAACTCGCGTCCGTGAGATACTCCTCGCCATGCACGAAGACCCGGAGGGGAGCAAGATTCTCCACGAGTTGATGATCGACCGCTTTGTTGCTCCCCAGGAAAAGTGGTACGATGCGATTCGAGAGGTAGAGCGAGAAATTGAGGCGACTAAATGAGAATTATGCGGCCGCGAAGTCTCAGGAGCAAGTTGCTGGTGGGAGTCTCCGCCCTGGTTATCTGCAGTGGTCTGCTCATTTCACTGCTCGTGTCGGACAGGTACAACCGCAGTCTTTCTGAATCGATGTCCGCACAAGCCGAATATTTGACTCATGCAGTAGCACTTCAAGCTGCCGACCTGGTCCTCATAAACGATCTTGTCTCCCTGCAGAAACTCCTGGATCACCTGCTGCAGGGTAACCCGTCTCTTTCCTACCTGTTCATAGTGAAAGATGGACAAGTCCTGGCACATACTTTCAGTAGCGGCATGCCTTCAGATTTATTGACTGCCAATGAAGCCCCGCCATCGGCTGGACCTCATCCCCGGGAAATCGCGTCCACAAGTGGAGATCACTTTCTGGATATGGCCATGCCGATCTTTGAAGGAAAGGCCGGCACACTTCGCCTGGGTTTTTCAGAGAAGCCTTATCATGCGCAAATCACTAAACTATGGCTGCAGATGAGCCTGTTTACCTTGGCAATCCTTCTGCTCGCGTTGACCGCGAGCCTGTTTTTTATCAGGCGCATTGCAGGACCTCTCAGTGATCTTGCTCGAGCCGCCGACAAGGTTGATAAAGGTGAACTTGGTATCCGGGTTCCCATCCATGGGCAGGACGAGGTGGCGAATCTCACTGCCTCTTTCAATAATATGGTTTCCCGGCTGCACAGCTACACTCGACAACTGGAAGATAAATCGGTGGAGCTTGAGCGTGCCCACCAGCAGACGCGAACTTTTTGCGGTGTTGTACAGGAAGTAGGGTCACTGCAGAGTCTGCGTGAAATTGGAAGTTTCCTTATTCGGCAATGCCGGGCGATTGTAGGCGATTCCAAGATGGTCTTCCTGATCCGGGATGATTCCCGAAATTCTCTCTATATCCTGCGGGAATCAGTTGCCACAGACACCAGGGACCCCGCCATTATCGAGAATTTCTCCATAATGGTTGAGAGCTTCAGCGGTAATCCGAAGCCGACATGCGGTAAGGACCTTGGGATTATCAAGCTCGTGGATCAAACCCTGGTAAGATCAATTCATCAATGTATAGTCCCGATTTTCCATGAGGGACGTGCGCTTGGTGTTCTGGTCATAGGCAGCAATGCCAAGTTGAGATGCGAAACTGAAGAATTCGAAGTCGTCGGTTCGATGCTTAGCCATGCGGGCGGGGTGATAAAACGGGCTATTCATCATGAGGAGGAAGTACGCGCGCTTCAGAGCCGTCTTGAGAGTTCATGCGAATTTTGCGGCATTGTATCCAAAGACCCCAAGATGCAGATGATCTTCAGGCTTATCGAGGATATTGCCCCAACTGACGCCACCGTGCTCATTCAGGGCGAGAGCGGCACGGGCAAGGAACTTGTGGCCAGGGCAATCCATCTGCAAAGCCTGCGAAAAGACAAGCCCTTCGTGGTCATAGACTGCTCCGCTTACCCGGCCACTATCTTGGAATCAGAGCTTTTCGGCCACGAAAAGGGTGCTTTTACCGGCGCGATTCGGCAAAAGCCGGGGCGATTCGAACAAGCACATGGCGGAACGGTGTTTCTCGACGAAATCGGCGATATTCCGCTTTCTGCGCAAATCAAGCTTCTTCGGGTGCTGCAAACGCAGAGGTTCGAGCGAATTGGAGGAGAGAAGACCGTTACAGTGGACGTGCGAATTATCGCCGCCACGAACAAGAACCTGCTCGACGAGGTAAAGAGCGGCCGTTTCCGAGAAGACCTCTTTTACCGGCTAAGTGTCATTCCAATCGACCTGCCGCAGCTTTCAAAGCGAAGAAACGATGTGCCATTGCTGGCGCTGCATTTTATGAAGCGATTCTCAGTTGCCCACGGCAAAGCAATTGAAACATTCAGCCCGGATGCCATGCGACTTTTGCTTGGTTACCCATGGCCAGGAAACGTCCGGGAACTCGAAAATACTGTCGAACATGCGGTAGTGCTCTCCAAGAGCGCGAGGATCGAGGCGTCCAGCCTCCCTGAAGTCTTTAGGACGGCGGCATCGAATGACCGGGTCGAGAGATCTCCGACAATCGATGAAAATGAGAAGAATCTCCTGAGGGAGACGATGGAGGGGTGCGGCTGGAACAAGAAAAAGGCAGCCGATCGATTGGGCATAAGCCGAAGCACTTTGTACGAAAAACTGAAAAGACACAGGATCGTTCCTCAGACGACACATTAGAGGCGCCCTCCTGCTCAAAATGATTTAATCCTTCCTACAGTGACCGGAAATCGTACACCGTATAACCTGCCATTATTACACGTAAAATCCGTATTTATCCATTTGTCCTGTCCTCCATCCGTACACGGCTGCTCCCTTGATCCTGCCCAAATTGGGCTTCTTGTTACTACAGCGCGATATCTGCGCCCAGTGGCATGGTGCTTGCGATCTAAGAGGGGAATTAACTTCCTGGAGAAAAAGAAATGGCAAAGCGCATAGCCGTCGTGCAGGGGAACAATGAAGAACGCGAGGACCTATGTGCGGAGCTGCGCGAGTATCTTTTCGAAGTAGCAGGTTTCGCATCCCTTGTGGATTTCGAACAGGGAGAAAGAAATTTTGCCGTGGTCATTTTCGACCTGAATAGTTTACCGGTAACCAACCAGTTGTTGCAAGAATACAGCAAGACTATGCCGGGTCTTTATATGATTGCCGTATCCAGTCGGACTTTTCACCCCGAACTCAGGGAATCCATGGCTACCTGTCTTACGGCCTGCCTCACAAAGCCCGTAGATCTGAACGAGCTGGTTTATTTGTTAAAGGGAATATTAATGGAGAATTCGCGGTCAAACAGCAAAGGAGGAGTATGGACAGACGTTCACTTCTGAAGGTTGGCGGCCTGTTAGGCGGCGCCCTTGGCGCGGGCAAACTTCTGGATGTAGAAGCCCTTGCCAACCCGACGGCTGACCGCATCGCGAGCCTGCCCGTGCTGGATCGCGTAAAAATTGAGCCCGGCGAAGACGTGCTCATTCGCATGCAACGCGAATTGGTCCGAGCTATGAACAAACCCATCGAGCAGCGGCGATGGGGGATGGTCATCGACACGCGCAAATGCGTCGGGTGCCATTCCTGTACCGTTGGCTGCGTCATGGAAAACAAGCTCCCCCCGGGGGTCGTCTACCGTCCCGTGATCGACCTCGAGGTCGGCAAATATCCAAATGTCGGCCGCAAGTTTCTACCGCGCCCGTGTATGCAATGCGAAAATCCTCCATGCGTTCCGGTATGCCCTGTCAAAGCAACCTGGAAGCGCGCGGATGGCGTGGTTGTGATTGACTATAACGTCTGTATCGGATGCCGTTACTGCATCACCGCATGCCCGTACCAGGCACGCACGTTCGATTTCGGGCAGAACTGGGCCAGTAATGCAGCTTCAGGACGGGATGGCGGCTTGGCACTGGAGACGGGTAGAAAATACGAGCAAGAACCCTCTTTTGAGTATGGCACTAACTGGCACCGCGGCGAGGGCGTCATCCCCAAAAGTCCGGTCGGTAACGCACGAAAGTGCACCTTCTGTGTCCACAGGCTCGAGCATCGTCAATTGCCCATGTGCGTAACGACATGCATCGGGAGGGCGACCCTTTTCGGCGATCTCAATGACCCGGGGACTCTCGTATCCCAACAAGTCATACGAAACAACGCCGTGAGCTTGAAAGCGGAACTCGGTACCGCACCTAAGGTCATCTACCTCATTTAGAGTCAAGGAGATCACAATGGCTGTCTCTTCACTTGGAACTCCTCATCATGCCGGCCGGAAGCGGCTGCTATGGATTTTGTGGGTTCTTGGAGCAATTATAGGCGGGCTCGGTTTCTATGAGCGTCTCGTCCATGGCGATAAGGCGGCAGACTTTTCCAGCTATGTTCCATGGGGTCTTTGGGTTGCCGCCTATATTTACTTTAGCGGTTTGTCAGCAGGAACGTTCCTCATTGCAGCCGCCGCATATGTTTTCAGGATTCGTGTGCTCGGCCCGATTTGCCGCCTGTCCCTTCTCATTGCTGCGGTCACGCTCCCCATGGGCTTGCTGATGATCGGCTTCGACCTGGGCCATCTGGAAAGAGCCTACCTGGTCTTCCTGCGCCCTCAGTTTCATTCGATGATGGCATGGATGGTCTGGCTTTATACGGCTTATCTGATCCTCCTGTTTTCTATGCTGTGGTTTAGCATGAAAAGCGTGCAGCCAGGCAGGAATCCAGCGGCGGTAACCAGCGATCTGGCCACGCTTCGCGTGTTGGGACTTATTGGCATCCCTCTGGTAATCGGGTTTGCCGGTGGTGTCGGCGCTCTGTTTGCGACAGTTGCAGCACGCGAGTATTGGCATTCCTCGTTATTTCCTATCTTTTTTCTGGTCGGAGCCCTGACGTCAGGAATGGCCTTTCTGACAGCAGTCGTATCATGGCTGTGGCCTTCACGCGACGCCGCATGGAAAGATCTGATGACTCTGCTGGGTCGTATCGTGCTGGTGCTGGTACTCATCGAATTTATCCTTGAGTGGGCGGAGTTTTCGATCCCGTCGTGGTACCAGATTGGCTCAACCTACGATCTCATAAGGTACGTCCTGTTTGGCCCTTACTGGTACGTGTTCTGGCTGGTGCACCTGCTGGCGGGTGTCCTCGTGCCGGTTCTGCTGTTGGCTAGAACGCGCAGCCCCGGGATCATCGGACTGAGCGCGGCCCTGGTGGCGGTCACATTCTTTGCTGTGCGGTTGAATCTGGTGATTCCCGGTCTGATCACACCGGAACTCCGCGGCCTGGAGCAGGCGTACAGCGATCCAATCGGCAACCGGCTCGCCTTCGCCTATATGCCGTCCTGGTTTGAGTGGCAATTGCTCCTTGGCGTCATTGCATTTGGCGTTGCCCTCTGGTTCGTAGGGACACGACTGTTCCCGCGTGTTTTTCCTAGTTCTTCGCAATCCAGTGAGGTGGGCCTATGAATCAGAAACATGAGCCGCAAAAGGTAAGCCGACGATTTTTCTTTAATGCCTGTACCGCCTTGGCCGGCGGAGTGACACTTGGTGTGCTGGGCTGCCAGCGCTATGAACAACAGGCATCGGATGGGACCACCCCAGGTCCTTATCCACTGGCTGACGCAGAGAACGTTATTCACACAACCTGCCTGCAGTGCAACACGCAGTGTACGCTCAAGGTGAAGCACCAGGATGGATTGGTCGTCAAAATAGACGGAAACCCATATAGCCCTATGGCGTTGTTTCCACATTTGCCATACGAAACACCGCCAGAGGAAGCCGTGGCTGTCGATGGGGCGATTTGCCCAAAGGGCCAGGCAGGTGTGCAGACACTCTACGACCCTTATCGCCTGCGCAAAGTTCTCAAACGCGCCGGGCCTCGCGGTTCGAACAAGTGGCAGGCCATTTCCTTTGAGCAGGCCACACATGAGATCACGGAAGGCGGCCAACTGTTCGCAGGCATTGGTGAAAACCGCGTGGTGCCCGGGTTTAAGAGCGTCATAAGGCTTCGCGACGCCAAGCTGGCTAAAGATCTCGCCACGGATGTAGAGGCCATCCGTAAAGGTGAGATGACGGTGGAGACTTTCAAAGAAAAAAACTCTGCACACCGGGATGTATTGATCGACCCGGATTATCCCGATTTCGGACCAAAGAACAACCAGTTCGTCCTGCAGGGCGGGCGCATCGCACCGGATCGTGAAGTGATCACTAAACGTTTCACTTTCGGCACTTTGGGATCGGTCAACTGGTTCGGACACACTACAATTTGTGAGCAGGCTCATCATGTGGCCTTCATGTATTCCCTGGCTCAATGGCAGGAAAAGGACGGCAAGTTTTCCTGGGCGAAGGGCCCCAACCATATGAAGCCCGATTATACTCAGGCTGAGTTCGTTATCTTCTGGGGCACAGGCTTCAACGAGGCCAATTTTGGGCCTACTCCGATGAGCCCACGTGTTTCGCAAGCCATTGTAGACGGCAAACTGAAGATAGCAGTTATCGACCCGCGGCTGTCAAAGAGTGCGGCAAAAGGGTGGTGGATTCCCGTACATCCCAACGGCAACTTTGCACTGGCTCTGGCTATGACCAAATGGATCATAGGAAACAAGCGCTACGATGAAAAGTTCCTGCGAAGTGCGAACAAGGCCGCAGCCAATGCTGCAGGCGAGAAAAGCTGGACCAACGCCACTTGGCTAGTGAACACTAAAACAGGCAAGTTCCTCCGCGCCGCCGATGCGGGCGTGGGAACAGCGAACCAGTTCGTAGCACTGGTTGAGGGCACACCGGTAGCCGTAGACCCGTCAGACACCAAGGCCCCGGTAGTAGGCGATCTGGATGTGGCGACAACTATTAGAGGAATCGATGTCTCCTCAAGCTTTAGATTGCTCAAGGAGGCCGCAGCCGCTAAAAGTCTCGCTGAATACGCAGATATTGCCGGATTGGAAGCCGGTCAGATTGAAGAGTTGGCCAAGGAGTTTACCAGTCACGGAAAGAAGGCGGCCATAGACTTCTACCGAGGTCCCATCAAAACGACTTGTGGCTTCTATACAGCCCAGGCAATCATCATCCTAAACTTCCTTATCGGCAATGTGGACCATGTTGGTGGATTCATGAAAGGTGGCGGGGCCTGGGACGGCACCGGCAGTAAGCCGGACCAACCGTTCCCTGTGGCGAAGCTTCATCCGAACGCGCTTACGCCATTTGGCATAAAGCTTACGCGTGAAAGCTCAGGTCCTTACGAGACCAGCACGATCTTCAAGCGTGACGGCTACCCGGCGAAGCGGCCCTGGTTTCCCTTTACCGATGATGTGTATCAAGAGATCATTCCCGCCGCAACCGCAGGCTACCCGTATCCAATCAAGATACTCTGGCTTCATTACGGCACACCGGTGCTGGCAACGCCCGCCGGGCACCTCCAGATCAAAATGATCCAGGATACTGAGAAGATTCCGCTCTTCATTGCCACGGACGTAGTTATCGGCGAGACGAGCATGTACGCCGACTACATCTTTCCGGACCTGTCGTATCTGGAGCGGTGGTCAAACCCGCTTGGCACCAGCCCCGTTGTCCTCTCACAGATCAGCAAATTCAGACAACCCGCCGCATCACCGATCCCTGAGATTGTCACTATCGAGGGGGAGGAAATGCCGATTAGCATTGAGGCAACCATGATTGCCCTGGCAATAAAGCTGGGAATGTCCGGATTCGGCAAGGACGCTTTCGGACCAGGCCAAAACCTTAACCGGCCGGAGGATTTTCACCTCAGGATGATCGCAAATCTCGCCGTAGGCGATAAGCCCGGTAACGAGGCGCCCGAGGCCGATGAAGCAGAGATGGAGATACTTCGTAAATCAAGGCGGTATCTACCCAAGGGGGTTTTTGACGAGCGAAAATGGCAGGAGGCCGTTGGCGCTAATTGGCGGCGGGTGGCCTATCTGCTAAACCGTGGCGGACGGTTCGAAGCCCCGTCAGGCGCCTACGAAGGAGCTTTCGCCAAGCACCCCTGGGCCAACCAACTGAACATTTATATCGAGCCCGTTGGCTCAGGCATTCACTCGGTGCAGGGCAAACGGTTTTCAGGCGTACCTACCTATCAGGCACTTGAATCCTTAGATGGAAAGCCGGTATCCTCCAGGGATGAGTTCGACCTGGAGCTGATCACCTATAAGGATATTCAGGGCGGTCAGTCCCGCACGGTTGGCGACTACGCTGGGCAGATGGCGATTATGCCGGAGAATTTCGTCTATCTGAATGCAGTCGACGCGAAACGCATGAGCTTGACCGACGGCGATACGGTAAGGGTCGAGAGCGAGAGTTCCAACGGGAGCTTCGAACTCGGGCCGGGCCAGGCGCCCAGCAAAGTCGAAGGCAAAATCCGAATTATCGAAGGGCTTCGGCCAGGAGTTGTCAGCGTCTCCTATCACTATGGGCACTGGGCCTACGGATCTCGAGATGTCGAAATAGATGGCCAGCGGATTCCAGGAGAACCGGCACGCGGTAAAGGGCTTTTGACCAATGCGGCGATGGCTGTCGACGGGTACCTAAAAGATGTGTGCCTGACGGACCCGATTGCCGGTGATAGTGCCTTCACCGGTACGCGGGTGAAGCTGGTGAAGATTGCGTCGGCGTCGGGTCCGCCAGCACCGATTGCGGGATGGGTACCTGCTGGATGGGCCGTACGTTAAATCAATTAATGGGATTAATTATATGGAATCCATCGCGTCATCGCGAAATCAGGGCATCACTGCTCCGAATTGCTCAACAGGGACAAACCTGTCGCCTGATCAGACCAAAGTGTGTGGGAAATCCATTGAGGAATTCCTGGACGTGATTGAAAAATTCCACGGCTGGAAAGCTCCCGGACTGGTTATCGGCGGATTCATGGTCGATTTGGCGCAAGAACTGATCGGTCCCGGCATTGAGGCGGATGCATTCGTTGAGACTTGCCATTGCCTGCCGGATGCCATCCAGCTTTTTACGCCCTGCACCTACGGTAATGGGTGGATGAAGGTCCTGGACTGGGACAAGTTCGCTCTGAGCCTCTATGACAAAAAGACTCTTGAGGGATTCAGGGTCTGGCTTGATCTGGAGAAGGTCCTCTCTTTTCCAAATGTCTATAACTGGTACATGCGTCTTGTGCCCAAAAAGTCCTTGCCACTACAAATATTGCTGGATGACATCATCGCGGCCGGAAGATCCATGCTCTGCAGTTCAACTGTGCACGTTACGCAACTGCATGGGAAAAAGAAGAAGGGAGAAATAGCCGTCTGCTCCGCGTGCGGTGAAGCATATCCCACACAGCAAGGGCGGAAGTGTCTTTCGTGTCAAGGGAAGGGGTATTATAACAATAACTCAACATCTCTGCAGGTTGAGGTCTTGAGATGCGTTAGACGAAGGTAAAAGTCGGAGAAGCCAGTGGTTTATGTCTTCACTGCTCCGAGTGCGGGAGTACTTTGAGGCCTTGGAGAATCTTGGCGAAACAGTCAGGAAACAGGGTCCGTTGGACCAGAAAACATCCCACTTGATTCAATTGGCAGCAGCGGCTGCAATTTGCTCCGAGGGTTCGGTCCACAGCCATGCCAGGAGGGCGATAAGGGCAGGAGCGACAACCGAAGAGATCCACCACACAATAATGCTGCTCACGAGCACCATCGGGTTTCCAACCACCTCCGCAGCTTTGAGCTGGGTTTATGACCTCGCAGGCGAGAAGAAGTAATATCCGTTTTGGCTGTCTGCGGATAATGAACACGTCCGGCACATCCGGATACTTCTGTTCTTCTGTCATGCTCCGGTTGACGACCCTGCACGGAGCATGACTCAGATTTCCTCCACTGTTGTAAGCAGTTTCCCCCCGTTTTTCCTGCCAACCAAATCTATTATTTTGCTATCTTGTAACTTTTCGACCGCCATTTTCGTCTTGTTGGTGATTGCGGCAAAATGACCGTTTAATTCCTTTTCAAGGAGATGGCATTATGGACGAGAAGACCGAGCTCTTGATATGCCTTGGCGCAGCCACCGCAGCAAACTGTGTTCCCTGCTTTGACTACTATTTCAAGAAAGCTTCAGTCGCGGCAGTCACTGCCGATGAGGTTCGGAAGGCCGTCGAACTCGCTTGCAAAATTAAAA
>JBKQLC010000017.1:0-6738 GCA_052147195.1 Syntrophobacteraceae bacterium
TTAAATCACAGGGTACTCAAACGCAAGGGATCGGCTATGCAACCCCTACAGGGTAAGAACTGGTTCTTGTTGGCGTCGCAACCCCAGGGGGGCGCTTCTCTGACCCTGGGCTATTATATGCAGCCCCCTCGGGGCAAAAATCCGAACCACAGGCACTCGTTTGCCGGATGAACCTAAAAAAATACCACCGATGCAGTGCTTCCCGGCTATTGCCCCCTCAGTTGCCCCCTCCCAATATCTCTATGTCCCGGCCGAATGTCTTTATGCAGTATTCTCCGAAGGTCTTTCTGAAATCAGGCGATT
This sequence comes from Syntrophobacteraceae bacterium, assembly GCA_052147195.1. Classification (GTDB taxonomy): domain Bacteria; phylum Desulfobacterota; class Syntrophobacteria; order Syntrophobacterales; family Syntrophobacteraceae; genus SbD1. Next base: position 304 of record JBKQLC010000017.1, read on the forward strand.
TAAGACGCTCTTTGATGAGCAGGTCTTCCAGCTCCAGGCTGCGCTGAAGCTCCTTTGGGTCGCACTTGAGCAACTTGCGGATGCCGAGCAAGTTCGAAACCGAAGCCTCCATATTCGCAGCCACGAATTTCATCGTCTCTTCTTCCAGCTTTGACACCGGAACGATCCGGTCGATCAACCCCAAATCCAGGGCGTCTTCGGCGCTAAAGGACGTCCACTGCAACACCTCGGTGGCCTTCCTGACCCCAAGCAGGCGCGGCAGGAAATACCCGCTTCCTTTGGTGATCATCCCGATGGCTGCGCCGGGGTTCTCGAATACAGTGTCGTCCGCGACAATGCGGTAGTCGTAGGCCAGGCTGAGATTCAGGTGAAACATCGAGACCGTTCCCCGTCCGGCGTAAACCGTGATGCAGTTAAGTCTCGATAACGTGCGGATGAAGTAGTTGACCGCGTTACTCAACCGGTCCATGAGCGGTTTATTGCTCCTGGATGAGAGCGCTTTAGACAGAAACATGCTGTATTCGATGTATTCGTCCTTATCCGGGCAGGCAAACATGACCATTGCCTTATACGACTTGCTCGAGAGCATGGACTCCAGATACTCATAAAATGAGTATATTGCGAGAACGTCCCGGGTCAGGGACTTAATATGCTGTTTTTGCCTAATCACCAGGACATCGTTTTCCAGCGAAGAAGAGAGAAGATCATTGTCTGCGGTAAGACTCTTTCGAGTTGTCATGGATCACCCCGCGTTGAAGTGTATATGCTTACCCTGAATAATGCGTCAGCTTAACCCCAAACTGGAGCCGAACCGCATTTCGGGGCCTGATTCCATCCGAAAAAGCTCTTGGAATGCCGAGCCCGTAAATCATACGATGTTCCCGTCAAAATCCGCAAGAAAAAATGCCGGCAAGAAGAGTTGCGCAGTTTTGGGGCACGCCTCATTCGGTGGATTGAGAAATCGTTTTCACGCTCCATCGTGTCTGGTGGGGCTCGGCTAAAATGATCGATAATAATAGCAAGGGACAAAACAGGTAGACACGGCGAAATTCACAGGCTCACATAGCACGGTAGCCTGTATTTCCTATCTGTGTGGAATTGGCCTCCAAGACAGCTATCCCCCAAGCTCAGCGAAAGTTGCTGTGTCTTGCCGATCTGAGAAATCCCGATGCGGCCGGAGTGCATATTCTGTTGCTTTCTCTGTTCACTGCTCCTCGCGAGGCGATAGAACCAAAAGGAATTATTTTCTTTTGCTTTTTCTGCTCACTGCTGCCAGGGATGAGAATTTCAGGTATGATTCTTCAAGCGCGCACTTCAAACATTCATCGTGGACTGCCCCCGCAAGCCGGACTCCTGAACCAAAAGCGGCACCGGGCTTATCATTTTCTGTTCATGCACCTGTTATAGGCCCCATTGTAGAGGTAACTCCAATCGTTAGCCGATGCAACACCACCTCCCAGCGCGCCGACTCCAGCGCCAATTCCTGCACCGGTCGCGGGCGCGCCTGCGATCGCGCCAAAAAGCGCACCTAAAGCGGCCCCTCCCACTGCGCTGCCCAGAACATTGCCGCCACTGTCCGAGTAACGGTCGGCGTAGCCCCTGGCATAATCATCGCAATAGGCGGACGACCGGGCGAAACTCGTTCCGGCCCCTGCGAAAAACACTCCGGCCGATAAAACAGCCACAATCAAACCCCACGTAATCAGGGGATTTCTTCTCGATCTCATTTCACATCCTCCATGAATACGGTATTTCGACGAGGGATCATAATACCCTGCCGGCAATCTCAGAAAACCTAAACCCATTAATACCAAACAGACGGGACTCCCTGATTCAGTAAGAATATAAGCACTTGAATTTTTTAATCAAAATTTTCTTAGTGGGAATCGAGTCGTGTTCTGCAACTGTCCAGTTGATCCCTTTCGCTTGCGTTTTTGATCCTTATGTGGGAAGGTTCCACGGGTCTACAGGGTGCCCTGAAAGGTTTTCAGGCGGCGGACGACCCAAAATGCCTATCGAAATCCGTAGGCGGTCGGTTAATGTATTATTCGGATCATTGCCGAGCTAACAGCCCGTTGCTTAGGCCCTGGGCCGGGGTCCGCTATTATTTTATATACAGAGTCATAGTTCACATTCATGCACTGCCAACAGCCCGACCTTACATCAGTGAGGTGTTACCTTGGCTAGTTATGATGGATTGCCCTGCTCTCGTGACTCGATTTTCTACCTGATTGGCCTGCAGTCCGGAAATGAACGCGATGAGGCTCCTTCCGAACACCGTTTTAGATCGGGACGACCCGCATCTATCAAAAAGATAGTCCCTCTGTTTCTGCTGTTTTTGGTTTTCCTGTGTTGCCGGACAGGTTTGTTAAATGCGTCCGATATCCCTGCTGGTCGCTTGATCAATCCTCAGGGATCCGTCACCGTTCTCCCCACGGGCAATGCTTCCTGGGAAGCTGCACAGAATGGTCAGGATCTTTTTGCGGGAGATTCCGTAAAAACGGGGCAGGATTCACGTGTTGCTATTCTGTGCATAGACGAGACTCAGCTAAAATTGAATGAAAATACAATTGTAGTCCTTAAGGGCGGTTCGCCTTCCTCGCGAATGGGAAGCGCCGTTCCCGTAACCCAAGGAGAGCCGGGCAGCAGTCTCTATGAAGTGCCCGCAGGGGAAATCTGGCTGCGGAACAAAAGCGAAAAGGCCCGGTTCGAGCTTAGAACTCCTGCTGTAACTGCAACAATTCGCGGTACCGAATTCAATCTGAAAGTGGCTGGAGACGGTGCGACGGACCTTGTCCTTCTGGAGGGCAAACTCACACTGGCTAATCCTCAAGGACAAATCGATCTCGATCCCGGTGAAGAAGGTTTTGCCGAGGTTGGCCGGGCACCGGTAAAAAGAGTGATCCTGCAGCCTAAAGATGCCGTCCAGTGGTCGCTCTATTATCCGGGAATCTTCAGCTACCGCGATATTCCCCTCGGGGGGGTGCCCGAGGATGGGGATGCATCTCCCATGATTCGCAAGGCCCTGGCCGGCTATGACAGTGGAGATCTGGACAGCAGCGAGCGGGATGCCAATGAAGCGCTGGCCCAGGAGCTCGAAAATGGCCAGGCCCTTGTGATTCTTGGCTGGATATCTCTGCAGAGACAGGACCCGCAAAAGGCCACGGCTTATTTCGAAAAGGCCCGAAAGCGGAATGCCCAGCCGGGATTGACCATATCCGGGCTGGCCCTTGCCGGTTATCGCACGGGCGATGCCGTATGGGCCTATAAGCTCATGGCCGCAGAGCTGAAAAAGGCTCCTCCTTCTTCTCTCATGCTGGTTATGTCAGGCTATTTTTCAATGCTTGTCGGGAAAATAGACCAAGCGAAGGCACTTCTAACGGACAGCCGCATCAGCGGGCGGGATTCGTGCATTGCACATTCACTGCTGAGCCAGATATACCTCGTCCAGAACAGCAAGCAGGAAGCGTCCAGTGAGGCGGCAACCGCCATGCAGTTAAATGGTGAGTCGCCGATGGCGCGAATGACGGCTGCTTTGGTCAAGATATCCTATTTTGACTTACCTGCGGCCCGGAGACTTCTGGAAGAGGCCCTGGCCGCCGACCCCCATTTCCTGGAGGCTTACGTCTACCTTGCCAGGCTTTGGCTGGGAGCTGAGTATTTGGACCGAGCATGGGAGGTCATCGGCAAGGCGCTCGAGATTTCAAAAACGGACAGTGAGGTTTTGAGTCTTGCCGGGTTTATCCGCCTGGGCTACAGGGATTATGATAAGGCGCTCAAGCTTTTCACTGAAGCGGTAAAGAATAATCCGGGGTTTGGAGAACCTCACATTGGGCTTGCCAATATTGCGTTCAGGAATCGAAATTTCAGCCTGGGTCTTACGGAAATGCTGACTGCGACGCTACTCGAGCCCAGGGTATCGCTTTACCAGAACAGCCTTGGAAAGGCGCTTTATCAGACACGGTCTTTCGATAAGGCTCTTGAGGTCTACGATTACGCCAAGACTCTTGATCCCAACGATCCAACCCCGTATCTCTACAAAGGCATTGCCCTCACCGATCTGTACCGTCCCGGAGAAGCAATACAGGAAATCAATAAATCGATAGAACTAAACGACAACATGGCGGTTTTTCGGACCAGACTCATGCTGGACCGAGACCTCGCCGTAAGGAACACTGACCTGTCACGCGCCTACAGCCAGCTGGGGCTGGGAGATTGGGCATACAGCAAGGCCCTTACCGCGGTGAAAAACGACCCGCTGAACCCTTCAGCTCACCTTTTCCTCAGCTACGCATATGAGAGTGCTGGGAAGATGCAGAATGTTACCGCTTCTGGTTCTGAGTATCTCCAGTATTTGCTGCTTGCTCCGGCAAATGAAAACACCCTCAGTGGATACACAGGCTACACCCCGATGTTCGAAATGCCGTATGTGAGACTTGAAGCTAATGTGAGCATCGGCACTTGGGCCGACCATCAGGCCCCGATTCAAGATCACTGGATCGATGTTTATGGCGGCTGGCCTGGGTTCGCACTCGATGTCAACGCGGAATATCTAGTCGATCCGCTGTTCAGGAAGATCAATGTCGGCGATACAAGCTTTAACGGAGCCGTGGGGGGAAAATTCGAACCAACAATTAAGGATTCGTTTTACGCCAGTTATAGCTATAGTCCGGGTCGGTCGGGAGATGACACAAACCTGAATGATTTCTCCTATGGATATGACCCGAACCTTCGGTCGGCATGGAAAGATGGAGTGAGCGATGTGGGATACATCCACCGTTTCTCACCCGAGGCTGCTTTCTTGGGATACTTTAATTCGGGTAACTCAAACACGACGTTTTCCACTTCTTCTTTTCGCCCGAGCTTTCTTGACCTTTTTTATCTTCAAGAGCTCTTGGATAACAATAATATCCAACTCCAGCAACAACTCAAGCTCGGCGATCATACCCTCATGGGCGGGCTTGATTATTTTACCGGCTCTCTCGGTTTTTTCCTTCACGATTTTAGAGTCGACAACACCGTTCCTTCCAACGTCGTCGCTAATTGGAACTCCCCCTATCGTGCCACCTCCGTCTATGCACGCGACTACTGGCGTATTAGCCCGCAGCTCATTGCGGAGCTGGGCATTTCGGGGGATATTACCTCAAGTCCCCGCGATTTTTCCCCTAATTCTATATCTTCGTCTACAGTCAATCCATTGGTGGGACTGAATTACCAAATTAATACATCAAATACTCTACGCCTTTCCTACCAGGGCTATGTAAACGGCCACACTTCTGTATGCTATAGTATAACTCCTTCTGAAGTAGCTGGGTTTCCTTCACAGGTCAATGCCGATGATGGTTCGCACGCAAAGGAGTTGGGCTTTGCATGGGAGTCGCAGTGGAACCCCAAAACGTTCACCGTTTTCCGCCTGCAGGCTCTTCGCATCGACAGTCCTGAATTTGATCCATCCAATGTGGACAGTGTACTCGATGTGCGAACCGAAGGTTTTCAGGGCTCGTTTAGCGTCAACCGCCTTTTGACCTCATCGCTTGGCCTCTCGGCCAGTGTCGCCTGGACTTCTGAGTCCGTAAACGATCCTACTGCGCCCCTCACGGGCAATTTTAATGAGTTAGACGGAACTGTCGGGCTTTCATACATGCACCCCAGCGGCTGGTTCGCAACAATAAGAGATACCGTGGTGCACCAAGACCTCAGCGACCTCAGCGATAATAGCCTTGCGCAAAAACAGGCAGGCATGGGAGATCCTTTCAATCTGGTCGATCTCACCTTCGGCAAGTATTTTGCCAACAAACGTGGATATGCATCCCTGGCCATAACCAATGTATTTAATCAACATTTCTATTATCAAATTGCCTCATTTGCCCCCTACACCTATGCCGTGTACTCCTTATATTCGCCTAACACATTTCTGTACCCGTTTTATCCGAATCGTAACATACTGTTGACCGTGGCCCTCTACTTCTGATGTGCGATTCATAGACATGGTTTCAATTTTGAGAATCGTTTCTCATCGAACGGATACAGCCGCGGAGGGCCGCCGAGAATGGGTCCAACAGTAACCCGTCGGAGGCGGCCTGCAGCAGCCCCACTTTCTGCGCTTGAAAGCTAACCAGTCTCCTATTCGTGGTTTCTATTCTTGGAACCGCATTTAACTGAGATGAACTCAAAACAGCTTGCCAACTTGTTGAAAATCGACCTGGGATCAAAACGCTCAATACATGAGATAGACGATTGTACGAGTCGCGAAGCGCATTCGTGTAATCGATATCATGAACTAAGGCCAGGGAATAAGCGGAGCCTTACTTCATGGGCTATGGGGATTCAAAGGATAGTGCAGGAAAATATATGAGAGTAATTGGGAACAGGGGAGAGGATAATTCAAGCATGTGAGCGGAGAGGTCGGGATAAGAGGAGGGAGCTGGGTGAGAT
>JBKQLC010000018.1:0-29635 GCA_052147195.1 Syntrophobacteraceae bacterium
GCTTCACGGTTCCCCTCCCAAGTGAGTTCTTGTGAGGTGACATAATGCCATGAATCCTAAACTATTACAAATACTTAAATAGGACACGACTAGAAAACTAATATTTATAAGCTCACGGATTCAGGATAGATGCTTAATAAATTTGCTTTTGAATTTAAATAGGTGATTGCCATGCAGGTAAGCACACACGAATTCTAAGGACAGGCCTGCAAAGCGTTCGTTAACGGAAAACAGGGGCTCTTCGATTATGATCACACGGCCTGGCACAGCGCCATAAATCGTCGTTTTTGTCTTGAATGCAGGATTGGAAACGGATTTTAAAACGAGATCCGATCCCAATTGAAAAGGAATCATATACAAATCGCTCGCTACTCCGGCGGCGTCCGTTTTCAGATGAGTATTCTGCATTTTGCTCCTGGACCTATCAATTGCAGAGGCATCCAGAAAAGGAATCGGCAAAAAGCTCTCCGATGATAAATGGAAAGATTGTCTTTTAAGGACTCAAACCATGGACGGGAAGCGCAAAGCGGGGCGGCGCTTAAGCCACTGCAATCTCTAAGCTTGGATCGGCCAGCAAGCCCGAATGGTTGTGCCTTTACCTGGAGCAGACGTAATGGAGAAGCTACCGCCGGTAAGTTCGGCCCTCTCTCTCATGCTGGTAAGGCCAAGGGTTCCATCTGCGCCGGTCTGGAGGATTTGGGCCGGATTCATGCCCACACCATCATCGGCGATGGCCAACTCGATTCCACCCCTGTTCTTTGAGAGGGAAATGTCAACCCACTCTGCCTGGCTGTGTTTGGCGACATTGTTCATCGCCTCCTGGGCGATTCTAAAGATGTTCACCTTCAGGTTTTCCGGGATTTCTTCTTCCGCAACTCCGGTTTCAAGCTCAACGTGGCGGTCGGGATAGAGTTTCATGCATTCCTGACGCAGCCACTCAAGCGTGGACAAAAGTCCTACACTGTCCAGCATCGAGGGCCGCAAACCCATGTAGATACTTCTGGTTTCCTCGATTGCCCGCTGGAGGGTAGGAACAAATTGCTCCAGGTGGTTCAAGACGGCATTGTTATCACCTGCATCCCTGAGCTTCAAGGCCATCTCCACCCAAAACTTCACAGCGGCAAGAGTCTGTCCGATGCTGTCGTGGAGTTCGGAGGCAAGCCTTTTCCTCTCTTCCTCCAGAACTGCTATGAGCTTTGACGGTATTTGCTGCAGTTGCTCGTTGGCCTTTTCCAGTGCGGCTGTTCGCTCCTTTACCCGTTGGTCCAATTGATCGTGAGCGTTTTGCAATTCTATTTCAGCCAGTGCGCAGGCGTGGGAAATTCTTAAGGTCTCTATTCCAAAAGAGAGGTTCACCCCAAGTTTAGAGAGAAGATTAACCTCGTCTTCGTCAAAAACGCCAGGTTCCGCCGAATAGATTGTCAAACATCCCAGTATTCGACCTTCAACAAGAAGAGGAAGGGCGATAACCGAATCATATCCTCGCTCGAGAGCTTCCTTTCGCCAGGGGTCAAAACTCGATTGATACTCCAACTGGCGCACAACGCTGGGAACGCCTGTCCGAACGGCGGTCCCCGTAGGCCCTCGGCCCCGCTCGGTGTCCTTCCATGTGATATTAACGTTGTCCAGGTAGCCATCCTCATAACCATGTTGAGCGACCGGAGTGACGATTTGGTTAACATCGTCATCCACATAGCCAACCCATGCCATTTTGTAGCCGCCTACTTCGACAATGATCCTGCAAATCTCCTGGAGAAGCTGCAATTCATCCTTAACATGCATAAGTGCATTATTGCACTCCCAGAGTGTATTGATTACCCGGTTGGCCTTGAGCACTGCTTCTTCGGCCTGCTTGCGTTCGTGGATGTCGCGAGCTTCCGCAATCAGAAAAGCGACGCTGCCGGCTTCATCCATCACCGGTTTAAGAGAAAAGTCCATGCAATGAGGACTTCCATCGGCTGCAAGGTTGGTCACCTCAAGGCGCACGCACTCTCCTGCCGCAGCCTTCGCTACAGCCACACGCAATATTTCCTGCAGTTGCGTGGAATGTGTCAACCACGGAGTTTGCCAAAATGGCTTGCCTATGACGTCCGATTCCTGGATTCCGCCAAATCGCAAACCGGTTCTATTTGCCTCTATGAGCCTGCCGTCAATGGTCATTAACCCCATGAACTGGAAAGTCTGGTCAAAGATTGCCCGGAACTTCCGCTCTCTTTCCTGCAGCGCTTCCTCCGCGCGCTTACGCTCCTCTATTTCACAAGTGAGTTGTTCATTGGCCATGGCCAGTTCCGTGGTTCGTTCCTTCACCAAGTCCTCGAGGCGATCGCGGTACCTGTTCAATTCCTCCAGTGCAAGCCTGCGCAGGGTAATGTCACGGAAAGTGATGACCGCCCCGACAATTTGTCCCTCTTCCAGAATGGGAGTGCTTGAATATGCAACCGGGAAACTCGTGCCATCCTTCCTCCAGAATACCTCGTCTCTTTCACGCCGGGCTACGCCGCTATGCAAGCTCTCAAACATCGGACACCCTTGAACGGAATAAGGAGTACCGTCGGGCCTGGAGTGATGGACCACCTGATGAAATTCTTTTTGGATCAATTCTTCGACCTTGTACCCTGCAAGCTCGGCCCCGGCCGGATTGATAAAGGTGACTCTGCCCGCCAGGTCCAATCCGACAATGCCCTCTCCCGCAGCGTCCAGGATCAGTTGGTTTTGCCGGCTGAGCCACTTCACTTCCGCTTCGGCCAGCTTGCGTACGATGATTTCCTCAGATAACCGCTCGTTAGAAGCTTTGAGTTCGATAAGGGCGTTTTTGATTTCACTTAAGTCCCTTGCCACAGAGACGCTGCCGAGGACCCTGCCTTCAGTGTCCTGCAGCAGCCCGATAGAAAGCTCAGATGGGGCAAGACTCCCGTCGTTTCTTTTTATGAGTATTTCCCGCTTTTTCACCGAACCCTGCCGGCGCAGGTCTTTAAGCATGATTTCCAGCTCATCGCGGTCAGCGAATAAACTAAAGCCCGCTTTTCCTCGAAGCTCTTCAAAACTGTACCCGTACAGCTCGGCCGCCATTTTGTTCCATTTGATAAGCTTCCCGTGTTTATCAACGATGCCGATTGCGTCGGGTGAATTCTCCAAGACATTCTCGAGATAGATATTTGTCTGCTTTAGTTCTTCCTCCGCCATCCTGCGCTTGGTTATATCCCGAATATAGGCCAGGAAATGCACCGGATTGCCTTCAATATCGGTCACTATGGAGTAATTGAGATAGATGTGGAGGATGCGGCCATCCTTTGTGAGACAACGCTTCTCCAGGTCCACTGATTTCATCCTGCCTTCAATCAGGTCCCGGCAAAGCTTGCGCTCCTCCTCGCGGTCGTCAGGGTGCGTCACGTCCTGAGATCTTCGCGCCAGCATTTCCGCTTCAGAATATCCAAGTAACTCGCAAAGTTTCGGGGGTACTTTGATCCAGCATCCGTCAAGTCCTATATGAGCCGACATTACCAGGGAAAAGGCCTGGGAGTGCTCCAGCATTGATTGGCTTTCCCAAAGCGCGTCCTCCGCCTTTTTGCGCTCGGTGATGTCACGGGCAATCGCAGAAGCGCCTATTATTCTCCCCGGGGCATTGAAAATAGGTGAGACAAACAAAGAGACGTGGACTTTCTTCCCATCTTTGCGATTACGGGTGGTCTCGTAATGGTCCACCCGCCCTCCTCGCCTTACGCTGTCGAAGATATTGGATTGATCCTCGGGCAGATCGGAAGGCAGCAGAATCGATACAGGCTTTCCCACCACTTCCCCGGCGCGGTAGCCGTACATTTTCTCGGCCCCCCTGTTCCAGCTCACAATGATTCCGTCAAGCGTGGTGCCGATAATCGCGTCATCCGAGGATTCGACAATGCACGCCAGCAGGGAACGGGCTTCCAGTTCTCTGTATACGCCGAATGCCCCAACCGCAGCGACGGCGGTTACGAAAAGAATAGTGTCGATGTGGGACCCCCAGATTGTTATGTCGGGCCAAAGGATGTGTTTGAGCAATTGGAAAGCGGTCATTGCCGCGAAGGTGAAAAACGTTAGGAGAACCCAGGGGAGGATATGACCAAAGCGATATAAACGCGATATCATTTCTCTTCCTCTATAGTTTTGAAAATGGTGCGTTAGCTGAGCGCTAGGTTTGTAGATCCTAAGATGTCAGGGAATATTCGAAAATGGTGTGAGATAGAACTTTGGAAATCAAGGAAAAGGTGGCGCAGCAGGAAAGTACCCGACGCCCTGCGAGGTATGGCAGACCACCCTGGCCCCAACCTTTGCAAGCCGCCTGATGACCGAGTCCATGGATTGTCTGATGCTCTCGCTCCGGAACGTTGTATCTAAAACCTTACCCAGTGCAACCACCAAAAACAGGCGTTTGAAACTTGCCATTTGCGCATCCTCGATCCAAATACCATCGAGACAACGGGGTAATGAAGGTGCAGGAATTACATTACTCTCTTATTGCAATTTCGCAAGAATTTTTTTGAGCGACGCAGGGGGCTGTCACTCTTGTCGTGGCACAAGAGTAAACCTAAGACAGTTTCTTACTACGAAGAGAACGAAGATGAAATGCCTGGAAAACTTCTTAAATAAGTCAGTGCCTTTCCTTCAGTTTACTCCATGCCCGCCAACCGGCCGGTTTGAAAGTTACCTCCTGATGTTTTGCAGAAAGATAGATCAGTAATAACACAGACCCTGTTTCTGCCATCCTCTTTTGCCTGGTACATTGCTGCATCGACCCTGATGAAGGGGGTGTCCGGGTCGGTGTCGGAAGCCAAGACCCCGGTAACCCCCAAGCTGATAGTGAGAGGTATTATCTCATCCTTGTAGGAGAAGCGGATATTTTCAATACGTCTCCGAATTTTTTCGGCAAGATTTCGCGCGCCTTCAGCATCGCTTCCGGGAAGAATGGCTATCAGCTCCTCTCCTCCATAGCGGGCGAGGAAGTCTGATTGCCGCACAGATGATTTTATTTGCTTTGCTATTTCTTTCAGACACTTGTCGCCTGCCTTATGCCCATAAGCGTCATTAACTTTCTTAAAATGATCTATATCTATTAGTATAAGACCGAATTGCTCCCCATTTCGATGAAAGCGTCTCAGGCTTTCTCTTATCCGTAAATCATAGGCCCGCCGGTTATTTATCTGGGTCAACGCATCCAGCAGTACTTCTTTCTCCAGGGACTCAGATCGCTCTCTTACCTGCAATATCTCTTGTTCATAGGTCCTTAGATTATTCTGGAGTTCAGTTATATTTGCGTCTGCTTCTTCTAGGCGAGACGCATCGGATTCACGCTTGATTTCAATCGCTTTCGAAATTGTGTTCAGCTTGGAGGTGATTAGATGACGGATATCAGGCAGGCTTTTGCCTGAATCGAATGCACGGTGCATTTCGTCTGTATGTGATAATAAATCATCCTGGAAGTCGTTGTTTATATGGTTAGTCTCTCTATTGTGATTTTGATATAATGATAACTGTTCCTCCATTTTGTACAAATCTTTACTGAGCTCCACAAGAAAATCATTCGAGATCTCTATTCGCCCGATAGCTTCATTTATCAATTCGCCGGCCATTTGTCCGAGTTGTTCTCCCAGCCAGCCCAGGGGCAAAAGCGATGCACACCCATCGAGCTTCTTGTGCAACTCGCTGAATTGATTTTCATAGTCGCCCTTTACCATAGGTCCAAAACTATCGATTATTTTCAAGAACGCTTTCCGAAGTTCCGAAAGAGATTCACTGTTTGATTCCTCCGGAATCTCTGATTTGGCCAGTGTCACACGGGCCAGTGCCCTGGGTGGCACAGACAACACCTGCTGTCCACCTTTTGCCGTAATATCAGAAGCAGGATAGAGTAGAGAAACGAGCTCTTTACGTGTTGAAAAAGCCTCTTTGAGAGTTGCGGAATTTAACATCCGCTTTTCTGCGAAGAACTCCCTCAGTATTGCAATTACTGCTTGAGACAGCATTTCAAGCCGATCCATTCATCTCTCCTGAACTTGAACAACGGCGCCCTTAAGCGGCCAATTGCTGTTGACTTAAGGCGGTTCAAGGTTTTGTGGGGCGGGCTTTCCAGCCGGCCGCGCACGGACAGGCTGGAAAGCCTGCCCCACATTTACTTCAGTATGATCTTAGGTCAAAACCATTGCCTTCTGCGGCAAGAACGCTTCGCAACATTATTCCAACAGTAAACCAGAAAGCATAGAAGCCAAAATCCGGAATTTAAGGACCATCCGGGGATTTAGAAATTCAATCCCTCAATCCTCCAATTCGTTGTTAATTGCTCAATTCCTCAATCCGCTCGTTTTGCTTCAACGGCAGTCTGATTATAAATGTCGAACCTGCTCCAGGCTCGCCCTCGGCTCTTATGCTCCCGCCATGAAGTTCCACGATTTTGCGGCATATGGCAAGTCCCATTCCGGTCCCTTCATATTCACCTCGGCCATGCAGCCTTTGGAAAGGCTTGAATATCAGTCTCTCAAACTGTTGTTCAAATCCGATACCGTTGTCCTCTACAGATATCTCGTAAAATCCCTGCTCATCGTGTTTTCCATAGATCCGGATGAGCGGACTTTCTTTACTGCGGTATTTTAGAGCGTTGCCTATAAGATTTTGAAACAGTTGCAGCATCTGAGTTTCAACTGCCTCGATTACGGGCATGTTTTCAATCTCGACCGAGCAGCCTGTCTCGAGTATGTCTTTTTCGAAGACATCCGCTGCTTCCCGGGCGATCTTATGCAGGTCAATTTGCTTGAACGGTTCCAGTCTCGTGGCTACCCTCGAGAACTGGAGCAAGTCGCGCAGAAGATGCCGCATTCGCGATGCCGAGTTCAGAATCCGGTCCAGGTATTCTTGTCCGGGATCTCCCGGAGCCAGCGAGCATCTATGCTTAGCCATGTCACAAAAAGTCTGTATCTTGCGCAGTGGCTCCTGCAGATCGTGTGCAGCTACGAAGGCAAATTCCTTGAGTTCCTCGTTGATCCTCTCAAGTTTTGCCGAATAGGCCTTCAGTTCCAGGTTGGCTTTTCCCAGTTCCGCCGTCCGCGTATCTACGAGTTCCTCGAGGTGGGCCCTGATTATTGTTAACTCCTCCTGTGCCTGCATGTGCTCCGTGATCTCTAATTCAAGACGCTCCAGGGTCAATGTGAGCTCGCTCGTGCGCTCCGAGACCAACTTTTCGAGATGAGAGCGGTGCTTTTTGAGTTCTTTTTCGGAGATGAGCCTGGTGATGGTAGTCCCCGCCAGGCCTGCAAATGCAAGATAGACATTGAGCACGTCATATGCGACCGGGCCGGCGGTGGCATGGCCCACAAGCATGACTCCAGCGGTTTCGCCGCCAATGGCGATAGGCAGGAAAACGGCCGTATAGGGCTCCTCGCTGCTACCCAATGAACGCCAGGCAAGAAAGCCGGATTCGAAAACCTCGGAGATGCTCTCCTCAACCTGTTTGCATGAGGCAAAGAGATTCGACCGGTCAGATGTTATCAGGTGGTGGGTCTCTATTTTACCATCTGCCCGGCGCCTGGCAAACCCGGCCGAATCGGCGCCGTAGAACTTGACCATTAACTTTGCAATGTGTTGCCACACGTCCTCATGAGTGGTCAGACTCGCCAGGTACTGTGCAGTCCTCATGAATGCATGCAGGAGGTCCTTGTCGCTGTATTGGGAACCTTCCATACTTCAGCCCCGGATCTCGTCGCAATCGGCCCATCTGGCCAGGTAGAGGCCTTGCAGAAAAAAATCTTCGAATTCGCCGCATTGCGCCATATTAACGAGTTTTGCCCTATCTCTCAATGCTGCGATAATTTCAGCAGAACCGGAAGACATCAGGAGTTGTTCACATCCTCTTAGAGCCGTGTTGCCGCACAGTTCAACCGCACCCTCACTTAAGTCGGGCAGAAGTCCGACAGATACCGCACTTTCCCTGTTTAGAAAATGGCCGAAAGCACCCCCGACGTAGACACGCCGAAGTTCTTTCGGGCTCATGGAAGCCTTCGACAGCAGGATCCTCACGCCGGCGAAAATGGCCGCCTTGGCGCGCTGAAAGATATCCACGTCCCTTTTGGTCAGCACCAACGGGCGCCGGTCCCCATTCAGGAGCACGATCCCTCCCCGGGGAACCTCGGCCGAGAATCGGCCGATGCTTGTGAGCTTGCCCGATTCCAGAAGACATGCGATAAGGTCGACGAGCCCCGAACCGCAGAGGCCCAGGGGCTTTTCATCGTCAATGGTTTGGAATTCCAGAGCAGCGAGGCAGTCGGACCGAGGGCGGGTAACCCGGTAAATTGCGCCCGGCTCGGCCGGAGTTCCGCAGCCGATGCCACATCCCTCGAAGGCTGGGCCGCCTGCCGCTGAAGTTACCCACAAGGACCGGCTGTCCCACAGGGCAATCTCGGAATTTGTGCCAAAGTCGATCAAGAGCGAGCCCCGTTCACCTTCGATGAGCCCGGCAGCGAAAGCCCCGGCCAAAAGATCTGAACCCACGAAGCCTGCCAGGGGCGGCATTACCTCAACGAGCGCGCCGGGATTAATACCCCACTCCAAGCACAGTTCCTGCGAATTTTCGGTATTTTCGGCGCTGCAGTCTATATAACGCGTCCAGTAGGCGGGCTGGAGAAGCAGGTGGGAGTTTCGACCCGACAGCAACGCCAGCATGGCTGTATTGCCGGCGATGGCAACTTTTACTACCTGTTCGGCCCCTCTTTTGTCGTCGAAGAAGCCCTCGCGGATGGCAACGTCCATGATGGCTGAGCCGATTGCATCGACGGCCAGCCTTCTCAACTCCCGGGCCGCCTGTTGCGATTCGTTGGCCGCCACAAGTCTGGCCATCACGTCGGCGCCGTAGGTCCCCTGAGGATTCAGACCACGGCGACCTGCAAACCACTCCCCTGTTGAAAGGTCATAGAAAGACAGGCTGATATGGGTCGTTCCGAGGTCTACCGCCACCCCATAGGGCTTCCCGGGGCATTTGGGTAATTTAGAGATAAAAGATGTCGAGATAAAAGATGTCGACGTAAAAGATGAAAAACCCGGCAGGGCCGTCGAAGGAGCGGGTATTGCCCTCCAGGAAGAAACCGGCTCCCGGCTAAGGATTGAAACCTCAAGGTCACTCTGCGGCATGACTTGACATGCCAGCCGCACTCCGGATGCGATTTGGCTCTCGGAGAGGTAAATGCGTTCCACCGGATTTGCTTCTGCCAACTCGCCGGCCTTAATTTGCACGCGGCATAGACCGCAGGCCCCGGTCCCTCTGCAGCCCGAGCGCACCCGAAAAGCAGTGCAATCCAGGATCTCCCTCAGGTACCGCCCGGTCGAGAATTCAATATGGCGATCCCCGTCGCCTGTTTTGATCGTTATCGTAGGCAAAAAACTACCTCGGTTAGCTCACCGCAGAGGCGCTGAAACCCTCTTTCACCACGGAGACACAGAGAACACAGAGGGAAGAAACAGAACAGATCGTAGTAGCCGGGCCTTGGAAGCAAATAATTCAAAACTCCGTGCCTCTGTGGTGGATCGTCCCTACCTCGCTGCGCAAACGAGGGCGGCAATATTTTCCGGCTTCGATCCGGGTGGGATCTCGCAGCCCGACGAAAGAATAAATCCGCCCCGTGTAGAAAACAACTCCCTCAGCCGGAGCGACTCTTCGAAAATGTCCCCGGGTTGCGCGGTTTCGAAATCCAGCGATCTTATATTGCCATTGAAGCAAAACCTTGGTCCGACAGCCAGCACATCATTGGGATCGACACAATAGTCGAAGTTAAAGATGTTTGCGCCCGTTTGTCCAAGAAAAGGAAGAGCGGGGCCAAGCGGCCCGGCGATATGGAGCCAGCCTGCTGAAGCCCCGGCCGCTTGGAATGCTTTGAATATTTTATTGAGCCTGGGAAGTTCGAATTCGCGGAAAAAAGATACAGGAATAACGGCCATCGATGCCGAGGGGTCGAAGACCATGGGCGTATGGGCTCCTGCCGCGACCTGGGCGGTTCCGAATTCGATGACCACCCTTGTGCTGAAATCCAGAAGTCTTTCGAAGCCATCTGGGTTGTCGATGGCCATGTACAATGCCTCCTCCATGCCCACCAACTGCGTTGCAAGGGTCATCGGCCCCAGGACGCAACCGACAACGAAAACCTCGTCTGCTGTCTCGCGCCGCATTATTCGGAGCGCCTCCAGTATCTCGGGCATGCGGCCGGCGCTGCATGGGTCCGGTACGGGAACGGCCTCGAGGTTTGTGGCCTTGCTGAAAGCATGGTCCCGGACGTATGGATAGTCATGAGATCGGTAGACAAGTCTCGACCCCAGCGCTTCCGTCTCGATATTTACGTCCATGACGGCAAAGACCGCATCGTAGCCATAGCGTTCAAGAGCTCTTATCTGGCAGTCGGCCAGCTCGCTTCCGCTCGTGACATAGTCGCCGATTGTCTTGCCGGCCATAACGGCAGTGTGCCCGAATACCTGCGCGATGACCGGCAGCCGGTCGGCACGCTTGAAATTAACGGTGGCTTGAACCCTTTCAATGCTCTTCATGACGACGCCAATTTTTGGATGTCAAGTTTTTCCATGTTGAAAAATCTAAATAGAAACAGGTTCACATTCCGGCCGCTCATTCAAGATAGCGCTGATTCAAGATAGCGGGCTCCATCGAAAGCCGTATCCGCCACAAAGTCCACCTTGAGGTTCTCCGCCGTGGCCTGCTTGAGTGCGGCCCCTCCGGCCAGGATTTTAATGTGTTCGAGTCCGCGCTCTTGGGCCAGTTCCCTTACCCGTTTTACCTGTGGGATAACCGTGGTTATCAGCCCGCTTATGCAGACCGCATCAGCCTGCTGCTGCCCGGCAGTTTCAAGTAGTTTATCCAGTGGGCAATCCTTGCCGCAATCTATCACCCTGTAGCCTTTTGCGGTCAGAACCATTTTCAGGATGCTTTTTCCCAGGTCGTGCACGTCGCCTTCCAGGCTGCAGACGATCACCGTACCCCGAATTGTCACCCCGGGTTCCCCCTGAGGAAACAGCTCCTTTACGACACCCATTACAGCCCGGCCCACGAGCATGATTTCAAGCAGGTTGAATTGCTCAATCGTGCACTTTCCGTCAAGCTGCTCGACGGCCTTCCCAATACCATCCACCACTATCTGCTCGACCGCAGCTCCTGCCGCTCCAAGTCTTTTTGCTTCAGATATGGAGCGGGCCTGGTCGCCATCTAATAAAGCCTCAATCAATAAATGCATAGCAGAATTGCTCATATTCCTGCCTCTTGCTGAACCTGAATTCGCTTCCGATTGTCCCGAATAGAGATCTGAAAAAGTTCTAAATGATACTATTTCCCTATTGAATAGGCTAGCGATATGTCCAGTGGGCGGTGGGACCGCCAGCCAAAGTTGCCACAGCCAAAATCTCGTCACCCCGGCATGGCGGAAAAGGATTATTGGGCGTCAAAAGACCCGGACGAAACCATCTGAACTTAACGGAGGGATAGGATCAATTTCCACTCAGCACTCAGCATATGCAGATCATGCGGGCTATTAACCGGTGCTCTGAAAAGGTCAATATGGCAACATAGCCGAATATTCAAGAAGCTGACCCAACGTTGACGAAGGGGTTTTTTTGCGCAAAGTGACAACGAAAGTGATTGACACTCACTCAATTAGGTGTATATACATGCTTCGTCGTCTTCGTTTCACGCGATGTTTCCGTTGTGCGGAGTGGCTCGGATGCGGCGCCAAGGGTATGAAGGCTGCTCAAAGACCTGTTGGAGCTCACTACTCCGGTTCGCATTACTTAAGTTCTTTTTTTTTGGACAAATATGTGCATATACACTGGTGCGCGGGAGCGGATCATTACCTACGACGAACAGAATCTATAAGAGGAGGTGCGTATGCCTTGCACGGATCAACGAAGAGAGCCGACAGGTGACTTGCCTGGTTGGCTGGAGAGCGCCATTAAAGAGTTCTGTATGGACTCTCCGGATAATTCCCTGAAAAATAAGGAAAATGACAGAGCCTTTGATAAGCCGCTTGTAGGCTTTTCGAGTGGCTGTGACCCTCTCTATCGGACGATCAAGGAGGACATAGGTCCTTTTTACATGACTCCCATCGAGGTCTTCGAGAAGTCATTTCCCGACACAAAAACATCGGCAGACAAACTCACGGTCATTAGCTGGATACTGCCCCAGGCGCAAGTCACCAGGACCGACAACCGGAAAGAGACGACATACCCTTCCGAAAGGTGGGCGAGGGCAAAAGCTTATGGTGAAATTGTCTTCAACGTGATGGTACGTCGTCATGTGGTGGATATCCTTAGGAACTCGGGGTTCAAAGCCATTGCCCCCGTCCTTGAACCCTTTTGGTCATGGGGAGTCTCCGAGCGGTACAGTATTGCTTCTAACTGGTCCGAGCGACACGCTGCTTATGTTTCCGGGTTGGGTACTTTCGGGCTCTGCGACGGTCTCATCACACCGGTTGGCAAAGCCATGCGTTGTGGATCCGTCATTGCGGAAATCTCCGTCCAGCCGACCAGCAGGCCATACACCAACCACCACGAATATTGCCTTCATTTCTCTCGCGGTACATGTGGGAAATGCATAAAGCGATGTCCCGCAGGAGCAATCAGCGAACTCGGGCACGATAAGACGAAATGCTCTAACTACCTGAGGCTGATCACATCAGAATACGTAAAAAACCATTTCGGTATTGAAACCGATGTTTGTGGATTGTGCCAGACTGCTGTTCCGTGCGAGTCCAAAATCCCTGTAAAAGAATAGTCCGGGGTTTTAGTGCTCACCTTCATGTTACAGAGGGTCTTTAGATCTTGGAACGAGAAAGGGAGAAAATGAGCAAACTATTTGAAGAGAGCACGTTGAAGGGGATGCTCCTGTCGAACCGGTTCGTCAGGTCTGCGACCTGGGAGGGTATGGCCTCCGATGATGGAGCGGTTACGCCGAAGTTGATAGAGACGATGAATGCTCTCGCCAAGGGCGGCGTGGGATTGATTATCAGCAGCCATACCTACGTGAGGCCGGAGGGGAAGGCAGGCCCCTGGCAACTGGGCGTCTATAAAGACGAACTCATTCCAGGGCTTCAGCAAATGGCTGCTTCAGTCCATGAACGGGGTGGCAGGATAGTGATGCAACTTGCCCATGCAGGCCGCTTAGCGGCAGAGAAATTAATCGGCCAGCCTCCGCTCGTTGTCTCGGACTTTGAGGGCCTCGCCAAATCTCCGCGCAAAGAAATAACGGCCCGTGATATCCGGGAACTCGTTTCAGCATACGGAGACGCGGCCGGGAGAGCTAAGGCGGCCGGTTTCGACGGGGTGCAGATCCACTCCGCACATGGCTACCTCCTCAGCCAGTTTCTTTCCCCCGCGTTCAATAAGCGCACGGACGAATATGGAGGAAGCGCATCCGATCGCGCCCGCATTCATCTGGAGGTATACCGCGCCATCCGTGAGGTTGTGGGCAACGACTATCCGATACTGATCAAAATGAACTGCCGGGATTTCGACGAGAACGGATTGAGCCTGGATGATTCCGTTCGAGTCGCAGGCATGCTTGCCGACGCCGGTTTGGATGCAATCGAAGTGAGCGGCGGTCTGGTGACTGGGGGCGCACTTTCTCCGAGCCGCCCCGGAATAAATTCCGAGGAAAAAGAAGCCTACTTCAAAGAGGAGCTTCGCGCTTTCAGAAAGGCTGTATCAATCCCGCTTATCCTGGTGGGCGGCATAAGGTCGTTTGAAGTAGCTGAAAGGCTCGTTGACGACGGAACGGCAGATTACATCTCCATGTGCCGGCCTTTTATCAGGGAGCCGGATTTGATCAACCGCTGGAAAGCCGGGGACCATCGCAAGGCGGAGTGCAAATCGGACGGCCTCTGTTTCACCCCGGGGCTTGAAGGAAAAGGGATCTATTGCGTAACCAGGGAGCGTGAGAAGGCGAAATAGAAAGGTTCGCACGGCGCCATCTTTTTTCATGCGAAGATCGGCCTCGCAAGGCGCCAGGCCAAGCACCTCCGCAATTTTTTCGAGAACCTGAGATTGACACCTTGGCGCATGTGCCTTCGAAGGTGCCGTAAAGTTTGAGCAACGGACCACTTGCCGCCCGGATAACGAGTTATCCGGGCGGCAAGTGGTCCGTCGAGATCCGGGCCGGTGGCGCCACTGCCTAACGGATTTTCGACCTGTCCCAGCACATCCCCTTCAATCATTTTCCTTACTTTACTTTCTGCACGATCACCCCCGGCTTTGCCCCAGCGTTCCGGTTTGTCAAGAGCGCAGGAGATCCCTCTCTTATTCTCTGCCGCTCAAGTTTCCAAACGGGTAATTTCCGGCATCCAGGTTGCCGAAAAATATAGGTGAATTACTGTAAGAGGGAGCATATAATGCGCACTTCATCCAAGCCAAGCACGATCATCCAGGGAAACGCGTACGCCCAACAGGGCCGCAGATATCGAAGTCCGGTCGATAGAATATTGAACGCCGCATGAAAAGGACTACAAATCGGAGGCTTAAAATGTTTGCAAACGCAATGAGATATCCAGGCTTAGCCATTCTGCTGGTTTTAGTTTTCCTGTCGGGTTTGTCTCGCGCGTCTGACATGGATGACTATCTTGGCAGTGAATGTAAAGGCAATTATGTCTGGGGCGGAGCTATGAATTTAGCCTGGGATGAGTTGAACGATAATATTTTACATGAAAAACTGAGATTGAATACCGATGATCAACGATCTTTAGAGATGGTAGATATACTTAATCGCTCTCCTTTTACAAAGAATGATCTTGACGAAAAAAGTTATTATGTCAAGAGTGGTTTTGGTCAAAACACCGTCGATATCATTAATAAGGACGTGAGACAAAAGTTTCCTGCGAAAAGCTTTGAAGATTTAAAAGAAAAGATAGGTCCAACAGGGTTAATTTCATATGCATATTTTCTAAAAGCAGTGGAATATTGGACCAAATTTGAAGAGAAAAACGTTATGTTCGAACATAAACAAGTTAAAGGTTTTTATGCACATGGCATCAACCAACATCAGAATGTAAGAGTTCTTAATTATTGGAGTGATGATAAATTTATCGTCAGCCTTAAATTAAAGGCCGATGGAGATGAATTATTCGTAGCCAAGGGTTTCGATGCGAACAAGCCTCAGGAGATTGTTCACGAAATCAGCAAATACAACAGTGCCATACTACCGTCCATAAGCAGTAGCGATCTATTTGAAATGCCCAAACTGCACCTCCAGCATCACCGCGATTATATTGAATTAACTGACAAGCTCCTGGCTAATAATAGTTTTACGCAGTATTCCATTTCGAGGATGTATGAAAACATAAAATTTGATATGGATCATAGAGGAGCAAGAGTTGAAAATGAAGCAGTGATAACTTCAAGAGGTGGTGGGGGAAAACCTCAAATCACGAGAAGATTCATTATGGATAAAACATTTTGGGTTGTGATGAAAAGAAAGGATAGCCAACATCCTTATTTTCTTCTGGGCGTGAAGAACACGGAACTGATGGAAAAATGAGGTATGGATTGAAGAATTGAGGGATTAAGGAATTGAGGGATTGAGGGATTGAGGAGTGACATCCGCACAAATTAGCGCCGTTTGATCTCCTGCTATATTTGTCAAAGGGGCAGGGGGAGCCCTTTGTCTGCCACGGGTGTTTTCAGTATAGAAATTTGACTCCGGAGCAGTGGCTCCCGGCCCATTCGCGATATTCGGAACCGCACCACTTTTGAGCTGACTTCTTAACCGGCGGCATACAGTCGACGTATGGTGTCGAAGGACATGCGTAGCCGGGGGCCTTGTGAGTATCTTTGCGCCAGGCCGGATCGACCCCGGCCGTGCCGCCGTCAAATGCCGGCGTGTTGTCGATTGTTTGGCTCGATTGCTGCTGGGCCGTTGCACCAGCCGATACGGCGGCCGGCTGTGCTGCAAGGATCAAAGCGATAATCGCCAGGGCGATGGCCAGATTTATTGCGGCCTTTGTCGCCATAACCGTTCCCTCCTGCATGACAATGAAGTTATGCCGCGATTGCGCCCCGGACCTCTCATGCGCAAATGGTGAAAAATCCAAGCAATCCCCTTCAATCATATCCATACCCCTATAGACAACGTTCGACCAAAAAGGTTCCCCCACCACACGGGCCTTTCATAGTTTTGGGTGTCCAAATGGGGACATGAGCTACTGTGGTGAACGCTTGCGAAAATATCACCGCCTTTTCACACCGGGTGGTTTTAAAGCTAATTACATATTTGTCAGTATTGCGAACTAATGAGAAAAGTACTTTACCGGTAATGCAGGGTAAGCAATGCAAGACGAGACCAAAATGTATCGCATTTTGCGCCATCGGGACATTTGTCCTATGCATCCCTTACTCTAAATATTTGCATTCACGTTAAGGCTTGTCTATAATTGAATAAATGATCCTGTTGCAGGATGTTCACTATTTCTCTGGTTCTAAAGGATGAAGAATGACAAAAAAATTGATTGAAATCGCATCAGAAATCGTTCAGAAACAGGTTTCCCTCGCTCAGATGTCAACAGCCGACATAGCATCATCACTTCAGCAGGTCTTCGGTGTTCTAATGGAACTGCAAAAGGCAGAATCCGGAGAAATCGTGTTGCCCGGGACACAAGGAGCGATACCCGAAGCAATCACACCTGAAAATTCCATCCTGGAAAACAAGGTAATCTGTATCGAATGCGGCGCCGCGATGAAGCAACTCACCAGCAAGCACCTGGTTTCACATGGGATGACTCAAAAAGAGTACAGAAAAAAATACGGATTTTCGAGGAAGACACCCTTAGCGGCTAAATCCTTGACCAAGTCGAGAAGCAAAGCCGCAAAAAAGAGGGGATTACCCGAGAATCTCGTTAAAGCCATAGAAGCGAAGAGACAAAGCAGGGCAAGGGCAGCAGCTTCTGCCAAACCTTCACGCGGGAAAAAGTAGTAGCGAGAAGCGAGAAGCGAGAATGGAGAAACTCCCTGCTCCCAGCTTCTTGCTTCCTTTTATTCGGTTACTATGATCGTTCCCTGCATATCCCCATGGCCGGACCCGCAAAAGTTATCGCAGTGGAAGGGAAATGTTCCTGCTGTCTGAGGGGTAAACTCAATAGTGGTTGTTTCCCCGGGATTGATATCGCCGCGGATCCCCAGCGCGGGGCAGTTAAAACCGTGGAGCCTGTCCAAAGAGGTGAGTTCGAGCACCACGGGAACGCCCTTCTTGACAGTGATCTGGCTGGGTGAGTACTCGAACTTCTTAGCGCTCACCTTTATTACCTGCTTTGCTTCCTGTGCCATGGACGAAGAACAGACAAACGCGGCCAGCAGCAATAGCACGGCCAACGGCGCCAGTTTCAGCAGCGCTGCCTTTTTCGGTCTCATCACAATATCTCCCCTTTGACCGAATATTCGGTCAGATCATATTTTGCCCCGCTGCGTGATATGTTGCGGAATCCAAGACCCCGCCAGGGCGCCGTGGGGTCCCAGGGGACCGGCGCCTTTACGGGGACAGAACCCGGAGCAGGCAAAGGATACATTGACCCTTTGCATGAATGATGAGCGATATGTCCGGTCATATGATGGTTTTCCTGATGAATATGACCGTAGAAGACTATCACATTGCTAAACGGCGTAAGCAACTCTACGGCCTGCGCCCCATCGCGAGTGTTCCAATCCCAATCGGGCATCAAGTCAAAAAGCGGGCGGTGGGTAAAAACGACAATGGGCGCGGTCTTATCGAGTTTCTTTAGATCGGCCGCCAGCCAGTCTAGTTGAGCCTGGCCCAACTTAGCCCCGGGGTCCGATACGTTGTCCAGGACAACAAAGTGAACGCCCTTGTGATCGAAGGTGTAGTGTGTTTCTCCGCCGATTACTTCTTTATAAGCTTTTCCATTGTCGAGAGAGGCATCATGCTCACCGGGCATAAATTTTACATTTTGGTTTTTAAGTCCGGCTACGATCCCGCGAAACTCGGTCAAGCGCCTGCGCCGCTCCTGATCGTCATCTGTTGTGTGAGTCAGGTCGCCGGTAAAGATGATAAAATCCGGTTGGACTTTGAGACCGTTGATCGAGACAACCTCCTTTTTCAAGGTGTCCGCAAAATCAGGATTGGCCTTCGGGTTGTCAAAACCCCAGTGAGTATCCGAAATCTGTAAGAAGACAAAATCGCCGGCTTCGGCAAACACCACATTTTTCCAGAGGCCGGAGGCCAGCACAACACTGCCGATTCCGGCAAGTTTCAGGAAATCTCGGCGCTCAACATCCAGGTTCATCATTTCTCCTTTGCGGTTAAAAGAGTTATCACGGCGAGGAGCCGCTGCCGGGAATGTAGCTGCGAAGATCGCCGCTCAAACCCCGGACCGAATCTGAGAC
Organism: Syntrophobacteraceae bacterium; assembly: GCA_052147195.1. GTDB lineage: Bacteria > Desulfobacterota > Syntrophobacteria > Syntrophobacterales > Syntrophobacteraceae > SbD1. Next base: position 18,391 of record JBKQLC010000018.1, read on the forward strand.
TGCGGCGGAGTGTCCCAAATAACGAATATGCGAACGCGCAGGCACTGTTTGGAGGCGCCGCAAGGCCATATTTGCCGCAGTTCAGCAGGTATTGCCGGTATTTAAGTTGAAGGTTCCATCCTGTCAACGCCCTGGGAGGTCTTTTTCAATTCTCGACGAATGAGCCCGTGGTTGCGGACGAGTACCCTGTCACCTATCGGCCGACTCCAGCATTTTGGCCAACAGTTCCGCGGTGCCCATGCCCATGGTCCAACCAAGCGTTCCATGGCCGGTATTAAGCCAGAGGTTGCGAAGCTTTGCCGTACGGCCGACATAGGGCACATTGGAAGGAGTGGACGGACGCAGGCACGCCCAGACATTGAGGTGGCTCATGACCCAGTTGGGTTCGAGATAATTCATTTTTGAAAAAAGGGCCGGGAAAAGCTCAGCCGATCTTTCAACCAGGGGCCTTATGCGGTGGTAGGGAGCAGAGGTGTTCCAGCCGGCGAGCTCAGCCGTGCCGGCAATACGAAGATGAGTCTCCAGGTTGCTGTATACGAGCTTGTTTTCATCGTCCGTCAAAGAAACTTTCGGCGCGTACCTTTCGTTTGAATCATCGAGAGGCACACTGATGCTGTATCCCTTGGCCGGATAAATATTAAGGAAGATGCCCAGTCTTTGAGCTATCAGAGGTGAATACGAGCCCATGGAAAGGATGAAATCCCCAGCCTGAGATGAACCCTTCGATCCATCGCTTAATCCCGTAAGGTTTACTTGCTTTACTTCACCGCCGCTTGGAACAAGTTCGTCTATATTGGTTCCGTAGAGAAAATGAACGCCGTATTTTGTCTCGCAGATCCTGGCCAGGGCCTGAGTAAAAATGCGGGCATCTCCGGATTCGTCATCCTCGGTGAATGTGCCCCCTATTATGTCTCCATTAGGGGCGAGGGCCGGCTCGAGTCTATCGATCTCCGCCTTCGTAACGGGCTGCCGCCTGCAGCCGTACCTGGTCATAAGCTCGGCCACGCGGCACGCATCGTCGAACTCCTCCCGGTCTCGGTAAAAGTGAAGTATCCCGAGGGATTTGAGGCCGTATTCGATTCCTTCGGCTTCGCGCACCAACTGGTAGAGTTCTCGCGAGCGAAGAGCAATGTTTACGATCTCGATCGTGTTTCGATCAGTGGCCGATCTGCGGCATTGCCAGAGCCACTCGGCGAGCCACACCCACTGCCTCCAGTCCAGGCGGGGCGAGAAGTATAGGGGACTTTCCTTCTCGGCCAGCCACTTCAGGACCTGCAGGGGCGCGCCGGGGTGTGCCCACGGTTCGGCATGCGACACCGAGATCTGGCCGCCGTTGGCGTAAGTAGTCTCCAAAGCCGCATCGGAGCGGCGGTCTATCACCTGGACGCTCCTGCCCTTTTTTGCCAGTAGATATGCAGCCGTAACCCCGGTAATGCCCGCACCCAAAACGACGACATCGAAACGGCCCGGCTCCGGTTTTAGATGCGGCCCGGAGGACTCGGTTTTCGTATCGTTTCCCGCCATTATATAGGCCTCCCGTCCAATGCAAGCGTTCACCACGGAGACACAGAGAGGAAAAGAGGAAGCAAGAAGCAAAAGTGAAGCAGGGAGCAGGTAAGGGAAGTTTGACGTGCGAAGAGTGAAATTTTCACCCTTCTAACCCCACCCTTCACACTTGAAGCGAAGCGACTTCCCGCTCCCCGCCAGGTTCTTAATTCCCGCTTCGCGCTTCCTGCTGTAGTGTTTTTGTTCAATCCTGTGAATTCTGTATACAGCAGTTTCGCTTTGCCTCTGCGTCTCTCGCGACTCCGCGTGATATGGTTTTCGCCCTTTGGTTGCGGCTGTAGCTGCTTTGTGCCTCTGCGGTGAACCGTTACAGCCCGCCTCCGTCCTCAATTGAGTCCGTAGTCACTTTTCAGTTCATCTATGATTTCGTCTGCTTCCTCGTCGCTATCCACTGCAATAAGCATTTGCTCACCCACGACATAGAGTCCGTCAGGAAGCCGGATTTTTCTAAGCGGGCCGGTTGAATCGATAATAAGATCACCCACATATTTCAGGGTAGCCATTTCTTGCTCTCCTCTTCAAATTTCACTATCAACATCAAAAATAAACATGAAGCGAAGATTATAGAAGGGCCGCCTACAGTATCGACAAACTGGAACGCCGGGGCGAAATATGGTCGTGTGAAAGTTAAGGCAAGAACTGGGTGGCGGCTAGCGGTTAGCAGTGATCAGTGAGCAGTGAATAGAAAAATAACTGCACGCTTCGCGAGGCGGCCCTCCGAGAGCACAGAAGAGTAAACGCTTGTAAGGGTGAAACTGCTGATTGGCTTTGGGGTGTAAAAAGTTCGACCCCTTACTTTTCGTTCCGGCCCCAGGATCAGGTCCGTGACAGGTTCTGATCCGTAGGCCGAAGGCGTCGCGTAATCCGGTCCCCGACAAATTTGACCGGCCGCTGTACCGTCCTTTACATGCCGATGAAGTTACTCGTCTTCATCTCCCATTCACCGCCTCTGCAGACATAGCATAACTCGTCATCGCAAAAGTCCTCGCCCGGGGAATAGGAAACCTCACCAAGCTGACATTTGTCTTTGTCCTGTTCCATTGAAGTCCTCCCATAGTGGCCGTTGACAAGGGGCCGACATTCATGCCCCTGCAAATTTTACCGGCCTTTCAGCGCCCTTTCAGGTATCTGGAATGCGCGTCTGTGATCGTTTCCAGGTAGTCGCTCAAAATGAGCCAACCTGTTCGGAAGTCTACATAAATATAAGAATTAATCTTACTTTTTCAATTCATTGAGTCCGCCGTGTCAAGATGGCGTCATGTCTAAGCTTCAATCGGTTCCGAAAGGACTTGATGGGTTGCGCTCCGCTCCACCCATCCTACAGTTCTTTTCATGGTCCAAGGGTGTCCCATGTGGACATGAACAACTGCTAGAAGTTTTTTGAGACTCCTGCATAAAAAGCACGCCGTGGAAGATACTGCGGGGCAAAAACCCCGATCCCGGTTCCGTTTCGGATTTCGTACGAGAGATCTCCTACATTTATAATATCGAATCTAAATTTCAGGTTATTTCCAGGGCTGAGTTTTAAGTCGTAAGTCATTCCAAGGTTGACCGTTACGTAGCCCGGAAGTTCAGTTTCATTGCAGAAGCCGCTATAGAGCCCACTTCCGTAAAGTGCATCGGCATAAACCTTGAAATGGCCCCACTTATAGGAGCTTCCGGCCGAGGCAGTCCAATTCTGGTCGTGATCGAGATGATACCAGTGGCTATTCATATAGGCGACTTCTTCCGGAGTGAACTGCCATTGCCCGGATGTGATGCCTTCAACCGTGGCTTGGCTGCGCGCAACATTACCCCAGAGGGTGAAGCCATTTTTTTCATAGGAAACGGTCAGTTCCACGCCACGAACGAGACCTTTTGCCGCGTTATTCGGCGAAAAGATCATTGCCGGACCGAACTGCCCCTCATCGAGGACATTCGTCTTTATCTTATAGTACGCATCCACTCCGACATGGAGATTATGAGTGATGTCCTGATTAACTCCGGCGTCAAAGTAATGATATCGCTCGCTTCTAACCGGATCGGCCGTAGTCGATCTCAAAGACGGATCTACGGCGTCTGTCGTATTGTTAAATTTCGACACATCAGCGGTTTGGACGAGTTCGAGGGGGGGAGGCGTGAAATAGCGGCCGTAGCCAGCATGCAGAGTTGTGGCTTGCAGCAGCTTATAGACGAAATTTACACGCGGACTGATTTGGGATTCATTGATATAGGCAGTCCACAAATCAGCTCTCACCCCATAGTTGACCGTTAACTTCGGGGTAATACGCCATTCATCTTGAAGGTACACACCATAAAGCTCTGCCATTTTAGCATCGTTATTGACGATATTAAAGGGCAGCCCACCCGGCGTTGCGACCCACTGAGAACCGTTCCAGGCAGCCGGCAGCACAGTATCAGTGGTGTTTACCTGCGCCTGGTAAAAACTGAAAGACAGACCGCTCCGCACGGTATGCTGGTCGTTGATACGGTCACTGACGTCGCAATTCAAATTATTGGAAATGAGCTGATGGTCGGTGTCCGAGGCGATTCCGTTGAATATGACGTCAGCGACCGTATCGGGCTTGAATGAAACATCACTAACGCGGGTCGACTGGGTCAATTGCAGGTCGATGTTACCTAAATTCTTCTGGTATCCTAAAATTTCGTAATTTGCCAGTTCGTACTGGTTATCATTCACTTTGCTCGAGTCGAATGTGGTAATTGCCCCGTATTGATAGTGCGGAACCTGACCGCCGTTCACGGGGAGTTGGAAAGTGCTGTCAGCACCGCTCATGATCAACGTCAGCCTGCTTGTGCTGTCGATGAGGTATGAAACATCGGCGAACCCTTTGAATTGATCCGTATCATCGTGTATAGGCCGGAAGCTCGCGGTCGGATTGGCCATGCCAAGAGAGTCTTGCATAAAGCTGAAAAGCGCGTAACCGCGGAATGGGCCGCAGGTGCCGCCGTATTCGAGATCTGTCAAGGCCGTTTCGTATTGGCCGCCATAAGCCGATAAGAGGCCACCGTTCAGATCCTGCCCGGTCTTTGTCGTAATGTCGACGATTGCGGCAGGAACAAAGTTCCCTACATCCTGGGAACCAGGATGAGAAACGTTAAAGAAATCAAGGAAGAGGTGCTCTCCAGGGCCGGAAGATACCGGGAGGTCCATCCCGAAGGAAAGTCCTGCAAGAACCCGTCTGCGCTCAAAGTAAAAGAGGTGTGGGTGGGAGACAACCGCTGCATCGTCTGCGTTAACTCCCGCCAGGCGCGAAAAGAGGCTCTCGATAGGGAAGCGATCATAGAATCCTTGAAAGAACAGCTCAAGAAGGGACCCAAAAGCCTGGTTGGAAACAAGGGCTACCGGAAGTACCTCAAGATGGAGCGGGAAAGCGTGTCCATTGATATGACCAAGGTCGAGGAAGATGCCAGGTTCGACGGCAAATGGGTGCTCAAGACGAACACAGAGCTTTCCGCCGAGGCCGTGGCGCTCAAGTACAAAGAACTCTGGCAGGTGGAGCATACTTTCAGGGATCTTAAATCGACGTTCGAGACAAGACCGGTTTTCCACCAAGAGATGAGACGATTCGAGGTCATGTGTTTTGCAGCTTCCTTGCACTTGTTCTCAGAAAAGTGCTTCAACGCAAGCTCGAAGAAGCCGGGCATGGCTTTTCCTGGGCGGAGATCAAACAGGACCTCGAAGCCCTGCAACTGACGATGCTCGATGAAAACTGCAAAAGACTTGCCGTTCGCAGCCAATGCCTGGGAAGCTGCGCGAAGATCTTCCGGGCTGTGGGAGTTGCCATTCCACCCACCATCCAAGAACTTTAATCCTTTCAAGAAAAGATGCAGGTGGTGCCACAGCGTGTTAATGCAATCGTATGTTGCCGTAATTACATGAATATTTTTGTGGCACTGTTAAACTTCAGTTTGACGATAAGCCTGGCAGGTAGACCCTTATAAGGCTGGATTCCACGAGCTTCGGGTTTAAAGACCGATCACCAGTTGGGACTTTTGAACTGCGAGTGCGATATAACGCTGGAAACAGAGAAGTCCTGCAGGCGCAATGATCAAAGCTCCGCTTGCACGAGAAACCATTTTCACCTGGACTTGGGATTGCTAATACCGGCAAAATAAAACCGTTGAGGCACCTTTTATTGACACGACATTATATCGCAGGAGTAGGCACATCCCTCCACGCCGTTGCTTTTTCGACTCTTTTTACATTTACGATTTCACCCGTCCGGGTGTTTATATCGACAAAGCAAGATGGCACTCTGGTATTGTTGAAAGAAAGAAGTCCCGCTTTTGAGAGGCGGCCCCTCTGTTCGTGATTATCGACTTCAACAAAGATAATACGTCTGTACGGGCAGCTCTCGCAACTTAGCTCCGGCTCATCAATCCCAATCGGGCAATGATGCCTCCTGGCGAAGGCTGGATCGACTCCTCGCATCTTCGCCATAGCCGCTGACGGTGAACGCCTCAGATGCTCAAAAGGATTGAATATCCAGTCTGATATCAGAGCGAATGTGTTGTGTTGCTCATGCAAATGGAATGCACCGCCGGTATTGGCGATCATACCCTGCATGATGTAGTCTGCGGGCATGAGATAGCCCAGATAGTCTTTGTCACTTTCTAGAAGGGCGAGCTTCTTCTGACAATCAGGGCTAAATATCTCACCGACCACCTTTTGGCTTAGCACATCATCTTCCGGAATGATGGAAACGAGTGTTACGTTGCCTCTGGCCTCGAAGAGGAGCGAATGCAGTGTGATCTCTCTAAGCAGGAAACCACATCCAATGACCACGACCGGGATAGCAAAGATAACCGAAGCATATCTCAGAGCGTCATGCCGGATGAATCGGAAAGGAGATGAGAGCCACCTTTCAATGGAGCGAGGTACAAACATGCCTGTTCGCTCCATATATTGCTTATAGCCCTCTCTGAATTGACCTCGCATCCTTCTTTCTTCGTCTTTGGCAAGGAAATAATAGAGGATGAACATCAAAGACAGTGAGGCAAGAACAAGGAATCTTGGCCAAAGGATGGCCATTCCCACCCCCCAGAGCCCTAGAGCGAGGTACTGGGGATGGCGGATGATGCGGTACAATCCTTTATCGGCTATGCCCCACTTAAAGATCTTCCCGAGGTAGACCTGAAGGGCGCATGTGGTAAATGTCAGGCTGCCCAGGACAAAAAGAATAGAGCCCAGAATGCGGATTGACTTGAGCAATAGAGTCGGAGGCAGGATCATGTGGGGAAGAAAGAAGGTCGTAAGCCACCGGGTCACGGGATAAACCTCAAGGCAGTGAAGGATTGGGTTGAAGACCGAGTAAAAGAAGAAAGCAAAGGGGCTAATCATGATCATGACCTCAAAAGCCATGATAAAGAAAATAATGATACCACCTCGTGCCACAATGCTTTTGAACCTTCCAGAAAAATTCCGGTCTTTCATGAGTTCTCCTGATTTCAAGGTAAAATTGCTACCGCACCTAAATTGGCGAGAAACTCGTCGCTAGAATTTTCTTTCCTGCTTGATATCATGAACCCCTAACCCACCGTGGGCGAACTGTTGGAGAATAATGTCGTAGAATCTCCTCTGCTGCTCGGGGTTGAGTAATTCTTTTTCCTCCAGTATATGCTCGATAACTTCCCGTTCGAGCTCCGATTGACACTCCAATATTGACTGTGCAATAAGGTGCACTCTTTTCTCATCGGTTGGCTCTGAAAAGAGCGCCCTTGCAAGAGATATTCTCTTCATACAAAGCTCCTGGCGGATTTTTTCGACATGGGGAATGAAGCTCAACCGGATGTCCTGAACTCTCCGCCGCTGATCCTCGGTCAGGTCAGGGATGAGATCCATATAACCCTTGATATTTGTGTATTTCCATCTGGTATGCTTAAGATAATAGTAAGCACCCACGAAAAATGCAAGAATAACAACTACAGCGGTGGCAAAACCAAAAATGAAATCAAACATAAAAAATCCAGTGGTCATTTTGGTCCTCATTTGCCAATAAGTTGAAAGTAGGCATGACTTAGCGAAAGGGGCGGAAAATCGCCGAACTCCTCCAGAGTGGCGGTCCTTCGATATTCATGCCATGGGATCAGTTCAAAAACAGAATCAGCCAATTGCATAAACTTTGAGAAAATACGTTTAGAAAAAGGTGCAGGAGCAAGAATGTCACGTTCCTTTATTGCCACCTTGGAGATAATTTGCGAGGCAAAGGCTTCACTGACTTCGAGTCTTGGCATTCCACGTACCAAGGCATCAACCCGGTCAAATTCAGCCAGTTCTTTTTTGCATGCGACACAATCTCGTAAGTGGAAAGAAATTTCTTCACTCAAGCTCCCCTCCAGCTCTCCATCTTTATAGGCCGATAACTTGCTTCTAAATCTATCGTTTTCCATTGTTTATTCCTCCGGATGTCTGTTCATTATTTTTCTGAGATTCTCACGAGCTCGAAAAAGTAGCGACTCCACACTGGAAATAGAAATTGAAAGGATTTTACTAATTTCGGCATAGGAAAGTCCGTCATTCACCCTCAAAAGCATGGCAGCTCGCTGCTTTTCAGGAAGATGCCGAACGCCATCCATCACTTCTTCCTCAATCTCCTTTCCATGGGTGTGGTCTGGCCCAACCAGCTCCGAACCAAGATCGTCGATGCCGTTGACCAGGCATAACCTACTCCTGTGCAGGATCTCGTTTACAGAAAGGTTGTAGGCAATTTTAAAAATCCATGTCGATACCTTGCCCTTGGGCTCGAACTTTGAGGCCGACCGATAAACACTCAAAAACACTTCCTGTGCAATGTCTTCGGCCGCGAACCTATCTCCAATGTATTTAAAGACAAAATTCAAAACAGGTCCCTGGTATCTCTTAATAAGTGTTTCAAATGCAAGTATATCGCCAGCTCCAATTGCATTGATCAGTTCGTGTTCCATATCGCCTTTTGAAAAAGAGCCGCCATACCCCATAAGATCATTCATCTTTTAGAGCAAAATGTTTATTTCTCTCATCGAAGCGGATACCATCATATTTTGACAACGAGAACCGCACACTCGGCATGGCCAACCACCCTCTCCGCCACGGTGCCAACAAGAATGCTCATGAGCCCTGTCCTCCCGTGGCTTCCGACGACTATCAAATCCGCACCCTTTTGTTTTGCATGTCTTACGATAGCTTCATGGGCCAATCCCTGGATAATGATCCCCTCGTTTTTTATGCCATTTTGTTTGGCAAGCTCTGCAACCTGCCTAACATTTTCCTTCGCAGACGCTGCTTCCGCATCCGAAGAAGCAACAGATACTATACTGACAAAGCTTTCGCATCTTTTTGCGATGACAATGGCCTCAGATGCCGCGGATGTACTGTGCCTTGAGCCATCAGTCGCGATAACAATATTCTTGTACCCGATTTTCGCTTCCGGATGCACGACCAGAACGTTACATGAGGCGTGTCCTATAACTTTACCGGCGACACTGCCCATTATGACCCTTTTGATTCCCGTTCTGCCGTGGCTCCCCATAATGACCATTTTTACCTGATTCTTCTCTGCTTCGTTCACGATGTCCAAATAAGGGTCTTCTCCTCGACATGTAATGACCTGGCAGTCAACTCCTTCCTGTGACACCTTTCGCCTGATCGATTCAAGCTTCGCCCGCATCTTTCTTTCAGAATTCTCCATCTGCCATACCAGAGCACTCTCGTACTCTTGGTTGGATACGATCACTGACATTATGATTAATTTGCTCGAACATACTTTCGCTAGACTTATAGCCTCTCTCAATGCACCTTCACTGTACTTGGTTCCATCTGTTGCAACGAGCAGCCTATCCACTTTTTCTATCGGGCATGTCTGACCGTTCATGGTCATTTCCTCGCTTTCAGCCTTCAAAGAGTTGCACCGTCAGGGTTCCGGGCGGCTTTCAGTCTCGCATCCCTGCTTTTGTCTCCATGAGCAGCACGCCATGAAGAGCAATCAGCGAAATACCACGAGTGAAACCATTGCCCCTCCAAGAACAATCCAGACGGTATCTATTTTGATGAATCGCTGTACAACAAGAGCCCCAATGGCCATGGCCATAGTAGGAATATCGACCATTGTATCCGTTGTGAGCTTAATCACCACGACCACAAGAGTGCCGATAAAAGTGGCCACGATGCAGCCGATCACCTGCTTGAAATAGCCCGCCCGGCCAGCCTTGGCGTAAGGTGTGGCCACCATGGCAGTCATTGCCCAGGCGGGGAAATACATACTCAACATCCCCACAAGAGCACCCACTACACCGGCTACCTTGAAACCGATGAAAGTGCTAATTATGGTCACAGGGCCTGGCGTAATCAGACTCAAGGCCAGAGCAACAGCAAACTGCTGGTCGGTCAACCATGCAAATTGATTTACCACCGTATCCTGAATGAAAGGAAGCATTGCATAGCCGCTACCGAAGACCACTGCGCCAATGCGCAAAAATCTGCTCCCCATTTGCATTAATTCAGGTCGCTGACTAATTAAGAGCAGGCCCACGGCTAAGATAATTGATAGGAAAACAAGAGACCTGGCCAAGCTGAGCCAATGCAAGGGCTGATAAGCATTACCGCAAGTGGAGGCATACTCGACCGTGTGGGGGTGAGTGAGCATTGTGCCTTTTGTCTCCCTTACCGTGGCATTCTGCGTGCCGGGCTTAACGGCGGACACCTCCGCCTCAGCCGATGTGGGGCCAGGAGCAGTATCATCGAAATTATTGGGTGAGATTTCACTTTTTCTCCATAAACCGCTCCATCTGCCAGTCCAGCGGGACAGCGCAGGAAATCGGTGGGTCAGGAGAGCTATTATCACGCTGGCCCCCACGGCGATGAGAAGTATTGTAATGACACCCATCTTCAGCCAGAAAACTAACACAAAACCGGTGAGAGCCATCAGCCAGGTAAATATGGTCTTTACTCCCGCCCGCCAAAGATCCAGAACAGTATTAAAGACCAGGCCCACAACGAGTGCTCCCAGGCCATGGAAAAGGCCGGAGACTACCGGCACCTCGCCATATTTCAGGTAAAGGTGGGACAGCAGCAACATGAGCAAAAAACACGGGGTCAAAAAGCAAATCGTGGCTACTGCCGCCCCCGGCAAACCCCGCAAACGGTAGCCGAGATAGGAAGAGAGATTCACCGAGGGAGCACCGGGCATGAGTTGAGCCAGACCCAGACCTTGCATGTATTCATCGTCGGTGAACCACTTTCTCTTTTTCGTCATCCAGCCCTTGGCCTCTCCCAGAGCAGCCAAGCTGAAAGAGGCAAACCCGATACCCAGGAAAGTGCGGGCAATAAGCCCTAACCCGACCCGTGCCTCCTTCTCAGCGATCATCAGCGGCTCCCGCCTTTTTGTACATATTGCTTTTGTACTCATTTATCAGCTTTCCTATTCACGCCATGCGACGTATAAGCGTGACCGTGGTCTCGCTCCCTCTTCGGCTTCCGCCGAGCAAACCGCTCAGCGTGCATTTTCCGATTCTTAAATCTTTATCCACCCTCGCCTCAGCGAATTATCGAGGATAACTCCTACAAGGAAAGCCACACCCATGTTCCACATTGCAAAGGCGGCTACGATAAGCATCACATAGAAATCGGCTTTTTTATCTCCAATGTCTTTTACCACTATAGCCAGTTCCGAACCTGCGAAGAACAGAATCACCCCTAGGA
>JBKQLC010000019.1:0-110241 GCA_052147195.1 Syntrophobacteraceae bacterium
GGACGGCTTTATTCATCGGTCATTTGAATATCCTTTCGATCGTTTTCGCGCCGATGCTCTGCGGTCTCGGGGTTGATTACGCGATCCACTGGTTTGCGAGATACGAAGAAGAACGGGACGTGTCCGAGGGAAATCGCTTGGCTATTATCAAAAGGGTCATGAGCAAGTCCGGCCCCGGAATTATGCTGGCGGGCTTGAGTACGGCATTTTCCTTCCTGCCTTTTATTCTTACCGGCTTTCGCGGTCTGATGGAACTCGGCATGATAACCGGGATGGGAATTCTACTGATTGTGTTGGCCGACTTCACAGTACTGCCCGCACTGAGTCTAATTCTGGCTGTCGAAAAACCCGCTTCGAGTCGAGCAACCGCTCAGGGCAAAAGCAGATACCTTCTGCGGCTCGGCCCCAAAGGTGTTCGAGCCATCCTCGCGGCGGCGTTGATCTTAAGCGTAGCTGGTTCCATCTCCGCCTCCCGCGTACACTTCGACCTTAATCCACTGCGCCTCCAGTCCAAAGACTCTGAATCTGTCTACTGGGAAAAAGTTACCGTAGAAAAGTCTGACCACTCACTTCTTTCGGCGGCAGTCCTTACAGACTCCCCTGAAAAGGTGAGAAGTGAGTCGGCAAAGTTTAAAGCCCTGCCGACCGTTTCCAACGTTGATAGCGTCTTTTCGCTTCTTCCTGGCAACCAGGAACAGAAAATACCGGTGTTAAGGTCTATTGCTCTGCTCATTCCCGACCTCGACCCATCTGTTGTCCGTTTAGCAGCAGAGCCCGGCATTTGCAACCTGGACCGGGAAGCCGACCTTGCCGCCTGTTTATCCTACAAGGCCGATTTGATCGAGATTCTTCAGAGAATCAGGTTCAAGATGCAGGACCAGCAGGCTGAGAAATGGGGAGCTGCCAAGCCTTTGATTGGGCAAATGGTGAAAGTCAAGGAATCGATTGACAGGATCGTCCAATCGCTCGACGATTCACCGGCGGTGCTCCAGAGGCTTTCGCAATACCGCCAGCGTTTCCGGGAAGACATCGTGGACCAGTGGACCCTGATCAAACAGAGCTCTTCCGCTTCTCCAATGACAGTCGAAGATATTCCCCTTCAACTCAGAGACCAGTTTTTTCTGGGGGATAAATATCTTATGAGGATTTATCCCCGGGAGTCGATCTTGGAGGAAGGAGCGCTGACGCGATTCGTCAGCGACCTCCAATCGGTCGCCCCTGACGTTTTAGGTGATCCTGTTTATCTCTATGTATTTGCGTCTGCGTTCAAAAAAGCGTGTATTGCCGCTTCCGTCTACGCATTGATCGCGATATCGCTGCTTCTTGCGTTTACATTACGAAGCTTGCGCCTTATGCTAATATCCATTATCCCACTTATCGTTGGGGCGATCTGGACAGTTGGCATAATGGGGGCCGCAGGATTCGATTTCAATCTTGCAAACAGCATATTTATGCCGCTCGTAGTCGGGGCAGGCGTGGAATACGGAGTGATTATTCTCCTCAGATGGCGAGAGGGCGAGTCAGGGCATGGACGCCTTGCTTTCAGCACGGGCAAAGGTGTCATTCTCGCAGCTTTAACCACCACCATTGGCTTTGGCACATTGATGATATCCAACCACAGGGGGATTTTCAGCCTGGGTTTTGTGGCCTGGGCAGGAAGCATCTGTGTTCTTGTCGCTGCGCTGCTCATCCTTCCTGCAATTCTGTCTTTTATTAAAGATCCGGTTCCGGCTGTTGAGAAGGAGGCTATAGATGTTTCGAATTAGGTTATTTTATTTTCTTTTTGTATTCTTTTTGATCTTCCCGGCGGCCGTTACGCCGCTGCGAGCTCAATCCGGGGCTACCGACCAGGTGCGCTCAGTACTTGATAAGGCCATGGAGATCCAGACGAGTCCCGAACTCCAGGGGACTCAACAACGCAGGGAACGCTCTGCACAGATTCGGAAACTCATCTCGGAAAGTTTCCTGACCGGAGAAATGGCCAGGGAATCATTGCAGGAACATTGGACAAAACTCTCGCCTAAGCAGCGTGAGCAATATCAGGCTCTCTTTACCGGACTTTTCGTGGATTCCTATTCCAGGCGCGTTCTCGATTTCCTGAAAAGGGAAACAATCGAATACCCCGGGGAGACCCCCGATGGTAAATACACAAAGGTACGCACTATAATTCTGAGAACAAACGAGCATATCCCGGTCGACTACATACTTGAGCCTAAAGGCAAGAATTGGATGATTAGAGATGTGATAATCGATGGAGTCGGCACGGTTGAAACCTACCAGAATTCTTTCGATAGATTCTTAAAAGATCACTCTTTCGATACTCTTATCGAGAGGATGGCAATTCAGAAAAAAGCCGGAGAGGAACTTTGATCAGAATCACGAATACGGGCCTGATCTGAACGGGCGAGAGATTGGGGTCTCTAACGCTTCTTTCGATTTTCAAAGATCGGCTTTCTGCCCGATTCTTTCCATCTGTTGTGCATCCATAGATACTGTTCAGGAAATCTCCGGATTATTTCCTCCATCTTCAGGTTTATCTCACTTGTGATGCGTATGATCTCGGAGCGCTCATCCGCACTGTGCGAATCGGGCCAGATCGGGTCCGACACGTACCCTTCAAAAAAATAAGGATCATTCGTGCGGCAGGCTGCGACTACGACAACCGGACGGCTGTGCCTTATCGCCAGAAGCGCGGGAATCGGAGTAACTGTGGCACTTTCTCCGAAAAACTTCACCCTGAGTCCCCTGCTGGTGCTTTGGTCAGGAAGCATGCCAACAGATTTCCCCTTACGCAGAATGCGTTCCAGCGAGAACATGGCGTTTACTTTAGGAATCATTAGCTGCCCGCTTGCAATGCGGCTGGAAAGAATGGCGCGTTCCAGATAGGGATTGTCCATTGGACGAATGACTATGGCGAGTGGAATGCCGATCAGGGCGCTGACATAGGGCAGAAGTTCCCAGTTGCCGAGATGCGGAGTAAGGAATATGCAGCCGCCGGCCTCGTCATGAATCAACTTTGCCTTCTGAAAAAGGTCTTCGAGATGCTCGCTCTTGTATCGTCTATCACGGACCACCCTGCCGTCCTCGAATCGAAAAGGCGATTTTACCATTTCAACGGCGGTGAGAATAAAAGCCTTGCAACTCTGACGGGCAAGCCTCTTTATCTCTCTTTCAGTGTTCGTGCCGCCGAAAGCGATCCTTAAATTTTGCAGGGCTATTTGACGCCTTCGCGGAATTACTAAGTAGAGCAGAGAACCGACAAGTCCGGAAACTACCCTGACCATCCTGATAGGAATCAACCTTACGAGAATAACCATGGTATAAAAACCGAGGTATTCCAAAATCTGCTGAGTCTTGCTGTGCCCTTTTTTGCGCATTTTCAACGCGCACAGCTCTCGACCAGAACGCACGAGGACTGGCCGATTATTCCGTAGCTAACCGATAAAAAACTATTCCCCCTGGCTTCCAGGGCTGAGGCTGAAATACTCATGTCTTCGAAAGCGGCTTCGGTTTTTGAGAAGTTTAGCGTCCCCGGAACGATGCCTTCATTTATTGCCTTTATACCAAGGATAACTTCACAGATGTCGCTGGCTGCACCCATGTGTCCTGTATAGGGCTTGAGGGCGCACACGGGGACCTTGCTTTTTGGGCCGCTCAGAATTTCAGCGATTGAGTTAAGCTCCGAGCGATCCCCCTTGCGCGTCCCACTTCCGTGAGGGCAGATAAAAGCGGAGTCCCCCGCATCAATGCCTCCCTCCTCAAGAGCGGCCTTAATCGATTTTTTCGAAATTTGCTCCGGGACACTCAAGCCTTTACCATTCGGGATCTCGATGCCGTTGCCGAGCCCTTTGATTTCTGCCAGAATCCGGGCGTCTCGAGCCTTTGCCCGTTCCATGTTTTCAACCAATATGGCAGCACCCCCCTCTGCGGGAATGAATCCATCCCGCCCCCGGTCAAGCGGCCTGAATGAAGCCGGACCACGCCTGCACCTTGACAGAATACCGAGTCCATCCATTTCGTACATGGGGACTTCCGTGATCCAACAACCACACCCCACCGCAAGAGCTACTTCAGCCTCTCCGGTGCGAATCTTGCGGCAGGCGAGCTCCAGGGCGTGGGCGCCACATGGTGAGAGGCTTGCAAGGCTCGTGTTTGGCCCCATAAACTCGAATACAGCCGACAGAAAGCTGAAAAGGTTGTTGCTGATTGATTCGAGCAGGAAAAATGGATTTACCTTGTCCAAGGCGGATTTGTTGAGAACGGAGAAATCTATTCCCTTTTCGGCATGCTTTGTCGCATCTTTGATAGCAGGGTGCATGAACTCATAGCCTACCTTCGTCAGGTCCCCCGATGCGATGAATAGAGACCGTCGCTCCCTGGGGATGGGCGACAGATCTATATTCGAATTTTCCAACGCCTCTCTTGCAGCCTCAAAGCCGAGAATCGATCCGCGGTTCAGGAAACGCACCTGACTGACCATATTCGATGGAACACCATTGAGCCGCTCCGGACCTTTGACTTTCCCGAAAAACCGGAGATATTCCGGCTGGCCGGGGCGCTCATGGCGCTCGATTCCAGTCCTGCCTGCGAGCACACCCTCCCAATTGGCCTCTACCCCGGTTCCCAGAGGAGTGACCAGACCCATTCCAGTTACGACAACCCGCCCTTGCGAAGACATTGAGATATCTCGATCCAGTTAATCTAAAAAGACTTAAAAATGCCGCATTGCCCGCATTACGCCGGTTGCACTGAGCGGGACCCAGCGCAGCGTGACGCTACAATCGAATTTTACGAGTAAGTATTTCAAAAAACCTTTTCTGCTCTTCAACTTCCTCGAGAGTTTCAAAGTTGACCAGATTCCCCTGGAACTCCGCCTTAATCTTGCGTTTTCCATTGACTTCCGCTGACCCGCTGTAGATTTTGAGGTCATTGGAAGGCGCTGGAGCCACGCTCACATTCAGCTTTACCTGGTCGCCAGGAAGAACAAAGCTGTAAAAATTACATTTCAACACTCTGGCGACCAAAAACCATTTCTCAAAATTCGAAGATGCAGCCTCGAGCCAACCGCTGAGCTGAACGAGAGCCTCAAGGAGCATTATTCCGGGCATGATCGGGTTTTTGGGAAAATGAAATTCTAGAAAGTCTTCGCTCATCGCGACATTTTTCACCCCGGTGATATTACTCCCGGGGTCAAGCGTTATTATGCGGTCAACCAGAAGGTATCTCATGGAATGACTCCTTCCCTGGTTCTTCGTCCTGCTTTTTCGACGTCAGAATTACGGACGCGATGGCAAAATCACCCGAATGTGAAATCGATACAGTGTATTGGTAAATCTTTCTTCGGCGTCCGATTTTTTGAGACCAACCACTGACTGAGAGCACGGGTCTGCCGGACTTCTCGGACGTTACTTCTATTTCGCGGAGCGCGCCGTCTATTCCACTCCCGGACAATCCAGTTCCAAGCGCCTTCAGACATGCCTCTTTGGCCGCGAATCGTCCGGCCAGATGGACGTACGGGTCCGGCCTGGAAAAACAATATTCCCGTTCTCTGTCCGTGAATATCTCCTCAGCAAATTGAGGGCGCGTGAGCAAGATCGCCTTTATTTTCGAAACAGGAACGATATCGATTCCTTGCAATATATGGATCACGAGGCGCTAATCCTCAGCTTCGGATGGATTTCACTTTCCACCTGAATACTTTCTTACCACAATGGTAGCATTCTGGCCGCCAAAGCCGAATGAATTCGACAGGGCAGCACCAACGACCTTCCGGCGCCAGACATTGGGAACATAATCCAGATCGCATTTTGGATCAGGATTGGACAGATTTACCGTCGGGTGGATTTGATCCCTGGCCACTGAAAGCACGGTAAACACGAACTCAGGCCCCCCGGAACCGGCCAGCAGGTGACCTATAAGGGACTTGCTCGAACTTATCGCAATATTCCCGGCTCTCTCGCCGAAAACCTTCTTTATGGCAATTGTCTCGGCCAGATCGTTCAGCTTTGTTGATGTCCCATGAGCGTTTATATAATCGATTTCGCCCGGCCCCATCCCGGAATCAGCCAATGCGCGAGACATGGAACCCGCCGCTCCCTCCCCTTCCGGGTGTGGGGCTGTCAAACGCCATGCATCCATAGTGGAAGCGTATCCAGCGACCTCGGCATAAATTCTTGCGCCTCGAGCGAGCGCGTGAGACTCCTCTTCAAGGACGGCAATCCCTGCACCTTCTCCCATCACCAATCCGGACCTTTTTCGGTCGAAAGGACGGCAGAGGCTTTCAGGCTCACTCTTGGATACGGCCGCGGAACCGAGCAACGCGAAAAATACGAGCCCTACCGGATTTATCATAGAGTCGGCGCCTCCCGCAAGGATCAGGTCCGCCTCCCCTCTCTTGATCGCCCTGTAAGCAGTACCCAGGGCCTGCGTTGCCGATGCGCACGCCGTGGTCACCGTCGTATTCATCCCATTCAGGCCAAATCGGCCGGATATGACAGCCCCCGGCTCGCTCGCATTGTTGCGAATGATCGATTCCCGATTAACCCGGTCCAATTCGCCGGCAAACCGCGCTGAATCGAATTTTCCCTCCTTGCTCAGCCAATCGTAAATGTCTTCCAGCCGGTTTATTCCAAGTCCAGAGCCGATCGCCACGCCGAACCTCGATCGGTCTTCTCCTTTTTCCTCCAGACTTGGGTCGTTCAATGCCCGTTTTGCGGCCCAAAGGGCAAAGAGGGTCCTGCGCTCGCCTACTGATTCGGCCTCGGGAGGGAACTCACGGCAAATCCTGCCCCAGTCCTCTGCCGACACCTGTCCAGCCGCCTGAACCGGCGATTTCCCGGCGCAGGGCAGCTTGATTTTGCTCACTCCGGAGACACCGGACAACGCCTTACGCCAGTTCTCCTCGACTTCCAGCCCAAGAGCCGTGGCGAGTCCAAGACCGGTTATAACCACCTTTCGATTGCCCATGTCAGCCTTTACAGCTACCCCTGCCATCCGCCGTAGTACCGAAACATCCTGCGCAACGCATCCTGGTCAACTTTGGCCGAATGGACGTAGATGATTCTGCCTATGGATGCTATTTCACGACCGTCAACCCTCATCTGCGCCGAACCCAGCGAATCGCTCCTGGAGGTCGAGATCAGCCGTCCGGAAATCTCTGCTGAAAAACCGGGCCTTAGATCGGGCGCTACCTTCACATCCTCAATCAGCGACATTACCGCTGAGAGCCGGAAATCATGCGTATGTATGATCAGCCAGCCCAGAAGCTGAGCCATGGCTTCGATGAACATCACTCCCGGGACCAGGGCCTGTTTGCTGAAATGCCTTCGAAAACACTCTTCAGAAAGGCAGAAACCTTTTATCCCGGTTATCGATTCCCCTGGCGACAGGCTGGTTATCCGGTCATAGAGCAAGAGTCTCATTTGGTTCCACCTCAGGTTTTCCCGATAATCATGGACGCGCAGCGGCCTTCATAGCTTAGTCCATTTATGAGGACGAGGCCCGCACTCGATGGGACTCCGGGCGAAGCGCCTCCTTGCGAAATGTCCCTCGTCAATGTGGACAAATCAGGAATACTCAGTCCAATTGCCGTATTGAGGATGGGACCCGCTGCAAGCATTTCGCCCAGCGCCCTCGCGGAAGAGACGGCAACCGGCACTTCCGCATCCATACCGAATATCCCTCGGACAGCCTCGATCTCATTTTGACAACAGCTTCCCGGCATAATCAGATCGATTTGATCCGGGCGGACTTCGGCCTGAGAAAGGGCTACCTGCATTGCAGAGCATATGGCCTGCCGGGAAGCGAAATTGCCTTTGCCTTCCCCGTGGCATGAAAACCCAAAACCCATGACCCTGGCCAGGATGTTTGCCCCTCTCTCAATGGCCCCTGACTGCGGTTCCAGTACCAGCATCGCCCCGCATTCTCCAAGCACAATCCCGGAAGGGGCACAATTTGCGCTCTCCGCGCCCCGTTTGACCCCATGCGGCCCAATCAATCCCTTCAATTTGGCCCTGGCAAGACTAAGCGGCGATACCTCCTCGCTTACACCTCCTGCGAGCGCCACCTTTGCCTTTCCTTCCCCCAGAACTTTCACAGCTTCGGCGACAGCCTGAATCCCCGCGTCCCCATGCGGCGAAAAAACACAGTTTTCACCTTGCAATCCAAAGTGTATGGCAGCCTGGCAAAAAGCTACGTTGTTAAGCATGCCCAGAGGCCACAACGGATAGATCTCCTGGTAGCCGGTGGAGAAAAACCTATCGTAATCCAGATCGCCGCTGGAACTCAGCGACTTCAGCACCGAGGAAAGCAGATCTTCGATGTGATAATCAACCATTCCCATTCCGGCAAAAAACCCGAAATCCTTAGGATCGAACATATCCGGCACGATTGCAGCACTGCCAAGCGCTTCTTCCATAGAGATCAGCAGAAGCGAAAGATGCGTTCCCATGGACCTGGCAAGTTGAGGATGAATATCAGTCTTGATCGCGGGAAGATTCTTCACCTGAGCTGCCAGGCAGCCAAACCCGCTTGCATCGAAACCCTCGATCTCTCTTAAACCGGATTTTCCGGAGGTCAATCCCAAGCAGATCTCCTGGACCGAATTGCCCAGCGAGCAAACCGCTCCCAGTCCCGTTATTACTATTTGATCCGGCAATGGAGATGGACTGCTCTGAGGGATGGCTTTCATGGGCGGAATTTACCGAAGCATAGACAGGCGTTCTGGCCGCCAAAACCGAAAGAATTGGAGAGTGCAATCTCGTGTGCTTGTTCACGAGCCAGATTGGGAACGTAGTCGAGATCACATTTCGGATCAGGAAATTCGTAATTTATCGTCGGCAGGAGTACAGAAGCGTTCAGCCCCATTATGGTAAGGCCCGCTTCGATTGCGCCTGCGGCGGCGATGGTGTGCCCGATCATCGACTTGTTGGAGCTGACGGCGATTTTCTTCGACCTCTCTCCCCAAATCCTCTTTATCGCCAGGGTTTCTATCTGATCGTTTTGGAGAGTCGAAGTTCCATGAGCATTAATGTAGTCGATATCCTCAGGTGCTAGACCGGCATCTGCCAGGGCGCCCTGCATCGCAAAAACGGCACCGTCTCCCTTGGGATGAATGTCCGTTATCCGAAAAGCATCGGCTGACGAACCATACCCCAGCACTTCGGCGAGAATGGGCGCCTTTCGCTCGAGGGCATGATCGAGGCTTTCGAGAACGAGCGACCCGGCTCCCTCCGACATGACGAACCCATTTCTTTTGCGTTCGAACGGCCTTGAGGCCTTCTCAGGAGACGAATACCTTTCGGAAAGCGCGCGAATCAGTACAAAACCGATAAAGCCGGAAAAGTTTAGGTTGGATTCGCAGCCTCCCGCAATCATCACGTCCGCTCTCCCCTCCCTGATGATCCCGAGCGCTTCGCCGATGGCCTGCGCCCCGGCCGCACAAGCAGAGACAGTGGTAATATTGCAGCCCCTGCAATTGAATAGAATCGACAGTATCGAGGTGGCCACATCTGGTTTTCTGCGGAAGAAATTAAAGAAAGAATAAACACCATTTGCGGTGAGGCCTCGGATATCCCAAACGTCCTTGCCGCTATAGCGGTATAGCGTGAGCATGTCTTCTACCGATGGGTTTTCCCCATGATACCCGAGACTTACGCCTATTCTATCCCTGTTTTCGATGGAATTCAGGCGGGCCGATTCGACGGCTTCGGAAACTGCGGATATCATGAGCTTGAGGCCGCGCGAGTTGCACTTTTCGATCCCTTGAAGCCCTTGAGCCGGGAAAGCATTCAGCCAGGAATCGTCCACCTGTCCCCCGATGCGGCAAGGCAACCCCTGCGTTTCGAAAGAACTCAGCAGATCTATTCCGGAGACCCCGTTTTTAGCATTTTCAAAGGTTTCCTGACTGTTTTTCCCTATCGGGGTGATCATGCCGTAACCGGTAACGACCACCCGTTTTCTGTTTCGAAGCATATTCAAATCCGGTCCTTAATCACATACTGTCTTGAAATCAGAAGATTTTTTTATCTTCCTGGATCTGATTTAACCATATTTGTATGAGGTCGTCACCACTTGTGAAGGTGGCCTCCTCACCACAGGAAGCGCAATTTATTCGAGTTTCATCCTTGAGGCTCCAGTTCTGCGCCCCGCAGTTAACGCATTTTTCAGCCAACGAATCCAGAAGGTTCATTACCCCTTCGGTAATAGAGCTGACCGTAACCATTGCAGGCAGTTCGTCCATATCCATGCCGGCCTGAATTTGCTCGCCGGACCCGTCGTAGCGCAGGGCCAATACTTTGGCAGCTTTATCGGTCAGCTTGCCGTCAGAATCGATTGCGCTTTCTTCGCCGAACAGCTCCTCCATATGATCGAGGACAGAGCGCCGCGCCATCTTTATCCCGAAAGTCTGCTCCAGGCGGTAATTTATATCCAGAAAATCGAGCGATTCAGCGCCAAGGTCCTTGATCAGGGAACTTTCCGGCTTTACCCTCACGGGATTAATATCGATTCCTTCAGAGATCGCTTTTGTCACTTCACTAAGGACCCTTTGTTCGGGGATGAGATTCTGCTTCATTATGGGTCAACCTCTCTATTTTGATTTGTGTTTTCCTTGCCATGCGGGGCGGTATAGACTATTGCTCAATCCATTGTCAACCACGATGGTTTGACCCCGAATACTCCGTGCGGCTGGACTGCAAAGAAACAGGACCACGTCGGCGATCGCCTCCGTACTAACGCAGAGTTCGTCAGGTATATGCTCAAGTTCTTCCATGTACTGCCGCAGGACTCTGAACGAGTCTGTCTTGACAACCCCTCCGCAAATGCCGTTCACGCTGATATTTCTGGGAGCGAAACTCTCTGAACAGTCTCTGACAACCGACTCCATTGCAGCCTTCATGCTTCCAAGAGGATAGGAGGGGTTGTAAAAACGGCTCCCGAGACTAGATATAAAAACGATCTTACCCTCAGAGGCATCCAGGAGCGGCAAGGCTTCCTGAATGCAGAATATATTCCCCATGAAGTTGGTTTCGACCAACTGTCGAATATCCCTCTCAAGCAACTTTTCAATCGGCTTGAAAGGGGCCTTGGCCGCGTTGAGGATCAGAAAATCAAGCCGGCCGAACTTGGCGGAAATCATCTGCATCATCTCCTTGACCGATGATTTCAATCCGATGTCAGCCTGCACGGAAAAAGATTTCTGCCCCAGCCCCTCGATCTCGCGGCAAACTTCATCAGCTTTATTCTGTGCACTCCCCCCGGACCTGGAGTGATTTATAACCACATCGGATCCTGCCCGCCCAAATGCCACAGCTATAGCACGGCCGATTCCCCTCGAACTTCCGGTTACCAGTGCAACTTTACCCTTGAAAAAGCCCGTTTCCGATCCAGTCAAAAAAACTCCCGTCGTGGTAAGTCGAGATTTCAGTTCAGGATTACTCAGAGCCCGCAGAGGAAGCAGGCTTAAAGAATCTATTCTACCACAGTGACGGAATTTTACAACCGGTTGCCGGTGAGAGTTTGCCGCTGAACAGACCGGGCGAGGGCAAGGAACTCCTGTGCTGAGAGAGTCTCAGGACGCCTTTTCGGGTCAATCCCGGCTTGTTCACAGGAGTTGATGACGGCGATGGCAGAAAGGCCGAAAACGCCTGAAAGGCTGTTCCCCAGGGTTTTTCGCCGCTGCTGAAAGGCTTTGCTGACCAGTTTTCTCAAAAATTCAAACTCGGGACCATCAGGGCGCTTCTCGGCGAAATCTATGCGAAGCACGATCGAATCCACTTTGGGAGGCGGATAGAACTGGCGGGGCCCGACGCTGAACAGTATCCGCACCTTGGAGTAAACCCCGAGAAGGACCGTCAGGACCCCGTACTCTTTGCCGCCGGGAGCGGCGGCAAATCGCATCCCAACCTCTTTCTGGACCATGAATACAGCCCGTCCGATTGCCGGAAAACACTCGAGCAGGCGGAACATCAATGGGGAGCTGATGCTATAAGGAAGATTCCCAAGCACGATGAGGCGGTTTCGCTCACTATCCGCGAGATTTCGAAAATCAAACGACAGGGCGTCCTGTTCGTAAATTACCGCCTTTCCCGACGGTACTCTTTCACGCAGGTACTCATTTATTTCTCTGTCCACCTCGATCAGATGAAGTACTTTGACCTCAGACAAAAGGAAACGTGTAAGCGCCCCTAGACCCGGACCTATCTCGACGGCCGCATCGCCCTCTCTGAGGTCGGCGCTTTGAACGATCCTTTCGGCCGTTGCAGGCTGCACAAGGAAATGCTGTCCAAAGTGTTTCCGTGGCCGGGATTTCTTCCCGTGAAAATACTCGCTGGGTGATAGGAAATCAGGCATCCGAATAACTCTCGCAATCTCTTTGATCCTCCCGCCTTTAGAAAGGTGGGGTTTACGGGCACGCCCTGCTGAATCTGCAGTTTCCAATGCAACCGGAGTTAGCGAGAAAACGCGTCCAGATCCAGCATGTCTTGCTGGGGCCCGGAACGCTTCCAGATGCCGAAGGCGGCGGATGCAATCATCACGGCGTTGTCCGTGCAGAACTGCACCGGCGGCAGATAAAGCCGAAAATCTGAGGACGAGGCTTCCTGCGCCAGTCTTTCCCGCAACCTGCTGTTTGCCGCCACTCCGCCGACAACCGCAATGTCAGACAGGCCGCACTGCCTGGCCGCTTTGAAGCTCTTTTCGACCAGCACGTCAACGATAGCCTCCTGGAAGCCCGCCGCGAAATCTTCCAACGGGTATGATCCGGCACGGCCACGGCCGGGATCGGACGGAAGGCCGTGGATCCTGATAAAATTGGCGGCGGCGGTTTTCAAACCACTGAAGCTGAATTCAAGAGATTCCTTTTCCAACCGTGCGCGCGGGAGTTGAATGGCATTCGGATTCGCCCCGGCGGCAAGTTTGTCCATCACAACACCGCCGGGGTAGCCAATGTCGAGCAGCTTCGCAATTTTATCGAATGCCTCACCCGCAGCGTCATCCCTGGTAGCTCCCAGCATTTGGCTGCCTCCTTCCTGATCCACCCTGTAAAGAGCCGTATGGCCACCGGATACTACCAGGCAGATAAAGGGGTTCTCCGGTATGCTGCTGGAAAGGAAAGCAGCCTGCATATGGCCCTCCAGGTGATTTACCGCAATCAGTGGCTTGCCTAGAGCATAAGCCATGGCTTTTGCGGCGCTCAAACCGACCAGCAGCGCTCCCACAAGCCCCGGTCCTTGTGTAACCCCGAGCGCGTCGAGCTCCTCGCCGGTAACGCCTGCTTTTTCGAGCGCGATTTCGATTACGGGTATAATATACTCCAGGTGCTTTCTAGACGCCAGTTCAGGGACTACTCCCCCATAAGGGCCGTGAATCCTGACCTGGCTCGCGACCACGTTGGACAGGATCTCTTTTCCGTCCCTGACCACTGCCGCTGCCGTCTCATCACACGAAGTCTCAATTCCTAGTATTATCACCCATCTACTCCAATCATATTCGAGCAATATTATTAACTTGACAATGCTGCCCCTGCACTCTATCAAGTAAGAAGTGTACGAATTATCTTCGCCAATTTATCATATATCCCGGTAAAAGGGCTGTTTCATTAGTTCAAACCTATTCCCGCAATGCCAGGGGAGACTAATGTTCGGTTCGGGAATTCTGCCAGACAGGCATACCCTCACCTTGGGGCTTCTCCTACTAGCCGGCCTCCTTGGGATTGCACTCAAGGACCATCGTATCTTCCTGACAATTATTGAGATATTCACGGTTGTAGGCTTATGGGGCATCTTTGTCACAGCCTGGAATTCACGACACATTGTCCGAAACGCGTATCTTTCATTTATCGGAATTGCTTACCTTTTTGTCGGCTTGATCGACCTGTTGCACATCCTCTCGAATAAAGGCATGGGGTTCTCCGCGGACGCCGACCTGCCCGCTCAACTCTGGATAATTGCAAGCTGCGTGCAGTCAGCCGCACTTCTAATCGCCCCGTTTCTCCTGGACAGAGAGTTCAAAACAGGACTTGTTTTTGCCTCATTCTCGCTGGTTTCAGCCGGATTGCTGGTTTCCGTCCTTTACTGGCACAATTTCCCCGCCTTCTTCATCGAAGGAATCGGACTGACCGACTTTGGCGAAACAAGTGAATATATAACTATCCTGTTCTTCCTTGCAGCCATAGTTACTTTGTCGCTCAAAAGGCCTGCTTTCGAGTTTGGCACCTTCTGGGCGCTGATTGCATCGTTAACGCTCTCCGGTCTTTCGGAGCTTTTACTTGCTTTTCACACAAAGTTCTTTTGGGCCACCAACGAGGCCGGCCATTTTCTGAGGCTGATCGCCGTATATTTGATGTACCGGGTCTTCCTTAAGGCCGGGATCTTTGCACCGTTCAATCTGATTTTCCGGAATCTGGCCCTGAGTGAAAAAAACCTTTTTTCTCTGATCGAGGGACTTCCCGCTTTTGTATTTGTCCAGATGCCGGACTACACGATACGGTACGCCAATCGAGTTTTCCGTGACCTGTTCGGCAATCCTGAAGGTATGACCTGCTATGAGATTCTCAAAGGGGATAAGGAACCGTGCAAGAGATGCCCCACCAGGGAGATATTTCGCACCGGCGTACCACAACGCAGAGATTGGGGCCTTATAAAGGGTAAAACATACGCCATCTATGAGTACCCGTATCTTGACGTGGACAACTCCACAGCCGTATTGAAGCTCGGAATCGACATCACCGACAGAAAGAATATGGAGACCGAGCTGATCGCGGTCCGTAATGAATTGGAAAATCGCGTCCGCGAAAGGACCGCCGAGCTTACCCGGACCAATGAGATGCTGCAGCTTGAGTTTGCTGAACGGGAGCGCGTTCAAAAAAATCTCGAGCAATCCGAAGAAGAGCTGAGGCTGCTCTCATTGAGGTTGCTCCACGCCCAGGAAATGGAGCGCAAGCACATCGCACTGGAACTGCACGATAGTCTGGGCGGATCTCTGAGTGCCATCAAGTTCAGGACCGAACACGCAATCTGCCAACTGGACCTGTCCTCCGACACCAGCCCCCGGCAATTGTTCAGCGACATTATCTTAATGCTGCAAAACCTGCTGGAAGAGGTTAGAAGAATTCACACCCATATCTGGCCTTCAATTCTGAGCGACTTCGGCCTCATCGCGGCGATCAACTGGCATTGCAGAAAGTTTCAGGAGAGCTATCCTCATATTCAAATTGAGAAATCCGTCTTGATCGAAGAGGCCGAGGCGCCCGATGTACTCAAGATCGTCGTTTTCAGGATAATCCAGGAAGCACTTAACAATGTCGCAAAGCACAGCGGCGCTGATTTGGCGACGATAAGACTCTGCAACGAAAACTGCTCTATCGAGCTGAATATCATGGATAATGGCAAGGGATTCAACGTCACTGAGGCGCGGGAATCCGCCTTGACAAGCGCATGCGTAGGGATCACAGGCATGAGAGAGCGCGCGAGGCTTTCCGGAGGTTCCCTTGAAATTCGGTCAGGAGAAACCGGTACGGAAATCAGAGCGTCATGGCCCATGGGAATGATTTCCGGGCAGGTAGGCACGACATCGTAAATAAATGTAAATTCCTCAGGCTTTGGCCCTCGATTTTAGAATTTTTTCTTCCCAAGCCCTCCCTTTCTGGACATAATAGCCAACTCTTCTCTCACAAGGGCAGGGACGGCACCCGAAAACCATGCGCCCTCAGGGGTATTTCCATATTAATGCCTAAGGAATTGGAAACACGCTTCCATGGTTATTGCAATGAAATTATTCACTTTCAGCAACATGATACAATTCTGCCTTGACAATTATATGCTCATACTCGGCTTTATCGGCCAGGGCTTCTTTTTCGGGAGATTTTTTGTCCAGTGGATTGCCAGCGAAAGGCAAGGCATAAGCGTCATTCCTCTTGCCTTCTGGTATTTCAGCATCGGTGGGGGCGCGCTTCTTCTCATCTATTCCATACAGAAAAAGGACCCCGTCTTTATTCTCGGACAGGCGGGAGGTCTCATAATATATCTGCGCAATCTTTACCTGATTCACAAGGAACGCTCCAGAGGGAAGGCTTAGAATTCCCATGAATTCAAAGGGACTTCTCTACATGGTCGTTCTTATCGGGCTCTGGTCTGCAATTTTCATCGCACCGATTGCCCGCCCGGCGCTTCTAGACGACGCCGATTCCTTCCATGCCGAAGCAGTACGCGAGATGGTCCAGTCCGGGGACTGGGTAACGCTGAGACTAAACAACGGTATCAGATACCTGGAGAAGGCCCCTTTCATGTACTGGCTTGCGGCCCTCTCGGTTACCATTTTCGGGCTTCACGACTGGACCATACGGCTGCCCCTTGCGCTGTTTTCCCTTCTGTTGATATTGCTGGTCTTCCGATTCGGAACTAGATTCTGGGGCTCAAGAGCAGGCTTTTACTCAGGGCTTGTGATTGCGACTTCCCTCGGCCCCTATGCGTTCACCCGGATATTTTTGCCTGACGTGATTTTGTCCTTTTTTATCGCTTCCTGCCTTTACGTGTACCTTCGGATAGCAATCGAAGAAGATGAGCCAAAACGGATCGGCCCGGTCGACCTCAGATGCGCAGCTCTCTATACTTCTGCCGCCCTGGCTATGCTCACAAAGGGTCTGATAGGGATAATTTTTCCGGGCGCAATCATCTTCGTTCACATCCTGATAACCGGAAACTGGAAAGTCGTCAGGCGCCTTCAGATCGGATACGGTATTGTTATTTTTTTGGTCGTGGCGCTTCCCTGGCATGTTGCGGCGGCGCTCGCCAATTCGGATTTCCTGTGGTTCTATTTTATCCGCGAACACCTGCTGCGCTATCTTGGGAGGCGCTATCCCAAGGACTATGATACCGTTCCGCGCCTGCTGTTCTGGGGACTACTGCTCGTGTGGCTTTTCCCTTGGAGCGCATTCATCTGGGGACTTGTCCGCGATTTCCCGAGGTCTATCCGGCCCACGGAGAAGACGGCTCGAGTCTGTCTGTTTCTGTTCGTATGGATTGGCGTAATTCTTGGGTTCTATGCGTTCAGCACGACCCAGGAGTACTACACCTTTCCCGCTCTTGCAGCATTCGCGCTCCTGCTCGGCAAGGCTCTGGCAGACCTGGAAGCCGGGCAAACCTCCCGGAGGTGGGGCTTCGTAGGCCTTGCAGTGATGGCGGTCATATCTGTTGGGGCGGGCATGAGCATGATAGCCCTCACATGGATCGGTAACCACGCGGGGACGCATACCCTTTACGGAACTCTTACCACAAACCCGGAGCACTACAACCTGGCTTTCGGTCATATACACGATCTCACCCCGGCAACTTTTCGCCTCCTTTCACCGCTGGTGTATCAGACCGCCACAATTATGATCGTCGGCCCTTTAGCCGCCCTTTTGTTCGCTGTCCGCAAACGATGGATCGTCTCCTTCCTGTTTCTGACCGCCATGATGATCGGAATGTGCCATTTCTATAATGAAGGAATGATCGCCTTCGAGCCTGTACTCTCATCCAAAAGCCTGGCTAATGTTATCCAATACCATTACCGGCCGGGAGACAAGATCGTCATAAACGATTTTTATGAGAAAGGCTCAACCCTCAATTACTACACCGGCCAGCAGGTGCAAGTGACCAACAGCGGGTTCGGCGTTCTCTGGTATGGCCTGCAGGATAAAACGGCCCCGAAGCTCGCCCTCACCGATGACGAGCTGCTAAACGAGTGGACATCCGGAGGAAGGGTTTTTCTGTTCAGCGAAAAAAAACCTCTCGATTCATTCCTTTCCCGGCATCCCGATTTCAATTACAAGCTGCTGGCCGAGGACGGGGGCAAGAAAATTCTGATAAACTGGTGAGACGCGGGTTAACTCGCATCTCAGCGATGTTCCCCCATTTTTCTAGAGGGGAAAGCCCAGTTTTTCATCAGGCCGACAGACCTGATACTTTTTCTCCTACCCTCTCAAGACCAGATTTCCTTCCATAGAATCGATCCAAATTTTATCTTCATCTAATCCACCTCTTACCCCCCTCAAAAAAATACCACAATAGGCCGGCACCGGCCTTCGAAAATCTAATTTAACTTGACTTACTCGCTGAATTGCCTGATATCTCAATATCGCCGTGGTATTGTGTGCTTCAACCGCTCGAAGAGGTCAAAACATGAAGTTCTGGCGTGCTCCCCTCGATACCGAAGACATCGTCGTTTCAAAAGGGGTGGTCTATATAATAGAAGACCGGTGCAAAGGCTGCGGCTACTGTATTGAGTATTGCCCGCGAGATGTTCTGGAACCCTCCGAGCGCTTCAACGCAAAAGGATACCATCCGCCGGCGGTTAAGCAGCCCGATTTATGTGTCAACTGCCACTACTGCGAGGCCATTTGTCCCGATTTCGCCATCTACTCCCTGGAAGCCCCAGAGCAACGAAGTTCCGAGCTTCCATCCATTAACTTTTGATCGGTTTTTTATGAAACCTGCAGTTCTCACCGGAAAGCACTTTTTGACTGGGGACGCGGCGTGCGCTGAGGGAGCGCTTGCCGCCGGTTGCCGCTTCTTTGCCGGATATCCTATCACCCCTGCCACTGAAATAGCCGAGTGCATGGCAAAAAGGCTCCCCGAGGTTGGCGGGCTCTTCATCCAGATGGAAGACGAGATAGCTGCAATGGCTGCCGTTCTGGGCGCTTCATGCGCCGGAACGAAAAGTATGACCGCAACATCCGGCCCTGGATTCAGTCTTATGATGGAAAACCTCGGGCTCGGAATAGTAATGGAGACGCCGTGCGTGGTTGTAAACGTTCAGCGCGCGGGCCCTTCGACCGGTCTGCCTACACTTGGTGCACAGGGCGATATGATGCAGGCAAGGTGGGGGTCTCATGGTCATTACGAAATCATAGCCCTTTCCCCTGCTTCGCCCCAGGAGCTTTTCTTCCAGACCATTGCCGCGTTCAACCTGAGCGAAGTATACCGTCTGCCCGTCCTTATAATGGCCGACGAGGTAGTGGGCCACCTCAGCGAGAGGGTGGTCATACCCGATGCATCAAAAATAAAGCTACAGTCCCGCCCGCGCGCTAAAGGGAGAAAGGACCGTTTCAAACCTTTTCACCCGGGCCCTAACGGAGTGGCGCCTATGGCTCATGCCGGCGAGGGCTACATGGTGCACTTTACCGGTCTCACTCACGACGAAAAAGGCTATCCGGTGATGAGCGCTCAGGCACATTCCGAGATGGTCTCTCGATTAACTGGCAAAATTCGCCGTAACCTCGATAAGATCATACAAGTGGAAGAGTATCGGCTTGAGGACGCCGATATAGCCCTAATATCATATGGAGTCAGCTCACGGAGCAGCTTCGCGGCCGTCGATGAGGCTCGGGAGCAGGGCATAAGAGCCGGTCTCCTGCGGCTGGTGACAGTATGGCCTTTCCCGGAGGAAGCAATAAGAGAACTTGCAAAACGGGTGAAGTGTCTCATAACGGTCGAATTGAACCTGGGGCAGATTCACCTCGAGGTGCAAAGGTGCGCAGGCGGCATGGCCCCTGCCTTGCTCGTCGGTCATGCCGGAGGAACTGTTATCACACCGGCCGAAATAGTCGAAAAGATTGCAGCGGCCTGCTCTCAATAGACCGGATTCAAAGCCGAAACCGCACTGCTCACCGCTTGCCGGAAGGGAAGACGGGGATCTAAATTCAGGACACGTATGAACAGGAATTCCTCCGCAAGACATCCACTGGATTCTATCCTGCGAACCGACCGCATCCCGCACATATGGTGCCCCGGATGCGGAATCGGCACTGCCTTTTCCTCATCTCTTATCGCCATACAGTCAACCGGGACGGACCTGACAAAGACGGCGGTAGTATCCGGCATAGGATGTTCGGGAAGAGGCGCTGGATACGTCAAGCTGGATTCCTATCATACGACTCATGGACGAGCCATTCCGTTTGCCACGGGCATGAAGCTGGCCAATCCCGAACTGACGGTCGTAGTTTTCAGCGGCGATGGAGACCTTTTTGCAATCGGTGGAAATCATTTCATTCATGCCGCCAGACGCAATATGGACCTGACGGTGATCTGCGTAAACAACCTCAATTACGGAATGACCGGCGGACAGGCTGCGGCTACGACCCCCAGCCTTGCCAAAACGACGACTACGCCACTTGGCAATCCGGAGCCGCCATTCAACCTTCCCCTGCTCGCATACGCTTCCGGGGCGACCTACGTTGCCCGCTGGACTATGCTTCATACGCGCGATCTTACTCAGTCAATCGAGGAAGCCCTGGGGCGCCGAGGATTTTCGTTCATTGAAGTCCTTGCCCCCTGCCCTACCGGCTACGGCCGCAGAAACAGGCAGAAGCCGGCGGATTCGCTCAAGCTCTACCAGGAAAAAGCAATCGTAAAGAATGGCGCAAATCCTGCTGAAGTCATCCTGGATTTCAAGCACGGGATAACTCTAGGGAAATTCGTAGAGTACGACAGGCCAACTTTTTTGGAGAACTACGACAGGATATGCCGCCCGGGAACACCCTGAGATCGAACTCGATCTCAGGAGTGAAGTCCGAAAGATGATACTAAGACCAGAGTGACAGAAAAATGAAAAGAGAGATTCTCATAACCGGCCTGGGTGGACAAGGCATAGTCCTTGCCGGCCAGGTGCTCGGGACTGCGGCTTGTCTTATAGACTGTCTGGAGAGCACTCTTACGCAGTCCTACGGCCCTGAAGCCCGTGGCGGGGCTTGCAGCGCACAGTTAATTATATCGGACAAAATGATCCATTACCCTTACGTGCGCAATGCGGACATCCTGGTATGCATGTCACAGATGGGATACGACAAATACCGTGATCTGCTCAATGATAACGGAATCCTCATTATCGATCAGGACATGGTCAGGACTGTCGACAGTACCGGCGGGGGGGTTTTCCCGATCCCGGCTACCCGTATTGCCGAAGAACTTGGCAGAAAGATGATGGCCAATATCGTCATGCTGGGCTTTATAACCTCGATAACCGGTACTGTTACCGTAGAGGGGATGCTCAGTTCGGTTGCCGAGTCCGTCCCCAAGGGGACTGAAGAAGCAAACATAGCCGCATTCAACAAAGGCTACGATTTCGGGCAGGCTCTGCTCAAGGCCAGGCAGAAAAAAGCCGCCGCCAGGAAGGGGGCCGGGTCATGAAAAACCCTAAAGAACGCCTTCAGAGGGTGTGCGTAATCGGCGCAACACCGGCGGGGATCGCTGCAACCAATAAACTGGGCGAGATGGGAATACCGGTCACACTAATTGACGAAGCCCCCGACTTAAACGAGAAACTGGCCTCCGATGTCTGGAGAATGCCCTCGGGTGTTAGCTTCAACTATGCAGTACGCCCGGGGCTTCTTAGAATAATGCGAAACCCCAGGATCAAACTTCTTCTTCCTGCTTCTATCAAGTCGATAAAGCACACGCCCCAGGGATTTTCTGTACGCCACAAAAAGATGGCCTCATATGTTGACGCAAACAAATGCACCCTTTGCGGTCTTTGTTGGGAGAATTGTCCGGCAATCGGCCCCGACGGCAGGAAGGCCCTGCAGTATGGTGGAAGGCATGCCCTTCCGGGAAGACCGGTAATTGATAAGCGCAGGACTCCTCTTTGCCAGGCCAATTGTCCCCTGGGAGTTAACGTGCAGGGATACATGGCCCTGGCGCGTGCCGGGAAATACACTGAGGCGCTCGAACTCATAAGGAAAGACAACGTCTTGCCCGGCATCTGCGGAAGGGTGTGCACCCATCCGTGCGAGGCTGCATGCCGCAGGAACGATCTCGATCAACCCCTCGCCATACGCGACATAAAACGCTTCATTGCCGATAACGCATCACCCGACCTGTCTAAGTCTAAACCTGCCAGGGTCCGGCCCGAAAAAATTGCCGTGGTGGGCTCGGGACCTGCCGGACTTGCGGCAGCATCCGACCTTATCCGCTTGGGATATCAGGTCACGGTATTCGAGAGAGAAAATTCGCCAGGGGGCCTTTTGCGCTACGGAATCGGACCTTACCGGCTCCCTCGCCCGGTGCTCGACCAGGAAATCGAATACCTTCGCCAGATTGGAGTCAAGTTCAACCTTGGCTGCGAATATAAACCCACCCGGAACGCTCGGGACTTCTCGGCAATTGTCCTTGCCACGGGATTGTGGGAAGACCGAAAGCTGAACGCCCATGGAGAAGAACTTGACGGGGTTGCCGGATGCGTCTCATTCCTTTCCGCTGTGTATAGGGGAGAAATAGAGTCTATTTCCGGAAGAACTGCGGTTATCGGCGACGGCAATGCCGCTTTTGAGGCTGCACGCACGCTTGTTCGGCTTGGGGCTCAGGTTACGTTGATTTCCTGGTTTCCCGGACCACTGATCCCGGCTGACGCCCTGGAAGTAGAAGAGGCGGTAAGTGAGGGAGTATCGATAAAGACCAGCCTCAAAGCCGCCGCATTCCTGGGAGACGGCGGCAGGCTGAAGGCTATCCGCTTCGTTCCGACCATCCCCGGTCCACCGGACGCGAAAGGTATCCCATGGCCGGTCCAGGTTGAAGGCGGCAAGCCCATCGAGATTGAATTCGATCGCGCCGTCATAGCAATCGGCCAAACGGGAAATCCGGTTTTTTCCGGTGGCTATGCCGAAAATTTTGCCACGCCGGGCGGACTCATCCGGGTGGACGACAAAGGAAGCACCTGCACGGAAAATGTTTTTGCCGCCGGAGACGCGGTGACCGGACCATCGACAGTTGTATCGGCAATGGCCTCCGGCCGCTCCGCTGCTATGGCCGTTCACAGTTTCCTGACTGGTGCAGCCCCCGAGCCTTGTTCCTTTTCGCGGCCCCAGGACCTTGATTTTCGTCCGATCACACCCGAAATCCCGTCGATTCCCCGCGCCAGGATGTCTGAACACCAGCCCGCCTCGAACAGGGAGCTTTCCGTCGAGGTTGGCCTGGGTCTGACCGAAAATCAGGTCTACTCAGAGGCGTCCAGATGCCTCCAGTGCGGCGCATGTTCGGAGTGCGCCCAGTGTGAAGAGGCCTGCTCGGCGGCAAATGCTATTTCTCACGCCGACGATTCCTTCGAAGGGGTCGAACATGCCGGGGTCGTTATTATCGCCGACCCTGCCGCCGCTCCTGGCGTAAAAGGCGAGGACGTCATCCGTGCGTATAGCTCCAAGGCCATCAAACCAGACATTTCCGCCATGACGCTTCGTGGTTTTGCCGCTGCAGCGGAAGCCGTTCTGCTGCTTGGCGACGGCGCTCCGCGCATGAAGGGGCATGGCATTTCGTTTTCGCCTCCAGCTCCGCAGCTCTCATCAGACCTTCGTATCGGTGTTTTTGTATGCCGCTGCAACGATTCGCTTGGGTGGGACCCGGAATTGGACAAGTTCATTTCCTATCTTCCGGAAAACTCACCGGTGGACTACGCCGAGTCGGTTGCTTCAGCCTGCACGCCGGAGGGCGCCGCTTCAATCCTAAGAACGATTCGTGAAAAAGGCCTCACGCGGTTCGTACTCGCCTCCTGCATATGCTGTCCCCTCGACCTGATATGCAGCGCTTGCACCGACCAGCGCAGCAGGCTCAAAGATACGATCTTCCGAGGGACCGGTATAACCAGGGCGATGGCCGAGACGTGCAACCTTAGAGGCGAGGCGCTGGCCCTTTTGAAGATTGAACCGCTTCTGGCCATAAGCCGCTTCAAGGGTCTACTCCAAAGATCTATTGGACGCGCCGCTCATCTCAAGCCCCTCCCGACCCCAGCCCGCCAGTATAACTTCACTACCGCCGTTATCGGTCAATCCGAAGCCGCACTTAGGAGTGCAAGGACTCTGGGGCAAATGGGGATGGAAGTCTTTGTGTTCGGCAGCCCGGATGGTCCGCTTCCTTCGATACCCAGTTATCCCAACGTGCACGGATTTTTAGGATCGTGCGCCAGGTCTTTGAAGGGTACCGTGGGAAACTTCCGGGTAATTGTGAAGATGGAAGACGGATCTCACCAGGTTTTCGATGTGGGAGCGGTAATCCTGGGCGAAAGGGCCCGAAAGCAAATAGACTATATGCCTCATCCGGACATGCCGCCACATGAATTTTCACACTCCATGCAGGCAAAAGGCCTGAGGGGAGTTCCCTTCTTCGTTCCGGGGGCGACTTCCATACCGGGGCTTCTGCTGGCGAGTCCTCCCGGCATCAATCTCTCCGAGCGTTTAAAGGGCACTGCAGCGGGTATTTTAGCAGCTACCGTCATGCCACGGGGGCCCAGGCAGAACAAGGGCTACACCGTCTCCATAAACGAGAAACTCTGCAGGGGATGCGGCCGCTGCGTGAACGCTTGCCCTTATCGGGCGGTAAGTTTTCACACCAATCCGCTCGGGTCGGGTTATGCGGTTGTCGATGAGGCCCTTTGCAAGGGCTGCGGCAATTGCATTTCGATTTGTCCGTCTGACGCCGCCGACAGCCCTTATCGTGACAGGCTCTACCTGGAGCAAATGATAGAGGAGGTAACGGCCCTGGGTTCTTGAGGCAGATCCCTCGCCGGATAACGATCCATGAAAGATGATCTTAAAATAATACTTTTCCTGTGTAACTGGTGCCCGCACGCTGCATTCCAGACCCTGCAGGACACCCTTGCACCGCTGCCCCGCGAGATCCGTATGATAAGAATACCGTGCAGCGGCCGAATCACCAAGTCGCTGCTTTTCAAAGCTTTCGAAACCGGCGCAGATGGGGTCGCACTTATGGGGTGCAAACCCGGCACATGCCGCTACGGGATCGGGACTCGCGTTGCCGAAAGAAACGTCGAAGACACCAGAGGAATTCTTCGGCTATTGGGTTTAGGAGAGGAGCGGCTGGGTTTTGCATCTTTTTATCCCGATCAGCCTTCAGAGCTTCTCGATTTTCTGACTATGTTCAGAAACCGGATTCAGGAAATGGGCAAAACACCTGTCGAGCCTTCCTCCAGGAAAAAAGACTCAACGCTGTCTCCCGAGTCCGCCGCCTCTATTGTGGCCGCCCATAATATTTACACTTGCCAGGATTGCGGCAAATGTTCATCAGCCTGCCCCGTGACCCTCTCCGGAAAACAGTTTTCCCCCAGAGCTATTGCGAACGCAGTAGTAGCGGGGGACCTGGAATCCTCCAGCGTCAGGGAGGACATCTGGTCCTGCCTGACCTGCGGCCTTTGCTATGACCGTTGCCCATCGGCCGTCAGCTTTCCGGATTTTATAAAGGAGATACGCAACTCATCGTCCAATAATGGAAAGTTTGAGGCACATGAAGGTTTTTTCCACTCGCTCATGCGCGCTATGGCTTCACCCAACCTGCCCGTCGAGCACTGGAGATGGCTGCCGCCCGAAATTCAAACAGACCCGAAAAATAAAATCCTCTTCTTCGGAGGCTGCGCTCCCTACTTCGACACTTTTTTCAAGAATCACCTGGGCATCAGCACCAGTGACATTTTGGCCGATGCGCTCAGGCTCTTGAACTTTTTCGATATTAACCCCGCAATCATGCAAAACGAGAGGTGCTGCGGGCATGATCTGCTCTGGTCGGGGGACCGCGATAACTTTGTCAAACTTGCCCGGCTGAATGTAAAACTGATCTCCGAGATGGGAATAGAAGAAGTGGTTACGGCCTGTCCGGAATGTTACCGGGCCTTTTCGCGCGACTATCCCGAAAACGGGATCGAAACGGGGTTCAAGGTTACCCACATTTTCGAGTTGGCAGAGAAGGAAATCAGCAAGGGCGCAATCGGTTTCTCAAAGCTCAACAGGAAGATAACTTTTCAGGACCCCTGCAGGCTAAGCCGCACGCCAACCGGATGCCAATTGCCGAGAAATCTTCTTCAACGGCTGAATGTTACCGCCTTCACCGAAATGCGCGACCGTGGAGCTTCTTCCCTCTGCTGCGGAAACTGCGCATGGACCGGATGTGACAGCTATTCCAAAGCCATGCAGGTAAACAGGCTCAGGCAGGCAAAAGAAACCGGGAGCAACCTCCTGGTGACCGCGTGCCCGAAATGCCAGATACACCTTAGGTGCGCCATGGAAGATCCTTTTCTGGAAAATGAAATCCGAATGGAGATGATGGACCTTACCTCCATCCTGGCCCGAACCATCCAGTGGGAATAAGCCCGCTGATGTTGTTGCAATAATTTTTTGAGACCCCGAGACTCTAAAATGAAAAAACCCTCCATGCATGGTGAAAGTCCACGAATTGGCGTTTATGTTTGCCATTGCGGGTTGAACATCTCCAGAACAGTCGATTGCCCGAAAGTCGCCTCCGAGAGCGCCGTACTCGAAAATGTCGTTCTTGGACGAGATATCCAATATGCCTGCTCGGAACCCGGTCAGCAAAGCATTACGGAAGATATTGCCGAACACACCCTCGACCGCATCGTGATCGCTTCCTGCTCTCCAAGGCTCCATGAACCGACATTCCGGCAGATGCTCGAACGCGCCGGCCTCAACCCTTACATGCTCGAGATGGCTAACCTGCGTGAGCAGTGCAGTTGGGTTCACATAAACGAACCCGACGCCGCCACCAGCAAAGCTTCCGACCTGGTGAGAATGGCTGTGGCCAGGGCCGCCCTGCTGGAACCGCTCAGCAGCCGGAAAGTTCCAATCAGCAAACGAACTTTGGTAATAGGGGGAGGCATCGCAGGAATTCAAACGGCGCTCGACCTTGCCGATAACGGCTATGAAGTCGTCCTCGTCGAAAAAAAACCCTCCATTGGCGGCCAGATGGCGAAACTGGACAAGACCTTCCCCACGATGGACTGTTCAATCTGAATACTCGGGCCGAAGATGACGGATGCCGGTCGGCATCCCGGAATAAAGCTTCTCACCCTCTCCGAAGTGATCGACGTAAAAGGATATGTCGGGAACTTCGAGGTCAAGATTCTGAAAAAAGCCCGGTACGTCTCAGAGAAGGACTGCACTGCCTGCGGCGATTGCGCCGAGGTGTGTCCGGTTGTGCGGCCTGATGAGTTCAACGCCGGTCTGTCTTCCAGGAGAGCCATCTACTCGCCTTTTCCGCAGGCGGTACCCTCCGCTTATGTCATCAATATCAATGAGTGCCTGGGGCACAATCCGGTCGTATGCGCCAAATGTTCCGAGGTGTGCGAGAAGAAGTGCATCAACTTCCATATGTCAGATGAGGAAGTGGTCGAACGCGTGGGGAGCGTCGTAGTCGCCACTGGTCTTGAAGCCTACGACCCCACTGAACTCGACGAGTACGGCTACACACGCCATGAAAACGTGTTGAGCAGCCCCGAGTTTGAACGATTGATCAGCGCTGGAGGTCCGACCGGCGGTGAGCTGATAAGGCCAACGGACAGGCGGACCCCCAAATCGATCGGTTTCGTTCAGTGTGTGGGTTCGCGCTCGGCAAGGAAGGGCGCGCCGTACTGTTCCAACATCTGCTGCATGAACACGGTCAAGAGCACGCTGGTGCTGAAGGAACACTATCCGAAAATAGAAATAAAGGTATTTTACATCGACATCCGGGCGTTCGGAAAGGGGTTTGAAGACCTCTATAAAAAGAGCCGAACCCTTGGAGTACAGTACATACGGGGGCTGCCCGGCAACGTAATGGAGACCTCTGAAGGAGGGCTGCGGGTTGCCATCGACAACGGCGCAAGCGGAAAGATATCCTTCCATGACCTGGACATGCTGGTTCTCGCAGTCGGCATGAAGCCGTCCGAAACGACAAAGAAACTCCAGGAGATGTTCGGACTTCAGCTCTCCCCCGACGGCTTTTTCCTCGAAGCCCACCCAAAGCTTCAGCCGGTCGACGCCGCCACAAAAGGTATTTTCTTCGCCGGATGCGCCGAAGGACCGAAAGATATAAAGGACTCTGTCACCCAGGGGTCCGCCGCCGCAGTGCGAGTCCTGCGCCTGCTTCACCGTGGAGAAATGCTCACCGATCCGATTACGGCTGAAGTAATTCAGGAAAAATGCAAAATCTGTGGAATATGCGCAGAGGTATGTCCTTACGGTGCGATATCGCTTGATGTGAAACGCAAAATTGTTGCCTCTGTAAACTCTGCTGCCTGTTCCGGTTGCGGTACCTGCGCAGCCGAATGCCCCTTCGATTCGATTGTAATGAACCACTTCACAGACGGACAGATCATGGGGCAGATTGAAAGTGTCCTCTCGGAAGGCCCGGCGACTAAGATTCTGGCATTTGCATGCAACTGGTGCTCATACGCCGGGGCCGATTACGCCGGGGTCTCACGCCTGCAATATCCCCCGACCGTTCGGCTGATCCGGACCATGTGCTCGGGCCGTGTGGACGAGTCCTTCATATGGCAGGGATTCGCAAAAGGAGCGCCGGTAATTCTGGTCAGCGGCTGCCACATCGGCGACTGCCACTACATAAACGCTAATCAGTGGACTGTTAAGCGCATCGACAAGATTCGCAGGAAAATGGAAAAGCTCGCAATAAGGCCTGAAAGACTCCAGCTCCAATGGATCAGCGCGGCCGAAGGCATCCGGTTTGCCCAATTGATGGAAGAAATGGAGAGGCTGAGACTCCAGGTCACGCCGGAAGAAATTGCCGAGACTATGAGATTGCTGACTGAGAAGGGATAACTGCGGTGACGATGGTGTACGGATCGATCGAACTCATCAGGCCGGAGTGACCTTCGAGCTTAATTCCTGCCCCTCCGGCATAAAACCAGGGATTATGCCGCCTCATAATTCAGCGACGGCTGTCGTTTGTTCAGGTCGACTTGTTTGGGTTCGGCCTTTGCGTCGACCACCACTACGGTCAGGCCGTGTGCTTTCAGAATTAACTGCTCAACAACAGTTTTTCGCCCGAGCAGGCGTTTCCACCAGGGAAGAGGCCCCGGACGGCCGATGACGACGTGCCCAACGCGGTACTCCTTGGCGAAATGCAGGATGGTGTCCACAATATCTTCGCCCTTATAGGTGAAGACGATAGCGCCAAGAGTGTTGGCCAGGGTCAACGTCTCCGAGAGGTAGCGCTGGGTAGCCGCGTCTATGGCCGTGGGAGACTCCATGGGTCTCTGGACGTAAACGGCGTACCAGTTCCGGTTCAGACGCCCGGCAAGCCTCGATCCATACCGCAGAAGTCCTGCACTGTTAGGCCCGCGTGAACTCAAGCAGACCATTACCTGGTCGGGGGCCATTCCATGCTCCTCTTCAGGAGTCCTTCGGCGTTTGAGGTCAATCTGGGACGCAAGCTCTCTGAAAGCCAGTTCGCGCAGCTCGTTGAGATTAGTGCGCTTGAAGAAATTATTGAGAGCGGTTGGGACTCTTTCCTGCGGGTAGATTTTGCCTTCCCTCAGACGCTGCTGGAGGTCCTCAGGGGCGAGGTCAATATTTACTATCTCATCGGCTTCAGCAAGAATCGAATCGGGCAGCCGTTCGTGGACTTTTATGCCGACGAGCTGTTCCACTGTGTCGTAGAGGCTTTCCAGGTGCTGAATATTCAGTGTCGTAATTACGTGAATGCCTGCTGCCAGAAGGTCCTGCACATCCTGATAGCGTTTTGCGTTTTCGCTGCCCGGAACGTTCGTATGCGCCAACTCATCGACCAGCGCCACTTCCGGGTGGCGCGCCAGTACCGCATCCAGGTCCATTTCTTCAAGGAGAATGCCGCGATACAGAACCTGCTTTCTCGGGATGACCTCCAGACCTTCGATCAGTTTTGCCGTTTCCGCCCTTCCATGTGTTTCCACGAGTCCGACAACGACATCGATCCCTTCCTGCTTCAGGCGCTGCCCTTCAACAAGCATCTGCCACGTTTTTCCAACCCCCGGAGTGTAGCCGAGGTAAACTTTCAGTTTGCCGCGTTGTGAGCGACGTATCAACTGAAGAAAGCTAAGAGCCTTTTCCTCCGGCATTGACACCCCTTTCAGCTCTCCGGAGCTGCATCCGGACCGCTCGGAACTTTTCTCGAATCGGCGTAATCCCGTTGAAGCCGCATGCCTCCTTCGGCCGGGAACTCTACCTCAAGCAACCAAAGGCCACCTGCCTAACAAGCAATTCCAACAGGCATCGCCGGCCAGACAGTAGAAGGCGATACGAATCGACGGCCCTTCAACGCCGCAACATCGGAGTGAGAAATCCCCTGACACAGCCTTATTTGAGCCAAGAGTTACTCCACTGTCAACAAATTTACTCTCTCTCAAGCCCCACCCGATGATTCCGGGAACGGGTCATCCAGCTCGTGCTCCACTTTTGTTAATCCCT
The DNA here is from genome assembly GCA_052147195.1 of Syntrophobacteraceae bacterium. Lineage (GTDB taxonomy): Bacteria > Desulfobacterota > Syntrophobacteria > Syntrophobacterales > Syntrophobacteraceae > SbD1. The sequence continues at coordinate 30,209 of JBKQLC010000019.1, forward strand.
GCCGAGCGTCTCTGATTCGTTGTTCCGCCTTTGCCAGGGCCTCACGTCCCGCGTCGATTTCGTTTTTCAACTGGGCGATCAAGCCGGCCCGTTCTGTCATCTTTGCGCGTGCGTCTATAAGGGCAACCGTTAAAAATTCGATCTTTGTCGATTGCTGCGCATTCAGATCGGCCAACTCGTTCCTCTCCCTTTTGATCTCTGCATATTCGGATTCGAGTTTTTCCCGGAATGCGATGACCTTCTGCTCGAACTCTTCGGCCAAAAGTTTTTGCACATCTGGGGGGAGGTCGGCGACATGGGTCTTTATGGCCCGAGCTTGACCTCCCCATTTCAGCGATGAAATATTCTGCGGATTCATCTCGGTCTTTTGAAAATCGGCTTGAGCACAAACCGCTCGCAGGGTCGGGTGTTTTCCGACCTTTTTGAGGCGATCCGCAATCGCCGTAACTGAATGTTTAGCCCGAATTTGATTCATCTTAAGCTCTCCTGATGGGCATTGGTTAGTATGCCCTGTTCCGGAGCCACTTATGGCTTTCCGTATCGCTTATCCAGTTCCAGGTTTAATTCAAGGACATTTACGAACTTTTCACCCGCAAGTCCTCCAAAGGGCGCCGAGGCATTTTCCTGCAAAATATGCTCGATCTCCTTTTGAACTAGGGCCTGGTCGCGTTTCAGGTCTTCCGCCCTTTTAGACGCCACGCGCTCGAGTTGAAACATAGCATTATCCATGCTGATATGCGGGTCCAACCCGGAAGCCGAAGCGGTGACATAGTCGCCCGGCAAGTCCTGCATATCGGCATCCGGATGGTCCTGTCGCCACATATCAAAAAAGGTCGATTGTATGTCACTGCCCGAATCGACAATATCGAAGGTAGTAACCGATTTGCCGCCTTCTGTTTTAGTCACTGCAGACAGGAATTTACCGGGGTTTTTCTCCGAGAAATCCTTAAAGAATACGACTGCCAGATCGGGCGCCTTTGGCTCGGGAGTGGCAGGATTATCCTTGATAAATTGGGCCACTATCTTGGGATTAGCCTTTGCCCAGGCGTCCACATAGTCGCCGTGGGCCGTATCCGTTTTCACCCATGCCTGGGCAAGCGAATTGTGCAGGTCTGCCCATTGGGCCACGATCTGCGGTTTACCCTGGAACTTATCTGCCGCAAACCAGCTCTCCACGTCCGGAGCAACCGGTTTCCCTGCCTTCGGTCCGCTCTTATACGTCGCGACAGGACCGATCGAGCGGGCCACCCTGTCTCGAAGCCCGTAATTAGATGCCGCAAGACTCGAGGAAGCCGATGCGGACGCGTCGTAAGACGCAGCGGAAGGCCTGGGTTGAAAGTATTCATCCTTTGTGAAGGGCTGTGCGATCAGCTTCGATCCAACGGGTTTTCCGTCAGGTCCGTTCAGAATGCTGCCGTTTGCCTGGAAAGGAAATAAAGTTTGTCCGATCACCCACAACACAAACGGATAAATAATGCAGCAGATGACCACGCCGAATATTAAGAGTTGAACGCTTTTAGAAAGATATTTCATCATGTCCGCGTCTCCTGGGACTCATGTTTTTAGCTGACCAGGTGCAAGGCCGCCATAACCACGTCGATCAGTTTGATACCAATGAAAGGCAAAATCACGCCTCCAAGACCCCATATCAGCATGTTTCTACGAAGCAGGGCATCCGCGCCGAGAGGACGGTAGCGAACTCCTTTGAGTGCAACCGGGATCAGCGCGGGAATAATCAACGCATTGAAGATAACAGCCGAGAGGATTGCTGAAGTCGGCGAATGAAGGTGCATGACGTCGATCACCTTCAACCACGGCAGGGTGCCGGCAAACAGCGCAGGAATGATCGCGAAGTATTTCGCAACGTCGTTTGCAACAGAAAAGGTCGTGAGCGAGCCTCGAGTCACCAGGAGTTGTTTTCCGACCTCCACAACTTCGATCAGTTTTGTCGGATCGCTGTCCAGGTCAACCATATTGGCGGCTTCCTTGGCCGCCTGGGTCCCGGCGTTCATGGCCAGCGCGACGTCTGCCTGCGCAAGCGCCGGGGCGTCATTTGTGCCGTCACCCATCATGGCAACCAGTTTTCCCCCCACCTGCTCTTTTTTGATATACGCAAGCTTTGTTTCCGGTGTCGCCTCGGCCAGGAAGTCATCGACTCCGGCCCTTTTTGCTATCGTTGCAGCCGTAAGCGGATTGTCGCCCGTAATCATTACAGTCCGAAGGCCCATTTTTCGCAATCGCTCGAAGCGTTCCGACATGTTAGGCTTCAATATATCCTCAAGAACGACCAGGCCGACAATATTGGGGCCATCGGCGACGGCCAGGGGCGTAGCGCCCTGGGTCGCCACGCCGTTTACCAGCGAGCTGAGTTCCGGGGGCACGATGCCGCCACTTCCGCCGACAAATTTAGTAATGGCGTCCGGTGCGCCTTTCCTTATTTGTTTTCCATCAGGTAAATCGATTCCACTCATGCGCGTTTGCGCCGTAAATCCAATGAACTTGGCGTCCGGCGGCACATCTACCGGCGCCGAGCGTTCTTTCTCGAACAATCGCACTATGCTTTTCCCCTCTGGAGTGGCATCGGCGGCAGAGGCCAGTGCGGCAAGCCGTCCCACATCGGAGGCCGAGTATTTTCCAACCGGCAGAAATGTGGTCGCGTTCCTGTTGCCTATGGTTATGGTTCCAGTCTTATCGAGCAGCACGACATCGATATCACCGGCCAATTCCACTGCCTTCCCGCTCTTGGCGATGATATTTGCCTGAAGAGCGCGGTCCATGCCAGCTATTCCAATCGCTGCGAGCAGTGCGCCGATAGTGGTCGGAATGAGACAGACCAGAAGGGCGATAAGGGTCGGGACGTCGGATCCGAGACTTTTCACAGGCGCCGAAACGCCCAGGTAGCTCTGCATGTATATCTCGGCATTACGGGCCATGGGCAAAAGAGGGATCGTAACGATGAGAAAGACCAGCGTAAAGGCCGAGAGGACAAGGGTGAGGGCGATCTCGTTAGGGGAGCGCTGGCGGATGGCGCCTTCGACCAGAGCAATCATCCGGTCCAGAAAGGATTCGCCGGCGCTGCTCGTTATCTCGACCACGATACGGTCCGAAAGTACGACCGTCCCGCCGGTAACTCCCGACCGGTCACCTCCCGCCTCACGAATAACCGGCGCGGATTCGCCGGTTATTGCCGATTCGTCAACCGAAGCTATTCCCTCGACGATTTCTCCGTCCCCTGGAATTGCCTGTCCCGCTTTTACTACGACTTGGTCACCCTGTTTTAGATTTGCCGACGAAACTTCTTCGACAGCTCCTTTTGCGTTTAGGCGGTAGGCAACAGTGTCGTGGCGCGCTTTCTTGAGCGATTCAGCCTGGGCCTTGCCACGAGCCTCTGCAAGGGCGGTGGCGAAATTTGCGAAAATGACCGTCAAAAAAAGCCATACGTCAAGAGCTATAAAGTAACCAACGGACACCTGGCTCGAGGAACCGCTCACCACAGCTTCGACAATATAGAGAAGGGTAAGAACAGCCCCGACCAGAACCACGAACATGACGGGATTATTCCACTGAAGGTCGGGCCGCAGCATGATTAATGCCTGCTTAAAGGCGACCTTCGCGGTCTCCTTTTCAAACAGCGACCGGGCTTTAACACGGCGCATCGACTGAAACTGGTCCGGACCCGGCCGGGCTTCCCCTACCGGTATTTCAAAATCTGGAACTAGCTTGCTCATATCTGGAACTCCTTTGAGTGCGTCTTTTCCTCGCCGTATCTTAAAATCGATTTTCGTCAGCGCTCGCGGCCGTTATCCCCCAAAAGGTATCGGGCCAAACTGCTCCGCCACGGGTCCCAGCACGGCAACAGGCAAAAAGAGCAATCCCGCGATGATGATCACGGTCCCCAGCAGGAGAAAACCGAATGTCGTGGTGTCATCCCGAAGCGTGCCCAGACCGAACGGGCTCGATTTCTTCGCCCCAAGGGACGCCGCCATGGCAATGGGTGCGACAATCGGCAGAAAACGGCCGAAAAACATGGACAGACCGGCAGCGATGTCGAATGCAACCGCGCTCGGGGCTGGACTCGTCGCATTCCAGAAACCATACGTAACGCCGAGACCGTCGAATGCAGAACCGTTATTGGCTGTAGCTGAAGAAAACTGGTAAAGGATTTGCGAGAAGCCGTGCGCGCCGGGATTGCTTATTGCCGCAAGCCCCCAGGTCGTCCCGGCAAAAAGCCCCGTGGGCCACAGAATAAAGACGGGATGAACCAGGATGGCGATCATTGCAAATGTCACCTCGCGGGCGCCGATTTTCTTCCCAAGATATTCCGGCGTTCTTCCCACCATCATGCCTGCGATAAAAATCCCGACGATGATGAAGGTCAACATGTTGATCATGCCCACGCCTTTGCCGCCGTACACGCAGTTTAGCCACATTCCGGCCATAGGAGCTAGCGCGGACAACGGGTTCATGCTGTCCATCTCGGCATTCACCGCGCCGCATGTCACGTCGGTTGTGAGGGCGTTAAAGGTTGCGCCGGCCGAAGTCCCGAAACGCATCTCCTTGCCTTCGAGATTGCCCAGATGCTGCTCGACGGGCAGGCTCGGAACTGCCGGCATGCTCACCGTAAGCTTTCCTCCGGGAGATGCCGCACTGGGGACTTCGAACTTCTGTTCAACAGATTGTCCGGTTAGTCCGGGATTGGGTTTCAGCGTATCGAAATAGACCGACCAGCCGATTGTGCCGGCCATCATGACCATCATGACGGCGAAAATCACAAGGGAGTGCCGGAACCTGTTTAGCATTCGGCCATACATCAATACCAGGCCAAACGGGAACATCATCATCGCATAGGTGTTGAAGAAATTGGACAAACCGGTGGGATTTTCGAACGGGTGTGCAGAGTTCGTGCCATAGAACCCACCCCCGTTGGTACCCAGCATCTTCATCGCTTCAAAGGCGGCGACCGGCCCCACAACAATGGTTTGCAGTTTGGCCTCCCCCGTGTCGGTCGTGCCCATAGCCCCCGCTTCAAGTGTAGATACGTCGTGCGAGGTTTGGAGGGTCATCGGACTGCCCTGGGTTATGAAAATGAGGCCGAATATAAGGGCGGCCGGCACGAACATGTAAACCAGCACACGCCATATATCGACGAAGAAGTTGCCGCACGATGAATCGCTTCGCAGGGCGCGGATGATCGCGGTCAGCGCAGCCAGACCTATCGCAGCCGACAGGAAGAGATTGAAAATGCCGAAAAATATCTGGCTGAAGTTCGACAGATGCTGGTCGCCAGAATAATGCTGGAGGTCCGTATTCGTCATAAAAGAGACGACGCTGCTGAAAATGGCGCTCGGGGCCAGCAGCGTAAGCCCTCTGGGATTAAGCGGGGTCCACGGCTGGAGCGCCAGAACCAGGAACCCGAAGATGAACATCAGGGTATTGAAGGTAAGCAGGGAGAATAAATACTGCTTCCAGTTTTGCGGGCCGCTGTCCAGGCGCTGCTCGCACCACCGAAAAACCGCCCAGGGGCGGTATTTTCCGTCCATAATCCACGCCATGTAACGACTCAACGGGAAAGCAACGACAGTGGCCGTTGCAAGAAGCGCTATAGGTAGTAACCATACCTGAATAAATGTCATTTGTTTTTCCTTTCAGGATCGGTAAATCGCCGGGGCCTGCCTAGAACCATTCCGGCCGTATCATTGCAACAATCAGATAAACAAAAAGAAAAACTGCGACGGCCGCTGTAATGTAGATCATTGCTTTGAACTCCTTTGCCTTATATTTTCTCGCAAGCTTTCACAAACAGAATACAGACCACCATTAACCCGATACCCAGGAAAAACATCCCCGGCAGCCAAATTGCTAAATCCATCTGTTATTTCTCCTTTCGAAAAAAAACTTTAAGTCGTATTTTGGTCTATTTCATATTTACGTTTTCAATGCTTAACGCAGCGCCTGACTTTCACCTTGCGCACTCACCTCGCAGGCAAAACGGTCAGCGACATTCAGCGCGAAAGTAAATCTGGTTCCCTTACCGGGCTGACTGGCAACTTCTACCTTGCCGCCGTGGGCCTCTATAATCTCCTTCACGATCGCCAGTCCAAGTCCCGTGTTGCTCTGCTGATCGCCGCGGCCCGGCACTCGAAAAAATTTCTCAAAAATATGCGGCAGGTACTCTTCGGGGATTCCCGAACCGGTATCTTCGACGGCAAAAAGCACCGTCTCTTTCTCCAGGCGTGCCGATATCTTCACGTTTCCGCCCGGGGGAGTAAATTTCAGCCCGTTACTGAGCAGGTTGGTAAAGACGATTTCCAGTCTCATCCTGTCGGCAAGGACCTGTGGAATGTCCCCTGGCAGATCGAGCACCAGGGACACTCCCCGATCCACGAACGCAGGCCTCATCTCCTCCATTACATTAATAAGGACCTGCTCGGTGCTCACCGGAACAAGCTCGACAGTGGACCGCCCTGACTCAAGGCAACTGATATCGAGCAGGTTCTCTATGATACGGTACAGGCGGTCGCTGTCCTCTTTAGCGGCCATCACGAGTTCGGTCTGTTTAGGGCTAAGCGCGCCGAGTTTTTCAGTAAGAAGCACATGGGTTGCAAGCCGTATGGAAGTCAGAGGGGTCTTTAGTTCATGAGATACAATTGAAATCAGCCCGCTTTTGACCTCATCGAGCTTGCGCAGCCGTGTCACATCCGAGAGAATGAGCGTCACGCCTATGAGACGTCTCTCCTCGTCCAGTATGGGCACCGACTCCGGCAGGAAAAAATGTTCCTCTCCGTCCTTGAAAACCTGAATGGCCGAATCATAAGTTTTCAGGCGGATGGGACGCATTTCACGCCGTGCGCGTTCAAAAAGTTCGCCTATCTTTTCATTTTCCACCGACTGAATTTTTGTTTCCGCCTTAAGGGCGAAAAGGAGTTGAGCCGTTTCGTTGGAAAGCTCGATGTCGCCTTCGAGATTGCAGATGATGACAGCATCAGAAAGCGAATTAAGCGCTGAGAGGGTCGCTTTCTGAGTGCGAATGAGCCGTGCGCGGTTGGTTCGCCTGAATGTGCGCAGACTTGACGTCATCTCGTTAAAAGCCGCAGCAAGCTGGCCGATTTCATCCCCCGAGCCGGTCTTAACGAGAAGATCGAGGTTTCCCTGCTGAATTTCTTTCACCGACCGGGTCAGGTTGGATATCGGTTTCACTATCGATGGTCCGATAATGATGATAAAGATCAGCCCCAGGACAGTCCCCGCCAGGACCAGCGCAATTACGTGGCGATTCGTTTCGGCTGCCTGGTGGCGCACCTGGCCGTCGGCGGAAATCATATTGTTCAAGTTGATGTCGACTATTTGCTGGGCGGCATCAAGGACAGCGTCGGAGCGAGGGAGCAGCTTGGCCCGGTAAAAATACCGGCGCGCGGCCGCGGTCTCCGGCTCTTCCAGAAAATTATCCAGCTCGCTCTTGAAAGTTTTCCACGATTCAGTCAGTCTGTCAGTCATCTCCTGTTCGCCGGGGAGAGTGACATTGCCCTGCTGAAACTTCAGATTCCTGGAAAACTTTAGAACAGCCGCATCTAAAACAGTCTTATCAGCACTGCCTTCCCAAATATATGCCTCAGTGCCCCGCTCAATTTCCAGGATTGCCTGCTTCATGCTCAAGGCGGCAACTACGCTGTTGTAGTTTTCCCTGAAAATCCGATCCAGCGTCTTGCCGGACTCAGTAATGGTCCTGATACTTATAAGGCCCACCACCAGAAGGATCAGCAGTGGTCCGCAGGAGGTCAGGACCAGTTTAGTTCTTAAGCTCATGGGCATACCTTTCTGCACTCCGTATGGCAAATCACGTGCCAAATGCAATGTAAAACTAAGTTAAGTAATTTCAATGGATTGACAATTAATGGCAGAGGTGAGGCGCGTGGAAGATTTCAAAATGAAGTATGAGTTCATTTCAGGCATTTCAAAATGAAATGGTTAATTTATAGCCCATATTTCTTGCGTTTTCGCCAAAGGGTCACTGAATCCATTCCCAAAATCCGGCAGGCTTCCTCTATGGACTTACTGGAATCCAGCACGCGCCGGATATGGGTCCTCTCAAGTTCTTCCATGGTTACCGGATCGCCCGGGCCAGGCTGTCGCTCTGAAGGCTTCAGCTTAAGTGGAAAGTGATGAATCCCCACGCGGTCCTCTTTGCATAAAAGTACCGCCCGTTCGATTGCGTTGCGAAGTTCCCTCACATTGCCCGGCCATTCGTAGTTCCTGAGGGCTTCCGACGCCTCCTCTGAAAATCCCAGAATTCGCCGATGGTTCTGCCTGGCAAAGAACGCCAAAAGCGCCTCGGCTATCTGGGGAATATCTTCCCGGCGGTCTCGAAGCGGAGGGATCACGATCTCGACGACATCCAGCCTGTAGAAAAGGTCCTCACGAAACCGCCCCGCCTTGATCGCCGCTTCAAGGTCGATATTGGTCGCTGTAATGATTCTAACATTGGCTTTCCGGGTTTCCAGGCCTCCAAGGCGCTCATAAACCTTCTCCTGCAGGACCCGCAGCAGCTTAGCCTGGATAGACAAGGGCAAATCACCGATTTCGTCCAAAAAGAGCGTCCCACCCTCGCAAGCGGCAATGCGTCCCGGATAATCGCGAAGAGCGCCCGTAAAAGACCCTTTTGCATGTCCGAAAAGCTCGCTTTCAAGCAGTTCGGCAGATAATGAAGGACACGATATATTTCCGAACGGTTCTGAAGACCGGCCGCTCCAGGAGTGAATCGCATGAGCAAGAATGGTCTTGCCTGTCCCGCTTTCTCCTCGAATCAGGATGGTAGCATCGCTGTCCGCAATCTGGCGGGCTAAAGCAAAAGCTCGCTGCATGGCAGGGCTCCGGCTCTCGATAACGGCCTCCGGAACGGATTCCTTCAACCTTTCCTGCAGGTCCGCTACCTTCAGCTCTAAAGTTCTAACTTCAGAAACCTTACCGACCAAAACAGATAGCTGGTCATTGGTGAACGGTTTGGGCAGGTAATCGAAAGCGCCGCGGCGCATTGCTTCAACAGCGGTGTCAATCGAAGCGTAGGCAGTAATTACGATGCATTTAATCCAAGGGCAGATCGTATGTAAATTTCCGATCAGCTCTATTCCGGATTCCGAACCGAGGCGAAGGTCCACCAAAGCCAGATCAAAAAAGCGCGCCCTAACCTCGGTCAATGCATCTTTAGGGTTGCTTACAGAGGATACATGGTGGCCCTCGGCTTCCAGAGCGATACTGAGCGTCTTTCGGATATTGGGCTCATCATCGACAACAAGGATCGAAAGGACCAACGCTTTGCTCACGGCTTCCCTCGTTTTGCTTCCGAGTACTATAAGTATCAATATAAATAAAACAGCGTTGAATTCAGTTCAATTCAGGGGAAGGGGCTTCGGTCCCGGCTAAACGCTCGGCTGTCTGCGCAACCTGCCCGATAGTAAACGGCCTCCGCAGGACTGCAGCCCATTGGTGTCTTTGGGCTAATTCCATGTCCTCATAGACGCCGCTCAACAGGATGACTGGAACCCCGATGCGGAACAGTTCATCCGGTTCGGCGCTTTGACATCGAAGATTCTTGATTTCGAGCACGATCACGGCCGGCTTTTCGACCTTTTCCCGGTAGAACATGAGAATGGCATGGAAGATGCTCACGAAGCCTTCCACCTCGTACCCACGCTCAATCAGAACGGCCCGCAGGTTTGCGCGCTCCCAGTGATTGTTGTCGATAATCCAGATTGTAGGCTCTTTCCTGCTTGCCATGACACAGCAAAAAGGGCGGTGATGAGCCGCCCTTTTGAAAACCATTGACCAGTTATCGATTAGCCGAAGTATACATCTGCTTCTCTAGTGCCCGCAGTGAGGGCAGCTCGGACCCTCGTCCTCTTCGGACTTTTTACCGCCGTCTTCCATTTCTTTGCCGAACTTGCGTACGATTTCCGAGATCTCCCTCAGCCTGTCGTCAACCTTCCTGTAGAGGGTGCCCTCCGGATAAGTTCCATCTTCCTGCCGTAGACCGGCATCCATTCCTGTAAGAATTTTAAGCCCCTCATCAACGCTCTTGATGGGCCAGATGTGGAACTTACCTTCGCCGACTGCATCCACTACTTCCTGGTCAAGCATCAGGTTGCGGATGTTCTTGTCCGGAATCATTACGCCCTGTTCGCCGGTGAGCCCTTTGGCTTTACAGATGTCGAAAAAGCCCTTTATCTTGTAGTTCACACCCCCGATCGGCTGGATCTCGCCCTTCTGGCTGACAGAGCCCGTTACTGCGATGCCCTGCTTCAACGGCACCTCGCCTATTGCGCTGACGAGGACATAGTATTCCGTGCTTGAGGCGCTGTCTCCGTCTATCATCCCGTAGCTTTGCTCAAAGCACAGCGAGGCGGAGAAGGATATGGGCTTATTGTGGGCAAACCGCTCCCTGAAAAGGCTGCTCAAAATCATAAGCCCTTTTGTATGCGTGGTGCCGCTCATTTTCGATTCACGGTCGATGGACACCATCCCTTCGCGCCCGACCGAAACGGTGGCCGTGATCCGGTTCGGCTTGCCAAAAACGTGATCTCCCGTCATCAGCACCGCAAGGCCGTTAACCTGCCCGACCTTTTCACCTTCGGTTTCGATCCAAAGAATATCCTTTTCGATTACTTCCTTTACACGCTCTTCGATAAGATTGGAGCGATAGATACGCTTTTTTATCGCCTCATCGACGTGCTTTCTCTGGACTACTTCGCTGCCATCGAGGCCGGCAAAGTAATTGCCTTCCCTGAGCAGGTCTGCGATGGTGCCAAGCTCGAGGGTGAGTTTTTCCCTGTCCTCGGTAAGCTCGACGCTGTACTCGAGCACCCTGGCCACCCCCGTCTTGTCCAAATGCCTCATATGATGCTCACTGCAGTAGCGTGCGATCATCCTGGAGCATTCGAGAACCTTGTCCGGCTTTCTGTCCATCTGGTCGCTCATGTGGGCTTTGACCTTGAAAAGCTTCTGGAAGCGTTCGTCAAGGCTGTAAAGCAACTGATAGATATACGGATCGCCCGTGAGGACTATCTTTGCATTGAGCGGGATAGGCTCGGGGCGGATCGTACGCGTGCTGAAGATTCCGTAAAGCTCGCCCAGGTCTTCTATCCTGATTTCTTTGTCGCGCAGCGCCCTCTTTAGTGCTTCGTAAGAGATGAACCACTTGAGCAAGTCGAGTGCTTTCATCACCAGATAGCCGCCATTGGCCTTGTGAAGAGATCCCGGTTTAATCATTGTATGGTCGGTAAAAAGCGCTCCGAACCATGCTTGCCTCTCTATGGTGCCGAAAAGGTTGGGATATGCGGGATTGGATTCGATGATAACCGGGGCGCCCTGTGTTTCCGAGTTATCGATCAGCACGTTTACGTCGTACTTGCGAAAATTCGCCTCCCTGGAAGGGACGGGAAATGGGGCTGTGGGCTGACCCGGCATCTGCTGCGGGGGTTCGGGCTTTTTCTTGAAATCGTCTATGTTTTCAAGAATATCCTCCTGGACCTCCTTGAAGTAATCCATCACCTGCGTGTCGTCCCGGTATTTTTCCTCGTATGAATCCATCAACTGGCCGACCACGAAGAGGGCGATCTCGTTGTCCAACTTTCCGTGTTTTTCCTTGAATTCGTTTTCGGCCTCGCGGATTTTCTTGATGGTATCCTTCATTCTTTCATGCAACTCGTCACTCTTGGTACGTAGAGACAGCCGCTCTTCCTCGCTCAGGTGTCGCAGGTCCTCCTGAGTCATCGCATCTCCCTCCTTGTTGGCGGGAATGATGACCATGCCTACCTGCGAGAACTGAAGAATAAATCCCTGTTCACGGGCTTCCGCCGAGAGTTCGTCAATATACTCCCTCCTGCGCTTCTCGAAGGCCTGGTGCACCTCGCCCTCTTTAGCCCGGTAGTCGTCGCTGTCGAAAACCTCGGGAATTTTCGCCTGCAGCATCTCAATAAACTCATTCATATCTTTCTTGAGCAATTTCCCTCGGCCGGCGGACATTTTGATGCACTGGGGCTTGTCCTGTTCCTTGAAATTGAAAACATAACACCAGTCGGGCGGCGTGGGTTCCTGCCTGGCCTGATCTTCGATAAATGTCCTTGCTGTATAAGTGAGGCCCGCTTTCGCCGGTCCCGCAATAAAGATGTTATACCCGGGCTCCTTCATTCCCATCCCGAACTGGATGGCGTCAATTGCGCGTTCCTGTCCCACAACCCTGTCTGCCAGGACCTCCAGTGAAGCGGTAGTATCAACGGAAGGCAGGTCGTCATCGAAATGCGCTCGCAATTCGTGCGCGGGGAGTCCCTGGATTTTCTCAGACATATGCTTAGCTCCTCTATATCATCATCAAGTCGATCGATTCAGGAAGAGAGATATCTCATCTTTAATCGGATAACATCTCCGATCTCTGATTCTGCGATATCCGATATTTCCCTGCTTCCGATTTCCAATTTCCGAAACCCGTTTTACTCGTCGATGGTTTCCGCGGGAGGAAGTTCACCCTGACCCGCCACTTCAAGCTTAGCACGCTTCCGGTGGCTTGACGCCGCAGTCTGTAAAACGGTGCGAATAGCGTTTATCGTGTTTCCGTTTTTCCCTATTATCTTGCCTATATCATCCGGTGATATTTTAAGCTCGATAAGCACGGTGTCATCCTCTTCGTGCTCCTCCAGTTCCACTTTTTCCGGATGATCGGCAAGCGATTTGACAAGATATTCCACCAGGTCTTTGAGGGCCACTTCTTTATTCTCCAATATTCCGGTCCTGTTTGAGCTTATCCTGGACCGACCTGATTTTCTGTTCCGGGCTGCCTTTTTTGTCCCGCCGGTCGTCAACCCTGATCTGGGTCAGCACCCGCATAGCGCCGGCCGTAAAACAACTCTCATGCATTTGCCGTATGGTTTTAAGAATGTCGTCCAAATCCCCTGAAATGATCGTACCCATTGCGGTCAGTTGATATTCCAGGGAGCTCTTTTCAAGCACCTTTATCGCCCCCGCCACATAAGAACTCAGGCTGGTGCTCTCAACGCCGATTGGAACAATGCTCAGTTCTACCACTGCCATCTGCGTTTACCCTCAATTTGAAAAAGATCCGCTCGTTCGAGTACTTATAAAATCGTTAAATGAGACCATTGCGGCCAATCCAGCCAGAGTTTCGTACAGGTGCTCAACCGTATGAGGCTCAATAGTAAGGACCGGCGAAGTACCTTTTTCAGTCAAAAAATTAAAGAGATAACTAAAATCAATTGTGCCGGACCCTACAGGAAGATGGTCATCATACGAGCCATCATTATCGTGAAGGTGAACTTCCTTCAGGTACGGCCGGACCGCTTGGAGCCATTTATCCATGGTTGTCGTGGAAAACGAGTGCTGGTGTCCAGTGTCCAGGCAAAAGCCAAACCAGGACGATTTCATTTGCTCCAACAACTCCAGGTGCAGATCCGGGTCCTCCTCCCATACATTTTCCAGAACCAGCGGCATCTTAAGGATTTCCGCCCGCCGCACAAAAGGCTCCAGGGTGGAAAGGCTGTTATCAATCCACGCTCGGCGATGCCCACGATGATGCCTTGGATCGAAACCGGTATGGCAGACGATCTGCTCCGGATGGATTTGCTCCGCCAAGTCGAAAAGACTGCTGAGCCTCGACCGGGTGACTTCTCTTATCCCGGGATCGACGCTTCCTAAACAAAGGTCCCAAAAAGGCCCATGAACGGTCAATCGGCATTGTTTGTCACGCATTCGCCCAACCGTGGCGCAGACGATACCGGTCTGATCCATTTGCAGAGCGTCGGTTCCAAACCCGATCTCGATATTTATTCTGTTTTCCAGAACGAGGTCTATGTACCGTTCCATATAGTTCCACGGCAAGCTTACGAACACATGCCCGAGCACGGCGCGCATCGCGGGGCTGATTTCATGACCTTTCAGTGATTCAGATTCCAGTTTAGTTAACCTCACCATCAAAGACACTTATGTCAACACAACAAGCCCCTATTTGGGCTGATACACAGCAGAAGTTCTTCAATTTTAACCAACCCGCCCATGCGGCTGGAATAAGCCGTAACCGCCACATATATGGGCAAGAGGACAATAAGTCAAATGCTTAAGTTAATATCCATCCGGAAACACCCGATGAGACACACTCCGTTTTCATCGATCCTTTCTGCGGAACGAAAAAAAATGATGAAAGTTGAGGTTTTTCTACCCTTTCAATTATAACATTGCTAGAAGTCTAAATTCTGTTCTCTCCCGATTTTAGGTAGAAACGGCGCAAACCGCGGGACGGCTGAAATGGACTCACTATCAAGCGGCTTTGTTCAAGCCTTTCGGCTGATTGTCACTCTTGATCCCGAGGTCCTCGAGATTTCAGGGAGGACCCTACAGGTTTCGGGAATAGCAACTGTGGTCAGCGTCCTTATAGGTTTTCCCATGGGCACGGTGCTGGCCCTCACCCGGTTCTTCGGCCGGGGACTGCTGGTAAGCATCGTAAACTTCGGGATGGGGCTTCCACCCGTGGTGGTTGGATTCGTCACCTGGATGCTGTTGATGCGCTACGGCCCGCTGGGAGCTTTAGGACTTCTATACACGCCGACAGCCATGATAATCGCCCAGGCAGTAATAGCATCTCCTATTGTCGCCGGATTCACGCTTGCTGCCGTACAGTCCATAGACCCGAAGCTGCGCCTTCAGATACTGTCTCTTGGAACGACCCGCATACAGTACCTCCTGCTGCTGCTCTGGGAGTCGAGGCCGGGCATTCTGGCTGCCGTCATAGCAGGATTTGGGCGCGTCTTGGGCGAGGTCGGCGCATCCATGATGGTCGGGGGCAATATTCGCGGCTATACAAGGGTGCTTACCACGGCGACCGTGCTCGAAGTCTCAAAGGGAGATTTCGAATTGGCGGCAGGGTTGAGCATCATCCTGCTTGTGCTTTCCTTTTTCATAATGGCTGCACTCAGTCATCTCCAGCAACGAGGAAGGCAGCCGTGAACGGCGGACGTTTTGTCTCCTACATCAAACCAGGACAATAGCATGAAGCAGTACGTTATCGATCAGCTCAGAGAATCCGACTACCAAAAGATTCTTGAATTCCTGCAGAAGAATGCAGAGGCATCGGAATTTGGCGATATTTTCTGGATTATGCTTCCGGAAGAACTCTACTCGGATACTCAAATGGAGCATCAACAATGCAAGCCATTCTGTTTTGCCGTAAACCTGTCCTTTAAGCAGGTTGATTTCGAGCTGCTGATACGCAGCCGCCGGATTATGCGATGCAACTGCATCCGCTACGCCGACAAAAAGCAGAGGGATTACCTTATAGACTATGCCGACCGGATGCTGGAAGACCTCAATATCAAGATTTAGACCTTTCCGGCCGATTCATTGCTTCCTTTAGAATTCTGATATTGTGGGCGTAATCACCCCTGAAAACCGCCGAACCGGCGACAAAAACATCGACGCCCGCCTCAGAGAGTTCCCCGGCTGTTTCAGGGTTTACCCCTCCATCAACCTGGAGCAGCGTCGAAAGCCCCGCCTCATCTATCATCTTTCGGCACTGCCGGATCTTGGGCAGCACGTTTCGGATGAACGCCTGTCCGCCGAATCCTGGATTAACAGTCATAAGCAGCACCATATCTACATCGGCCAGCACCATATCGATCATGCAAAGCGGTGTCGCCGGATTGAGCGCAACGGCGGCCTTTGCCCCCAGCTCCTTTATTCTCTGGATCACCCGGTGCAGGTGTACGCAGGCCTCGGCATGCACCCCAAGCCATCCGGCCCCCGCTTTGACGAAGTCTTCAAGGTAGCGCCCGGGGTTCTCTATCATCAGGTGAACGTCCAGGGGAAGAGGTGTAACCCCCTTAAGCGATTTCACAACATCAGGCCCAATAGTAATGTTCGGCACGAAATGGCCGTCCATGACATCGACATGTATCCAGTCCGCCCCTGCTGCTTCGACAGCTTTGACCTCTTCTGCAAACTTGCCGAAATTGGCAGACAATATGGATGCGGAGAGCAGTTTTTTCATTGTTCCCCTTCAGTTTAGGTTCGTCTTGATCGAGCAAAAAAGGCATCACCGAAATGATGCCCCAGCTATTGCATTTTTGAAAGGAAATTCATCTCATTTCCGTGAGACCACAGATTTTAGGACCTCTTCCAGCGCGGCAAGTCCCGCCGGCGCCTCGCCGCTCAAATGTACCCTCAAAACTCTGCGCCGGTGTTTGCGAAGAGCTTCGAAGTCACCAAGGGCCTGGGCACGCATCAGCATTCCGAAGGTATATGGCTGGCCGGGAATGCCAGTGTCCTCGGTAATATCCGTGGTAAGCAAAAGGAAAAGACCGTTGTTTGTTCCGCCCTTGTGAAGCTGCCCGGTAGAGTGCAGGTAACGCGGACCGTAGCCGGCTGTCGTAGCGATGCGCATTTTGTCTTTCACAATCGAGCGAATTCGCCGCAGCCTGCTCTCGTTAATTTCATTTTCATTAAGGTAGGCCAGGATGGCCAGATAATCATTCTGTGCAGCTTGCTGGAAAAACAGCGATAATGCCTGCGGGACGCTGGAAGCTCCCCCGGCCAGGTAAAGCCTCAGCGGACCGTGCGAAAGTTCCATCCTCGCCTCCGGCACCCTGCTCTCCTTTCTTACCTCATCGAGAATCTTAGCGGTAAATTCCTTGCTTTCCTGCACGTTGGGCTGATCGAACGGATTTATACGGAGCAAAGCTCCAGCGGTAGCGGTAGCAATCTCCCATATGAAAAATTGCTCTCCGAGATCGAGCCGGTCCCGCATATGAACCGTAATGACCGGCTGACCGGCCTTGCGAAGAGAATCGGCTTTGGCCTCAAGGACCTCGTCCGGTTCGTTCTTGATTCTGAATTCAACAAACAGCCGGTCTCCTCCATAGCTTTGCGGGTCTTCGACCGGCTCGCCCGATACCGGAACGATGCCTGTTCCGTCCTTTCCCGTGCTCTCGGCAATGAGCTGCTCCAGCCACGTTCCGAATGACGAAACCGGCGCGGGCAATAGGAAGGTGAGCTTATCCCTGC
Organism: Syntrophobacteraceae bacterium; assembly: GCA_052147195.1. Lineage (GTDB taxonomy): Bacteria > Desulfobacterota > Syntrophobacteria > Syntrophobacterales > Syntrophobacteraceae > SbD1. Next base: position 47,264 of record JBKQLC010000019.1, read on the forward strand.
CGCTTGCGGCAAAGGTGAAGATCGCCACCCCGAGGGCAATCCCGGGATTTTCAGAAAGGGGCTTCTGAGTCCGGCATACATTACCTGCCCTGGAAGCCCTGAGTAGCAGCTCGTTTACATCGATGCCCATCAGCGAGGCCGTAGCCAGCCCGAAATAGGAAAGCGCTGAGTAGCGTCCGCCGATGTCCGGATAATTAAGAAAAATCTTACGGTAAGAGCGCTCCACGGCCAGTCTCTCCAGCATTGAACCTGGGTCGGTTATTACCCCGAAATTTTCGCCGGCGCGCTCTACCTTCATGCTTTTGACTTTTTCAAAAAAATACTCGCCCAAAGAACGGCTCTCGACGGTTGTACCGGACTTGCTGGCCTCGATGAAAAACGTGTTGCCAAGAGGAAGGCTTCGTCCAAGACGAATGACAGTCGCAGGATCGGTCGTATCGAGTACCGTCAGTGGCAGGCCGGGAGCATGTCTGCCGAAAGTTTGGCTGAAAACCAGCGTCACAAGGCTGCTGCCTCCCATGCCCATAAGCAGCACGTGCCGAAAGCCCGCTTTCTTCAGCTCGGCGGCAAATTCGGAAAGACTCGCTACGCCTGGCCTGATCTTCATGGGAGAACCCAGCCAGCCCATCGAGTTTGAAATTATCAACTGCTGGTCCGGTTCCATCTTCCAAATCGTTGGGTCCTTGTTCCAGAGCCGGACGCAGAAATTGCCCTCCTCAAGATCCTTCAGCCTTTCCATTACCGCCGCTTCGAACCCGGTCAGGTCAACATCCATTCCGGCGAGCTTCATGCAAGTTTCTCCTTAGCTTAGCCCAAACCCTGTGTGAATCGCCCTGCGCAATCACATAAAATCAGCCGCCTGGCCGAAGCTCGCCATGCAGGGCGGATGCCTATAATCGCTCCCGGATGGACACTACATACTTCCCGAGAACGTCTTTATTGCGAGCGCCGCCGCCCCGATGATTCCGGCGTCGTTTCCCAGTTTTGAAGCACAGACGGTAAGGCGGCCGGTTGCCGCACTCAACGCACGGCGGCGCACTCCTTCATCTATGCGGGAGACTAACTCGGGCATTCCTTCCATCAACCCTCCACCCAAAATTATCTGACAGGGGTTAATCGCGTTTACCAGGGAGGCTATCCCAGCGCCCAGAGCGTCCGTAGCCTCTTTTATGATCTCGACTGCGAGCGGGTCACCGGCGAAAAAAGCCTGCGCCACCGTTTTCGCAGTAATGTCCTCGACCTTGCCTCCTGCCAGCTTCAAGATTGCGCTGCCGGACGCAGGGTCAGCCTTCACGCTCTCATGGGTCCTGCGGGCTATTCCCCAGCCGCCGGCGATCGCTTCCATGCAGCCCCTGTTACCGCAGTGGCAAAGCGGACCGTTAAGGTCCACCGTAATGTGTCCGATTTCCCCGGCTGTGTTGCTGCACCCTTCGAGCACCCTTCCGCCGCAGACGATCCCTCCGCCGATTCCCGTCCCGACAAAGATACACAGCAAATCGGTTGCGCCCCGGCCGGCGCCGAAAAGCCATTCGCCCCACAGCGCGGCCCGAACGTCGTTCGTCACCACCACGGGAAGCGCACACTCCTTTTCCAGTTCGGCCCCAAGCAGCACATTGTGCCAGTCCAGGTTGGGGGCAAAGATAACGCCCCCCGTCCCGGAGTCTACCTGTCCGGCAACACCGATGCCGATACCCGACGGTGAAATCGCTGTCTCCCGCTTGAGTTGCCGAACTCCTTTTACTATCTGGCTGATCACGGCGCCGGGGCCGCCACGTCTGTCCGTGTCATAGCGAAGCATCCCCACCAGCCGTCCTTCTTCATCGACTGTGCCGAGAGCAATCTTGGTGCCTCCCAGATCAACCCCGATCACACACTTCCTGGTATCCATAAGCACCTTGTGATTATAGGATTTTTCGGATCTTTTCCGGCAGGACCCGGCCGTGGAAATCTTTCATCTTCCGCCAATCAAGCGACTGGTGGCGTGGAATGACGAGTACCCCTTCGGCCATGCGATTCGAAACTGAAACCCTGATCTCCATGCTGCCGTTGTCGAGTTCCACAGACACCCGGTCTCCGTCGGAGAGACCCGCAAGTTGCGCGTCTTTTGAATGCATCGACATATATGGTTCGGTGAGGCTTGCGAAAAGGGAATCCGACCAGACCGAGAATTCCGTAGTCCCGAACATCCACTCGACGGTTAACAGCTCTAGGCCATCAGAGCTTCCCGGCTTTTCTTCAAACTCCACGTCCTGCGAGGTATGCTCCAGACCCGGTCTCGAGTTCCACCTGCTCGCGGACTTGCCCGGAAGGATTCTTATTCCATCAACCGGGTAGTTGCCATCTTTGAACACTTCAAAAGAGGTGTGCTCAGCCGGGATGAAATCGCTCGGTGAGATGTCGCTCGGTCCGGTGTCCGGCAGAGCTGTCCCGGCGATTTCCCACAAAGCCTTCCACGCCGGCAGGTGATCGCCTCCTGGAACAAAATCCATGTAGAGGCGCGGCGGGTGTTCTCCTTCCACGATTGGTACGCCTCCGTAGTGGACCCGCTGAGCAAATTGGGCCCTTCCTTCCTGATTTATATATGTCGATCCGGTCTCAAAGATGGTCGAAGCTGGATAAAAAACGGACGCCTGATTGACTGTCATGGTCGGAAAATAATCGATCGCAACCAGGAGTTCGAGCTTTGACATGGCGCGATCGAGTCTCAGCCTGTCCGGGTAGTAGTGGAAAGGATCGCTCTCCAAAACTACGAGCGCCCGGACCACGCCCTTTTCGATATCGCCGATAAGGTCCGAAAAAGCCGGCCCCGGAGCCGATCCCTGGTCTTGACTATGCAGCCCGGAAAGAAGAGCTGAACTGAAAGAGCTTGCACCGGGCAAAAGATAAAAAAGTCCAGCCTGTTTCCCTGTCAACCGAAGCAAGCGGGCACAATCGCCGGCAAAAGCGGGCGTCGTCAAGCGGGTAACGTCAGTTCCGCAAACTATCACCGGCCTTTTACTGGCGCTGAGATGTTCGTAAAGGAGCGAAATTCCGGCAGGAAGTTCACGACCTTTACCCTCGGCGACAACCGCCCGATAAAAACTCTGTGCCTCTTTTTCGAACTCGCCGGCATTCTTCTCGACCGCCCTGCTGACCAGCATGCCCATATACAGTTCGATATCTCCCGGCGAGGCCGCTATATGTTCGAACTCGAAGGGCAAAAAGACCGGGCGGGGATCGATCACAATAACGGGCGCTCCCTTCCGTTTCGCCTGCCGGATCGCAAGCGCGGTCATCCCGGCTTCATTGAGGGGATCGGCCCCGGCAACTATAACAAAGTCCGATTCCTCGATTTTCCGCATCGATATAGCGATTTCACTATCAAGGTTTTCCAGGGCGGAGCGGGTTTTTCGGAGTTTTGCCTCATCGAAAAAAAATACCGGGCCGCGCCAGTTTCGTGTTCTGCATATCCGCTTGAGCATGCACTGGGACTCGAGGCTGTTGCGAGCCGAGCCGACCGCGGCAATGGCTTGCGAGCCATATCTTTCCGCCAACTGGCTCAAAGCCTCGCGAGCTTTTGAGAGAGCCGTTTGAGCCGGGACTTCGCTCCCATCAACCCGGGGCATCAAGGGACGCCTTTTGTGATCGGCTCCGCCGTTTGTGTAGGAAAACCCAAACCTCCCCGCGTCACATATGAAGTACCCGTTCACATCATGGCTGTAGCGCGCCTCCAGCCGCATGACCGCGCGGTAACGGGCGTTCGCTACAGAATTGCACCCCAGTGAGCATTGGTTGCAAATGGAGGGCGCTCTCTGGAGATCCCATCTGCGCACCTTGAACCTGGCGGTCTTGTCCGTGTAGACCCCGGTAGGGCAGATATCCACCAGGTTTCCCGAAAAATGACTTTCGAGCTTGCCGTCCGAAAACCTGCCAAAGTAGAGACGGTTCCCGATCTGAATGGGGCCTAAATCCCGGTACCCGGCGAACTCCTGGTAAAATCGGGAACAGCGGTAGCAATGTATGCAGCGGTTCATTTCATGCTGAATGTAAGGTCCCAGGTACTGATCCCGGTACGTTCGCTTTCTGCCCTGAAATCTTCGGATGCCGTGTCCGCCGGACCATGTTTCATCCTGCAGCAGGCATTGTCCTCCCTCGTCGCATACCGGACAATCCAGCGGATGATTAACCATAAGCAGTTCAATTACCCTTTTTCGGAATTGAACCGCCTCTTCGTCGGTTGTCGAAACGACCATTCCATCCTGAACATCGATCATGCAGCTCATCTGCACGCCCTTGAACGGCCCCTGGACAAATTTGACAGCGCACATCCGGCAGGCGCCTACCGCCCCCAACGCCTCGTGGTAGCAAAAGCGCGGAATTATAATGCCCAGCCGTTCGGCAGCGTCGATGACTTTGCTCCCCCGTGGGACCTCTACCTCAAGATGGTCAATGATCAGCCTTGGCATGGAACGGACATCCTTTTTGGCTAATGTGTTCGCGTACTTCATCTTCAAAAGAATCCAGAAGGCTGATTACCGGCTCGGCGGCCCCTGGAGCAAGAGCGCAATAAGAGTTCCATACCTCTTTGCACAGTGTCCTGAGATTGGGAATAAATTCTTCTTTCCCCTCACCATTTTCGATTCTCCAAAGCAGGTCCCGCATATACGGCAGCCCTTCCCTGCAGGGCGTACACCAGCCGCAAGACTCGCGCGCGAAGAACTCCATGAGGTTCAGAGCGGCCCCGACAAGGCAGGTTTTGTGATCGAAAACCATTATAGCAGCAGTGCCGAGGCGGTTTCCAATTGCCTTCAGGTCGTCGAAATCCATCGGAATGTCATAGTGCTTCCTGGTCATGAATCTCGTCGAAGCGCCTCCCGGAAGGCATGCCTTGAATTCCGAACCGGGAGTCATCCCGCCGCAGTGTTCATCGATTATTTCACTTAACCGGGTGCCGATCGGCAGCTCAACGGTGCCTGGAACATTCACTTTACCGCTTATGCAGTAGAGTTTCATACCGGCGCCATGAGGGGTGGCTGCCAGCCCCTTGAACCACTCCGGACCGTTGCGCAGAATATGAGGGACATTTGCCAGGGTTTCCACATTGTTCACAACAGTCGGCTTATCCCACAGGCCCTTCTCGGTCGGGTATGGTGGCGGCTTGGTCGGGTTTGGTCTTTTCCCCATTATGGCGTTGAGCAGCGCGCTCCCCTCCCCACAGATATACCGTCCTCCACTCCTGTGAACGACGATGTCAAAAGAAAAATCCGTACCCAGAATATTATTGCCGAGAAAACCGGCCTGCCGCGCGTACTCCAACTCTCGCTCAAATATGACGGAGCTGCTTTCGTACGAGGGGCGCACGAAAAAGAAGGCTTTGGAACCCGAAAAGGAGTAACCCGACAGGATCATTCCCTCGATTACGCAGTGTGGATCGACATGAAGCAGCATGCGGTCTTTGAATGTTCCGGGCTCCATCTCGTCGCCATTCGCGACAAGGTAACGGGGGAAAGCAGCCGAATCCGGCACTGAAGCCCATTTCTTTCCGGCCGGAAAACCGGCGCCGCCTCGACCCAGCAGGCCCGATTCACCCACCAGCCTTATGATCTCTTTGGGGGAAATCCCGCCACCGACGAATTTTTCGAGCGCCTGGTATCCACCGCTTTCGCGGTATTCGTCCAGGGTCGCCACCCGATTCGGTTTTCTGTTTTTGAACAGTACCTGGGGATATTGCGGCATGATCTATTCCGATTCATGAAATTCGGCTTTGTTAGCCAGTTTATCAAGAATTCTGTCGATCTTCTCCGGGCTCAGTTTTCCATACACCCGCTTATTTATCACCATTGCGGGGGCGCGGTCGCAATAGCCGATGCAGCAGACCGGAAGAAGTGTGAAAAGTCCGTCAGGGCTCGTCCCGCCCATAGGAACGCCGGCGCGTGCGCTTACATAATCAATTACACGCTGGTGGCCCTCCATCCAGCACAACGTGCTGTCACAGACCTTGATTACATATTTGCCTACGGGGCTGCGGTATATGTAGTCATAAAAGGTGGCAAGCTCCTCCAGTTCCAGCGGCGTCATCCCGAGCAAAGCCGCAGCTTCAACCATGGCTTGATCGCTCATCCAGCCCTGGAGCTCCTGTATTTCGAACATTACATCGATGGCTTTCTCACGCGGCGATTCTGCCTCGGCGATCATTTTCTCGAGCTTGAGTTTCAAAGCATCAGGCAGCATATTCGAGTTTCCAATCCCTTACAGTTTGCAAGCCCGAATCCAGCCGCTATAGGACCAGACTCCTTTTAAGAGGCGGGCGAATGATAAAAACAGAAATGTAATCTATTGGAATTCTTTCATATTAGATGAGATTGCATTATTTTAAATCAATTGAAAGCTAAGTCTGTGCCGGTAAAAGTCAAGAAAAGCGGCATTGGAGGACCAGGCATCTCGCGGGGCGGCCTCAAAAACCTGAAGGAGAACTCATGAAACCAGCGGAAGCGTACCGGTGGCTCTTGGACTACTCCAAAGAGACCGCCCTGTATCGATCAATGAAAAGGCTTCTCGGCTGGGACCAGCGAACATGCCTCCCAAAAGGAGGCCATTCATTTAGAGCGAAACAAATTGCGACAATTACAGCCCTTATCCACAGGCGCGAAACAGATCCGGCGTTCGGAGAAATGCTTGCGAAAGTCGAAACCTCGGGAATCCCCGGTGGACCCCTGTCCGATGAAGCTGTAAATCTGCGGGAATGGAGAAGAAACTACGACCGCACAATCAAAATACCGGAGGCGCTCGCAGTCGAACTCGCAAAAGCGGCCTCGGAGGGGGAGCTTGCATGGCAAAGCATGAGGCGCGAAAATGACTGGAATGGTTTTCTTCCTTATCTCAAGCGGATCATAAGCCTAAAGCGGCAGGAAGCTGCAGCGCTCTCAACTGAGGGGGAAGAGATTTACAATGCCCTGATCGAAAACTTCGAACCGGGGGAGAGCGCAAACAATATCCAGGTACTCTTCGACGAGCTTGGAGGCGCAACTGTCAAATTGCTCGAAAAAATCATGGCCAGTCGTCAAAAGCCAGATCTCAAAGTGCTGCAGGGAGAGTCGCCAATACCAGTGCAGAAAAGCTTCATCGGCGAAACGGCTGCTCGCATGGGCTACGATCGCGTGGCCGGAAGGATAGACAGCTCGGCCCACCCTTTTACGTCGAAAATAGGGCCGGGGGACGTCCGCATCACTACCAGATTCGATCCGAACTCGTTTATCATGGCCCTGTTCAGCTTGATTCATGAAACCGGCCACGCCCTCTACGAGCAAGGGCTTCCGGTGGAACACTGGGGGACTCCGCGCGGCAGTTCTGTATCAATGGCGATCCACGAATCCCAATCCCACATGTGGGAGAATATGGTGGCAAGGTCACCGGGGTTCTGGAAGCATTTTTATCCTTCAGCGCGCAAGCATTTTCCGTGGCTGCAAGAAGTTGACATCGACAAATTCCTTTTTGCCCTGAACGAAGTTCGTCCGAGCTTGATTCGCACCGAAGCGGACGAAGTGACATATAATCTTCACATCATCATGCGATTCGAACTGGAGAAAATGCTGATCGGCGGCGAACTGGAACCCGAGGACCTCCCTGGGGCCTGGAACTCCAAAATGGAACAATATCTCCTGATTGTTCCGCCCGACTATGCCGACGGCGTGATGCAGGACGTGCACTGGCCGGGAGGAGCAATCGGCTATTTCCCCAGTTATGCCCTCGGAAATATGTATGCAGCGCAGTTTTACGCAAAAGCTCAGCAGAAGCTGGGCAATTTGCGGGAAATCTTCGAAGCGGGCGAGTTAGGTCTTTTTCTCGATTGGTTACGGGAAAACATTCATTCCCAAGGCAGTCGCTATCTTCCTCGCGACCTCGTCAAGGCCGTTACAGGGGAAGAGTTGAACGCGCATCACCTGATAGGTTACCTGGAACAAAAGTACGAGAGGCTGTACGAGTTGTGAGAAAATGCCCCGAACTCATCGGATTCAAAGAACTTCAGAGCATTCTATCCCGGCGTCTAGGAAAACTTCCTGTAATTCTCCATCCTCGTCAGCCTGGCAGGCAACAATCGAACTAAATACTTTTTTCTTTTTCCTGTCGATCCTGAGTCCGCGGTCTGCTCCCGGACAGTGAGTGAGCCATGTCGTACAGGTCCATGAACCACTGAAATTTCGGCCTGCCGTGCTGGGCATCCATTTGCTCCAACGCCTCAGATAAGTTGCATGATGTAATTGCGCCCTCCTTCAAACCGAACGTGAGGACCTCGCTTGTATTCTTTTCCAGCGAATTCAAAAGCACGCGTGCGGCTTCTGCCCCCATCCTGCAGGCGAGAATTCTGTCGAACGCCGTAGGAAACCCGCCTCGCTGAACATGTCCCAGCACTGCACTACGCACCTCGAATTCATTCTTACTCTCCTCTTCCAGCAGTCTTCTCAGAAAATCGGTAGTGTAGTGATATGAAGCCTGTTCGCATCGCATGTATATTACCATGCGCTTTCCGCTCTCGAAGCCATCTCTAAGCTCCGAGACGTCCCTGTTCAATTCGGTAAGACTGATGCCGGTTTCAGGCAGGTAAGCCTTCTCGGCGCCCGTCGCCAGAGCCCCCATCAGCGCGAGAAATCCACATTCTTTTCCCATCACCTCCACTATGAATGCACGCCTTGTCGCACCAGCCGTATGGCGGATTTTATCTACGGCCTCGACAATGTTGTTTAAGGCTGTATCGGAACCAACGCACAGTTCGGTGCAGGGAAGATTGTTGTCAATTGACGCGGGTATGAGCATTATGGGAATTTCGAATTCGGGAAAACTGCCCCGCATTTCCACAAACTGCGAAATGCGCTGGTACGTACCCAACCCCCCGATGGCAATGATTCCCTTTATATTGTATTTTCTCATATTTTCCGCGATACGGCCAAAATCCCCTTCGATCAGGTCGAACCGGGCAGTCCCGATATCCGAGCTCGGACGGCCCACCCAGCTAACAAGTTCGTGCCAGTCAAGATCGATAAAGTCGCCGTGTATAAGGCCATGGAATTCATCCCGGGCTCCGAGCACCTCGACGCCATGATTTACAACATATCTCGCAGCAATGCTTACTGCGGCGTTCATACCAGGTGAGTCGGCCCCGCCGGTCATAATAACAACCCTGCCAGGGTTGGCGGATTCGCGTGCGGGACTGATTTGCGTAAGAGTGTTTACAAGCTCGAGCATGCTCCCAAAAGTTCTACCCCTAAGCTCGATAGCCCTCTTGCAATCGCCGTTTTCGATTAAACTGCGGACCTCACGGCTCTTTTCGATCACTTCCATAAGCGGGGTAGCAACAACCTTGTTCCTTATTATTCCAACCATGTGCCGGTGAATGACATCCGGCTCATCGGTGAGAAGGTCCACCGCCGCGACCCCGAGCCGGGTCGAAAGAATCCGGTCAAAGGCCGTTGGAGCTCCGCCGCGCTGAACGTGTCCAAGCACGGTGAGACGCACCTCCACCCCGAGCCTTTCGGCCAGTATCTTTTGTACTTCGTGGGATTCTATCCGCAGTCCGTCAGGATGCCTTGCCCCTTCTGCTGCGACCACCATCTGATGAGATCTGCCAATTTTTCGTGCCTTATCAAGTCCTTCCACCATTTTCTGGTGCCAGCGCAGGTCGAGTTCTTCCTCGGGAATGAGCACCCACGAGGCCCCGGTCGCCAATGTGCCCGCAAGCGCAAGATACCCGCAGTTTCGCCCCATTGTCTCGATGACAAATGTTCGCTGGTGGGAAGCGGCCGTTGATGTGAGATCGTCTATCGCACGCACGATATGATTTAAGGCGGAATCAACGCCAATAGCCATATCAGTTCCACTGAGGTCGTTGTCTATGGAGCCGGGTAGACCGACCACCTGAAGCACGGGGGCTTCTGCGGCCAGTGTGTACAGATCAGGGCGGGTAGAGGCGATCTTTTCGACGTGCTGGGACCATTCGGTCGAGAGCACGTGGGCTCCCATGAGTGAACCGTCGCCTCCGATTACCACCAGCGCTTCGATACGGCGCTCCAGTAGGTTCTCGACTGCGCGCCGCCTGCCATCCTCTGTCTTGAACTGCTCACAACGGGCTGTGCCAAGGAAAGTGCCTCCACGCTGGAGAACGGAGCTAACGTCCTGCCAGTTTAGACGTCTTATCTGGTCGCCTCCCAGAAGAAGACCCTCGTAGCCGTAATATATCCCAAAAACCTCGATGCCCCTGTCAAGGGCTCGGCACACTACAGCGCGTACCGCCGCGTTCATTCCAGGGGAATCCCCTCCACTGGTCATTACCGCCAAAGTTTTGACCATCTCTGAGCTCTTTTCTATATGTAGAAAGATCGGCATCTTCGCTGCCGGCTTGTGAAGAGACGTGATTTTAAGCACCTCCAAGCCAGGCACCATCCCAATATTAGGAAATATTATTTAACAAAGTTACCTTTCTAATGCAAAAAAGATACTTAAAATGATAATTTACTGCTCTGGATAACAATCCAGTCTACTGGCGCCGATGTGGCCAACCAGCCGACCTCGCTACGGAGAAACTTTAACTTATCTATCAAAGACAGGCAGGCACGATGATAGTACCCGTCATTTTATCCGGTGGTGTGGGATCCAGGTTATGGCCTCTTTCAAGGGAGCATCTGCCAAAACAGTTGATGCCGCTTTTGGGCGGGGAACATTCACTCTTTCAAAAAACCCTTATGCGCCTGTCGAGCATTGACGAAACAGCGCCTCCCATAATAGTGTGCAACGAGAGCCACCGCTTCATGGCCGCGGCCCAGATGCAGGCGATCCACAAGGCATATTCCGATATCATCCTGGAACCTACAGGGCGAAACACCTGCCCCGCAATCACAGTTGGCGCTCTGGCCGCTTTGAAATACGAAGATGACCCCGACCTGCTGATTCTTCCGGCGGATCATCTGATCCGGAATGACGCCCTTTTTGGATCTGCAGTTCAGATGGGGAGAGAACTCACATCGAATGGCAATATAATTACTTTCGGGATCGTTCCTGACAGACCGGAAACCGGTTACGGTTACATCCGTAAGGGCGAACGAGTTGAAGGGTTGTCAAACGGCGCGGCCTTCATGGTCCGCGAGTTCTCCGAGAAACCCGACTATGATAAAGCATCCTCCTATGTCGATTCCAAAGAGTACTTCTGGAACAGCGGCATGTTCATGTTCCGCGCCTCTGTTTTTCTTCATGAACTCGGCCAGTTTTCACCCGAAATCCTTAAGCTCTGCCGCGACTCATACGAAAAGGCCAGGCGGGACCTCGATTTCATTCGCCTCGAAGAGAGCTCCTTTACCTCATGTCCTAATATTTCCATAGATTATGCGGTTATGGAAAAAACGCCGCGAGCGGTCGTAATTCCGCTTGAGGTGGGCTGGAGTGACGTTGGAGACTGGCTCTCACTCCACGAAGTATTCGAAAAAGACGAGTGCCGCAATGTTGTCACCGGAGATGCCTTACTGGAAGATGTCCGCAACTGCTATATCCATTCCGAGAGCAGGCTCATTGCGGCCCTGGGGATAGAAAACCTGGTCATCGTCGAGACCAAGGACGCAGTGCTGGTTGCATCGATCTCCCGTGCTCAGGATGTTAAGCTGATCGTCAACAAGCTCAAGGAGCAGATGAGAGAGGAGGTGTATTCTCATTCCCGCACTTACCGTCCATGGGGGTCTTACGAGAGCATCGATATCGGTGAGCGCTTCCAGGTAAAGCGGCTAACCGTAAATCCAGGCGCCGAACTTTCTCTTCAGAAGCATTTCCACAGGGCCGAGCACTGGGTAGTGGTCAGGGGAACTGCCGCTGTAACCAAGGGAGACGAGGAATTCTTGCTACATGAGAACGAGAGCACATATATCCCCTGTGGCACGCGGCATCGCCTGGGAAACCCGGGTAAAATACCCCTTGAACTCATTGAGGTTCAGTCCGGCAGCTATTTGGGAGAAGACGATATAAAACGGTTTGAGGACAATTACGGCCGCCTCTCGGAAACGTAGATTTGCAATGAACGCCCCCGCTGCACGCGATATCTTAGCCGCGGCTCCACCGGGTACGGGTTCAGGTAATGTTGAGAAATGAAATAGACCCCGCCGAACGGCGTGGATTACTTGCACGTAACAACTTCACGCTTTGCACGATGTGATGGCGGCGGTCAGGAAAAGGTTGCCTGAATTTCCTGGCAGTCGCCTTAAGTCCTTCCATACGCCCCATCTATTCCTCAGTTAAATAAATCTCAAATTTGATGTAGACTACTGGAGCGCCTTGAGCGTCTTATCCCTCAAAGCGCGGCACAGAGTCTTTCCTCGACTCAGGCATGAAATGAAGTTGATAATGGTTCTTGAAAAGATCGATTCAACCTGATATTGGTTCGGCTCAATTTGAAAGGCTTCCGGATTTTTTTGTTCGATTCTAAAGAGGAGTAACGCATGAAAACATGGGCATGGTCGTTGAAAATTCCAATCATTTTATTTGCAGTAGTCCTCCTTGGAGGCTGTGCCACACCCTATTACGGGAACTATTACACAGTTCAGCAACCTGCTGCTGCGCCCAATCAGGCGCCCGCCATTGATGAAGCTGCTTTTCTGACCGTCGGACCGCAGGACCGTTATTACATAATGCACGTAGATAACCGCACTCCTTTCGCGGCGCATTTCCCTCAAGCTCACAGGGTCCTTTATGGGAAAGGATATGACCAGGTAAGAAGGGAAAGGGAAGCTGATTTTGCCGTTAACGTTGCGATAAGCGCTGAACCTCGCGACAACCCGGACGTAAGGGCTGAACACCTTTTGGGCGGCGCGATTCTCGGCGCTGCAACGGGCGCACTCATTGGCGCGGCGGCCGGCGCTCCGGTCACCGGCACGATTGCCGGAGCGGCGGGCGGCGGGTTTCTGGGGCTTGCTGCTCCTGCGGACACCCCGATGGTCAGGATAGACATCCAGACCCAGAGCTTCCGCGAAAACACTTCCTCATCCAAGAGCGTGGTGCTGGACATGGCGCATGTTCCACCATATGACGTCCCGCGTGCTGTCGATATCCAGGTTTCGAGAATGCTGCAGTCACTTCCGGCCAAATAGATACGGACAAAGATTTCTGGCCCAACCTTAACTTTGAGACCCCCTAACGATTTGACCGGTAGGGGGTCTATTTTATGAACATGCGAAAACTCCTTTATTGTATTTCCATCCCTAGACCTGTTATGTGATAATGAGCATCTGAGTTTCGTGGGATTTCATTTCCCTGCCAAGCATTTCCGTGCATATCTCATCACCTGGCGGAGCGCCAAATCAGATTCTCAGGGCCACGCCAGGCTTATTATTGTTTACCGCTTCCCTTCACCTTGAAGTGTCGAAGGGCGAAAACGGGCTCTTGCCAAGGAGTTCCTGTGTCGAGTCGATTTGAAAAAAAGATACTTGTTACCGGCGGTGCCGGTTTCATAGGGAGCAACTTCGTCCTTCACGAGATCGAGTACAGCGACAACACTGTCGTCAATCTTGACTGCCTGACGTACGCAGGCAACCTGATGAGCCTCGAACCGGTTCGGAACAATCCTCGCCATATTTTTATCAAGGGGGACATTGGAGACCAGGAGCTTGTAGGCTCAATTCTCAAAGAACACCAGCCCTGGGCGGTAGTGAATTTTGCAGCAGAATCGCATGTAGATCGTTCGATCTCCAGCCCTGAGTCTTTCATTACGACTAATGTGCTCGGCACTTTGCACCTGCTGGAACAGGTCTTCCAATATTGGGAAAATGCGCCGGAAAATGTCCGGGCGGAATTTCGTTTTCTCCATGTTTCAACCGATGAGGTCTACGGGTCTCTCGGCAATAATGATGAGCCGTTCCATGAAAAAACTCCCTATGATCCCAGAAGCCCCTATTCAGCATCCAAGGCGGCGAGCGATCACCTGGTAAACGCTTTCCGCCATACATACGCACTTCCGGCTATCGTCACAAATTGCTCGAACAACTACGGTCCAAGGCAGTTTCCAGAAAAACTAATACCCCTTTTGATTATGAACGCACTGGATGGCAAACCGCTGCCGATTTACGGAAATGGACTAAACGTTCGGGACTGGCTATATGTCGACGACCACTGCGCAGCCCTTCACCTGCTCCTGGAGCGCTCCGGACCGGGAGAAAACTTCAACCTCGGAGGCAGATGCGAGAAGACAAACCTTGAAGTGGTAGAAGCCGTTTGTGACATGCTGGACGCTTTTTGCCCGCAATCTCCTTACAGGCCCCACAAATCTCTGATCACCTTTGTAAAAGACCGCCCGGGCCATGACCTGCGGTACGCCATAAATATTTCAAAAATCAGCCGGGAGTTTGGTTGGAAACCGAGAGAAACCTTCGAGACAGGGCTGGAGAAAACAATAAAGTGGTACCTTGCAAACCAGTCCTGGGTCAATTCCGTAAAGACCGGTAAATACCGCGATTGGGTTTTGCATCATTACGGCTGGGAGTAGCATCCTGTGCATGCTATTAATAAGTGTGTGCCAAACCAATCATCCCTGAGGGGCGGGTCTTGAAATTTTCCGGCTACGCTTCAATCGGCTTGACGATCAAAACCAGGCCCAACACCACAAATACCATGGTATCGGCTGCAGGTCCCCAGAACCTGCCGGTGATGGACATGACCATCCCCAGGGCAAAGGCAGCCAGAAAAGTACCTCTGAGGCTTCCCATTCCTCCAACTACGACCACCGCGAAGCAGATCAACAGGACTTGGAATCCCATGTAGGGATTTACCGCGGTTATAGGCGCATATAATACGCCCCCGAGCGCCGCCAGGCAGCTACCCAGGGTGAAGGCGACGGCAAAATATTTATCCACGTTGATTCCCAGGCTGGCTAACGCCTCCTTGTCTTCCAGCCCGGCAACGATGATCTTGCCGACCACGGTGCGGCCGAAGAAGAGTTCCAGTCCGGCAAAAATAAGCAGCGAAATCAGAATAATGATGAACCGATAGACTGGAAGCTCCACGCCCAGCATGGAAAATGAGGCGCCGACGGGATCGGATAATGGAATGGGTATGGCCCCCCAGATCCACTTGATGGCATCCACCCCGATGATGAGAACGGCATAGGTGGCGATGATAGCGTAATCAATGGATTGCCCGTAGAGTCTTCGGATGACGAAACGCTCGATCAGGTAAGACAATGGGATGACGGCGATTACGGCGATAATGGCCGAGACGAAAAATCCGACCCCCAATACCTGCATGGCAGCCACCAGGATATAGGCGCCCAGGGTATACACCAGGGCATGCGCAAAGTTGACGATCCGCATGGTTCCGAAGGTCAGGGACAGTCCGATCGAAATAATATAAAGTATCCCCCCCACGGTCAACCCGTAGGCCAGCGTGCTGATCATCGGCTCACCTCCGGGTGAGATTTCGACTCTCCGGCCGGCCTGTCGTAGCGCTTGATAAAGGCCGCCACATAACCCCACACCCCGCTTCTAAACTTGAACACCAGAAGGAGCAGGACCACCCCTAAAAACATCTCCCACCGTTGGATGTAGTTTGGCAGGTAATTGCTGATCAGCTTGTAGCCGACCCCGCCCGCCAGCGCGCCGTAAACGCTGCCCGCCCCGCCAATGAGGCAGGCAAAGATCACCTCTACGCTCCTGAGCGGATCGATGAAGCTCGTGGTCACATAGCTGTAGTTGATAATAAACAGGGCCCCGGCAAAAGCGGACAAGGTGGTCGAGACGATAAAGGCCGCCATCTTGATGGCAAACGTGTCATAGCCAAGAAACTTCACCCGGGTTTCGTTTTCCTTGATACCCCGCAGGAGGATGCCGAAGAGGGAATTCGTCAGCCTCCGCACTAAAAATACGACTAAGAGTAGGCACGCGAAGGTGAAGCAGAAGACTATCGTGCGGTTGGAGAAGTTGAATATCCATATTCTCTTGAAGGAGGCGGACATACCGTCTTCGCCCCCGGTCCAGTGCGAAAATGCCACCAGGACCAGAAAATATCCCAGTTGATTGAGGGCCAGGTTAATGAGCGCAAAACATGCGCCCGTGGTGCGCACTACGATGGGTCCCAAAATAAGTCCGGTCGCAGCCCCTGAACCCACTGCTATCAGCAGCGCCAGAAAGGCATTCCCCGACAGATACTCCCCTGACAGGGCAAAGGCATACGCCCCCACTCCAAGATAGAGCATATGCCCGAACGACAGCCTGCCCATATAGCCATACAGCAGATCATAGGCCAGCACAAAAATGCAGAAGATCATAAAGTCAATGCTTCGGTCCATGGAGATAATGGGCGCCAGCAGCAGAAAGAGAACTGCGATGACAAGCAAGTCAAATTTCCCAAAAATTCTAAGCGTCGCATTGAGCATCGATTTTCCGCCAGTCAGGGAGTAACGGAGCGGTTGTTATCCGTTACAAATAAGTCTCTAGATAAACTTGATTTTGGACGTCGGCCGGATCGGAAAGCTCAGCGCCTATGTATCCTTCCTTCATACAATAGACCCGGTCAGCGAATCTGGAAACCACGGAAAGATTCTGTTCGACGATGACCATAGCCACTTCGCCCCTCAAAAGTTCAAGGGCTTTCAAGACCTCTTCGATGGCCCCCGCGGCCAGACCTTCCGTAGGCTCGTCGACGAGGAGCAGGCGGGGAGAGCCCACTATCGCACGACCGATGAGCAGGAGTTGCCTTTGCCCTCCCGAAAGGCCTCCTGCCTTGCTTGTCAGGAACATGGATATCTTAGGGTAGACCTGGGCTACCCGATCTATAGCATCGACGAGCCTCACTTTGGCGGCGTAAGCAGCCAGTTCGATATTCTCTCTGACAGTGAGTTTGGTGAACACCCGCTTGTCTTGAAACACGTACCTGACGCCCAGACGAGCCACCTGATCGGGAGGCCTTCCGGATATTTCCTCCCCGTCGAATTTAATAGCGCCGCTTAAAGGACTCAGAAAACCGGCAATGGTCTTCAACATGGTGCTCTTGCCGGCTCCGTTGCGGCCAACGATGGACACGATTTCCCCATGTTCGGCGTGCAGGGATACCTCCGAGAGAACTCGGGCGCTCCCGTAAAAAACGTTGATCCGGTCCACCGACAATAGCATTCTATGATCCTTGCGGCATGTTCGGAGGGCGGCAAGTCCGGTCGCCCCAATAAACCAGCCGTACCGCCTCGTCACACAGGACTGATTCGGGAAGGCCGTGAGCGATAAACCGGCCCTCGTGCATGACACTCAGACGCGTAATGAGACCCATGATGCGGGTAATTTTGTGCTCGATGATCATGAGCGTGAACTCATCTTTTATCTGGTGGATCAGGTCGAGTACATCGGTAATCTCCACCTCGCTCAGGCCTGCAAACGGTTCATCCAGAAGAAGCACCTGAGGTCTCAGGGCCAGGGCCATGGCGATTTCGAGTTTACGTTTATCGCCATAGGAAAGCTGGGACGTGGGCAGATTCATCTTCTTAGCGATACCCACTCTCTCAAGGGCATAATTGCATTTATCTACAATGCGGGGAGGATGGGGATTGCCCAGGAGACGCCACAACAGTCCTTTGGATTCCGCCTGAGAGTGAATGACCGATATGACGAGATTGTCGAGAACCGGCAAAGAGTCAAAAACGGAGACCAATTGAAACGTTCGTATCAATCCCAGAGCAACCCTCTTATGGGCGCTCTTGTTGGTTATATCGGCGCCGAGGTAAGTAACGGTTCCTGAAGATGGAGGGAAAAGGCCGGTGAGGAGATTGAAAAAAGTTGACTTGCCGGCGCCATTGGGTCCGATAATACCTGCGACCTCTCCTTTTTGGAGTCTATAGTCTACGCCGTCAACCGCAGTGAAGTCGCCAAAACGCTTCGTAATTCCGTGACTTTGGAGAAGGACCTCTTCTGGCATCAGGGGTTCCTTTATAATATGCTGGCGACGGCGTGTCATGTAGAGAGAGGTCAGGATAGGACCGGAGAGCCCTCTTCCTGACCTCGAGGTAAGATTGGATATCAACGGTCCATGAGACCGGTTGCCGGGGTTAGTATCCCAATGACTTTAAGGACGGTAGGTAATCTTCACCGGTATAGGCGCCGATAACCTTCACAAGGTCCCACTTGGGGTCTTTGCGTTCCGTCGCGCCTTTGCCCACCACTACAAAGGCATTGTATTTGAAGATTGGTTGATGGTCCTCACGCCAAGTCCCTTTGCCCTTCATCGATTCGAAGGTGGGATTTGCCATGATGGCCTTGGCGACGGCCGTGCCTTCGCTGCTCTGGGCAATGGACAGGCCCCGCATGGCTTCTTTGGTGCCGATGTAAGCCATGGCCGAATAGGGATCGGGAGGATACCCGTATGCCTTGGTAAACTTGTCGGAAAAGGCGCTGGCCTGCTTCACGATGGCTTCATCCGGAAAGCCGCTTAAATCATAATACCAGCTCATGAGGGAGTAGACGCCTTCAATAGCCTCAGGAGGCACGCCGCTGCCAAACACATTCGTCATCCAGTCGAACCAGATCTTGCTCTTCTTCTTCAGACCGGTCTCTGAGGCTTGCTTGAGCACGTTGATCGCGTCGGTGCCCCAGTGCGCCAGCATGACGATCTCAGGATTCATCTCCATGATTTTCGTCATATAAGGCGTGAAGTCGCTCGTTCCCACCGGCGACTCAAGGTACTCTACCTGGATACCCATTTTGTCGAAGGCATCCTTGGCGCCACGCCATTGATCCTGGCCAAAGGCATAGGCTGGACCGAAGAAGACGATTTTTTTCAACCCTAATTTGTTGACAATATAAGAAGCCCCGGCGTAACCGACGGAATAGGCGCAGCCGTGCACGGCAAAGGTGGTGGGCGCCATCTCCCCTTTCTCGAACATCTTCAGGGCCACCACATTAACCGGGAAATAGCCTATGGGGTTCCGTTCGACTTCTTTATTGAGCGCCCCACTGATAGGAGCAAAGGTCTGTCCGATTACGACGTCGACCTTGTCCTCGTCAACCAATTCGCGGAAACGACGGATAGCCACGTCCGATTTCGTCTCGTCATCTTTGATGACATACTTGACCGGGACCTTCTTGCCCCCCCAATCGAGACCGCCGGCCGCGTTGATCTCGTCGATGGCCAGCTTGGAGCCGTCCAACTGCACCGGGCCTACCGGGGAGGCTGCTCCGGTAAGACCGTATATCAGTCCTACTTTAACTTCTTTGGGCGGCGCCGCGGCCATGGCTGCAACCCCGAGCGTAAATAACAGGCAGATCAACGCCGCTACAACTATTAAACCCATCTTGCCGGATTTGTTTATCTGCATGGATGCGGCCCTCCTGATCTCCGCTAGGTCAATTTATTAGGAGTAAAAAAGTCGTCTAAGAAATGGCCGAGAGGAACTCCCCACTCGTCATTACACTACCGATTCGGGGAAAGATCACCTCTTCCGAATAGAGTTGCTCACGGTCGGTATCCGTCGCGGTGCAATCTTTGATCAAGATCACACGATACCCCAGGTCGTAGGCGGAACGGGCTGAAGATTCGACGCACCAGTTGGTATGGAATCCGGTGAACGCGACATGCTCAATCTCGTTTGCACGCAGGAGGTAGTTCAGGGCAGTGGAGTGAAAGGCATCCAGGGTCAGCTTGCCGCGAACCACAATGTCTCCTGATTTCGGTGTCAGGGGCTCGATGATCTCAGGGCCGGGGGTCCCTTCCAACCAGGCGCCGGTACCCCAATCGGCTTTCATCTCCATTTCAATGCCGCGCAGACCCGCGGTTCCAGGTCCTCCCGGCTTCAATTCCGGAAAGCCGGGCTTGAAAGCCTGAAAGGGGACATAGATGATCTTCACCTTGCCGCGCGCACCATCCAGGAGGGATTTCAAATTATTGATAACGCCCCTTTTGGCTAACTGGTCGGCAATGTACTGATACATCGTGCCCCCGGGACTTAGAAAGTCGTTTTGGGCCTCAATAAGAACAATGGCTGTTTTGTCGCGCGGCAACTTCATGGCTGTATCCCTTCTGCATGAGTAGATGTGTATGAATAGGCGGGTAGCTGGGCGGGGCCCTGTGTCACCGCCTCCCGAGTTGCTTCCAACGGCCTGCGCTAACGTCTTCCCGAATTTGAGCCATCATATATTGGTTATGCCTGCGGAATTCATGTTCAGCCTTTTCCGGGTCTCGTCCTCGGAGGGCTCGGAGAAGTTCGGCATGATGGTCAATGAGCTTCAGGAAATTGGGCTGCATATGCAGGGTCAAGGGGCGCATCTTATTTTTGATAATCTCGAGGAGTTCCTTGAGCCACTCGTTGCCACAGGCATCATAAACGGTGGCATGGAATTCAAAATCCAGCTTTGAATAAGCGAGCACATCACGGTTCTCGATCACTTCTCTCTGCCTTTGTAGGCATGCGGACATTTTTTGGAGGGAGCCGTCATCAATGCGGGTAGCCGCCAGCCGGGCCGCCATGCCCTCCAGCACCTCTCTTACCGCATAAAGATCCAGGGCCTTCTCAGCGGTGAGAGATGACATGAATACGCCTCTGTTGTGAATATCCTCAACAAGGCCCTCCTGTTCCAATCGCCTCACTGCTTCCCAGACAGGGGTGCGGCTCACATCCAGCTCTCTGGAGATGCTTTCGATGTTAAGGCGGGCTCCAGGCTGGAATCGGTAATCAGCTATCATCTCTTTCAAGACGGCGTAGATCTGATTGCTGAGCTTTTCCCGTCGTAGCTTAGCCACTCATTTCTCCAGTGCTTGTCACTATAGAAAGACGCCACTCAATTGGCAAGCGCTTTTTTCATATTTCATGAAGATTGAATCATTAAGGATCACGTCAGAATTCAGATCATCAGACCTGATAACGGTTCACGAACTCCAGGTCCAGACCCATCGGGATGCGCAAATATTCTTATACATGTCAATATATTTTTTATTTTTTGAGAGACTGGCAGAATTCAACAAAATGAGCCGGGCGCCGGGCAAGCACCAATGCGTAGAAATAAATTTCAGATTGCGGGAAACCGGCAAGCTAATGTCTATTGACGGAACGGCCGCATCGGAAATCTTTGTCGATGAAGCTCAGACAGGAGCGGGATGGCGAACGCCATCCCGCATTTGTAGATCGTTCGATCTCAAGCCCCGAATCATTCCTGAAGACTAACGTGCTCGGCACTTTGTACCTGCTGGAGCAGGTCCTCCACTATTGGGAACACGCGCCGGAAAATTTCCGTGCGGGCTTTCGTTTTTTCCACGTTTCAACCGATGAGGTCTACGGGTCCCTCGGCAGTGATGACGAGCCGTTCCATGAAAAAACTCCCTATGATCCCAGAAGCCCCTATTCAGCTTCCAAGGCGGCCAGCGATCACCTGGTAAACGCTTTCCGCCATACATACGCGCTTCCGGCCATTATCACAAATTGCTCGAACAACTACGGTCCAAGGCAGTTTCCGGAAAAACTCATACCCCTGTTGATTTTGAACGCCCTGGAAGGCAAACCTCTTCCGATTTACGGCAATGGACTAAACGTTCGGGACTGGCTATATGTCGACGACCACTGCGCAGCCCTTCACCTGCTCATGGAGCGCTCCGGACCCGGAGAAAACTTCAACCTCGGAGGCAGATGCGAGAAGACAAACCTTGAAGTGGTAGAAGCCGTTTGTGACATGCTGGACGCTTTCTGCCCGCAATCTCCTTACAGGCCCCACAAATCTCTGATCACCTTCGTAAAAGACCGCCCGGGCCATGACCTGCGGTACGCCATAAATATTTCAAAAATCAGCCGGGAGTTTGGTTGGATACCGAGAGAAACCTTCGAGACAGGGCTGGAGAAAACAATAAAATGGTACCTTGCGAATCAGTCCTGGGTCAATTCCGTAAAGACCGGTAAATACCGCGATTGGGTTTTGCATCATTACGGGTGGGAGTAGCCTCCTCCGCATGCTATTAATAAGTGTGTACCAAAACCAAGCCTTCGATCAAGTTGCTTACATTTGTTTCATGAGCTTCATTGCGGCAACTGCGCAGTCCATATCCTGTTCGACGCTTCCACCACTGACTCCGATTCCTCCAACGATCACCCCGTCCGCTTTCAATGGATATCCCCCCCCGAAGATTACGATACGGCCACCATCGGCATTGTGTATTCCAAACAGAGGTTGTTGCGGTTGGGCTAAAGGAGCCAACTCATGAGTTGGCAACTGCAAAGCGACGGCCGTGTAGGCCTTGTTCAAGGAAATATCGATGCTCACCAGCAGAGCGTTATCCATTCTCTGCTGGGCCACGAGATTACCTCCTGCATCCACTACGGCGATGACCATAGGAACGTCGATCTCCCTCGCCTTCACTCGCGCAGACTCGATCAGTCGCAGTGCCAAATCCAGAGTCATCTGCATTCTGATTCCTCCTTTCAAACGTCTATCATCTCCGCCCCCAACGTTGCGCACCCGGCACCAGCAGGCTAGATAATCCTGAATGAATCAACCAGCGTGCAGCGGCGGATGCGAGTAAATGTTCTGGCAGATGTCAAACCTTCTCCGGTCGGTCCCGCAATGGTGAAGGCGGTATGCCCTTCGCCGCCAAGGCCGATACCGGCGTAAGAAGGTCCATTTTTCACGAAAATGGTCGTTTGCACCGCGCGCGCAAAACGGGTCATATGCTCGATATGGTTGGAATGCATAATAGCCGTGTGGCGGTTCCCTTGCTCAACCTCGACTCCAAAGCTGATTGCTTCGGAAACATTTGCAACGCGTACGATTGGAAGGACCGGCATCATCTGCTCCAGCCACACGAGCGGGTGCGTTTTCGGTGCTTCAAAAATAGCGATCCGATATTCTTCTCCGATCGGCTGGCCTATTTCCTTGAGGATCACTTGCACGTTCTTACCGATGAAACGTCCGTTGATTTTTCGTTCGGGCGTAACAACAATCTCGGTTATCTGCCTGGCCTGCTCTGGTGAAAGCAAATAAGCCTTTCCGGTCTCCAGCATGAACTTGATGAGTGCGTCGGCCACTGCATCAACCACAATTACCTCCTTTTCGCTCGTACAGAAGATATTGTTGTTCATACTGGCCCCATTGATGATGCACTCAGCCGCTCTGCGAACGTTAGCCGTTTCATCGACGACAACCGGAGGGTTGCCTGCACCGGCGCCGATGGCCTTCTTCCCGGAACGCAGTACAACGTTCACCACCGGTCTTCCTCCGGTAGCGACCAACATGCTTACTTTCGGATGTTCAATAAGCTCTTTGGCTGTATCCAACGTCGGTTTCGGTACAGACCCGATCAATCCCGGAGGACCTCCGGACTCTACGATAGCCCTATGGAGAGTTTTGATAGTTTCAGCACTGGTCTCTTTGGCGTTCGGATGAGCGTTGAACACAACGGCATTTCCAGCAGAAATCATGCATATGGAGTTGTGGATCAGAGTGCCGGTGGGATTAGTGATTGGAGTCAACGATCCTATAACTCCACGTGGAGCGTATTCAACAAGGGTCAAACCGTGGTCGCCGCTGTAGGCGCGCGGTTCAATATCTTCCGGTCCTGTAGACTTGGTAGCGCACAGGACGTTTTCCCGGACTTTATCTTCGTAGCGCCCCAGCCCCGTTTCTTTGACAGCCAGTGCCGACAGCCTTTCATTTGCATCGAGAGCAGCCTTGCGGATAGCCGCAATGAGATCCTTGCGCTTCTCCAGTGAAATCTCCTGCAATCGCTTCTGAGCTACTACGGCGCTTTCCACAGCCGCATCGATGGTTTCACAAATTCCCGAAGGACCACCGTTAAGAGATGCTCTTTCCTCCACTAACTCTTCAAGTACCTTCCTGACGGCTGCTGAGATGCTCTCTAAATTGGTTTCCATCTACATGTCTCCTCGCGTTAAGCCTGCGACGTATTAGGCCATATTCGGCAACTGGGCTTCCAGTCCTTGAATAGATGCGCCCCCGTCGGCGGAAGCTGCCGCCGGAACCAGTGGATATCCCCCCACAGCCAAAAGCAGAGATCCGGCCAACAGCCGCGACATCTCTACTGGTAACCGAAAAATATCGCCCTGAAAGGCTTCCCATAATCGCTTTTCAAGGGACGTCGGAGGCCCTGGATTTCTAAGCACTTTCGCCAGACAGGGTCTGATTTCTTCGGCAAGATCAATCATTTCTCCGAAAGCTTTCATAGCAGCCTGCGCCACGCGCTCGTCCTCTTCAACGGTTCCGCCGCTGACGCCTATCCCTCCTACCACCTGACTACCAACGTTAAGCGGAATGCCGCCGCCAAAGAGGATTATTTTCCCGCTGTGAGTATGCTGAATCCCATAGAGATCCTTGCCGGGGAGCGCCAATCTTCCCACTTCCCGGGTCGGCATCCGTAAGGCCGCAGCGGTGTAAGCCTTGGACATGGCGAGTTCAGTACTTGCGGGGAGTGCTCCGTTCATTCTGATAAAGAATCGCAGCCCCCCCTCCCCATCGGTAATGGCGATAGCCATCATAACGCCCAGATCAGCAGCCGCGGCTTCTGCAATTGATCCCAGCAGCATTATCACCGGATATGGAACAGTCATAAAGTGACCCTTTGCGCCTGGTTTCTTCCGGACACCAGCCCGTCCAGAACATTTTCTATTACCGCGTTCACCGTAGCAGACCACGCCATGACGAAGAGCAGATCGCTCAACCGGTTGAAATAGACGATAAGATCCTGGTAGTGGTTGGTGTGCCGGTTCAACCGAACTATGAGGCGCTCAACGCGCCGGCAGACGGACCGGGCCACATGGAGCGCAGAGCTGTCGGATGACGTACCGGGAATCACGAAAGATCCCGGAATCCCAAATGACTCGATCAGCCGGTCGATCTTCGCTTCCAGGGCAGATGCATCAAGTTTAGTCATGCGCTCTTTCATCTGGGGCAGTGAGGCACTGGTCGACGCCAATTCCGCTCCGGCTACAAATAGTTCCCCTTGAAGCTCACTCAGCAAGGACCCCAGGATTTCCTGACGCACAAAAGCGCGCGCAATCCCCAAATGGGATTGGAGTTCATCGAGCGCCCCGTAAGTGTCGACGCGCAGATCATCTTTGGCGACAGTTTCACCGCTGAGAAGCCTCGTCTCACCCTGATCGCCGAAACGTGTGTAAATTTTTTGCGCTCTTTTGGCCATCGGAATCATGTTCCCGGAACTGCAGCTCAAATGGACTCTTCAATGTCAATTCGGTCTATGATCCCTACTATTGCGGCATCTACCGGACAATGATGATCATCGACACCTCGGCGAGCTCCACTGCCTTGCACCACGAAAACCCGCTCACCTACCCCGGCGCCAACCGCATCCACTGCAACAAATGGGTCCCCTCTGGGTTCCTCGCCCGTATGGTCCAAGGGCTGGACGATTTGGATCTTGCTCCCCAACAAACGCTCGTGTTTTCGGGTAGCGACCAAGGTACCGATCACTCTAGCGATCAGCATGATCTGTTTGCTCCTATTTTGGGATTCAGCGCTTCTGGGCAGTTATCAGTGCAATTCCCAGCTTTCTGGCCAAATCCAGGGCCAGGGGTGTTACACGTCCCGCCGGCCCAAGGTTCAGGTTCGCTCCTCTCCGGTGAGCACTCAAGACATCCCCGGCTGTGGCCACCCGCCCGCCAGGGCACATCGATGGACGCTCCGATATCAGGTTTTGCTCACAGGATTGCCGTGGACCTTCTTGTTGAATAACGGAACGCACCGAGTTTGAGAGTTGGCCGATACCCGTAAGGATGCACCCGAAATCCTCCAATGATTTCAGACGCTGCATCATTGCATCATTCAGCGCGGCATTTCCTTTATGGAAACCTAGGGCCCGGCGGCCTTTACCATCAGGGTCAGCTCCTTCTTTAGCCATTACGAGCGGTTTTCCCAAAAGAAGAGCGTGCAGCAGGATGTTGCTAACCAGGTCGTCAGCAATAAGCAAAGACAGCTTCGAAACCGTGTTGAGGCTCAACATGGGAACCGCCACAGCGCGGGCTTGTTTCAAGGAAGAAAGCCATTTTTCGGGTGACAGAAGGTCCAGATTCGTAAAGTCATTCAACTCTTTTTGGACCATCTCGGCAAAAAGATGCCCGGCCGAATCGGAAAAAGCCAATTTGACCTGAAATCCATCCAGAAGAAGGGATCGAACCTGCTGAACACCCTCGACGAGTCCAACCGTCGCGCCAGTGAAAACGACAATGATAATTTCGTTGCGTCTCGGCTCGCCCATACGCCTGGCCAACCTGCGGATGACTTCCTCAACAATGAAGTGGAATTGTTCTTCCGTCACCATGAGGCCCCGTCTATTTCTTTCCGGTCGCTTTACCATTTTCCATATTGCGGCAACTCAAGGCTGTACCCAGAGGAGTCACCAGCAAGGGTCTAACCGGTATTTCCACCGCCACGCCAGTTTCGAATTCCATCACCTGACCGATCCCCGGAAAACTGCTTGTCCCCCCAACGAGATAAATGGCTTCGACAGGATGGTCCCTCAGATGGACGTTCACAATACTGGCCATTTTCTCGAAAACAGGCTTTATTATGGGGAATATCTCCGCTTGACGCGTGGGGTCGGTTTTGATCCGTTCCGCTTCAACGGTGTCGATTTTGAAATTGCCGGCAATGACCAAATCTGCGTGAGTGCCGCCTGTAGCTTCATCTGCCGTGTAAACTACCTCACCATGGCGAACAACTGTAATGCCCGTGGTGCCGCCGCCTATATCCACCACGGCTCCATCGGCAATGTTGAGAACCATGGCGGCGGCGGTTGGCTCCTCTACGAGACCCGACACCTCCAGACTCGCTGAATTGAGCACATTGGCAAAGATTCTTGCATTTCGGCCTCCGGTTCCAGGAGGATAAGCAGCCGAGGCCATCCGGATGTCGAAACCGGCCCCCCGAAGATCAATTACCTGTTGGCGCAGGATACTAACGGCCTCCATATAATCGAGAACAAGTCCATCCCTGATCGCTGAGCGGCTGCGGGTAATAGCCCCGGCTACAGGCTCTCCGTCAGCGTTGACAACCGCAGTGACGGTGTAGGCCGTGCCCAGATCGACTCCGGCATACAATGGCTGAGAACGGGAAAATCTCCCGTTGAGCGTCAAAGCAGCTTCGAAATCCAACAGTAATCGATTTGCTGTATCTGAGATCATGGCAAGCTTCCTGTCATTCTTTACCTGAAAGCCTCAATATTGCCGTTTCAGCCGCATCTTTGGCACGGGCGACCTCTGACTCCTTCCCCCCGATGTAGAGTCTCCCAACGGCTCCGAACGACCGGCATTCAACCAGGGTAATCGGAGAGTTTTTTTCAGCTTCATTGGCTGCAAGCATGATGTAGCCGGCCGGAACAACCTCGAGAATGTACATGTCCTGCCCCGGCAGGATCATCGAACATAATCTTGAAACGTTCACCATTTGCACATGGTAGTCATTCATCTTATGGATGACCTGAGAGTTGAGTATCTTGGGCTTGATCCGGTCCTCCAAGGTCATTCCGATGGATTTGAGCGCCGCCTCGCCGGCATGTTTCACTTCGGCCTGTGCCTTCGAATGAAATTCCAGAACTCCGAAGTGCCGTTCCACCACCATCAGGCCGGGGCGCACATTGGCGGACTTCAGCGCTGCGTCGGCAACCTGGTTGATGAGCACTCCAGGGGCGATTTCCACCAGAATTCCAGCCATGCCGACGACAGGCAGGTACCCCCGCGCGTTGGCTCCCATATAGGCAGCGAACTGAGGCTGCATTCGATCCAGGTAAACGTAGGCACGGAGTTCCACCATAAACGGCTCCTTTACAGGTTGGATGAGGATGCCGCAAGCACGCTCCTTCGATTTATGCCCCGTGCATTCTCATGCTCAGTTATGTAACGTATAATTGCAGGTCTTCTATTTATCCTGTTTCTTTCTGCTTCTCCTGGTCTTCCGAGTCCTTTGCCCCGGATCTTCAGGGGCCTTTGCGCTCTTCGTCTTCGGTGGCCGGGAAAGTTTATCTACCGGTTTATCCTGCTCAATCCCCGGTTCCACCGGATGGGGTGGTTCACTGACGCTGCCTGCATCGCTATCGGTACGACCCATCGGGAGGTCCCCTGCGGCCCGAGGGCCAGGTGCAGGCCAATCTGGAGCCATATCAGGAAAACCGGGGCCAAGTGCGCCAAGTTGCCCGTGAGGACGCGGGATCACATGAACCGAAATAACTCGTCCCACCCTTTGCGCCGCTGCCGCCCCAGCAGTGACCGCAGCCCGGACGGCCCCGACATCGCCTGTAAACTTCACAGTAACCAGGCCCTTTCCTATTAGATCGTGGCCGACAAACGACACTTTGGCAGCTTTGCACGCAGCATCCACAGCTTCTATCGCGGCCGTATATCCCAAGGTTTCAATCAGTCCAAGGCTGCGATCTTTCATTAATCATCCTTGATTGTTGTCCTTGCTATCCAGAACCAACGGATACCCTTTTGCCAAACGACCTGCGTTGGTTCCCAACCGGCGCAATTGCTCAGGTTGCAATATCCCGGCTGAGAAAGCAAACAGGGGCATTCCGACGGGAAGGTCCCGGTGATGAAGAACAATCTCCCCCACCTCGTTCATTGCAATGCCTACATTCAAGGCTGAATTCTGAGCAGCCTTTTTGGCCAGTTCGGTTGTAGGCTCAGCCGAAACAACACCCCGTATTTCATAAGGGACACCCTCTTCTTCAATACCCCACAAGACGGGTTCTATCCTGTTGGCCTGAACGGATTGAGCCCTTAAGATCAAAACGGCCGGTTTAGTGCTCATCTGGCATCTATACCTCGCTCGACTTGAGCCAGAATCAATCCCGTGGCAACAGCATTCCGTGGTCCCTCGGTACCTCGAACGTTGGCGCGACCCGTAACGACGCCGAACTCGAACAGTGCGTCAGAAATCATTTTTGGAATTTCAAAATCCAGAGCCGAACCACCCACCAGCGCCAGAAAATGGATAAGCCGGATATTGCCGCCCGGGGCAACTCTTTTCAAAGCTCGCAGTGCATTTGTAACAAAGACTTTGTGCTTGGCCTGTCTGCGAACTGAGACAATCTTTTCCAGCGTCGCCCGGGTTTCCAGAGGCTTTGGACCGTTCTGGGTAAGGACCGCAACCCGTCCAAAGAGCTTGGGATTCATCGGTTGTTCGAAAAATTGCACGGACCCGTCCTCATGCCGTATATGAAAAAGACTTTCCACCTTGCCAAGCGGAAGCTGCTTGATGTTCTCGGCCAATTCCCGGTCATCCAATCCCAGCTCGGCGTCTATGAGCAGGGTAACCATTTCGCCCGCCCCGGCCAGATGAATACTCCGGACGGCGCCTTCCTGGTTGATCAGGGCGGCATCGGTTGAGCCTCCACCAAGATCCAGAATGGCCATCGGCGCCCGTGTGCCTGGGGTGGTAAGAGCGCCGGCTATAGCCATTTCCGCCTCAACGCCCCCCACGCAGCACGGTACCATGATCTCTTCTTCTATTTTAGCCGCCAGGCGCAGCATGGGCAGCTTGTGCGTTTCGACCATGGCCGCCAGCCCAACTGCATTGCCGAGTGCGTATTCTCCTGCAAGGCTTCCGAGAACTTTTTGCGGCTTGAAGGTATCGACAGCGAGGATATCCCGCACCGTTATGGCATGAACCGGTTGATCCGTTAGTTCGGCCATGACTTGCCGCACCTGCTCAAACATTCCGCCAACATTGGTGCCGGCTTCCCCTTCGATCTCCACCAGAGGCGAAACTTCCTCAGCCTTCACCATGATGGCCTCTGCACCTTCATCCACCTGAACCTCGACCCGGCGGCGCTGGCCAATCAGTACAAGCTTGCCGGCCGGGATGCTGCGCTCCTGAATGTCCCCTTTCGGCGTCTTGATAACTACAGCGCTGCGAATTCCCGTGAGGGCACGGGCAATGGGGACGATTCTACGCGTTTCCTCGGGGTCCAGGTCAAACAGGGTGGCAATATCAAAAGGGTTGGAAAGCTTCTGGATCGACCTGCCCGGAGCCGCAACTTCCACCGCCGCGGGCATCCCCAGAGGAACCATGTCAATGAACTCGACTTCATCGACAATGGGGATAGGCATCGAGAGACGGTTGGCAACCAGAACGCCGTCGTCGTTTTGCAGGATGGCCCCGGCGATCTGCACACCACGCGCCGCAGCTTGGTTGAGCTGTGTGGCCACTTGGTGGAAATCCAGATTGCCGGACACTACAACTATGCAAGGGGCCCCCGCCCCCCACGACTTGAGAGATTCCAATGAGACCGTAACCCCTGTGCCAAGTCCCTCTCCTCCCGGCGTTCCGGGATTGTGACCGATCATGGCCGACTCGGTAATAACCGTTTCAGTGATGGTCTCCATGGCAACATCGCCAATCACCGGAGTCGCTTCGTTCAGCAGGATAAGAGAGATATCGCTGCGTTTCAGAGGAAGAGACATCAGAGCCGTATCGAGACCCTCTATTACCCCCATTGCGTTTTGAATGGTCCCTTTGATGCCTACGGTTCTCACCGTCGCACTTGAAAGGAAATACGATTTCCCCCCCGGGCTGACTTCAGCGATGGCGACTTCCGTCGTATTGTTACCGACATCAACCCCGGCGATGTAGATCATGGACGGCCGCTCCCCAAAATGCGGTTGTTTTCAAGCCGGCTTGCGGCAAAACGCCTGCCCTCATGGACCTGGTCACAAATCATTGCCATGGGAGAAATGCTAATCGCGTTTCAACCGGCGCCGCTTTTCGTAAACTTCCGCCGCCTCGCGAACCAGAGCCGCACAGGCCCGCGCCTGGTACTGTGTTTCGAGTTCCCCGGCAATATCGAGCAACTCTTTCTTCGTTGAGCGGTATGGCCGCAGAGCTTCGTAGATTTCCAAGACCCGTTCGTCAGAAATCCGGGTCATTTCCGCAGCCCTGCGGATATTGCCCGCAAGCTGCGGCCTTCCGACGGCTTCGGCAATTTGCGCCTGATATTCAAGAGTCTCGGGGCGAATTTTCGTGTCGTTGAAACTGATCTTGCCGCTTTCCGCTTTTTCCAGAACGATCTCTTCGAGACTGAGCCCCGTGGCGGTACGGACAAGATCGGGCCTTTTTTGGGCGAGCGGATAATCAGCTTTGGGGTCAAGCCCTTTGCGCACAGGAGCAGCAGTTTGCACGACATCTCCGCTCAAAACAGCCACGACCCGCTTGACGGCCTCTTCGATCAAATCGGATGAAACATCGACACCTTTATTCCGAGCCATTCGCTCTACCAGTTTGGATATTTGGTCATCGCTCATGGTGCGCCTTTCCTCACTGTGGTTGCGCAATGGTGATTGAAACGATCGGCCATCAGCGGCCGGCTGTTATTCTGAGGATAAACGACCCTGACTCAGATTATGCAACCGGCATGCAACGGCCATAATTTCTTAACCTGCTGAAGCTGCACGCGATCTAGATCTGAACTGCAACCTCCTCGGACGGCTTATCCGGATCCACGTATTGAACCTCTTTGTTGTAGAGCAGTGCCGCCAGTCCCTGGTAACGAGGCCTTGCCATGGGATCGTTTCGAACCGGCACCGGCCGTGGGTTTTCTCCCTTTGCGTACTTGGCCGCATTTCGTCCCATGGCGCGAAAAGTCTCCAGGTCCAATAGAGGCGACTGTGAGAAAAGCTCGAGGTTCTGCAGAGGTTTTAGATCTCTTTGATGGATGACCGCAGTCCCCCTGGATTGCACGCCGATACCGATGCCCGAACCGCTCAACTTGGCTGCATCGTGAGACATGAATGCGACGTCGGCCGTACGATACACTTTGATAAGCCGGGCCTTTAATCCCTCTTCCTCGACTCCGGCCATAATTTCCCTCAAGACCTGGCGATGTGGAATACCGATGATGGTCTTGGTCATCGCTGTGCCAAACGCGGGTGGTATGGCGACAACGACTTCACTTTTGTCCATGCCCTGCTTCGCCGTCCCGATCCGGTTAAATTGAAGCGGCGTTGAAGCTTCACCACCGGCGCCGGCAGAACGTCCATCACCTTCCATCTCCCGCAGAACCTCAAGGATGACCTCCCTGATCATTTCTTCGGTGACCTTCATCTATGTAGCCTCCTTGCCAAAGGCCCTAAATGTCTTCAGGGCTGATGGCCTGCGGAATGTCTTTCAATGTTTCCCACCGCTTGCCTTCGAGACGGTATCCGGTACCCGGTCCATTATAGTCGTTGGGGTCGTTCACGGCGCTCAAGACATCGAAATTACATTCGAGAATCGCCGAAGTATGGAGATAGTCGCCCGTAACCTTTTGTTTGAGAATCCCCAGGACTGCCTCGGCAACATCGCGAAAACCGTGTTTGGCAAGAGCGCGCACAACGTCGAGACCATTTCCGCCCCGCTTCATGAATGCATCAATAGAGCTCAGGTCTTCCGTTACATTCCGGTCAGGAACATCTTTAGAGCCGTGCGCATAGGTTACCGCTTCCACTTCGGCGTCCGTTACGGGCGGCAGGCCCACCTCCTTGAAGACAGCCTGAATAGCTCTGGCGGCCTTGTTTCTGATCATGATAACGTCCTCTTCCTTGACAGGAATGCAACCCCCGTCTATCTGGAGGTCGCGCTGCAGCACGAGGTAGTCGTCATAGTCATCACAATCGTGGGTTGAACCAGCAAACATGTTGTCGTAGTTGGGTACAGAACTGTAACCTGAAAAAATGAGGTCCGTACCGGGCAGAAACTGCATGAGCATGCGCGCTGTATTGCGAATGGGTGAGTGCGTGAAGGTCTGGTCGTTTCCCGAAGCCACTTCCAGATCCATCAGCACCGTAGCCACGTTTTCAGCAAGAACGGCGCGAATACCGGACGGTACTGCGCCAGGAACTCCGATACAACTGATAGAGCCGTTCTGAAGGCCTTGCACGCCCGCGCCCTTGGCCACCATCACGCAACGAATTTCGAGGTAGAGCATCGACTTGCCTTCGGCATATCCCATCTGCACCTCGGAACCGGTACCGGAGGTAAAGCGCATCTTGAGCCCCCTGGATGCATATGCTGAAGCCAAAAAGGCTTTAGACCAGGGTGTATCGTCGCCATCAACGAAGACCTGCTCGGTTCCATATACGGAAACCGTCTCGGCATACGCTGTGAGGCCACGCATGCCCATACTCAGTTCCAGCGCCTCCTCGACTGCGCACTGAGTAATCACGCCCGGGCGGCCGGTTTGGGAACCTACCAGAATAGACAGCGCATTCATCGGGGCATAGCGTCCAACCCCGACGGTAGTCTCAAGTTCGCTGAATCCGCGGAAGGCCGCTTCCGCAGCATCTGCGGCCAACAATACCGGGTGGTCCTTCAAGTTGGTCACGTGCGCCTGATTGGACGGTGTGCGCCTGGGCCGCAATTTCTGCATCGCCATCATCAACTCAACCACGTTCAGCTTCTTGAGAACGTCGAGAATTTTACCCGGGGTCATCCCAACAGAAAGGCGAACGATCTCCGATCGCGGCACATTGATGTCAACAAGCATCCTGGCAAACTTGAGAGAATCCAGGGCCATCGCTTCCTGGGCAACAGAGGGGTCAATACAGTGATCAGCGATCCACGTGTCGATCATATCGAAATCACTGCGAGCTTTTCCATCTAGCTCAACCACTTTGCCGTTTTGTATCTTGATTCCAGGCATCGGGTCGTTGGGGCTTTCCATGGCCACCAGGCCTACCTCAACCCACTCCTTGATGAAGCCGTCCTTGTTCACCGGACGTTGGGCCAGCACTTCAAAGCGTTTTTGTCTTCTGCTCATTGGCAGCCCTCCCCTCATCAGATGTAAGGTTGAGTGACAGACTTGGCTTCCTGGCCCCATGCAGAAAGCAATTTGATGCCCACTTCCCGTCCGGAGACAACAGCCTGCCGCACTGCGCCCGAATCGCCGGATACCCAGATCATGACCTCGTTGGTGAGGCTCGTCCCCTTGGCCGGCGAAGCGTAGCCAACCACTTCAACATCGGCTGCCTTGACCGCCGTATCGATCATGAGAACACCGATAACAGCCGGAGCCCCCAGAATAAGTCCGAAAGCCTTGCCTTCAGGACTGTTGAAAACGTGTGTCAAACACCTGCTGGCGCGCGCAGAGTACTGAAGTTCAAGGTGACCCTGATCATTTGCGTAGACATCACCGAAGTACTTGGGCAGCACCTCCAGAGTGACTTCTACGGCGCGGCGTGCATCAGAGACATCCTCTGCGCCGAAGATAATCAGATTCCCGTGCCCGGCTCCGCCCTTCGTATCTCTGGGCATTTGCACCGACAGGATATCCGTGTTGGTCGCTTTGACGGCTTCATCGGCAGCCATGATCTGCGGCCCCGCACCAGTACGGCCTCCTATAACGCCAATTGAACGATACCTGTCGTCTACACCCATCAACTTGTGAATTGCCGGATCAAGATTTGCTATGACGATACCCTGCGTATCACCCAGACCCACACCTACATATTCCGTTACCTGGACAAGGTCGGCGCTATATGCTGTTCGGCCGCCTCCCCCGGACTCCTTCGGATTTCCAGCAGGAGCAGATCCCACCCTCTTCATTACTTCCTGCATAACTTTGTTAACGAGTTCCTCTTGCATCAGATATCACCTCCCGGTTGCTTAGTCCGATCATGGGCGAACCGCTATTGAGTGGTTCATTCAGTTACCGGCAGTTGGGGCAAGATTTTCTCAACGTCCTGGTGTGGCCTTGGAATCACATGGACCGAAATCACTTCACCAACCTTTTGTGCAGCGGCTGCGCCTGCATCGGTGGCGGCCTTTACGGCTCCTACATCTCCTCTCACCATGGTCGTCACAAACCCCGCTCCAATCTTGACGTAGCCAACCAATTGGACATTAGCTGCCTTGACCATAGCATCCGAAGCTTCGATCATTGCAACGAGTCCTTTTGTTTCGATCAATCCTAATGCTTCCTTCGTCATCTGAAATCCTCCTGTCTAGGCAATCATTGTCCTGCTGGGTGAATCGGGGGAGTATCCGGGAGACCTCCCCCAGTGCTAAGTCTCAACCACTTTTTGCGACAACCTCTTCTTTTTTCAGCATGTCAGGCAGTTTTGCGGAAAGGATTCCCGCGAAATTGCCGATCAGCATGCAAACCGCTGTATTGACCAAAGTGAGGACAATGTCACCCTGGTGGGCGCCGAGATTACCGAAAAACACTGCGGCTCCGACAAACTGCCCCGGGATCGCCGAAAGATAAGAAA
The DNA here is from genome assembly GCA_052147195.1 of Syntrophobacteraceae bacterium. GTDB lineage: Bacteria > Desulfobacterota > Syntrophobacteria > Syntrophobacterales > Syntrophobacteraceae > SbD1. The sequence continues at coordinate 82,437 of JBKQLC010000019.1, forward strand.
TGTTTCCTTCAATTGTCATGACGAAGCAGAATACTCCTATCCACAAGGACAAGAGGACCATGCTGCCACCCCCCAACTCTTTCCATGACCAGAAGAAAAGCGCGCCCTGGACCATCCCTACTATGTTTGCTGCAATTGATTTGACCAGCCCATCCTTATTGCCTCCGGCATAGTAGAAGCTTGCCCATGCAGCATAGCCTACCCAGGCAACGAGCCAGACGACCTGGGTCGTAATAAAAAACCACAAACCGCAGAGTACTCCGATACTTATGGATACAGGCAGCAGCGCCATGATCATGCTCCTTTCTTGTAATCTTTAGCCAGAGCGTCAGCAGTCCAGATAGCAGCCTCTACCATCCCCGCTGTCACCGGGAAACATGTTGCATGAATGGTTTCACCTGGAGCGGTTGTGGCCTCGGCGACCTTGCGGATGTCCTCCTTTGTGGGATTGTGAATCCCCAGATCATCAAGGCAGACGGGTAACCCCACCGTCAGGCAGAAATCCAGTACTTCCTCGATTTCATCCGAAGGACGACCTTCCATGATCATTTGAGCGAGGGTCCCGAAGGCCACTTTCTGGCCGTGAAGTTTGTGATGGGAAGATTCAAGAACCGTGAAGCCATTGTGAACGGAATGGGCTCCCGCTAGACCGCCGCTCTCAAACCCAAGCCCGCTCAGCAGCGTGTTGGCTTCGACAATAGCTTCCACGGCCGGAGTCACCATGTGCTTTTCGACTGCCAGCTTTGCCTGCAAACCGAATTCGAGCAACGTGTCGTAGCACAGTCGCGCAAGTGCGTGAGCCGAGCGCAATGGAGGGCATCCGCCGGTGAGCACATTGGGCTTACAGCTTTTGAAGCAGGTATCGGCTTCCCAGAAAGTGGCCAAAGCATCCCCCATGCCGGATACCAGAAATTCCACCGGAGCCTGGGCAACAACTCCCGTATCCACCAGTACACAATCGGGATTTTTTGGTAATACGAGGTAGCGCTCAAACACACCATTATCGGTGTAAACCACCGAGAGCGCAGAGCACGGAGCATCCGTTGCGGCAATCGTGGGAACGACGACGACCGGGATTTTCAAATAGTGGGCTACAGCCTTGCCGGTGTCGATGACCTTGCCCCCACCCGCGCTGATAATAAGATCACATCCTGCATTTCGCGCAACCTCCACCAGCCGGTTGATCTCGTTGGTCGAGCATTCGCCGTTGAAGTGTTCCCGATGACATCCGACTTTCTCCGCGCTAAGGCTTGCCTCAACTGCAGAGCCGATACTTGCTAAGGCTCTTTTCCCTCCCGTAAACAGGGCCTTGGTTCCAAGCCTGGCAGCATTGACACCGATCTCGTTGATAGCCCCCTCTCCCTGAACATAACGACTTGGTGCAATCAAAATCCGACTCATTGGAATCCTCCCTTGTGTTCGGGTTTTTGAAGTGAAGATAAACGAAGATGAATTGCGTACTTTCCCCCGGTTTATCAGCTTATGACGATCCGACTCGTTGAATTCCCTCCTGCGTGATGGGTTGTGAAAATGAAGATAAACTCAGGTTAATTGCGCAATTTTCCCAGGTTTATCGCCTCATGACCGACATACGCCCATGATGTAGACTCCGAAGGGGCATTACCGCGCAATTTCTTGATAGAGCAGCATAGGAAAGGGCGGAGGAGTGAGCCTGTAACGAGTCCGTTCAGCCTCCACTGCTAATGTTTTTCAATCTGTTACACACGAGGAAACTTTTTCACTACCGAACCATTGAACTTCAAATAGCTTCAAGAGTAAATCCCTCAAAGGTGGTAAATCGCTCCCTCAAAGGAGGGATTTTTAATGCACTCTTGTAAGAGACCGTAGGGAGCCCGAGGCAGTTGAATTGATTCGAATGCGGCCTGACGAACCCTCGCTCGATCACCTGCAACATCTCACGAGGCCAGGGACGAATTATAAATGTGGGGGACACAGGGGAGGGTTTGCATGTAAAATGGTAGTAACGATAAGGCCCGTGCTACCGGGTTTAACTCCACGCCCGCGAGGTGTCCAGTACCGCCGCCGGGCCAAAAGGTCCTTTCCTGACAGCCGGACTGTTACACAAGTTTCCTTCTCATGGCAACCTGAGCGGCCTCAACCCGGTTTCTTACCTGCAGCTTCTGGTAGATGCTCTTGACGTGGCTCTTGACGGTTTCGATGCCGACGAAATGAGTCTCGGATATTTCCTTGTTGCTCAGACCGTCGACGATCGCTTTCAATATGTCTTTTTCCCGCTGAGTCAGGGCGATCGGGCCTACTGGTTTTGCCGTATCGACAGTATAGCTCTCAATGGCCAGGTTCACCAGGAACGGAGACACTACTTGCTTTCCTTCACATACTGAACGTATAACTGCCACTAACTCCGCAACCTCAACGCACTTGAGCAGATAGCCGTCTGCTCCCGCCAGCATGGCTTCTTGTATATATTTTTCGTCGTCGTAAGTTGAAAGCACAAGTATTTTCATGTCGGGCAGGGCCTTGCGCAGAATTCGAATAGCCCGAATGCCTGAAATTCCAGGCATATCAACATCAATCAATGACAAATCGGGAGGATTGCTCCGAATCTTTTCAACCGCACTAAAACCATCGCTGGCTTCTCCAATGACCTTCATCTCGTCTTCCTGATCCAGGGCAATTCTCAAACCCATGCGAAACAGCGGGTGGTCGTCGGCGAGGAAAATGTTCATAGCAGTTTCCCTTCCGTGGAAGCTTTAAGGCAATCATCGGGACCGTAAAACGGCAGGCACGGAAGCCTCCGCACTCTTTGGCAAATTACTGCAGATCCGACACGCATCGATGCCCGGCGATCAATCGGCCGACTCGCCGCCGTAGAAAGGCAACGTGAAATAGAAACGGCATCCGCATTTGACGCCTTTCACGCCGTCGGTCGCAGGAGACTCAACCCATATTTGGCCGCCGTGGGCTTCAATGGCCAACTTGCAGAATGCAAGGCCAAGTCCCACCCCTTCTCTGGGCGTCGCTCCACTGGTCTTGAGTGTAAAGTATTTGTCGAAAATACACCGATGATATGCTTCGGAGATTCCGATACCTTCATCTTCCACGCTGATGATTATCCGGCTTTGTTGGCCGACGCAGATAAACGTAGACTCCAGTGGCGGGACAGCCAAAGGCTCCCCCTGGTACTGCTCCCCATTTCTCTGTGCCTGAATCCGGATGTAAATATTTCCGCCCTCGGGGCTGTACTTAATCGCGTTATCCAGTAAGTTGATACATGTTCTTCGAATACGACCCTCATCAGCACAGACCTCGAGGGGCGCCGAGGGCGCCTCTACTTTTATAGTGATTCGTTTCTCCCTGGTGAGTGATTCCACCTGCCTCACGCTCTCCTCGACTACCCGCTGGATCTCCATCTCGGTGTACCGCAGAATGAACTTCCCGTTCTCGTTTCGGTAAATATCGAGAATGTCGCTGACCAAACCATACAACTGATGGCTGGTTAAAAGTGCCAGCTCCAAGACGTTCTTCTGATCCGCGTTGAGAGATCCAAGCGTCCCGCCCACAACAATCTGCAGTGCCCTCTCCAAAGACAGGACAGGATTTCTCAAGTCATGGGTGATCATTCCGATGAGGTCTTCTTTCATGCGCTCAAGTTTTTTCTCCTCGGAAATGTCTCTGACCACCCCCACATAGCCGGCCTTTCTTTCGTGCTCGTCATGAAGTGCAGAGAAGGATACCTGCACAGGAAATATCGAGCCGTCCGTCTTAATGGCCGTTAAATAGGCCCGCCAATGACCGCCTGAATGTGACATAGCGTTCTTGAGGTACGTGGGTCGAGACCTTTCGTCAGCCAGGAGCTGTTTGATTGGCAGACCGATCATTTGGCTCATTTGGTATCCAAACATGTCGGCGCCGGCCTGGTTTATCATGCTCACAGTATTGTCTGCGTCCGTCGAGATAATGCAATCGGAAGCACTGTTGATAAGCCGGCAAAGGTAGCGCTCTGAGTTTTGCTGTGAGATATGCTTCTGGATCGCAAGTTCACTGATCGTGACGGTGATCTCGGCCATCAGGTTGGCGATATTTAGAAGTCTTTCGCGGCTCATCATGGGGACCTTGACAAGTTCGCGCAGATAACCCTCGACGTCTTCGACGCCGATCTCTTGAGCCCGCCGTATTGCCACTTCCGTGTCGATCGGCTTCTCCAGAGTCTGACCGCAAAGGACCGTAGCAAGATGATGCCCGTTTACGATCACCGGGGCGGCACAGTCGCTCAGACCGCTGTTCAGGCATGGATAGCTCAGAGGTTTCCCAAGGCGAGCCGACTCAAAGCCGCCGTACCTGTCGCTTTCAAAACACTTAGTCCTGCCCTTGGCAGTGGCGCGGCAATAATTATGGCAGAAGGACGTGAAACGGTAGGGTTTGGTGATTGGATGGCCGTCGGCGTAAGTAATGATTGAGGCCACCTCGGCCACCTCTGTGAAAACCTGGAGAATTCTCTCCAGTTTTTCCTTGCTGACCAGATCCAGGAGGTGAATTGGGCGACTCATAACTGCGTTCCCCCAATATATGACCGGAAGGGACACTTACTCATTTGAATTATACAGGGATATAACGACCTGCAGGCAACCGCGACGGTGATCAGCCGTAGATTATAGTAAGCCTCCGCTAACAGGCAGTAACTTCTGTGAGGAAAATCCGGACAAGGGGACCAATCCCCTCAAAATTACGGGGTGGTGTTGATCCTACCAAGTCCCGGATCTAAATAACAAGGGAGATTTTTGCTAATATTCTTATACAAGTCAATATATTTTGTATTTTTTCAGAGACTGGCAGAATTCAACAAAATGAGCCGGGCAGCGGGCAAGCACAAATGCGTAGAAATAAATTTCAGATTGCGGGAAACCGGCAAGCTAATGTCTATTGACGGAACAGCCGCATCGGAAATGTTTGTCGATGAAGCTCAGACAGGAGCGGGATGGCGAACGCCATCCCGCATTTGTCCTGATAAACTATAGCCGGCAACTAAGCCTGGCATTTTCTTTCAGGCGGTCTACCCCTTCCCGCCTCTTTGGAAAAAATGCTTCACCTGGGAGAAGCCCATCTTGCGGCGAAGCACGCCGAGTTGATCCTGGAGCGGGATCTTCTTCGGACACATGTCCTCGCAGCCGAGAAGCCCGAGGCAGCCAAAGATTCCATCTTCGTTTCCCACTACCTCGAAATACTCATCGTTCTTTCTTTCGTCGCGCGGGTCCATCATGAAACGGGCAACCCGGTTGAAGGCGGTCGCTCCCATGAAGCCATCGGGCAGCATGTTCGCCTTCCCGCAAGCCGCGACACAGCAGCCGCATTCGATACAGCGTTCGAGTTCGTAAATCTCATCGGCGAGCGCATTATCCATCCGCTCTTCTTCTGCGTCCGGAATGAATGTCTTATTAGTGTGGACCCACGACTGCACCTTTTCGTTCATTCCTCGGAACCAGGTCCCCGTATCGACCGAGAGGTCACCGATCAGCTTAAATACAGGCATGGGCATCAGAGTGATCTCACTGGGCAACTTCTTGGTCTTGGTATGGCACGCCAGGTCTGGCTTTCCATTTATCATAACTGCGCAGGAGCCACAGATACCCGCCCTGCACATGAAATCGAACATGAGGGTTGGGTCCTGTTCCTCCCTGATACGGTTAAGAGCAATGAAAAGAGTCATGGCCTCGGTTTCCTCGAGATAATACGCATCCATGTGCGGAACCGAAGCCGGGTCCTCCGGGCTGTATCTGAAGACGTTGAACTTTAGAGTCCTTCCCATCAAAACACCTCTCGCTTAGTTGGTTTCCGGCTTTGGAACGCAAATCTCGGGGTCTTCGGTACAAATTATCTTCGCAGAACCGTACCCTCTCTCACCTGGCGGAATCTCCCAGACTTTTGAAGGCTTTTCGTATTCCAGGGTCGGCAGCGTGTCTTTTTCACTCTTCCAATAGGCAAGAGTACGCTTCAACCAGTCTTTGTCATTGCGTTCAGGGAAATCTTCGCGCGCGTGCGCTCCACGGCTCTCAGTCCGCATCAGCGCTCCGTAGGCAATGCACAGCGAAAGCCGGATCATTCCAGGCACCCGCAGCGCGACTCCCAGTTCCGGATTTGGGCCATGCACACTGGTGGAGCGAAGGCCGATGTTCTTTGAGCGCTCCAGGAGCACCTGCAGCTTATCAACGGCAGCCTGGAGATCATCGTGCTTGCGGAAAATGCCTACTCCCTCCATAAGCGCGTCACCCATAGCCGCACGCAAATCGTAAGCGTTTTCTTTTCCGCCTCCGCGAATAAGACTCTCCACCCTATCCTGTTGTTTCTTGACCGCATCCTGGACGACTGCGGTTTTGAACTCAACCTGGTAGCCCTTGAGAAATTCCACTATCTTTTCGCCAACGATCCTTCCTGCTACAATCGTCTCGGCCAATGAGTTTCCACCGAGCCGGTTAAATCCGTGCATATCCCAGCACGCAGCCTCTCCAGCCGAATAAATACCTTTGAGGCCGTAAGCGGCGCCGTCCTTGTTTGTGCGAACTCCGCCCATACTGTAATGCTGACAAGGACGAACCGGGATCAACTGGGTAATCGGATCTCGATCCAGGAACTCATTGCAGATTTCTTCGACTTCTCGGAGCTTGGTCTTGATGTGATGCGCCCCCAAATGGCGGATGTCCAGCCAAAGGTGATCGCCGTATGGGCTCTTCACCCCTTTTCCGATCCGCATATGATGGTACATCCAGCGGGAAACGACGTCGCGCGAGGCAAGCTCCTGCTTGCCCGGCTCGTAAATGTCCATGAATCTTTCTTCATTGACGTCTTTGAGTGTCCCACCGTCACCGCGGCACCCCTCGGTTACCAGAATGTTTGTGGGCACGATTCCCGTTGGGTGGAACTGCACGGCCTCCGGATTCCCGATGGGGACAATGCCGGTATCCAGCGAAACTGCAGCGCCGTCACCCCAGCAGATTACAGCGTTAGTGCTCTCGCGGTAAAGTTTGCCGTAGCCCCCGGTTGCAATCAGTGTCGCCTTGGCCAGATAAGTCCTCAGTTTGCCGGTCTTCAGGCAGCGGGCCACAACCCCCATGCAGGTCGTTCCGTCATGGATCAGCGACAGCACTTCAATCCTGTCGTGGACGGTTACGCCAAGGCGCACGACTTCATTGTCCATGGTAAAAAGAAGAGTATGGCCGGTTCCGTCCGATGTGTAACAGGTGCGCCATTTCGCGGTCCCGCCGAAATCGCGCGCCGTGATTGTTCCTTCTTTTTCGGCCGCCTCAATCTTCTCGTATTGTTTTCCGGCTTTATAGTAGATGCCTTTTCCAGGGACGACACGGTTCCAGGGAATGCCCCAAAATGCCATCTCTCGAACGGCAATGGGTGCAGTGTCGGCGAAAAGACGCGCACATTCCTGATCGCATCCCCAGTCGGACCCTTTGACAGTATCGGCAAAATGGACGTCCGGGCAGTCGCCCTCGCCCTTGCAGCAGTTCCCCAAAGAAGCCTGCATACCGCCCTGAGCGGCGGATGAGTGGGAACGTCTCGGCGGAACGATACTGAGGCAGATGGTCTCAAATCCCGCTGAGGCCGCCGCCACCGCCACACGTTCGCCTGCAAGACCCGCTCCGACGCATAAGAGATCAGTGTAGAAGGTATCCAATTTCAGCTCCTTACATTGCTTTAGTCAAGACGAAGAAGGTGAACAGAGTGACAAGCCCTATGGCAATCATAACTATGGTGAGCTTGTTTTCGAAGCCATGCAGCGCTTTACGGTTAGACCTCTTGATAAATCCCCACTTTACGCCGATTCTGTAGATCCCGATCCCGACGTGAAGCTCTATCATCGGAAGCAGGATAATGTAGAAGGCCAGCCACCATCCGCCCTGAATTCTGGCAGCACTCTTTGCCGCCGTTATCGGCATAGTGGTGAGCACAGTCCACATGTGGATGCACCCCATGATCAGAATTATGAAAGCGGTTACCGCCTGAATGATCCACAACCAGGTGTCGGTGTGGTTAAAATTGACGGTGTGCCTCCACATTGCCTTCTGCTCACGGGCACGAAAGGGAAGCTTGCGGGCCGCCAGCACAAAATGCACCAGCATTGTGAGGGCAATCATCGGACCGCCGATTTGGGCCATATAAGTGGCCTCAAAAAAATGGGCGATCGCGTTCATCACCCTGCCCCCTCCAAGGTCCAGGTTTACACTGGCTACCAGAATCATATGGCACCACATAAACGCCACGAGCCCGACTCCGGTAAGCATTTGGAGAAAATCCAAATACGCCTCAGTACGAACAGGTTCCACTCGAGCAATAGTTTGATCCGCCATCATCTTGCTTCAACTCCTGCATAGCTGTTGTGGGATAGTATGAAAAATACCTGAGTTCGCGTATACACTACCAGAAAATGACATAATCGACTAAAAGTCAAGTACTTTTTATCACAACTCCAACTCCGCCAGAGTGCATCATCAATAGTAATGATTATCCAAAACACCGAGACCACTGGCTTGGGGAAATTCATTCACTATTTGCTCTTGCTCGATTCCCCCAAATATTTGCAAGTATACCACGAGGTGGGTAAAGTTTTCACAAATCCGTTACCGGCGGGAAAACCTCTGCGTGCATCCCACCGGGGCGTGAAGATAGAGGAATCCGCATTACGCCCGCATCAGTTGCCGGTACTTGATCCTGTGTGGCTGGTCAGCTGCTGCGCCGAGCCGGGCTTTCCTGTCGGTTTCATATTCGGAGTAGTTGCCATCGAACCAGACGGCTGCGCTGTCGCCCTCGAAGGCAATTATGTGAGTTGCGATTCTGTCAAGAAACCACCTGTCGTGACTGATCACCACCACGCACCCGGCGAAATTTTCGAGGGCTTCTTCGAGCGCGCGCATGGTGTTGACGTCCAGGTCGTTTGTGGGCTCGTCGAGCAGGATGACATTCGCGCCCTGTTTTAGAATTCTGGACAAATGGACCCGGTTGCGCTCGCCTCCCGAGAGCAGTCCGACCTTCTTTTGCTGATCGGTCCCCGAGAAATTGAACCGGGCAACGTAAGCGCGCGAGTTAATGGAGCGGCTTCCAAGCTCGATAGTGTCCCTGCCCTCCGAGATAACCTCCCAGATGCTCTTTTCGGGATCAAGCGTCTCCCGGCTCTGCTCAACATAAGCCAGCTTCACTGTGTCACCCAGTCTGATCGTGCCCGAGTCCGGCTTCTCCTGGCCTGTTATCATTCTAAACAGGGTAGTTTTGCCGGCGCCGTTGGGCCCGATCACCCCGATGATGCCCCCTGGCGGCAGCGCGAAGGAAAAGTTTTCCATCAGAAGGTTTTCGCCGTACGCTTTGCTTATGCCCCCGGCCTCGATAACGACATTGCCCAGCCTCGGACCGGGCGGAATGTATATTTCGAGCTCTTTTTCCTGCTTTTCATAGTCCTGACGCAGCAGCGAATCATAAGCCTGTATGCGGGCCTTTGATTTGGCATGCCTCCCTTTGGGCGACATTCTTATCCATTCCAACTCCCGCTCCAGCGTCCTCTGCCGTTCAGTTTCCCCTTTTGCCTCCTGTCTGAGCCTGGCGCTCTTCTGCTCAAGCCACGACGAGTAGTTTCCCTGCCATGGAATGCCCTGCCCTCTGTCAAGCTCCAATATCCACCCTGCCACGTTATCGAGAAAGTACCTGTCGTGAGTCACCGCTATAACGGTACCGGCATAGCGTTGAAGGTGGTGTTCGAGCCATGCGATAGTTTCGGCGTCAAGGTGATTGGTAGGTTCATCGAGCAGCAAGATGTCGGGCTGCTGGAGTAGCAGCCGGCAAAGGGCAACGCGCCGCCTTTCGCCTCCTGAGAGGACCTTGACCGGGGTGTCTCCGGGAGGGCACCTCAGTGCGTCCATAGCCATCTCGAGTCTTGAGTCGAGATCCCATGCGTCCATGGAATCGAGTTTTTCCTGCACCTCCCCCTGCCTTTCGATGAGTTTATCCATATCTTCATCGGACATAGGCTCGGCAAATTGCTCGTTGATCCGGTTGAATTCGTTGAGTAGATAAACGGTCTCCTGGACTCCCTGCTCGACCGTTTCCCGCACGTTCAGGGTATCATCCAGTTGGGGCTCCTGTTCCAGAAAACCGACCGTATGACCGGGTGCGATTGTAGTCTTGCCATTGAAATCGGTGTCCACCCCTGCAAGTATTCTCAAAAGCGAACTCTTGCCCGAGCCGTTAAGACCCACCACTCCGATCTTTGCGCCGTAAAAATAGGATAGATATATGTCCTTGAGGATCGGCCGTTTATTGTAGAACTTGCTTACCCCGATCATGGAGTAGATGACTTTGTTTGGCTCCGGGCTCATTTAATCTCCAGTATCCCTTCTCCAGTAAAATTCCGATTTAATCACTCCAATCAACAAGGTGAGAGGACTTGACACTGACATCCTTAACTCCGGGAATCCGGCGGACAATCCTTTCCATTTCCTGAACCAGATTCGGGTCTTTCATGATAAGAGAGCTGGCGCCAAGAATAACGACGCCGTCCCGCACATATACCTCAATGTCCGGCTTGACTTCGATCAGGCTCGTCTTTACCTCGGATGCCAAAACCAGGTCATCCAATGCCTTTTGGGATTCGAAGGTAGTCTTGAAGGCTGGCATTCCAACGGTATGGCAAATCACGTCCACAGCGTCATCCACTGTGATTTTGTCCACGTGGATGACCAAATCGTACAAAATGGGGTCCGCGGTATCGATCCCATACAGATGCTGGCTCCATTTGCGCCTTTCAGTGTCATCCCTTTTGAGCACCGCCAGGGCCTGTTCCCGGGAGATCCCCTGCCGCTCCATCTCGAGTTTGATCCGGTCCTCCATGTCGGTAATAATCCGGACCTTGAGGACGTGGTCGATCTCTTTCAGAAAAAAATGTCCCGCCAGCCCATGATATACGACATTGTCCCGCTGGACACATTTCAAAAGAGCCGATTGAAAGTACGCTATGAACTTGTCCTTGCCGTAGGAGAACCTTTCAAAAATGGAAGGAGCGTCATGAATGGCGCGCGCGAGCTTGATTTGAGGGATGTTGAACTCTTTTGAAGCCCCAAGAAGTACTTCACGGGCAAAACACTGATATCCCAGCTTCAAAGCCACCTTTTCAGCCACTTCCTTACCCTTGCTGTATGAACCTCTCGAGATCGTTATAATTGCCATCCAAGCCTTTCCTTTCCACGAGGCGGAGCGTGCGTCATCACGTCGCCATGCAATCGGGTTATTGGAGGTTGTATCTCTTAATTTTCCTCCAAAGCGATACTCTGTCAATGCCCAGAATTTCAGCAGCCTTGGTCTTATTGTCATTTACCTGTTTGAGCACCCAGAGAATATACTCGCGTTCATTATCACCCAGGGTAAGGAACTCCTCCTGCGGGCGCCGTACCCTGAACGCGAGTTGCTGCAGATCGAGCGGCAGATGTTCCCGCTCTATGGAGTGCCCGTTTGACAGGGTTACAGCCCTTTCGATAATGTTTTCAAGTTCACGCACATTCCCGGGATATTCATAAGAAAGAAGTATTTTAACCGCTTCGTCCGAAATGCTCTCTAACTGCTTTCCCTGCGACTTTGCAATCTTATGGAGAAAATGAAGAGCCAGCAGGAGGATGTCGTCTTCACGATCCGTCAGGCGCGGCACATGAAGTGTTATCACGTTCAGCCGATAATAGAAATCCTGGCGAAAGGTCCCGCATTCCACCTCCTGCTTCAGATTTTTGTTGGTGGCGGCAACGACCCGGATATCGACAGGTATTTCTTCTACGCCCCCCACCCGCATCATCACTCGTTCCTGAAGCACCCGCAAAAGCTTCACCTGCATCGACAGCGGCATATCCCCTATTTCATCCAGGAAGATTGTGCCCCCCTGGGCGGCTTCCAACAGTCCCCGCTTGATGCCTTTAGCGCCGGTGAACGCCTCGCGCTCGTGCCCGAACAGTTCGTTTGCAAGAAGCTCTTCGCTGAAGGCGCCGCAGTTGATCGCAAGAAAACGCTTCCCGGCCCGAAGGCTCATGCTGTGGATGGTCTTTGCTACAAGTTCCTTACCTGTTCCCGTTTCGCCCAGAATGAGCACACTGGAATCGGAGACCGAAATCTGCCCGATGGTCTTACGCAGCACTTCCATTTCAGGACTGTTGCCGATCAGAAGCGGGGTTTTACTCTGGTCCTGAACCTGCTGCCGCAGCTCTTTCACTTCCCTGAGCAAGCCGCGTTTCTCCATGGCCTGTCTGACAAGGACCCTGACTTCATCGATTTTGTACGGTTTGGCGATATAGTAGTAGGCGCCTTTACTCATCGCCTCGACGGCCGAGGAGACCGAAGCATATCCTGTGATGACGATTACCTCGATATTCGGATAAAGCTCCCTGGCCCTCTCGAGCACCTGGATCCCATCCACCGGCTGCATTCGGATGTCCGTAAGCACCAGGTCGAACTCTTCCTTTTCAAGCTCCCTGATAGCGGCGAGTCCGTTATGAACGCTTACCGTCTCATAACCCTGCGCTCGCAGTACATGCTCGAGGTTTTCCCGGGCAATCTGCTCGTCATCGACTATCAGGATGCGAGATCCTCTCATCAGGCCTCTTTCTTTTGACTCACCGTTTCCATTGGGAAGCGTATCGTGAATCGCGTGCCTTCCTTCTCCTTGCTGTCTACCGAAATCGATCCCTGATGTTTCTGGACAATCCCAAAAACTATTGACAAGCCGAGCCCGGTCCCTAAACCGACCTCCTTGGTGGTAAAGAATGGATCGAAAACCCGTCCAAGTACCTCTTCAGGGATGCCCATTCCGGTGTCTTCGACCGTAATGAGTGCCTGCTTCTGAGCGAAATCGACTCCTGCCCTGATAGTGATCTGCCCGGGTGGTTCCATTGAATGAATGGCGTTCTCGATCAAATTCAAAAATACCTGCTGCATCCTCTGGCCATCGATATCGAGTAAAAGGTCATGAGGTACATCCAACGAAATCTCGATTCCTGGAGGCACTTGACTGGAAATCAGCTTGACCGCGCGATCCACCACCTGAAAAAGCGGCGTCGGCACAACGCAGAATTCCTTAGCTCGTGAGAATTCCAGCAGCGCGCGCACGATATCGCGGGCACGATGCACTTCATGCTCGATATTGTTCAGCATCCGATGCGAAAACTCGGCGTCCGACTGATCGAATTCCTCAATCAGAATCTGGCAGGATGTGGAAATATTGTTAAGAGGATTGTTTAACTCGTGAGCAATACCGGAAGTAAAGGTACCCAGAGAACTAAGCTTCTTGGCCTGGAGCAACTGGTCCTGCCGCTTTTCGAGCTCGCTGATCATCCGGTTGAACCCTTCGACTACACGTTGTGTCTCATCTCGTGTATCAGGGAGCGCAATTGGTCTGAAATCCCCCTCCGCAATGCGGTGTGTCGTTCTTTCAATCTCCCTCAGCGGAAGAACTATCTTTCTAAATAGAGCCGGCAAAAGCAGACTGCCGGCAATGATCATCACCCCGAGGGAACTCAGCAGCTGCGTCTTGAGAGATTCCACGATTTGAAGAATCCGTTCGCGCTCAAAGGAAACCAGGCTCTGAGACAAATCCACCAGGGCCTTGCCGTGTTCGCGCAACTGCTCTACCGGCAACCCCGAGCTGCTGCCTCGCCCAGGGGCCGCCTGCTCCATCAGTCGTTTATAGTCGCCAAGCTGCGACTTGATCTTGGTTAACTGGGGAACACCATGAAAATCTTTGATTCCCGGAATCGTCTTTTCGAGCAGGTCTATCGCGAGCTGTGTGAATCGGCGGTTTTCGTTCAGGTCTTCAGCGGAACCGTAGAGCAGAAAATTCTTCTCGTAGCGGCGCGCCTCAAGGATGGAATCTCTCAGGTCATCTGCAACCTCAACGAAACGCTGCTTTCCCTCAACTTCACGAAGATACTGGAATGAAACTGTGCCAAACGAACAAATTATGATCACGAGTATAGTAAAACCGACCATTACTTTCTGACGGATGTTCAAAACAGTCGGAAATCTCATTGGCAAGGCTGCTCTCCGATGTTGTTTGCTGGAAATTGAACCTGCGCCGGCTCGGGGACATCGAGGGAAAGTCCAAAAGACAGCTCATGAGGCAAGTCGGAACAGGAACTAGTATAGTCCAAATTCCATGCGCTGAGAAGCGGCGAGCGCATTGGCTTCAAGGAATGTTGCATTGTTTCATGAAATTGAGGAATTGAGGATTCCAGGAAGCTTTAATCGTTTGAATCCCTCGATCCTAAAAACGGCTCTCCCCTTCTCTGAACTACACAGAGAAGGGGAGATTGGGTTTCTGAATGTATGCGCTGTATCAGCAGGGTCAGATGATTTGTTTCATCTGGCTTCAGCCAGGGCTTTTGGAGTGTACGCCGACTTCTTAGCTCTGTACATGGCGGCCAGAATGATTATGGCCCCTGTAAGCAGCGCCAGACACATTGAAATAAAGCTAATCGAGTCCAGCACTTTTACCGTACTCTGACCGATTGACATGACCCCGAGTTGATTGAGGTACCTTGGTATTGCAAGTCCCCTGCTCATGGCAACTATGAGCATGATTGTCGCCATTACGACTTTTATCATATACTCTTTTACATAAGTGGTCCCGATTGCGCCAAGCTGGACACCCAGCAGCGAGCCGGCAAGTATGATCAAAACAAGTCGAATATCCACCATGCCGTGCATTGCCCAGTTTATGGAACCGCCCAACCCCATCACGAAAGCGATTACCAGTTCCGTGGCGGATGATACGAGTCCGGAAACGCCGAGCATATATATCATGCCGGGAACTCCAATGAACCCGCCGACCGCAATCGTCGCTGCGAGCATACCGGTCGCAAAGCCCACTGGAACCGTGAACCAGAAGGAAATGCGCACATTGGCCGTCTTGAAGGTTATCATTGGGGGAAGGTTTATGCTCTGGAGCTTCCTGGCGATAAGCGAGACCCTTTCGCTCCCTCCGGATTTGGATATCTTCATGGCGTCGAGCAAGATGTAGGCGCCGACAACTATCAGCACGATTACAAAGGAAACACTCACATAGAGGTCGGACCCGGCCTGTCCCCATTTTTCCAGAATTAACCGCTGGATTTTTATGCCCACCTGCACACCCAAACCGGCCGATGCCGCCAGAATAAGGCCCAGCTTTATATCCACCTGGCCGTATTTGAAACGTTTGTATGCGCCCACAAGGGCCTTGGGGAATTTGTGACACATGTTGCTGGCAACCGCTATAGTCCCCGGCACTCCCAGACTCATCATGCCGGGGGTCAGAACGAAGGCGCCCCCCGATCCGATGAATCCGCTCACAAGACCGCCGATGAAACCGAGTACAAAAAGGAAAATAACATACGTCACATTAAGATCTATGAACTTTACAGCCTCATTTGCTATATCGTGCATTGCGATTCCTTACTCGAAACTTTGGGTTGACAGCAAAATCCCGGACATAGCCTGAGCGCAAGCTTATCAGTCAATCCTGTGAAACGGGTTGACATGGGCATAGGCGCGAGGTCTTTTTCGCTGCAGCTTTCTTTTCTCGATGACTTTATGTTCCGTCTGCCTGACCTGGTCTCTTTTGAAGGCCTCGATACCCAGAGCGGACCAGAGATTGTGAGCAAATGCGCCGTGCACAAACGAAAACACCAGCACTGTGGTAATGGGAACCGCCGCGTACCAGCCGCCTCTTGAACAGATTTGCGCGATGGTATCCGCGTGCGTAAAGGCGGCCGCACAAAAGGCGGCGCTCACGACACCGTAACCAGCCGTCTTTCCAATCACGACCGCTTTCGAGGATTTGCTCGCAACCATGGAAGTATCTCCTTTTTTGTTTGTGTCCGACAGGACACTGACGATAGGAACCGATATATTTCCAATGCTCTCGCTGTTTGTCTCTGATTCTATTACGACTATTTCAACCCGCTTTATCTCGTGAATTGTGTCCTCAACCGCAAATTCAATGTCCCCGCTTCTCACCATCTGACTGCAATATATGCCGTGGCGATCGGCCATCTCGAGTAATCTCCTGGTCGATGCCGCGCTGTTCCCGAATGCCCTGCCTTCACCTTGCACATCCACGCTGAGAGCCACCAGATCGTATCCGAGCCGCTCGGCAAGGTGTATGGAATGATTTATGACACTCTCCGCAAAGAACCCTTTGTCGCCCACGACAAGGATCTTACGGCTGTTGCGAAGCCCATTTTTATGATTTGTTCCACTTAGATTTGACATTATGAACCCACCTGAGCATGATTTTTTCAATACTCTATAGTCAAGAGTCGTGCCATCTGGTAAAAAGCTTTTGAAATCACTGCGAAATAAGGCTGAAACGGCAAATGGACATCGCTGGACAGGTGATCCTCATGTTTCAAAATGCAATAGCCATTTTTGCCGGACTCCTGCTGCGCTTGGGATTAGCTGCATGTCGCTTTTGCAACATACGGTTCGACAATGTTACTATTTGCAACATCGATCGAAAGGCTGACAATGGGTTTTTTTAAAAAGATTGAAACGATGGAAGATAAATCTCCTGAGCAATCATCGGGCGAGTTGGCCGATCTTCGCAAGGCAACTGAGGTTGCGAGAATCCCGAAGGCAATTTCGGCACTGGCTTCCAGGGAGTTGGACCGGCTTGAAAGAATGGACCCGGGTATTCCCGAATACTCGATAGGTGTGAGTTATCTCGAGTTCCTTGTCTCGCTTCCCTGGCAGAGCCTCACCGACGACAACCTGGATATCGGGCTGGCGGAGACAAACCTCGAGCTGCAGCACTATGGATTGAAACACGTAAAGGAAAGAATCCTCGAATACCTGGCTGTAAAGACTCTATGCAGCCTCAACGAGTTCAATATCCTGGTGGTGGATGACGAAGAGATAGCCAGGACGAACATGGAACATGTGCTGCGCAAGGAAGGCTATCAGGTAACCACTGCCATAAACGGCCGGGACGCTCTGGACAAGCTCGGCCAAAAAGAATTCGAGCTGATCCTCACCGATCTCAAAATGGAGAAGATGGACGGCATCCAGCTCCTCGAATCCGTAAAACAGGTGGCTCCGAACACCGAGATCGTTATGATTACAGGCTATGCCACGGTGAGTTCGGCGGTTGACGCCCTTAAAAAGGGAGCCGCCCATTATCTTCCCAAACCTATCGACCTCGAGGAACTTCGCTCCACCGTGCGGCAGATCCACCAGAAGAAACGATATCTCCAGATGTCGAGAAGCCCGATCCTCTGCTTTTCCGGGCCTCCGGGCACCGGAAAGACTTCAATCGGCATGTCTATCGCCAAGGCGCTTGGAAGGAAATTCGCCCGCATTTCTCTTGCCGGTTTGCGCGACGAAGCTGAACTTAAAGGACACCGAAGGACTTATGTCGGTTCGATGCCGGGCAGAATCATGACTGAGATTCGACGCCTCGGGGCCAGGAACCCCGTTTTCATGCTGGACGAAATAGACAAGATCGGACAGGACTTCCGAGGCGATCCCGCTTCGGTCCTCCTGGAAATCCTCGATCCCGAGCAGAATAACCGGTTTCTGGATTACTACATGGATGTCCCGTTCGATCTTTCCAGCGTTATGTTCATTGCAACTGCGAATCTGGTGGAAAAGCTCCCCGCCCCGCTCCTGGACCGGCTCGAGGTGATCCCTTTCCCCGGCTACACCGAAAGAGAAAAGCTGGCCGTCGCAAAAGAATACCTCATTCCCCGCCAATTGAGGGACCACGGCCTGAAAAACAGGAATATCGAATTTCTTGACGGCGCGGTTGTAAAACTCATCAGGGATTATACGCTCGAAGCCGGCCTGCGGAATTTCGAACGTGAAATTGCCACTGTCTGCCGAAAAATTGCGAAACTTTGTCTACAAAAGGAAAATGACCGCTCGTCCATATTAGTGGATGAGGACCTGGTCGAGAGCCTTCTTGGGCCCCGAAAATTCACCCATGAAACTGCCGAGGCGCAACTGCGTGTAGGAGTCACTACCGGCCTGGTGTGGACTGAATCCGGAGGAGAAATAATCTCCGTCGAGGCTACCATGATGAAAGGGAGCCAGCAGTTAATATTGACCGGCTCTCTGGGGGAGATAATCCGGGAGTCTGCCCAGACGGCCCTGAGTTATGTACGCAGCCACGCGGAAGATTTTTCACTGGACCCCGATTTTTTCGAGGGACATGACATTCACATCCACATTCCCTCCGGAGGTATTCCCAAAGATGGACCTTCCGCGGGCGTCACAATTGCCCTCGCCCTCATCTCGCTTCTAACCCGCAGGCCCGCGCGCCGAGATGTTGCCCTTTCCGGAGAATTCACTCTCAGCGGCAGGGTGCTTCCCGTAAGCGGAATCCGAGACAAAGTGCTGGCTGCGCAAAGAGCCGGCGTGAGAAAAATCATATTTCCCGAAGCAAATAAAATCGATATCGAGGGTCTGGACGCCGATGTTCGGGAAGGAGTCGAGCTATTTGTGGCCGGGGATGTCTTTTCAATCCTGGATAAGGTGTTGACTCAGGATACCGGGACTCGGAAGGCGGGAAGCTCAAATTCAGATTAATTCTTTCAGAGCTTCAACTTTTTCCAGCCATTCAGTATACATGTTCGGCTTGGTTATGAACAGTTTTGCTAAAAGAGAGCTGCACAGAGCAACGTCCTGGGGTTCGTCCGAAGTCGTAAGGATAACTGTGGGTATTTTATTGAACCTTGAATGATCGCTGATTTCCCTCAGGGCCTCCCGGCCGCCTTTCCGGGGCATATTGAGGTCCAGCACGATCAGGTCGGGAAAGCGGCCGTCGCCCTGCCCTTCCAGCCGCTCGCACTTTTCCAGATATTCCATTAACGCGATTCCATCACTCACAAACCGTATTTCCCAGTTCAGACCATTGTCGATCAAAGCATCCTTTATCAGCAGGCAATCGTCATCATCGTCGTCCGCCACAAGGATGACTTTTCTATCTTCACTCGAATCTTTCACCAGGCACGCCCCCTTTTGACACAGAATCCGGGACAACGCTCGACCGTCACTCAAATTAATATACTAAAAAACTTGTTTTCGGACCACCGCTGATTCAAAATGATCTTTGCGCACGCATCACCGCTTATCTTAATGTGAAATGCTCTTGCGCCGTGGAAGAATTTCGAGTGGGCAATCATATCAAATCAAAGGAGCTATACGATGAAACCTGGATTTCTCTTCCGCTTATCCGTGATCGTTTCGGCTCTTTTCGTGGCGGGACTGCAGATTAGCGCCGCCGCCGGGTTCGTCCCACCCGCGGACCGCCTCTCCATTGCAGAGCCCCGCTCTTCTGCAGTGTGGAAAGGCCAGGACCTTACCGTCAAGTACACCTGTTCGGCTGATCAGGGGCAAATGGAGCTTTCAGGCAACATCCGCTTTGCCGACTATCTGCCCCTGGGCTTCACCCTGCTGCACGACTTTCGCCTCAGTGTGATATTTCTCGATCAAAACGGCAGAGTTCTCGAAGAAAAAGGACTGGCAACAAATCGCGGAGGCTTCGACCCCATCCCTTTTCAGGCCAGGCTCACACTTCCGCCCGGAGCTGTTTTCATAGCCTTCAGCTATCAGGGCGTCGCTATAGATAGTGCAAGCGGAGGCGGGGGCGGGGGCGGGCACACCTCCTTCTGGTACTATCCGATCCACTGACAGATTTTCCCGCTGCGTATTCAATGACAAGAGAGCCGCCAAAGTGCAAACCTCAGGCGACAAAGTCAAACGGGATTTCGGTCGAGCAGATCCACGGAGATGATCGCAACTCCAAACGCTACTTAAGGCTAAAAATGGAATTGCTGGCAAGCGACCAGAAGTAGGATGGGAATATCCCCATAAAAAGGACAGCCGCGGTCGTTGCCGCCAACGCGATAACTGCTTCGGGTGAAATCGCCGTAAGCGTTATCGGATTCTCAGATGGCTGGGGCTGAAAATACATCACTACGACCACGCGCAAGTAGTAGTAAATCGAGACCACGCTGTTTACACCCGCTGCGATGACCAGCCAGACATACCCGGATTTCAGCGCCTCTGTGAAAATATAAAACTTCCCCATAAATCCACCTGTTGGCGGAATGCCGGCCAGGGAAAGCAAAAATATCGACATGGCCAATCCCACTGCGGGGTACTTAAAACCAAGGCCGGAAAAATCCGAAATACTGTTGAATTCCTCCCCCTTCTTACACAGCAGCGCGACAACGGCAAACGCCCCTATGTTCATGAAAGCATACGCCATGAGGTAAAAAAGCATTCCCGCCTGGGCAAACTTTGTGCCGGCTACAAACCCAAGGAGAATATACCCTGCATGGGCGATACTGGAATAAGCCAGCATCCTTTTTACGTTATCCTGGGCAAGGGCGATTATATTTCCGACGGTCATGGTTAAAAAAGCGGCGACCCACATGATCGTGATCCAGCTACCCTGCATGGGGGCCAAGGGCACGAGGACCGCCCGGATAAGGGCCGCGAAGGCTGCGGCCTTGACACCTGTTGCCATGAATCCCGTGATGGATGTGGGGGCGCCTTCGTACGCATCGGGTGTCCACATGTGAAAGGGCACCATCGATATTTTGAATCCAAACCCGGCAGTCATCAAGACCAGCCCGATGATCAAAAATTTGAATTGAGTGATTTGCGGATGGGTTTGAATAAAATTGGCTATTTTAATGATGTCCAGGCTTCCGGTCGCCCCGTAAACGAAGGCGAAGCCGTAGAGGAGAAACGCTGAGCCAAAGGCGCCCAACAAAAAATATTTCAAGGCTCCTTCCCCGGATTTTAACTGATTTTTATGAAATCCGGTCAACGCATAGATGGAAATGGACATCGTTTCTAGGGCCACAAACAAAAGAATCAGGTTTCCCGCTGTTGCCATGAAGATCATGCCAACGCCGGCAAAGAGAACCAGCGCGTAATATTCGCCTGACTTGATGTTTTCAAAAAACTTCTGATAGTTTAACGAGACCAGTATGGTCAGCACAATTATCATACAGATAACAAGGCTAATGAAAAAAGAAAACCTGTCGGTTAAGACCATTCCGCCAAATGAGGAGAATGGGGACCCTGCGGAGACGGTAAAAACAACGCTAACGAGCGCAAGGGCCGACCCCAGGAGGGACACGTGACCGATGAAGGCGGCCTTTGCCCACTCTTTGAAAACACCGATGACAAGTACGATCAGTGCCGTTGCAACAAGAATCACCTGCGGTAAGACAGCCATGTAGTCCATTACCGGCGGGGTGAATTTCAACGTCTCCATTCGGTTCCTCCAGATTTAAAGCAATCTACCCGGCGCAGCACGTTCGATATTCTTCGATCATCGACTGGGCGAAAGCACCCCGGCGCGGGAAACTGCGGCGGAGCTGACGACAACATCATTATACTTTTGCAAGGCTGCTGCGGCAGGATCGCCGTTTTTTTCAGCCGCATACGCTTCATACTTGTATTGGTATTGTTTGATGAAGTTATTGACCGATGCATCCATTTTGCGCAAAAACATGCCTGGAAAGATCCCCATTACAAACACCAGCACCGCGATGGGAACCATTGTGACAATCTCTCTTGTGTTCAAATCGGTCAGTTTGAGATTGGCATCGTCGGTCACGGGCCCGAACATCACCTTCTGGTACATCCAGAGCATATAGACAACACCAAGGACCATCCCGGAAACGGCAAATACGCCGAATGCGGGATAGGTTCTAAACACACCCACAAGTATCATTATTTCGCCCACAAAGCCGTTTGTCCCCGGGACCGCCACGGATGCAAGAGTTGCTATCATGAGAAAGGTGGCAAATACCGGCATTATCTTTGCCAGGCCGCCGAAATCATCCATTAGCCGCGTATGGCGCCGCTCATAGATCATGCCGACGAGAAGAAAGAGGGCGCCCGTGTTCACCCCGTGGTTCAACATCTGGTAGATGCCTCCTTCTATCCCCTGGATATTTAGTGCAAACAATCCGAGCATCACGAATCCCAGGTGGCTTACGCTGGAGTACGCAACGAGTTTTTTCATGTCCGGCTGCACCCATGCCACCAAAGCCGCATAGATGATTCCAGCAATGGCCAGGAAAGCAATCAGCGGGAGAAACTGGTGGGTGGCATACGGAAAAAGGGGCATCGAAAATCTCAGGAAACCGTATGTCCCCATTTTAAGAAGGATGGCGGCCAGCAGGACACTGCCTGCGGTAGGCGCCTCGACATGAGCGTCCGGAAGCCAGGTGTGCAGCGGGAAAATCGGTACCTTGATGGCGAATGCGAGGCTAAAGGCGGCGCACAGCCAGAACTGGGCCGATATCGGAATATGCAGATTATAGAGGTCGAGCAGGTTGAAGGTGCCCGTTCCCGTGGTTTTGTAACTGTAATAATATAGATAAATAATGGCGACCAGCATGAATATGCTTCCTGCCGCCGTATACAGGAAGAACTTGACCGCGGAATAGATGCGTCGTTCACCCCCCCAGACGCCGATGAGAAGAAACATGGGAATCAACATCACTTCCCAGAAAATATAAAAGACAATAAGGTCGAGGGCAACAAAGGTGCCTATCATTGCGCTTTCGAGAAACAGCACGGCGATCAGAAAATACTTGGTTTTTTCCTTTATATAAGTCCATGAACACAGCACGCATAACGGTACGAAAAAAGTGGTCAAAATAACGAGCCACAGGCTGATCCCGTCCAACCCGACATGATAGTTCAGCGAAAAGCTCTCAACCCATGGTACAAATTCCACAAACTGCATTCCGGGAACAGCCGCGTCGAAGCGGACCACGAGCAAAAGTGAAATCAAAAATTCAATGACAGAAGCACCAAGGGCGATCTTTCGTAATAATTCATCATTTTTACCGCCTTCGCTTCTGATAAACATCAGCAAGAACACACATAATAGCGGGAAGAAAATGAGGGTGCTGAGGATCGGCAAACTAAATTGATTCATTGAGTTGCTCCCGAAGATATATCCGGAACCTATAGATTCTCTCAGTTAAAATCCATGATTGACATCTATCCGCCATTATCGATCAGCGGACGTACATGTAATATGCGACCAGGATGAACACTCCCACCAGAAAGGATACGGCATACCGTTGGACATAACCGGTCTGGGACGATTTTAACATAACCCCGCACTTCATGAAAAATGCGGCAGTCGAGTTCACAAGTCCGTCAATGACCACCACGTCTATGCCTTTCCACAGAAAGTCACTGATCGAACGTAAAGGTTTGATAGCTATTTTTTCATAGAGCTCGTCCACATACCACTTGTTCAGCAACAGACGGTAGAAGGATGGATTTGCGGCCGCCAAAGTTCCAGGCAGCGATCTTTTTTTCATATACATTGTGTAGGCAAAAAGAATTCCTCCGAACACGATGATGACGGTGAGGAGCATGAGCCAATATTCGAGTTCGAACGAGTGGTGGGCGCCGGTTTCGGATACCAGGTGCACCAATCCCGGACCGCTGGCGGATTGAAGGAGTTTGTCTTTCCCGAGTCCGATCACCGGGTCGAGGAAATGTTCGACAAGATTGCTCCCCCCGAGGGATGCGGGGACGCCGATGTAACCGCCGAAAATCGACAGAACCGCAAGAATCATCAGGGGAACGGTCATCGATTTCGGAGCTTCGTGGATATGTTTTTGAACCTCTTCAGAGGCCCGGCATTCATTGAAAAACGTCATGAAGATCAGGCGGAACATGTAAAAAGCGGTCATGGCCGCAGCCAGAACACCGATAAGCCACAGGATCAAATTTCCATGCTCCCCGCTGAACGCATGCCACAGGATTTCGTCCTTGCTGAAAAAACCCGCAAGTCCAGGAAACCCGACGATGGCAAGGGTACCGATCACCATGGTAATAAAGGTGATGGGCATTTTCTTTCTTAGCCCTCCCATGTTCCTCATGTCCTGTTCCCCGCTCAAGGCGTGGATGACGCAACCCGAACACATGAAAAGAAGCGCCTTGAAAAAGGAGTGAGTAAGTACATGGAAAAGACCGGCGGCAAACGCGCCTACGCCCAGCCCCAGGAACATATAGCCGAGCTGGCTCACTGTGGAGTAGGCCAGGACCTTCTTGATATCGTTTTGGGTCAGGGCAATGGTGGCGGCCAACAATGCGGTTAAGGCCCCGACAACGGCAACCACCCCCATGGCCAGAGCTGACATTGAATAAAGGACATTGCAGCGCGCCACAAAGTAGACGCCCGCGGTAACCATGGTGGCGGCATGGATAAGGGCGCTGACGGGGGTCGGGCCGGCCATGGCGTCAGGGAGCCAGATATAAAGGGGTATCTGGGCCGATTTAGCAGTGCATCCCAGGAAAAATAAGAGACAGATGAGCGTAATCAGGTTGGGTGAGAGCAGGTATGCGTTTGAAAACACGTCGGAAAATTTCAGCGACCATATCCCGTGTGACCCCAGATTGGTCAGCAGCAGGAGCATCCCCACCGCGAAGAAAAAATCGCCCACCCGGTTGGTGATAAACGCCTTCTTGCCGGCAATTGCGTTTGCCAGGTCGGAAAACCAGAAAGATATCAGCAGGTATGAACAAACGCCAACCCCTTCCCACCCGAGAAACATCAGCAGAAAGTTATCGGCCAGAACCAGCGTGATCATTGAAAACATAAAAAGGTTGAGATAGGTAAAGTACCGGTAGTATCCACCTTCGTCATGCCACATGTATCCGATCGAATAGACATGAATCAGGAACCCGACTCCGGTCACGAACATGCACATGAACGTTGAGAGCGGATCGATCTGATATCCCACGCTCACGTGAAAGTCCCCTGCCGAAATCCAGGTAAACCAGGTGAAATCATACAGCCGTTTATCCGAGGGAAGCCCCAGCAAATGGACAAACAGGATCAATGTGACCAGAAAGGAGAGCCCGACCGCACCACATGCGATCCAGTGCACCAGGCTTTTGTTTTTTCTCTCGATTCTGCGGCCGAGCAGGCCGTTGATCAACACCCCCGCGAGGGGAAATGTTGGAATAAGCCATACTAAATCAAAGATCATCGTCAGCCCCGGTTTACCATTTTAGCAGGTTGAATTTATCGATATTGATGGTGCCCGTTTTCCTGTATAGAAGCACAAAGATTGCGAGTCCGATTGCAGCCTCAGCTCCGGCTACGGCCATGACGCACATGACCATGAATATCCCTTCAGCCGACTGATTGGCGCGTGAAAAGGCGACAAAGGCCAGATTCGCGGCTCCAAGCATGATCTCTATGCTCAAAAAGACGACAATGGCGTCTTTGCGGCTGATCACTCCGAGTGTGCCGATAGCAAAGAGTATCGCGGACAAGATAAGATAGGTGCTTTGATAATCGTTCACTGAAACATTCCCCTATAGGATTCCCGTCACCAAAAACTGAAACGGGTCATTGATCGACCCGGTGTTGAGTGTCCCCTCTTGCTAGAAAGACCGCGCCGACAACTGCGGCGGTCAATAGAACGGAAACCAGCTCAAACGGGCAAAGCCCTTCGACAAAGATATAATTTGCGATCAGATTTACCTCGCCGAATGCAGCTAGAGCAGAGGGCACCATAGCTCCCTTCAACGCCATCGGGCTCAGTCCCACGCCAAGAATCAAAAGGCTGATAAAGAAAAGGCAAAGAATGACAAAGGGACCGGTGAGAAGCTTTTTCTTAAAATCTCCTTCCTCACTTGCCCTGAGGTTCAGCATCATGATGGCATAGAGAATGAACATCATAATGGCGCCGGCATATACGATCACCTGCAGGATGGCTATAAACTGACTGTTCAATAATAAAAAGAGGACTGCCAGCGCCAGGCAGTTCCCGACCATCCAGAGCGCGCTGTGCACGGTATTTTTCGAAAAAATGACAAGAAGCGCTGTCATCACCGCTGCCGCACCGCAGATTACTATCGCTATCAGTTCCATTCCTGTTTGCCTTTTTACTTGTCCGTCGAATAAAGCCGCCCTGATTCACATTAAGTATTCAGTCGAAGAACCGGCTGTCTTTGCAATCAGGAGCGCCCGATAGTCTTTAATTTCGCGATATCGAACAGAAAATCTTTACGGCAGTAATCTACATAATCATATACTTGCGTCAAACTGATGGCCCCCTTCGGGCATGCCTCCTGGCAGAATCCGCAGAAAACGCATCGAAGCTCATCGACAATGAATTCTTCCGGATACCGCGTTTTTCCTTCCTCTTCATAGGGCACAAGGGCAATCGCCTGTGACGGGCATATGGCGGCGCAGAGTCCGCAGGCGACGCATTTGAGGTCGCCCTTTTCATCGACATTCAGCCTGTGAAGACCTCGCCAGCGCGCGCTTCTTTGCGTTTTCTCATCCGGGTACTGAAGGGTGATAGGTTTTCTAAAAAAATTGCCAAGCGTATACCTGAGTCCTTTCAGAATAGGCGCTACATAGTGCCCTTTTTCAGATCGGTCTCTGCTGACGTAAATAATTTCGGATTTTTCCATTACTGCTCCTGTTTTCAAGCGCGCCCTCCTTCAATCCCCTTGGAGCGTGGAAGGCCGCCATGAAATATCAGCCCCAAAGGGCCATCACCGCGCCGGTTGCGATTACATTTGCTATGGCTACCGGCAGCAGGAATTTCCACTCTAGTTTCATCACTTTGTCGTAGCGCAGGCGGGGAATAGTCGCCCTTATCCATATGCATACAAAAATGATGGTAAAAGTCTTTAGAAAAAACCAGACAACGCCCGGCAGAAACGGTCCATGCCATCCACCCAAAAACAGGGTGGTCACAAGGGAGGCGAAAACAAACAAGTGAGTATATTCGGCAAGGAAGAAAAGCGCGAATTTCATGCTGCTGTATTCGATATTGTACCCGCAGCAAAGCTCGGATTCAGCTTCCGGCATGTCAAAAGGGATGCGGTTCAGTTCGGCGACTCCGCTGATGAAGAACACCAGGAAAGCGACCGGTTCGCGCACAATATTCCAAACGTTGTGCTGGGCGGCAACCATGTCGACCAGGCTGAAGGACCCGCTCACCATTATGATGCTGATAACGGCAAATGCCATGGAGAGTTCATAGCTGATGATCATGGCCGATGCTCTCAGACCGCCCATGTAGCCGTATTTGTTCCCAGACGACCATCCGCCGAGTATGGTCCCGTACGAACCGATGGTCGCAAATCCCAGGATAAAAAGTATCCCGATGGACGGGTCCGCCAGATACAGATTGATTTTCTTGCCAAAGATCGTAATGGCGTCACCAAAGGGAATTACGGCAAGGAGTATAACGGCCATGGAAATGCTGATAATCGGCGCCAGAACAAAAACCGCTTTATCGGCATTTTCAGGGATCACTTCCTCCTTGAAAATATTCTTGATCCCGTCCGCAATGGGCTGAAGAAGCCCGTGATACCCTACCCTCATCGGCCCGTATCTGAGCTGGAAATGGCCTAAGGCCTTTCTTTCAAGCCATGTGGTATAGGCAATGAAAAAAAGGCATACTCCGAAAATAACAAGCAGTTTGATAACAGGAATGATGAAGAGATCATTCATCAATTATACTCCGTTAAGCAGCTTTTTCAATTTTGACGGCGCTGACCTTGTACTCAGGAATTTTCGACACCGGATCAACCGCTGCATGGGTCAGCAGGTTGACCGCAGCCTCGTGGAAATGGAACGGCACAAAAATCATCCCCGGCTGCGAACGCTCGCTGATCTTTGCTTTTACCCTGATACTGCCACGCTTGGATGTTATCGTAATATAGTCCCCTTCCGAAATGCCAAGTCTCTCCGCATCGCTGGGATTTATCTCGGCCAAAAGCTCCGGATAGAGGCGATTCA
>JBKQLC010000020.1:0-11601 GCA_052147195.1 Syntrophobacteraceae bacterium
CGCATCTTCTTGTTTTTTGAACAAGATTTTGTGTATAAGTTGTTGTTTTCTCAGCGTTCTCTGCGCCTCTGCGGTGAATTGCTTTTCGTCTTTTGGTTGCGGCTATGCTGCTCCAGGCTCTTCGTGGTGATAGAACTGCGTCCACATCACTCTGTGGTCCCCAATATGATTAAGTTAACAGCATTGTGTGCGATCTCCTGTCAAGTGAAACGGGGAGGTCCAAAGCCACAGTCGAGGAAGATGAAAACCAGGCTTTTTGACTCTGATACATGCATTGTAATACCCCATACAACTTCATCCATTTAGAGATTACTTTTCATTAAGAAGTACTTTCAATGCACCAGGGCGGATTTTGAGAGTATCGAGGCAGAAACGCCACTGGCGTTTACCCTTCTGTCCCGCAGAGAAAGCGCTTCGGCACGGAATAAGTCATATCTTCGGTACTTCCCGGGACCGCAAGAGACTTAAGGAGAAATCTATGAAATTGGCACTCAACCGCAATCACATAGCTTTGTCAGTAGTGGTGCTCACAGTCCTGGCACTTACGCCGGTCGCGGGTTTTTCGTATGACTGGCCGCAGTTCAACGGCAATCCGCAACACAGCGGGAACAACACCAGTGAGACGATCATCAAAAGGGGCAATGTGGACCGGCTTCGCAAGCTGTTTCAGGTCACTTTGCCCAGCGTTGCCGACGGATCGCCGGTTTACCTCAGTTCTGTCGGTACACCGAACGGTCCGGAAGATCTCATCTTTGTTACCACCAAAGCCGGGCATATCATCGCCCTGGATGCAACAACCGGCGCCGAGGTATGGAGCCGTCAGAACCCGGCCGGGGCCTGCCGCATCAATAACGGCGTTCCACCGTGCTACACCACGTCCTCGCCGGCAATCGACCCTGACCGCGAGTTCGTATACAGTTACGGACTGGACGGTTTCGTCCACAAATACCTTGTGGGGGACGGCACGGAAATTACCGGGAATGGATGGCCTCAGCTCGCTTCATTGAAGCCCTTTAATGAGAAAGGCTCGTCGGCTTTGACCGTAGCCGTGGCCGGGAACGGCATCAGCTATCTCTATGTCACCAATGGAGGCTACCCGGGCGACGCTGGCGATTACCAGGGACACGTTACGGCCGTTAATCTCGCCGATGGTTCCCAGGAAGTCTTTAACGCCGGCTGCAGCAACCAGGCTGTCCATTTCGTCGAAACACCCGGAACTCCTGACTGTGTTGACGTGCAATCTGCCATCTGGGCGCGAGCCGGTGTCGTGTACAACTCTATAACGGACAAGATTTATATGGGAACCGGCAACGGGCTCTTTTCGCCGGGGGACTTCTCCTGGGGGGATACCGTCTTTGCCCTCCAACCCGATGGGACAGGGGTAAACGGTGGACCGTTAGACAGCTACACGCCGGCTACTTTCCTGCAGTTACAGCTCACCGATGGTGACCTGGGCAGCACGGCTCCTGCTATTCTGCCCACCCCGGCCAGAAGCAGAGTACGCAATCTGGCCGTTCAGAGCGGAAAAGACCAGCTATTGCGGCTGATCGATCTTGATAATTTGAGCGGACAGGGTGGGACGGGATTTGTTGGTGGAGAGATCGGCCGGACGATCCCGGTGCCTCAAGGCGGTCAGGTTCTTACCGCGCCGGCTGTCTGGGTCCAGCGGAACGCCACGTGGGTTTTTATTGCCAACGGCAACGGCATTTCGGGGCTGAAGCTGGCAATCGACCGGAAAGGAAACCCAAGCCTGAAGCGAGTATGGCGAAGCCGGAACGGAGGCACGTCACCGATGGTGGCTAACGGGGTACTCTTCTATATAGGCAGTGGATTTGTCCGTGCTCTCAACCCGGTAACCGGACAACGGCTGTGGCGTGACGCGCTCGCCGGTGGAATTCACTGGGAGAGCCCGATTGTCGCAAACGGCAAGCTCTATTTCACGGACGAAAACGCAAATCTTATTGCGTATGATTTAGTCCTTCGGAGAAGTCACTGATTTTACTGGCATAAACTAGCTAGATTTCTCAAAAATGACACAAAGGCGACCAGACCGTGAATCGGCTGCCGGCCCGGATTAAGAATCGGGTATGGTAATCACCCTCCACCATTGAACATGGATGGCTCTCCCATCTCTTTTCGGACATCGACAGTGTTGTCGTAAAAGGTGCTTCCAGCCCCTCGGTCTGTAAGTCGCTGGGACGTGAGGGCGTTGACGGAGCGGTCCCCCGGGCAATGGGCCAGCCACCAGATTCCTTCGGCCACCACGACCGCCTCGGGAACACCGGATGTTATCCGGAGAATGAAGGAAACCTCGCCCAGATCGTTGAAAGCACTTACCCGATCTCCATCCTGGAACCCTTTGCGCTTGGCGTCCGTAGGATTCATTTGGAGGAACATGGCTCCGTCTTTGGCCCGAAGATCGTCGCGCTCACGAAAAGAGCTGTTCAGACAGTATCGGTTGGGGGCCGTCATGAGTCGAAAGGGGTATGTCCCTTCGAAAGCCGGGATATATCGAGGCAGCGGTTCCTGTTCCCGGGGATTGAGAATTTCGATCTTGCCCGAGTCCGTTTGAAATTGGGTCTTATAGCCCGGCGGAAGCCTTAGTTCCACTGCCTTGCCGGAATTGAGGGCATCGTAGTCGATCCCCTCCCTCATGGGGCTGGGGACGGACAGGAGATGATCTATGAGATTGTCTGCCGGCTGGCGGAAAAATTCATCTTCAAATCCCATGGCCTCAGCCAGAAGACCGAACACTTCCCAGTTTGACTTGCTTTCGCCCACCGGTGGGATGGCGGCCGATGCGCGCTGAATGCAGTATGAGCCGTAGGCCCGGTACAGATCGCTATGCTCCATAGATGAAGTGGCGGGGAGCACAATGTCGGCGTATGCCGCGGTGTCGGTCATGAACCGCTCGTGGACAACAGTGAACAGGTCCTCGCGGGACAACCCTCTGAGGACCTCGTTCTGATCAGGGGTCACAGCCGCAGGGTTCGAGTGATATACATACAGGCTCAGAACTGGTGGATCGTCAATTTGATTCAGTGCCCGGCCCAGTTGATTCATGTTGACGATTCTCGTGGAACGCGCCATGAAATCCTCACGCGTGACAGCCTTCATGGAAAAAGCACCGCCGGACGCAGTGCCGGCTAGAAAGCCGCCACCCTTCCTTGCCCAGGCCCCTGTGAGGGCAGGCAGGCGGGCGATGGTTCGGCACGTCATACCCCCATTGGTATATCGTGAAAGGCCGCTTCCCAGCCTTATGAAAGAGGCTCGGGATTTTCCATAAGCGCGAGCCATCTCCCGAATGGTCTCCACGGGAAGACCGGTCAACGTGCTCGACTTCTCGGGCGGGAATCCGGACAGGACTTCGCTCCATAGCTCCTCGAACCCCTGTACGTCAGCCGCCAGAAAATCTCGGTCCACCAGATCATCGGCCACCAACTGGTGCATCATCCCAAGGGCCAGGGCCCCATCACTTCCGGGACGAACCAGAAATGTGCGATCGGCCATCCCGGCCGTAGGGGTTTCGTATGTGTCGATGACCCACACTCTCGCCCCTTTTCTTCGAGCCTCTCTCACGCTGTAGAGAAAATGGATGTTTGTAGCCGCTGCATTGATGCCCCATAGGATCACCAGATCGCTCTCCGTGGCCTCATCCGGGTGCGGGGCCGCTGTGTCACCCATGACGGCCCTGACCCCTGCGTCTTTGGCCGGAGAGCATATAGTCCGGTCCAGCCGGGAAGCGCCCAGACGGTGAAAAAAGGGATGGCCGGCGTTTCTTTGAACAAGGCCCATGGTGCCGGCGTACGAGTAGGGAAGGATCGCCTCGGCCCCGGCATCGGCGATGATCTCCCGCCAGCGTCTCGAGATTAGAAAGATGGCATCCGGCCAGGAAATCTGACGAAACTTCCCGGAACCCTTGGGCCCGGTCCTCAGAAGCGGGCTGGTGAGGCGATAAGGAGAATGCACTGTGTCAGGGTATCGGTTCATCTTGGTACACAGGAACCCCCGGGTGAAGGGATGATCCGGATCGCCCGTTACCTTGACGGCTCTACCGTCCACAACCTCAACCAGAAGCCCGCACGTATCCGGACAATCATACGGGCACACAGACCTCTTGATCGAAGAAACCATGGGAATCCTCCCTACCCTCATCCTTGTGTGGAGCCCCGAGGGGTTGGCATGTCCGCAGGACATGATGAGAAATAACGGAAGCCAAAGCGATTTAAGACTAGCCACTCATTGTTCTGATCCGCAAAATGCCCCCATACTATGCGATCGTCTTGACGACGTCCGCCGGGAAGCCATGGCAAAATCTCCTTCCAACCACGACCAAAAGACTAAAAGCTATTCACTGCAGCATTTCATATCCTTGAGGGAAACCCCAAACCATAAAAAGACGCCTGACCGAGCCGTAGTCTAGCCCCTTGTGGGCGGCCTTTTCGTAGCAGTTCCTCATGTCTCATTGGGACTTCTTCGCGTCTTCTCGTCTTCGCGTGAAAGACTGTCTTTTCGTAACAGTTGCTCACGTCCCTCCGGGACACCCTGAAACCATGAAAAGGCCCGTAGGATGGGCTAAGCGCAGCGAAGCCCACCGAAACTTTTCGAACCAGTTCCTCATGTCTCATTGGGACTTCTCCGCGTCTCCGCGTCTCCGCGTCTTCGCGTGAAAGACTGTCTTTTCGTCAGGTTAGATGAACGATTTCAAGATTTCCCCATTTCTCCTTCAGGTACTCGGCGACGAGGCGGCGGTGGCAATGATCGGGTGTATCCTCGCTGCACAGAAGGCATGCAAGGTGGGCTTCCTTTTTGGATAGCAGCTTTTCTACCCGCCGCTCAGAGATAAGCTTCACCAATCGCTCTTCGTACGTAGCCCAATCCTGACCTTTTTTTCCCCGGTACTCGGCCAGAATTTCCTCCGTCGGCGCCATCTCAGGCATGCACACATAGTCGATCCCGCATATTGCCTTGAGAAAAAATCGAAGGTCGTCACGTTTTGCGAACCCCGCGAGCTGAGACGAATTGTTCAGCCGAACATCTATTACCTTGCGAACCCCCGCCTCGCCGAGCAGCCCGAAAAAAATCTCCGCAGGTTTCTTTGTAAATCCGATGGTGAAAAGCTTTAATTTCTCCATGAATCTCCTTCTTCCTCCTCTTCGAGCTTCCGCTCTTCATCGTCACGGACAAAAGCAATCCTGTCGCTCTGGGTATCGTAAGCCCGCTGGATCAGGTCATCCGGACTTTCGAACAGCCTAAGCTGAGGCAGCTTGAGTTCGAGCAGCATGCGCTGTTCGGACTGGCGGAAACCTTCAAGGCTTCCGTCCTCCAGAATATGTTTGATTTCAATAGGTTCTTTGCGTAGTGCCCTGCAGATCAAAATCATTCGGTGGCAGTTGATCGGGTCCTTTTCGGCACACATTATCGCGACTCGGTATGTTTTCATTCCGGTGCTCAGCCTCTCGATGCCGCTCCGGAAATTTCTTGTGGCCCCAAGCCTTGCGTACTGCACTTTCCCGTCGACATAGCAGGCGGGGTCGTCACTGCGCGGCCCCAGCTCGTTTCCCAAAAAGACATATGCGATGCCTTTCTGCCTGAGCGCAGTTTGCAGAAGTTCACGGTTGAACTGGGGATTGTACTGGCTGTAGGGACTGGAACGGACATCGCAAACTGCCGTAATGCCGTTCATTTCGAGCAAGTCAAGAAATCGCCCTATTTCATGGTTGGAATGGCCAATGGTGAAGAGTTTATCCATTTGAAGACTCTCAGGTTGAGGTGGAGACAGTGATTATTGCCGCCGCGAGCTTGTAGCAAAAACCGTCGAAAGGTTCGCTCACACTAACCGTCAGGTAGGTTTCGGAATCTTCTACCGGGTATCTGCCGATATCCATCTGCATGTACCGGTTTTCAATTACAGGATCGGTTACGGCAAGGCGGTAGTTCGTCCTGTGATAGGTAAACTCGACCCAGGTTCTTTGAAGGCCCCTTGCGTCCTCCCCCACGACAATGCACAGCCCCTCGACACTAATGAACAAAAGGGTTGAAGCAAGAGTCTCGTCTGCGAGATGCAGCGGGATACGATCATTGAGCCCGTTGGCGCTGCTGTAGCCGTTTGTCCACAGATGCTCAGGCTCATCGCACAGACGCCGCAAAATGGACGGAGACATTTTCCCGTGCCACAGCCAAAGCGTATCGCCGGCAAGCAGGTTCTCCGACTGGTACCTGTGGGCAGCCCCCGCTCCGGTGTAGAGAGCGATTAGATCGAGCAGTTCCGGGGGTCTGCCGTTCTGCATCGTGATTTCTTTTATTGTAAGCTCCCCTGTCCCTGATCCGCTGACCACTCTGATCCACCCTCCAATCCCCTCCGGCGCCAACTCTTTTCCTGCAATGCAGCGGCCGGAGTACTTGCGGGAATTGGCGAGGCAGACAAACCTTCGAAGCTGCGCCACGCCCTCGGTTACAACCTGCGATCCAACATCCCGGGTCTTCAAAGCCAGGTAATACAGGCCGATTATTCGCAGTTGGTCGTAGGGGATATCTCCATCCAGCGCATCGAAAACCGGCTTTAGCAATTCGCCGCCCAGTTCGCCAAAAGCCCGCATCGCACGCTCCATCCGGGGTTTCGAAACCGTGATGAGAGGCAACAGGCCTTTGGCTCGGAGCGCTCCGCCATCTCTTAAGTTGAGCCAGAGATAATGGAGTACTCTCTCCTGTTTGATGTTGAACTGTTCGGACAAGCTTTCAACTGTCCCCCCCGAGTTAAAACCCTGAGCTATCAATACCTGCCGAATGCTTCGAACAGGACTGCGGTTTTTCGACAATGAAGAAGGGTCGCGCGGCCTTTCCGCTATCCCGCGGGGCTCACAATAATCCCTGATTTGACCGATAAAAACCGACCCGTATTTATCGAGCTTCGCCGCGCCGATGCCGCTTACTTTGAGCATGCCGTCCGGGCATTGAGGAAAGTATGTGCACATTTCGGCAAGCGTGCGATCGGAAAATATGACAAAAGGCGGAATTCCCGCCTCATCTGCCAGTTCCTTTCTCTTTTTCCGAAGCAGTTCAAAAAGCTCGCGGTCATGGGAAATCCCATCATGGTGGAGCGGCGAGGCTTCCTCCCCTTTGCCCTGTTCATCTGTGCAGATATCTAATATCCCGAAAAAGCTTTCCTTGCCCTTCATTACTGCCCAGGCGTTGGCCGTGAGGCTCAGGCAGCCAACGTCCAGGTTCTGCATCACTAGGCCCTTGTGAATTAACTGCCTGGCAAGCTGCTGCCACTGTTTTTTGGAGTATTCGAGCCCGATCCCGTATGTAGTAAGTATTTCATGACCGAATTTGAACACCCTGGCCGATTTTGAACCGCGCAGAACGTCGATTATATGATTGGCGCCGAAGCGCTCACCGGTCCGCTTGATACAGGAAAGAAATTTCTGTGCCGGAATGGTTAAATCCTTCGTTTCCCGGTCGTCTGCCAGGCAGTTGTCGCACATGCCGCAACGCTTGCCGGAATAAGTCTCACCAAAATAGCCCAGAAGCGGAATCCGCCGGCAGACGTCGGCTTCGGCAAACTGCATTATCGAGTTTACCTGAGACCAGGCCGCCCGTTTTTCCAGGCCCTCTTTACTGCTGATAAAACGCTTAATCTTTTGGATATCTCCATGCGAGAAAAGAAGAAGACACTCGGCTCTCATTCCGTCCCTGCCGGCCCTGCCGATCTCCTGGTAATAACTTTCAATGCTTCTCGGCAGGTCATGATGCAGCACAAAACGAACGTTCGACTTGTTGATCCCCATGCCGAAGGCGATGGTGGCGACGATGATCCGTGCCTCATCCCTGACAAAAAGGTCCTGGTTGCGCTCACGCTCCGCTTCGGTCAAACCTGCGTGGTATGGGAGGGCGGACAACCCTTCGGAGACCAGGGCGGCGCACAACTCATCGACCTGCTTCCGGGTGAGGCAATAAATTATGCCCGATTCGGTCGGAAACCTGCTCAGAAAGTCTCTTACCTGACGTAACGAGTTCTCTTTGCGCACGACTCTTATGAATAGATTTTCCCGGTCGAACCCCGCTACGAACCCGCTTGACTCTTCAAAGCACAGGCAGCCGATAATGTCGGCCCGCACCTTTTCGGTCGCGGTAGCAGTCAGGGCGATGCAGACTGCCTCCGGAAGGCGTTCCCGCACCCGGGCCAACTGGCGATACTCGGGCCTGAAGTCAGGCCCCCATTCCGAGATGCAGTGTGCTTCATCTATGGCAAGGCAAGAAACTGAGATCGAGCAGAGCAGGTTCAGCATACCAGGCTTCAGGAGGGTCTCTGGGGCAACATAGAGTAGTTTAGCCTCCCCTCGCTTCAGTCTCTCGACACTTCGGCGATATACATGGGAGGGAAGGGAGCTGTTCAGCAACACAACCCGAACTCCCAACTCGGTCAACTGCTCCACCTGGTCCTTCATGAGAGAGATAAGGGGAGAAACGACAATGGTGAGTCCGTCGAAAATAAGAGCAGGGATCTGATAGCATAACGACTTGCCGCCTCCGGTGGGCATTACCGCAAGAGTGTCCTTTCCGGAAAGGACATTTTCAATCACATCCTGCTGGAGCGAAATGAACCCGTCATAGCCGAAGACGGTTTTGAGTATGGTTTTAGCTCGTTCGATCATGATCCACCGAAAGAAAGCTATGTTGCAAATCCCTATGCAATCAAAACCATATGCAGTCCAATCAGCCAAACACGAACCGCAACTTCACCGGGCACATATAACTCATTTCTGAAGCTCTTTACAGGTTTGCTTGGCCGGTTGCGGGGCGCCGGACATCATATATCAGGCGGCTAAGGCTGAAAAGATGAGTTTTTAATAGCGATGAAGGCCTTGAAAGGGTCCGAATTAAAGGCTATTAAGGTTAGCCAGAAAAAGAACCTGCTAAACGACCGCACGGTCGGTCAAGCTGACACTGATTCTACAGCTTTTGGCTATTTCACGACAAAATATTCGATGGAGTTAAATTATGGCTCAAAGATCAAAAGATACCTTTCAGAAACGGGAACGGGAAAAAGAGAAACAACAGAAACAAAGAGATAAGGAATCTCGCCGCATCGATGCTAAGAAGGCCAAGGCGGAACATCAGCCGGTCTACGGTAATGAAGATCCTGATATCGCCGGGATTAGGCCCGGTCCACAACCCCTCCCTGAGCAATGGCAATGGATTTCGCAGCGGGAAGCCAAGTAGGCTTCACTCGCATCTCATCTTAGGGCCATTTATACTGTTCACTGTTCACCCCTCACCGCTCACTGTTCACTGCTCACTGCTCACTGTTCACTGTTCAACTCATTATTATTTATCAAATCGCTATTATTTATTTAAAATAGTTTGCTATTTCAAAATTAGTCGCTATAATTGAGGTCAAGTTTCGAGTTTCTCGACGGTCATAAATTGGAGTTTTGCTTTTCAGACCTGCCGTCAAACTCCATCGATCACTAACCCCCTGCACCTAGCATATCTTTTCTTTGCACAGCATATCGGTTGGCGACGATGATTTTATTGTGCCGGCCGCACTGTGTGCTCTGCTGCGAACTCATTGGTTCGGTACTGCTGAATTTTATCTTTAACTGGTTTCTGTTTCGAGGCTTGCCTGCCTTTAGGATCGACCGCAGCTTCAGGCCTGCCTCTTTCGCCGAGCTTTATGGCTCGATCAGGAACATCGAGGATCACAATAAATTATGTCGTTTGAAGAATTGCAACTTGCTCCACCCATTCTCAAAGCTTTGGCCCGGTGCGGCCACGAACATCCTACCCCCGTCCAGGAGCAAGCCATTCCCAAGGCACTTTCAGGCAGGGACCTGATCGCTTCGGCAAACACGGGCACAGGCAAAACGGCGGCTTTCGTTTTACCGGCCCTCCAGAGACTCTTTCTCGATCCCGCTAAAAAAGGCTTGCGCGTCCTGATTCTTACGCCCACCCGTGAACTGGCCGACCAGATCGGTAAGGCGGCCCGCACCTACGGAAGATTCATGAATAACGTTCACAGCGTCGCCATATACGGCGGAATGCCATTCCGGGATCAGATAAGAGCGCTGGCCCAGTCGCCCGATATTATCATCGCGACCCCCGGCAGGCTTATCGACCACATCTGGCGTGGCCGGATAGATTTGTCAAATGTCGAACTGTTCATCCTGGACGAAGCCGACCGCATGCTTGACATGGGTTTCATAGATGACGTGGAGTTTGTATCGGACGCCATGCCGGAGGGCTGCCAGACCTTGCTGTTCGCCGCTACTATGGATGAGGCAACCAGCAGGCTGGGGGCAAAATTCATGAAAGACCCGGACCGTGTAGAAGTGGCCCAGGGTAAAAAAACACTCGATAAAATCGAGCAGCGCCTGCATATCGCCGACGGTCTCCAGCACAAGAACCGCCTTCTGAGGCATCTGTGCTCTGTTGAAGATCTAACGAGGGCCATCGTATTTTCCGCGACCAAGAGGGACGCTGAGAGCCTGGCACGTGATCTCAGGACCGAAGGTTTCGGATGTGCCGCCCTTCACGGCGACATGACGCAGCCCGCACGAAATCGCACCATGGAGAGCATGCGGCGGGGCAAGATAAGGATACTGGTGGCAACGGACGTGGCAGCGCGCGGAATAGACATAACCGGCGTCAGCCATATTATAAATTTCGATCTGCCCCGATCGGCCGAAGACTATGTAAACCGCATCGGGCGAACCGGACGCGCCTCGGCATCAGGGATTGCAATTTCCCTTGTATCGCGCGCTGACCTCCCCTACCTGGACCGTATCGAAAGATACATAGGACAAAACCTGGTCGTTCACGTTATCCCCGGCCTTGAGCCTTCTCACGGATTCATCAACGCCGCAAAATCCAAAGCGGCCCCGCGTAATGGTGGTGGAAGACCGCCATTTCGTGGAAATACGGGCCGCCCCGCAAACCACCATTTTAAGAGTCATGCAAGGGATTCCGGCGCCCGGGCCCGATAGCCGGACTGAGCCGTCATGATCGAGGCGGGACGCAACAAGCCAGGTTTAAATCTGGCGGATGCTCCCTGCCGGCCGGTAACATAGACACACCTTCAGATAATAACTCTTCCCTCTTACTCGAAGCCGATCGGGTAGGAGGGTGAGTTGCCTACCCAGTCCTCTCTCATCACCGGGCGTACGATGCATTATTCCGGATAAACAGCTAGTCTTATTGGTGACGTTTAAGTATCGTAATGCCTGCTGGCATTTGCTGAGCCGCTTGTCTATTTCTTTTGGTACCTTTCGAACGCGAGATCACCGTCGAGTGTAGAAGGAAGAAAGAAAGAATGGTTCATCCGGCAAACGAGTACCTGCAAGACGAGAAAGGACATCATCTGTCTGCCGTGAACTCGCCCTGTGGGGGGCTTTTTGAGTTTCTTGCCCTGAAAGGGCTGCATAGGGTAGCCCAGGGTATTTGAGAAACGCGCCACCCTGGGGATAACAGGACCACAAATTAGTTGTAATACCCTGAAAGGGTTACATAAAAAGAGTATTCAGGATTAAATCACAGGGTACTCAAACGCAAGGGATCGGCTATGCAACCCCTACAGGGTAAGAACTGGTTCTTGTTGGC
>JBKQLC010000021.1:0-5846 GCA_052147195.1 Syntrophobacteraceae bacterium
ACAATTTTGGCGCGCATCACAGAAAAATACGGTGCCGTATATTTCTGTGCCATTGTTTCAAGTTTTGACCTCTCGCCCTGAGACAGTTCAATCGAGTACGGGCTTTTCCGTGGCATATCCCCCCCCCCTTGGAGCGGGAAGTATGCCACCGTCGAAAGAATTATGCAATATATACGTCATCGTATTTATGATAGCGGCCACTTAGGTATCAGTTTGCCCGGCCGGTTTTGTTTCGCGCAACTCCCGCCGGAGCATTTTGCCCACGATGGTCTTGGGCAGCGAATCCCGAAATTCGATTTCTTGCGGGATCTTGTAGGCTGCGAGCTTCCCTCTGCACCAGTCCAGGATTTCCTGCTGGCCAAGGGTTTCGCCCTTCTTTAAAACAATGAAAATTTTTACGGCCTCCCCTTTCCTCGGATGAGGGACTCCGATCGCAGCCGCGTCCAGCACCTTGGGGTGCTCATATAGCACTTCCTCTATTTCGCGCGGATAGATATTGTACCCGCCTGATATCAGCAGGTCTTTTTTGCGGTCCACGATGAAAAAATATCCGGAACTGTCCATGGTCGCAAGGTCTCCGGTATAGAGCCATCCGTCCCGAAGGGCATCCGTGGTGTCCTGTTCGTTTTTCCAGTAACCCTTCATGATCTGCGGCCCGCGAACGATCAGTTCGCCGACCTGGCCGACAGGCATCTGCCTGGTTCCGGTTTCCGCATCCACTATACGGCCATCTGTGTCGGGCAGTGGGAGCCCGATCGATCCGTGTTTGCGCATACCCTCGATGGGGTTTGCGTGCGTAACAGGGCTGGCTTCCGAGAGGCCGTACCCCTCGACGATTTTGCTTCCCGTTTTCTGTTCGAATCGGCGCATGACCTCGACCGGCATTGGGGCGGACCCGGTGACGCAGAACCGTATCGAGGAGAGGTCGAAAGAATCAACTTTTGGGTGAGCCATGAGCGCGGTGTAGATCGCCGGGACTCCCGGAAAGATCGTCGGCTTTTTCTTTTTTATGGTCTTTATCACTTCATCGGCGTCGAAGCGCGGCATAACTATTATAGCACAACCGGTGTAGATGGAGAGATTGAGGCCAACGGTCAGGCCGAACACGTGAAAAAACGGCAGGACGGATAAAAAGCGTTCTTTGCCGCAATTGAGGTCGGGAAACCACGACGCAATCTGTACAACGTTTGACAGAATGTTTCTGTGAGTGAGCATCGCGCCTTTAGCGATCCCGGTTGTGCCGCCGGTATACTGCAGCAGGGCAAGGTTGTCGGGTGCCGCCGCACATGGAATTGGATCGGGCTGTTTTTGAGCCATTACCTTCTTTAGGCTGAGGACATGGATTCCATCGTATGGCACAGATGTGAACAGCTTTTTGAAGTGAGCCTTCAGGGGATAAAGATACCTGAGAGGGACGGGAAGGTAGTCCTTCACGCTTGTCACGATGGTTGTCCGGATTCCCGTTTTGGACAGGACCTTTTCGGCTTTAGGGTAGAGATGGTCGAGAATAAACAGGAATTCAGCATCCGAGTCCGTCCACTGATGGAAAAGCTCGCGTTCCACGTAGAGTGGATTTGTCATGATCACGATCGCTCCCAGCCAGAGCGCCGCGTAATAAGCAATCACACACTGGGGACTATTCGGAAGCATTATGGCTACTTTAGTTCCCTCTCCTACGCCCATCTGCTTGAGACCGTTTGCCAGCCGGAGCACATGGTCCCATAATTGGCGGTAGGTAAGCCTTGCTCCGAAAAACTCGGTCGCAATACTATCGGGAACGATTTTGGCGTTTTGCTCCAAAATCAGGGGCAGGCATGTTTCAGGATATTCCCGTGAGAACGGGACTTCCGGGTCATAATGCTTTTGCCAGATTCGGTCCATTTGTTTTCCCTGCGGGCCGTTATGTTCCATTGATGGCTGCGGACAATTTCGTTTCCTGTCATCCTTCTATTGACATGCATCGAGCCTGTTTGACAACTTTTCTTTGCAAAGACCCATTAAAATTACCATTGCTTTTAAGCAGAGTCCGCACGGAATGCCGGGGTCTTCTCATTTTTTTTCCCGGTGGCGGGCATGCCGCCCTGTGAGTATTTGCCTGAACCTGCGTGACACTCCGCCTGTAAAGAGATGAGGTAAGGTGATCCGGGATCGCTTGCTTATATACCGTTAATTGTTGCGGTGCTATAATTTGTGTTTAGTACATTAAATAATGAACTGCCATTTCACGAGACCAAGTGCTTCCGGGGCTCTTCAGGGTCATCGGGAAACCTGGTGCCAAGGCTAAAGGAATCGGAAAGAGGAATACGTTGGAAGAAGCACGAGAAAACCGACAACGGAGAATGCTTTCTTTCAAGATTGCTGCGATCTATGCCGTACTGGGGGCATTGTGGATATTCTTTTCTGATCGATTCGCTGCAGGGCTTTCCACTACGCCTCAAGGTCTCGTGCAGATTATGACAATAAAGGGTTTGCTCTACGTCTTATTGACCGCCCTGCTGCTCTACTATCTTGTTAGCCGGGGTGTGAAAAGACTTGAGGTATCCCAAGACGCGTTCCGTAAAAGCGAGGAGCAATATCGAGCACTGGTCGAGACCACAGAGACGGGATACGCAATTTTGGACCAGCAGGGGAAAGTCCTCGATGCCAACGTGCACTATGCGAAGCTGACGGGGCATAATACCTTGCAGGAGATATTGGGAAGAAGTGTGACCGAGTGGACAGCGGCGTACGACGTGGAAAGAATCACCGAAGAAGTCAGGAAGAGCGCAGAGAAAAATTTAACACGACATCTGAGAATGGATTACGTAAGCAAGGGCGGCAACATCATTCCCGTCGAGATGAATTCAACTTCAATTCATTCATCAGAAGGTACGGTTATCCTTGCCCTATGCGTGGATATCAGCGAGCGGACGCGGACCGAAGACGCGCTCAAGGAAAGTGAGATGCGTTTCCGATCGATTTTCGAGCATACGGCAGTCGGCGTGGCGCAGGTTGAGACCAGTACCGGCCGTTTTGTGAGGATCAACAGGAAGTATTGCGATATCGTAGGCTACTCTCCGGAAGAAATGCTCGGCAGATCTTTTCAGAGCGTTACACATCCTGGTGACCTGGAGATCAGCTTGAGGAATACTGCCCGGTTGATGGCAGGGGAAGTCGACAGCTATACGATGGAGAAGCGATACATCCACCGTAACGGGGAGACCGTGTGGGTGAATCTGACCGTATCCCCCTTGTGGGCTGAGGGCGAGGAGCGAGTCTTTCACGTTGCCGTCGTGGAGGACATCACAGAGCGCAAGCGGGCGGAGGAGTTATTACAACAGAGCAATGCGCGAATACACCATCTCAACGATGTCCTGCGCGCCATTCGTGACGTCGGAAGCCTTATCAACAGAGAGAAAGATCCCATTGAGCTGTTGAAAGCGGTCTGTGACAGCCTCGTCCAAACCCGAGGCTATGTAATGGTGTGGATCGGGAAACCGGGAGCGGACTCCAAGCGGCTTTTGCCGGTGGCCCACTCGGGAGTGGATGCAGATTGCCTGCAACGCTTTCATATCACCTG
The DNA here is from genome assembly GCA_052147195.1 of Syntrophobacteraceae bacterium. Classification (GTDB taxonomy): domain Bacteria; phylum Desulfobacterota; class Syntrophobacteria; order Syntrophobacterales; family Syntrophobacteraceae; genus SbD1. The sequence continues at coordinate 3,560 of JBKQLC010000021.1, forward strand.
GGATGATAGCCCCACCGGACAGGGGCCTGCAGGCATCGCGATGCGCGAACGCCATCCCGTAGTCTTCGACGACTTGGCGACCGACCCGCGCTTTGCCCTCTGGAAAGATCATGTCTTGTCTTGTGGCGGGGCTTCCATCACCTCTATCCCCCTCATCCATGAGGAGCGCATCTTCGGCGTCCTTACGGTCAAGGCTGACCGTCCGCATGCGTTTGACCCGGAAGAGGTGGAGCTTTTGAGCAACCTGGCCGCGGACTTGGCTCGTGCGCTTCAAAGTCTGGAAAACGAAGCCGCTCGCAAGCGTGCCGAGGAAGCGCTGCGAGCGAGCGAGGAAAAGTTTCGGCTGGCTTTCCAAACCAGCCCGGATTCGATCAATCTCAATCGTGTTCACGATGGTATGTTTCTGGATATCAATGAGGGTTTTACAAAGATAACGGGTTACTTGCGTGAGGATGTTGTAGGAAAAACTTCCCTTGAACTGAGCATTTGGGACGATCCTGGAGATAGAGAGCGCCTGGTTGCCGGTCTGGAGCGCGAAGGTTTTGTCGAAAATATGGAAGCCAGATTCCGCGGGAAAGACGGCAGGATCATAATTGGCCTTATGTCCGCTCGTCTATTGCGCATCGACCAGGAAGATGTTCTCCTCTCGATAACCCGCGACATCACCGAACGCAAGCAGGCGGAAATGACCCTGCGGGAGAGCGAGGAACGTTTCTCCAAATTCTTTCGCGCCAGTCCCGTCGGCACCAGTATAACCCGCCTGAGCGACGGCCAATATGCGGACGCCAATGATGCGTTTCTGAGCTTTTTGGGTTACACACGCAAGGAGGCCGTCGGCCGCAGTGCGTTGGATCTCGGCATATGGGCTAACCCTGAAGACAGGGCAAAGATGATCGCGGTACTGCAAGAGCAAGGCAGGCTAAGGGACTTTGAAACCCGGTTCCGCAGGAAATCCGGCGAGATCATGGATGTGGTCCTATCGGCGGAGGTGATCGAGATGGCCGGGGCACAGTATATCTTGAGCCTTACTCATGACATCACCGAGCGCAAGCGGGGAGAGGAGGAAAGAAAAAAACTTGAGGAACAACTGTTCCAGGCCCAGAAGATGGAGTCGGTAGGGCGGCTGGCCGGTGGTGTGGCGCACGATTTCAATAACATGCTGGGTGTGATCATCGGCCGGGCGGAAATGGCCCTGGAACAGAGCGTTCCCAATGACAAACTCCAGCACAATCTGAAGGAAATCCTCAAAGCGGGCCTGCGTTCAGCGGACCTTACCAGGCAACTGCTGGCCTTTGCCCGCAAACAGACCGCAGCCCCGAAGATACTGGATTTGAACGACACGATCTCGGGCACGCTGAAGATGTTAAGGCGGCTCATCGGTGAGGATATCGACCTTTTCTGGATACCGGAACTCGATCTTTGGAAAGTCAAAATCGATCCCTCCCAGGTGGACCAGATTCTGGCCAATCTTGTTGTCAATGCCCGCGATGCCATTTCCGGAGTGGGCGCCATCACTCTGAGGACCGAGAACGTTGTGATCGATGATTCCTACGTGGCAGAGACCCCCGAATTCATTCCAGGAGAATACCTCCTGCTGACCGTGAGCGATACCGGAGCGGGTATGAGTCCGGAAGTGCGCGAGAATATCTTCGAGCCTTTTTTTACCACCAAGGAACTGGGCAAGGGAACCGGGCTAGGATTGTCCACCGTTTACGGCATCGTCAAGCAAAACGAAGGCTTTATCTATGTTGCCAGCGAACCGGGGAAAGGGACCACGTTTAAAATCTACCTGCCGCGGTTCGAGGCGGAAACCGCACAGGTCCTGCCCGACGAGGTAGCCGGCAAGCCCCCGACCGGCACGGAAACTATCCTGGTGGTCGAGGACGATGAATCGATCCTGAACCTCAGCAAAATGATTCTCGAAAATCTGGGCTATACGGTGCTTGCGGCACAGACTCCGGTACACGCCATTAATCTTGTCCAGGAACATTCGGGTGAACTCCACCTGCTGATTACCGATGTGGTGATGCCGGAGATGAACGGCCGGGCACTGGCGGAACAGCTTGGCGCCATCAGAGCGAACCTCAAGTGCCTGTATATGTCAGGCTATACCGCCGACGTGATAGCACATCGAGGCATTCTGGACGAAGGAGTAAACTTCATTCAGAAACCTTTCGGCAGCGATGATCTTGCGGCAAGAGTAAGACAAGTATTGGACCACTTGGAGTAGTGCTAATATGCTTTAGCTATTTTCGGTAGATTAGGAGTTTTACAATATACTAGTTTA
>JBKQLC010000022.1:0-30109 GCA_052147195.1 Syntrophobacteraceae bacterium
GGACGGCTTTATTCATCGGTCATTTGAATATCCTTTCGATCGTTTTCGCGCCGATGCTCTGCGGTCTCGGGGTTGATTACGCGATCCACTGGTTTGCGAGATACGAAGAAGAACGGGACGTGTCCGACGGAAATCGCTTGGCTATTATCAAAACGGTCATGGAAAAATCCGGCCCCGGAATAATGCTGGCGGGCCTGGCAACCGCAGTTTCATTTTTTTCCTTTGTTCTTACCGGCTTTCGCGGACTGATGGAACTCGGCATGATAACCGGAATGGGGATTCTTCTGACTGTATTGGCCGACTTCACGGTGCTGCCCGCACTGAGTCTCTTTCTGGCTGCCGAAAAGCCCGCTTTGAGCCGAGCAAACGCTCAGGGCAATAACAGGTACCTTCTGCGGCTCGGACCCGCAGGGGTACGAGCCGTCCTCGCACTGGCGCTTAGCTTCTGTGTAGCGGGTTCCCTCGCCGCTTCCCGCGTGCAGTTCGACCTGAATCCAATGCGCCTTCAGTCCAAAGACGCGGAATCTGTCTATTGGGAAAAAGTCCTGGTCGAAAATTCAGAACACTCAATTATTTCGGCGGCAGTGCTCACGGACTCCCCTGAAAAGGTGATGAGCGAGTCGGCAAAATTCAAAGCCCTGCGGACAGTTTCTGACGTGGATAACGTCTTTTCGCTCCTTCCCGGCAACCAGGAACAAAAAATACCGGTTTTGAGGTCTATTTCTCTGCTGGCTCCCGACATGAACCCGTCTGTTGCGAGTTCAGCCACAGAACCGAACCACGACTATTTTGACGCCGGTTCCGACCAGGAGGCCTATTCATCCTACAAGGCCGACTTGATCGAGGTCCTTCAGAGAATCAGGTTCAAGATGCAGGACCAGTTGGCTGAGAAATGGGGAGCTTCCAAGCCTCTGGTAGGACAGATGACGAAGGTCAAGGAATCCATTGACAAGATCGCTCAAACCCTCGATGACTCACCCGCGGCGCTCCAGAGGCTTTCGGAATACCGCCGGCGTTTCTACAAAGACATCGTGGACCAGTGGTCACTTATCAGAGAGAGCTCTTCGGCTTCGCCAATGACCGTCAAGGATATTCCCCTTCAACTCAGAGACCAGTTTTTACAGGGCAATCAATACCTTATCAGGATTTATCCCAGGGAGTCGGTCTGGGAGGAAGGAACGCTGGCGCGATTTGTCAACGACCTCCAATCAGTCGACCCTGACGTCTTGGGTGACCCTGTCCATCTCCACGTATTTGCGTCAGCCTTCAAAAAAGCGTCCATTGCCGCTTCCATTTACGCACTGATCTCGATTTCGCTGCTTCTTGCGTTTACATTCCGAAGTTTGCGCCTTATGCTGATATCGCTTGTTCCGTTGGTGGCCGGCACTATATGGACAGCGGGCATAATGGGCGCCGCAGGCATGGATTTCAATCTTGCAAACAGCATATTCATGCCGCTCGTGGTCGGGGCAGGCGTGGAATACGGGGTGATTATTCTACACAGATGGCGAGAGGGCCATGCAGACTATGGGCGCCTCCGCTTCAGCACGGGCAAAGGGGTCATTCTCGCAGCCTTGACCACCACTATTGGCTTTGGCACGTTGATGATATCGAACCATAGGGGGATTTTCAGCCTTGGTTTTGTGGCGTGTGCAGGAAGCATCTGTGTTCTTCTCGCCGCGCTGTTCATCCTGCCCGCAATTTTATCTTTTTTGGAAGATCCGACTCCGGCTGTTGAGAAGGATGCTGCAAATGTTCAGCTATAGGATTATGGTAGCTGGAATTAAACGATAAAACACTTTGGCATTAATACGGCTCCTGACAATATCTTTTACAGGTATTTTCAGGCTGATTCACTCGTCTCTCCGGGAAAGTCGAATGTGCATTTATTTTAAACCAATATTGTGCTAACGTTTTGGGGAAAGAATTCTGACCGCTATCTCAGAGAAACGGCCGAGAAAAGAAGGAATCATTGAGGCGGCTGTGCGTCTTTTTTGAGAAAGGATTCTTCGGCACATCAACGTGTGAGATTACAGAGGAGGCTTGAGTGAACCTCGCCTCTGCAAACTATCACGTCGGGCGCAAAGATGGCCTGAGGATGGGCCATATGGGGAATACATTCATGGGCGCATATGTGATTAAGTGGAGATTTGATCATCTTGAAGAAAACGCTTTTTCTGAACCCACCCTCATTCGATGGTTTCGATGGCGCCGCGGGCGCACGCTATCCGGCAAGAAGGGAAATCACTTCCAATTGGTATCCTACCTGGCTGGCCCAGCCTGCGGCACTAGTACCCGGCAGCAAATTGATCGATGCCCCACCTCATCATTTGAGCATGGAGGACGTGCTTCAGATCGCAACCGGCTATGAGTTGATCATTATCCACACTAGTTCACCGTCCCTTTCAAACGACATCAAATGCGCTGCAACCCTCAAATCTCATAATCCGCATGCACAAATAGGATTTGTCGGAGCCCATGTCACCGTTGTTCCCGAACAGACTCTGCTTAAGGCTCCTGTGCTCGATTTCGTGTGCCGCAACGAGTTTGATTATACCTGTCTCGATTTGGCCCGGGGAGATAACTTTGATCAAATTAAAGGCCTCACTTACCGAACATCCGATGGCTCCATACGCCATACGCCGGAACGCGAGATCCTGCTCGATCCGGATTCCTTGCCAAGCGTTTTCCCTGTCTATCATAGAGATCTGAACATCAACAATTACTTCGTCGGCTATCTGCTTCATCCCTATGTGTCTTTCTACACCGGGCGCGGCTGCCCCTCCAAATGCACCTTTTGCCTTTGGCCTCAGACCGTCGGGGGGCACCAGTATCGCGCCAAGAGCCCGGCCACAGTCATTCGAGAACTGCAGCAGGGCATGGAACTGTTTCCTCAAGCCCGTGAATGGTTTTTTGATGACGATACCTTCACTGTCGATAAGGCTCGGGCTATCGAAATCAGCAAGGGACTCGCCCGGCTCAAACTCACCTGGTCTTGCAATGCTCGCGCAAATGTCGACTACGAGACCCTCAAACACCTCCGAGCCAACGGCCTTCGGGTCCTGGTGGTCGGCTTTGAATCCGGCAACCAGCAGATCCTCGATCGCATAAAAAAAGGCACAACACTCGACATGGCCCGTAAGTTCATGAGGAACTGCCATCAACTAGGCATAAAAGTCCACGGCACATTCATCATCGGCCTGCCGATCGAGACTCATGAGACCATAGAAAAGACAATACGTTTTGCACAGGAACTGGACCCCTATACCATCCAGGTCTCCATTGCCGCACCTTTTCAAGGCACTGAACTCTACGACGAGGCGGTTCGGAACGGCTGGCTCGACGATAATCCGTTGCTGGCGGAAAGCGGTATTCAGATGTCGACTCTTCATTACCCCGGCCTAAGCAGCGATCAAATCGAAGATGCAGTGGAGCGTCTATACCGCCGCTTCTATTTTCGCATGAAACCCATCTTTCGAATGGTCCGCGAGATGTCGACAGATCGCAAGGTGTTGTTTCGCCGGTTGCGTGAAGGAAAAGAATTCCTCGAATACTTACATGCGCGCAAGGAAATAAGTTCGAACCGAAGACCGGATCGCCAAATACACCCGGCGGCCAGGTCAACTTAGTGGTTGACACCTCTAGGTTTCCTGGTTTGTTTTCGATCAACTTTTTCAAGAAAGGCGGCAAGAGTAGCTCTCATTTCTACAAGGAAATTTCGAGCCTTTTATGTCTATGAATTCTAAGCCCTTTACAAATTGTAAGGCCATCTTGTTCGATTTCGGTGGTACGCTCGATTCCGATGGTGAACACTGGCTGGATCGGTTCTATGAACTCTATGAAGAGGCAAACATTGACCTTCCGCGTGAAGAAATCAAGCGGGTTTTCTATCGGGCTGGCGAGCTGTGCTGCAAAGATCCGCAGGTGCTCGACCTGGGGTTGAGACCTCTCATGAGCTACCACGTTCACCTGCAATTTTCAGCCTTACAGTTGACGGACACACTCAAGAAACAAATCATGGTGGATCGATTCTGCTCCAGAACTGAGATCGTTCTTCAGCGAAACGAGCGGTTGTTGAGCCGTTTGAAGCATTTTTTCAGGCTTGGCGTCGTATCCAACTTCTATGGCAATGTTACCGCTGTTTGTCGAGAAGCCGGGCTGGCGAAATCACTCGATGTGATTTTGGATTCAACTCGAATTGGAATCAGTAAACCTGATCCAGGAATATTCAGGCTCGCTATGGATGAACTCGGTGTAGAGCCTGCTGAGGCCATATTTGTCGGAGATTCCTACGATCGTGACATGCTGCCCGCCCGCAGGCTCGCAATGAAAACTATTTGGATGAAAGGCCCACATCCTCGGCTGCCGGAAAAACCTGAACCGGTTGATGCCGTGATTTCAAGCCTGACTGAACTGGAGTTTATGCTCTCATGAAGGTCGGGATCATAGCAGCGGGAAAGGGAGAACGACTGACTCGTGGAGGGATTACAACTCCTAAGCCGCTTTTGCCGGTGGCAGGACGTCCCCTAATTGCAAGGATCATCGATGCATCCGCAAAACTCAAGGCAGAGTCTGTTGCATGTATCGTAAATGATCTCAACCCCACCGTAGCCGGTTATTTGCGTTCCACCCCCTGGCCCCTGCCCGTAGAACTCGTCGTCAAGACAACTCCAAGTTCTATGGAGAGCCTTTTCTCTCTCGCCCCACTTCTAAAGGATGAGCCCTTCCTTCTGTTCACGGTGGATGTTGTATTTGCACTGAAGAGTTTGGAAAACTTCATTCAGCATGCGAGTCGATTGCCGAGAGCGAAGGGAGTTTTTGCGCTCACCCATTTCATAGATGATGAGAAGCCCCTATGGGTAGTCACTGACGACCGGAAAAGAATAACGGTCATCGGAGAGCGAGCTGCCGGAAGCCGGTATGTGACTGCCGGCTTTTATTATATTACCCCCGATGTTTTCTCCCTGATTGATATGGCACGGCAGCTTCGATTTGGCGCACTTCGCCAATTTCTTGGCCTCCTCGTGGACGAAGGCCACCCGATCTACGGACTCCCGGCGGGCAAGACCGTCGACGTCGATTCTCCAGAGGACATAGCAACGGCGGAAGCTTTTGTTCGAGAGATGGACGAAATATGAAATCGACCTCTGTGCTTGGCATATACCGGGAGCAGATCTTCTCACCCGGCAAAGTTAGCGACGACGCCGCTATTCTCGATGCCACTCTGACCGAGCTATCCAGGCTCGTGCCCAATGTGAGCAGCATCAATGCAGAAAGATTGGCTGCTTCCATGATAAGGCCCTCATATGTTTTAAGTATGGCACGATCCGAACGCGCCCTTGGCATCATCGAAGACTGGGCCAAACAGGGCTCCAGGATCATCAACTCCGTTGAATCTGTTCGCAACTGCCATCGCAGGCTGCTCACACCCATTCTTCTCCGGACCGGCTTTTCTCTGCCTTTCAGCCGAATAGTGCCCACCCAGGAAGCCGAAGAATTATGCAACTTGGATGGGTCCGGAGCGATCTGGCTAAAGCGCGGTGATGTGCATGCCGCCATTCAGGCAGACGACGTCCGACTGGTAAGATCGCGGCAGGAGATAGCCTGCGCCGTGCAACACTTTCGCGCACAGGAAGTTCGCCACATACTCGTTCAGCAAAATGTGGAAGGACCGGTAGTCAAGTTCTACGGTGTGGGCCGGGACATGTACTTCTTCCGTGCATTTCTCTGCTCATCCGATGAAGATATAGGCTCGCATGTTCAGCAATTGGCGGCCGTCGCGCAAAGGGCGGCTTCAGCCGTTGGTCTCGAAGTCTATGGAGGAGATGCTATTCTTGCAGGGCACGATCAGGCCCTTCTCATCGACTTCAACGACTGGCCAAGTTTCTCGCGATGCAAACAGTCTGCGGCCATGAGCATCGCCGATTATTTCACTCGGACCTGCACGGATGAAACCGGCTGTAACCGATCCGCAAAATCTTAGACTCCGGATATGGGAACCTGAACTAAACAGGACCCTGAATAGTTGGCTTATGAAGCGATTCCATATTATCAGCATTGTCTTGGGAGCCGCCTTGCTCATGTTCTTGACATGGCAAATCGGGTTCCACAAATTATGGAAGGAGCTCGTTCTGTTAGGCTGGGGCCTGGCGCCCCTTATCTTTATCGGGGGTGTGGCCCATATCTTTCACGCATTCGGTTGGCGGCGCTGCCTTGTCGGTGAAGCCAGATCTCTTCCTCTTTTTCAAGTCTTTCGTATACTCATGGCGGGCTATTCCATTAATTATCTCACTCCCACAGCTACCTTGGGTGGAGAGGTGACGAAGGGGACGCTCCTTTCGGTCAATCATAATGGTACAGAAGCAGTTGCCGGCGTGATCGTCGGCAAGCTGGCCTACAGCTTGGCGCAGCTTCTCTTCGTATCTCTGGGCTCGATCTTCACTCTCTGGGGGGCCGATTTGCCGGCCGGAGTCTGGCTTGCACTGCTTTGGAGCAGTGCGCTGCTGGCTTCGGGGATGATTGGCTTTCTCCTCGTTCAAAAATACGGCAAATTGGGTGTGATCGTGCGATGGCTGGCTGCACGTAAAGCCGGTGGAAAGATGCTGCAAAAAGCGGTCCAGCACATCACAGCCGTAGATGAAGAGCTGAGGAAGTTTTACAAAAGCCATCCCTACGATTTGCCCTCCGCCATTTTGTGGCATATCGCAGGGATGGCATGTGGCATCATACAAGCATGGTATTTTCTTTTTCGTCTGACCGATCATGCTTCCCTTGAGACTGCTATGGAAGTTTATTTCCTGGGAAGCTGGTTCGATCTGCTCGCTTTTGCCATCCCACTGAACATAGGGGTCCAGGAGGGTACCAGAATCGTTGCTTTCAAGGTGGTGGGCCTTGGCTCTGTCATGGGCCTGGCCTATGGACTCACATTGCGCTTCGAGCAGATCTTTTGGACCGGAATCGGGCTTCTCGGCTACGCGAACTTGCTGTCAGAGCAACGCAAAAGCACTCAGATCTCTTTGCCATATGGAAATCAAAAGACGTCCGGGGTATCGGGGAATGTCCCACACGGCGCCCCGTGACAAGTTATTGCATGTCCCGCAACCGCCCGCGCTTCTCACGGAAGCTAATAGTCCATAATCCGATGGCAAAAATGTAAGAGCCAATCACAGCCCCCAGTAGAAACCAGTTCAAGCGCCCGATTAGAGCAAGGGCAACCACCAGATAAGCAAAATCACGATTGCTCATGAGTGCCATGATTCGAATCATTCTTGGAGACTGTTCCATCTCATCGGGGCTCAGCCGCAGGATACATTGATATACGGAGATGATGCATAGAAGAAGACCTCCCAGCATGAACCACAGCGCCCGAATGTAGCCAGGGTCACCGGTATTGTGGTACAGACCGAACGCTATCCCGATAAACACCGCCGCATGGACTATGTTATCCGTAGTGACATCAAGGTAGTGGCCGAAAAGTGATTCTCTGAGTTTCAGGCGTGCTACTTCTCCATCGACACCATCGACGATGATACAGAGCACGAAGAGAAGAGAACCGAAGAGTTGAATTCCGTAACCGGCCCGAGAGAGGCAGAACGCACCGAAAAGGCCTATGGACATGCCAATCAGAGTGATTTGATTGGGGGAAAGATCTGTACAAGCCACCCTTCGGCTGATAAGACGCGATATCCGCCGACTAAAATGCCGGGCCATCAGACCGTCGTCGGGATTCGGATTGGCAGCGAGTGCAGCGATTAGCCGATCCTCAGCCTCCCTGCCGCCTTCAATTCCACTCTTGGGAATATAAGGAAGCCCATTCGGGCTCGAGATGCGCCGTGCTCGGCTCATGATGTCGGGATTGGATTCGCCCACGGCCCACAGTATTTGGAGAATTGGCACAAGATCGGAAGGCGAGGTGAGGTAAAGCCCATCTCCACTGCCGGCGCCCGCTGCCTCCATAAAGGAAATCCCCGGCTCTTCCGCTTTCTCCAGGAAGTGAGTGAGAGAACGGCGATCCACCACGTAATCGGCCCTCATCACCAGGATTCCCTTTCGGTCGTCTATATCCAGTCCTTGAATCACCTGCCCGAGCATGTCTGCTGACTCCACCGCATAAAAATTCGGGAGAGGAACAAGGTGTGAAAGGATGGGAATCAATGAATTCACTTTTCCAATCACAAAGACGCGTTCAATACCTACCTTGGAGGCGACAACTGCCAGCCTGAGCACGGATGGAATCCCGAAAGCCCTAAGCATTCCCCTCTCGTCGGGAGCAAGAATAACCGCTGTTCTCATTTGTCTTCTGGGACCTCCATAGCATGGATTCGGTGCCGCGAACGATAGCAGAGGCAAAAAGGACAAGTCAAGGCAAAGATGTGAGGCTAACTTCCGATTCAATCTCTTGGATCGGCTCTGGAAAAGGTTGGCGGTAAGCGCAGGGCTATTAGTGAGCTAAATGCTTTCACTGCTTTCTACTTGTTCAGCAATGATCGAAGTTTTCGGCGTCGGAGTTGAACATTTTTCTTTGAGAAAAGTTGATAGTCCAAGAGGCAAAATCGGCCTCACGGGTCGGAAGTCCCAGTCGGGCCATCACCGATCTGAAACTGTAGAATTCCCGGTACATTCTCTTGATCTTTCTTTCCAAATCTTTTGGCGCGCTGTGCGTTGGCGTGAAGTAACACCTCAAGCCGGGCCACCTGCCTATGTTATCGTGGTCAATGATTCGGCCCTCATTTTGCAAACGGTCATATAGGGGCGTCCCTTTATGTGGCGTAAGTATGTTGAAGTAGGCGGCTGGAACCTTGTTTTCTCTCAGGAAGGCAAGGGTTTGGTCGTAAATGCTCTCATCTTCGGTATCGTAGCCGAACACGAAATTTAACGAATAACTGATCCCTCTTTTCCTCAGGTTGCTCATGATTTCCTTGTAGAAGCTTAATTTGTTTATTTTCTTGTTCATTCGGGCCAAGGTCAGCCTGTCGATGCTCTCCATCCCGATGTTGACGTGCAGAAGTCCGCTGCGCTTGGCAAGGTCCAAAAAGCGCCCGTCACGGCATAAGTTCGACGACCAGAGCGCCGACCAGCGAACCTTGAGAGGAATTAGCGCTTCGAGCAGTTCCATGGTATGGGATCTTTTTCCCGCGAATGTGCTGTCGGTGAACAGGACATTCTTGAGCCTGTTGAATTTCATTTCTTCGATTACGTCCGATACGGGGCGATATCGGTATTTTTTGCCCAGGTAGAAGCGTTCGGAGCAAAAGTCACAACGGAAAGGGCACCCGCGGGAGGTCTGGACCGCGAAGGTCTTGAAGTGACTATACTTTTCAAGATCAACCAAATCATATCGAGGGAAGGGCAGACCGCTCAGGTCGAGTGATTTTTCAGCATGGTAGAATTTCCGGAGGCGCCCATTTGAGGCATCATCCAGCATTTTAGGCCAGATTTCTTCTCCCTCCCCTATTCCCACCGCGTCGCAATGTTCCGCTGCCTCCTCTCCAAAAAAGAAAGTGTGGGGGCCGCCCATTATCACCGGCGTCCCCCTGGCCTTGAAGCGGTCGGCTATTTCATCGGCCGAGAGTGAATTGATCGTCCATGTGGTAATGGCAACAAGATCCGCACGGGCCTCGAAGTCGATATCCTGCAGTTGCTGATCGATCAACTCTATATCCCAGTCCCCGGGAGTGAGCGCCGCCAGATAAGGAAGTGATAGTCCTACAACATCCCTCTTCCTGGTTTTGAGCGGCTTTAAATCAGATCTGCTCTGATAGTGGGAAGGTTGGATAATCAGTAACTTCATAGTCGTCTCATTCTGATAAGTGCAGTAATTGTTTCAGCCTTGTCATTAACCTAGTGATCCTGACACTCGTAAAAGCCATACGTCTTACCAATCGAACATGCAAGAGATATTTTAGCGATTCCTGCTCTTGGCGATTTTAGGACCCACCTCCTTTGCTGGAGTGCCACAGCCTGATTCCGCTTTGCCAGTGTTGTTGACTAAATGGGAAATCAGCGGCCCCACGAAGGAGGGAAGCAGAATCAGCTAATCTTCGCCATTTTAATGTCAATTCACAGTATCTTGCCATAGGTTGAACCTATGGGCTGCCTCGATTCCGCGAATGTATGATCTGGACATGGTAAGATTTTCGGGACTCGAAGATTTCAACTCCAGGAGAGATAAGATAAGTGCAGGTTTCCACTTCAAATCGGAAGTAGTTCTTTTCCGAAAATGGAACTAGCTAGCTCACAGTTTGTGCCAAGGAAGAGTCAAATAAATTGTGTAAATTCTTTACTGCTCCAAAATCTTCCAAAGAGGCAGGTTCTTTCGCACCTTTCCAATGGGGTTTGACCTCCAGTGCAGTTCCATTTTTAGAGCAATAAAGGCGAGGAGAGTATAACAGGATCTCTCCCCGGCCACGATCTCCATGGGCTTTGTTCTTCGTTTGAACTCTTTGTTAAGCCTTTCGATGATGTTTGTGGTCCTGAGCGATATCCATTCATCTTCCGGAAAATTGAAGAAAGTAAGGCAGGCATCAAGAGATTTTTCCAGGCACCTGACCGCCGAGGGGACTTGGGATTCCCATTTAGCCTTGAATTCAGCGAAAAACTCTTTGGCTTTATCCCTGGAAGATGCATAGAAAATGGAGCGCATCCCGTCAGCAACGGCTTCTTGGAGTTTCTGTGGTGCCTTGGCCAAAACATTGCGGGCAACGTGTATCTGGCAGCGCTGCACTTTCGCTCCGGGGAACTCCTCGGCAAATACTTTCTCTAGACCGGGCAGGCCGTCCATGACTCCCATGATGACCTTTGCGCTATCCAGACCCCTCGATTTCAAGTCTTTAAAGAACTCTCTCCAACTGGATGCGGACTCTTTATCGCCGGCCTGCAGTCCGACCACGAGTCGTTGGCCGGATTCAGTAACTCCTATTGCGACCAGAACGGGTGTTTTCTCGATGGAGTTTCCGATACGCATGTCGAAATCAACCCCATCTACAAAGAGATATTTTATATGCTCTTGAGACAAATCCCGATTTCTCCATCTTTCTACAGAATCAACCAGTTCTCTGTTCGCCTGGCTGATCTCAGTGTGAGAGATTTTTCGGCCGATCAGGCGCATGGACATAACGGCCAAAGTTCGGGTACTCACACCGCCCAGAAACATAAGGCAAAGGTCACGGCGGATTTCATCCTCATATTGTTTGCTGCGGGGAATCACCTGAGTCTCATATTCGCCGTTTCTGTCCCGCGGCACCTTGACCGAAACCTCTCCGATTCCTTTGACGGTAAAGTTTCTTTCGTAGGAGCCGTTCCGGTAGTTGGTATCCTCTTCCTTTCTCTCGTAGGGTTTTCGTCCCAGAAAATGCGTCAGCTCTGCATTCATCATTTCGCTGAGGTATTTTCCAACCATCTCCCGGACATCGAGCCGGATCATTTCAAATACCTTTTCCGGCTGGGCCTGAATCTCTTTGAAAATGGAGACAACCTCGGGTACACTGACTTCGATTTTCATCGGCGCTTCTCCTTTTTTGGGCGGTTCTGGTCAAACCCCGTTTAAAGGAAAAGCGCCTTTTTTTCTACCTTTTTGCCGAATTGGAATTTACACAAAAAATTTTACACTACCGTGCCAAAAGTTAAACCTTGTTAACCTTGGGTATTTCGGTTGATCTTTCATGGGTCGTCGGGTAACTTGCACATTACAGAACCATAATAGCTTCCAATCAGAGGAGGAAGAAATGTGTAGGATGGTAGTCTTACTCGTGATTCTCCTTTCACTGGTCACACCGACAGTATCCACGGCTGGCAAGCTTATGTCGCAATGGGAGGCGAATCAGATTGTGAAGCAAAACAACCTTGAAGGACAAGTTACCACCGTCTTTGAGCATTGTGGACATCTATACTCAAGAGAGGAGATACGGGAAGCTTTAGCGTTCACCTACACCAAGTTCCCTACTTCACTACAAGCGCGAGTAGTCGAGTTTGTGCAGAGAGCAACAGACGTTGCTGCTGCAAAGGAAGTTCCCCTTGACATGACTGTTTGTACACTCGTTTCTGCCACCCTGGATGAGCCTCTGAGGTGCCCCTAGTTTGCTCAAGGGTCAACTCCTGGAACGAAACCCCCCCGGCTAACTGCATTTCTAGGGAACTCCTACAGGACGTATACAAACCTGGGTGCCTCCCATGGGTCTAGGTATACGGTAGGGGGCGGTAGGGGGCTCCTTCCAGAATAACGAGACACACGTAAAGGGCCAAAGCAACCTCCGCCCACGTGCCAACGTTTTGAACCCAGAATGGACAGTATGGATATTCAGTATGATTTGGACATCTTGAGCGGTGGGTTTCTCAACAGAGGAGAGATATAGAAACTTCTGGAAAAAGCCGGTGTCCGAGAATTAATCGGTTAGCGGCTTGTGAAGATTGGAGCTAAGGTAGTCTGCCGTGCCGGGAGGTGGTATGTACACGTTGGTTCGGCTTTCTCATACCAATTTGCGTTCAAGATGATACATTGCAGCCACCTGTAGCGTAGGGCCTTGTGCCCGTACATCGAACGCCCACAAGGGGCTATGCTACGTTCCTCTATCCACTTTCCGGTTCAATCTTGAACGCAACTTCGTATCACTCGTCCGTTGCTATCGTATTCTATTCGCCTGGAGCTCAATACCGGGTGAGGCAATGGAACAAATTCACCAGCCAAAGGGGGATGGTGTGCCCCGAATCTGCAAAAACCAGTGCCTGGGCGTTTCGCTTGCATATTTGACCGGAAAATTGCATGATTTGGTGGTGTATCAGGTTGTTAGAGGAGTTTTTTCAGGCGGAATCCGGCCCAAGATGCGGATCGGCTACTCAGATTGTCAAGTTGATGCATTATTCAGTTAGATGCATTGAAGGAATGTGTCGGAATTTTGGCCTAAAGAAGATCAGGGCCCACGGCCGCAAAATATTCGGGCTCTTAAACGAAGAGTAAAAAGAAGGCACAACATGATTGAAGCTGCCAGATCTTCCGTCTATCGATTCCGTTATTTGTTGGCTGCAATTCTTACTATCTGCTACTCCATCCAGTACCTCGATCGTGTAAAGACAAACGTTCTGATGCCCTTTATAAGCCAGGACCTGGGAATGAGCAACGTTCAGATTGGCATCGGCGCCGCCCTGATGCTGATCTTCTACGGGCCGGCGCAGCTTGTGACAGGCTGGATCTGCGACCGTATCGGGTCCAAGCGCGTCATGATCTTCTCCATTATATCCTGGAGCTCACTGACCTATTGGCAGGGTGAAATGAGATCTGTGGACGAATGGTATTTCCGGATGGCCCTGTTTGGAATCATGATAGGCACCGAGTTCATCCCTTCAACCAGGCTTATAGTTCGCTACTTTCCGCCTCTTCAGAGGGCAAGGGGACAAAGCGTGCTTTCATGGTCCTGGATCGTAACACCTGCCTGGGCCCCCCTGCTTGCTACCTTCATGTATACAGCCCTTGGGAACAACTGGCGGGACGTTTTTCACCTCCTGGCATTCGTCGGTGTGGTCCCGTTGATTTTGACGCTGGTTTTTGTCCATGACAAACCCGAGAAGAACGGGTTCGTCAGCAACGAAGAAGCCCTCGAGTCCTATTCCCCGGAAATCGAACAGGGGATTATCCTGAAAGAGGACGTAATTCGAAGAGAAACCGTCATTATTTCCAGGCAGACCAGAGCTCTCGACGTGCCATTTTCCATTATTCTGAAGACACCCGGGTATATTCCCCTGGTCTTCGTATACATTGCCTGTCAGTTGGCATACTGGGGAGTGATGACCTGGTCGGCCGTGTATCTGACGAAAGTTCATGGCTTCGCCGTTATGAAGATGGGCCTGTGGGCCTCGATGTATTTTGTGGGCGGTATGCTTGGCGCGTTTCTAGCCGGTGATATCAGCGACCGTGTTTTGAAGGGCCGCAGAAAACCGATGATCGTGGCCTGCTTCACCTTTATGATTCCATTTATTATAGTTCTGGCCTCGCTCCAGAGAGGGGTCTCTCCTTTTGTCCTTCTTGTGACCCTGACCGGAGCGGGATTTTTTTCCAATATGGCCTGGGGACCGGCCATAAGCCTTCCGGCGGACATGTTTCCGGTCGAGTCCTACGGCAAGGCGATGGGATTTGTCAACTGTTTTGCCTATATAGCCGCTGCAGCCAGTCCCTACATCATGGGTTGGCTGATCACTGAAAATCCCGTGACAAAAGCGCCAAGTTACTTCTGGGCGTGGATATGGGTGGCATGTACTGCGTTGATTGGAGTTGTGGCGGCTTCTTTGCTCGTGGATAAAAAACAAAAAGCAGCGGCTGCGGCCCCTTCTCTTGCTTGAGCTGGAGAAAACTATGAACGAGCGTATCGCGTCTATTAAGAAAGCGGTTGTAGACGGCAAACATGCCGAGATTGAAAGGCTGGTGCAGGAAGCCATTGATAAGAAAATAGATCTGGGCATCCTTATAAATGAGGCCATGATAGGCGCCATGGACATAGTGGGAAAAAGATTTGCGGCCGGCGAGATATTCGTTCCTGAGATGCTGGCTTCCGCTGTTACCATGAAGAAAGGACTGGCGCTGATAAAGCCTCTGCTTGCGGGCAGCGGTGTTCAATCGAGGGGCGTCGTTCTCATCGGGACCGTCAAGGGCGACCTGCACGATATTGGAAAAAACCTCGTCATTATGATGCTGGAAGGGGCAGGATTCGAAGTACTGGACCTGGGAGTCGACCTGAGTGTGGAAAAGGTGATTGCGAAAGTTGAGGAATTAAAGCCGGACATTCTCGGTCTTTCCGCGCTGCTTACCACTACCATGCCCCAAATGGAAGAGGTCGTAAAAACTCTTGAAAACAAAGGGTTGCGCGGTAGTGTCAAGGTCATGGTTGGAGGGGCGCCGGTCGATCGGAAATTTGCCGAAAAGATTGGGGCTGACGGGTATGGAGAAGATGCCGGTGAGGCCGTGCAACTGGCGAGAAATTTCATGCATCTGGATTGAACCGGGAGGTCCCAAAAATCATGAAATCCACATCCTACAACCTGGTAATGTCGGCCCTGTACAACGGGAAGAAGGGCTCTCGCCCTCCGGTGGGGAGTCCTACCTCGATCGTTTGCCATGACCTTATGGATGCCTGCGGGGTTTCATTTCCGCAGGCGCACGTCAACGCCGATGCAATGGCCGATCTCGCGCTGGCAGGACACGAGATAATCGGTTTCGACCTGGTAATGCCCGAATATAGCGTGCACCAGGAAGCCGCGGCATTGGGCTGCGAAGTGGACTGGGGATCGCGGGACCAGATGCCCGACTCCCGTAACTTCCCGCATGCTGATTTCTCTGATGTCATTGTCCCGGATAATATCCTGGAAAAACCTTCGATGCGGGTGGTCCTCGATGCTCTTTCGATTCTGCGGCGGCACGTGGGAGGCAAGGCGGCAGTTGTGGGCAAGGTGATGGGGCCGTGGACCCTTGCCTATCACATGGCCGGAACACAGAACCTGCTGCTGCAAGTCGGACTGGGTGAAAAGGAAAAAGTAAACAGGATGCTTTGCCAACTGATGCCTGTGACAATAGAGTTTGCCAAGGCGCAGTTTCAGGCCGGGGCCGATATTGTGGTCCTCGCCGATCATGCGACCGGCAACCTGGTGGGTCCCTATCATTATGAGGAATACCTGCTGCCAATACATAAGGAGATAACGGCAACCATCGAAGGTCCACTCATTCTTCATGTCTGCGGTAACTGCATGGACAGGCTCGAATTGTTCGCTGACGCGGGCTTTGACGGCTACCACTTCGAGTGGCAGGTGGATGCGAGAGTCGCGGTGGAAAAGGTCGGCCATCGAATGTGCCTCGTAGGCAATGTCAATAACGCTCAGACCCTTTTTCAAGGCGGCCCCGAAGACGTTCGCAAACAGGTCCGGTACGCGGTCGAGGCCGGGGTAAACATAATAGCCCCTGAATGCGCCGTCCCGCTTTCAACGCCGATCGAGAATCTGAAAGCACTGGTGGCGGCGGCGCATGAGGGCTATTAGGGCTTGGATTTTTTCCTTTTGACTTTTTACCCTCTACTTCTGCCTTCGGCCGGAGATCGCGATGCTGATAATCGGCGAAAGAATAAATTCTTCGCGCAAGTCGATAGCACGGGCAATTTCGTGCCGCGACAAGAATCTAATCCAGTCCGAGGCCCTGGTCCAGGCAGAGGCGGGAGCACACTACATCGACGTAAACGCCGGCGCTTTTGTAGGGGAAGAGGCCGAATATCTCAAGTGGACCATGGATGCGGTCCAGGAAGTCTGTGACCTGCCTCTCTGCATTGACAGTCCGGACGCAGGGGTCATCCGCCAGGTTCTGCCGCTGGCCAGAGTTACCCCAATGGTAAATTCGATAACGCTGGAACCGGCCAGGCTTGACGGGATGCTTCCCTTGGTCGCTGAATTCAAGACGAAAGTCATCGGTCTGTGTCAGTCGGAAGACCGGATCGCGGATTCTACGGAAACCAAGGTTGAGATGGCCTCACTGCTTTTAGAAAAGATAAAGTCGGCCGGCATTCCTGCTGATTACCTCTACATAGACCCGCTGGTGTACCCTCTGGCCACTGATACGACATCGGCCATGGCCACCCTGGAAGCAATCGCTCTCATCATGAAAGAGTTTCCCGGGGTCCACACGGTCTGCGGCCTTACAAACATCTCCTACGGGCTGCCCAACCGCTTGCTGGTGAACCGTACTTTTCTCACTTCGGCGATCGTTCGAGGTCTGGATGCGGCAATCATGGACCCCACCGACAAACAGCTTTACGCCTCGCTCAGGGCTGCCGTGGCAATTGCCGGGAACGATGAGTTCTGTATGGAATTCGTCCATGCTTTCAGGGCCGGGAGGCTGTAATAGTGTCGTGGCATCCTGATTTGCGTTTGTCGTCGCGCTCGGTTCTCAGGCGCCACTGAGCCGGCCCACACAAAACGCCATGCCTTAACGTCGGATTAACCGCTCCCCGGAATGGTAGGCGAGAAGATTAGATAGTGCGGAAATAAATGACTGTGAGCTCAAGAGATTCGTTAAACAATTAATTCAACGTGGAAGTTCTGCTAAATGCTGATCAAGAGTGAAAGATAATAGGCGAGCCATTCAAAATGGATGCTACTTTTAGGTCGGTTGGTTGGAATCCTGCAGAACTGCCTTCCTGCAAAAAGTAACATATGATTCGAGGAAGATAATCTTTTAGACGACACGCTTCATATCGAGAGATAGGAGAGATTTGCGAACCCTGTCCGACGATCCAGGGCATTCTTGTCATTACAAAGTGCAGCATGGAAGAATTGGCAGTAATTCTCATGTTTTGACAATTTCTAACATGATGTTTAATCATACCTACATAGATCCTTGGCGGAAAATGGAAAACCTCAAATCCATTCGCCCTGGGAGCTATACCAGGTTTCCGGATGGACAGCAGTCTAATCGTCGAAAACCCTTTTTTTATAATCTCTCCGAGCAAAGGAGACACACAATGAAAGAACGAATAGCAGTCCAAGGCCGAAAAGGTTTCACTCTCATCGAGTTGCTGATGGTGACCGCGATGATCACGGTCCTGACCGGGTTGTTCCTCCCCGCCGTGCAGAACGTCAAAAATGCAGCAGACGAGTTGGCCGGGTACAAGAAGCTGGCGACGCTCGCCGAGAATCTGAGTCCCTTAGCCGAGGGGTTAGTGGACATAGAAGGCGACGTATTCTCAATGGCCGCCATCGCTGAGGCTGGTACGGACCAGACGGACCTGAGCACGTTCGTTCCGGCGGTGCAAAATGTATCCTGTGATCTCAACGAAGCCGACAGAGTTGCCACGGGCTTCCAGAGCGACGTCAAGACCCTTCTGCAG
Organism: Syntrophobacteraceae bacterium; assembly: GCA_052147195.1. GTDB lineage: Bacteria > Desulfobacterota > Syntrophobacteria > Syntrophobacterales > Syntrophobacteraceae > SbD1. Next base: position 17,853 of record JBKQLC010000022.1, read on the forward strand.
TCGAAGCATTTACCAGCGAACGAAGTCCAGCCGCTGACCAAAGCTGACAATGCCCTGAAACAATACCTGGATGGAGTGCACAGGCTACAGGCGCTGGTGCCCGCATGGGGGGCCTGTCAGGGTGGGTAATGGCTTGTCGAAGGCAAAGTCGCTGGCGCCCGCATGGGCAACGCTCCTCGTGCCCTTCAAACTCGTTAGCTCCGTCAGAGGTGGCCACTGGAGGAGGGTTACTGGGTCATCCCCCTGGAAGGCGGTCCCGCCGACACCACAAGGAGAAGGGCTTTGCAATAGATCGCTTAGCCCTTTTCTCCGGTTGCGCGCCCGGCAGGGCCTGTTCACTTGGAGGTGCAAGTCCTCTACAGGCCCTACAGGGAAACTGTTAACCGGGTGGGCAAGGGTATCCATCCCGACGTGGAATCCGAAGGAACTGGATCACCTAAACTCTCCACTGTACGTTGCAAATCCTTTAAGCCGCAGCCAGCTCAGGTTCAGCAAAAGTGAACCCTCCTTGCCAAAAACTGGACCGGCCTGCCGTTTGGATTTTGATTTACGTATGAAAAGGATATGGTTACCCTTGTTGGCGATGCGGGTCCGTTCATCCGGGTCTGTTCACATCTGCTCATGCGATCCAGGTATGCGATAAGGAGTTGATCATCGGGCGAATTGCAGACTTTACCTGCTCATCAGCCGATCAGCCAAATGAGCGGCAATTGGAATATCTGCAGAAGCCAATAATAAACTGCCGAGGTCTTGTCGATGCACCCGCTCGGCCCTATCGTGAACCGGCAGAGTTATGGTCCCGCGGCTCACCACACGCTGCGCGCCGTCGAGTCGAGTCGAGCCGTGCTCATAGTGATGTATGGACGCCACCGCCACCGATCCGGCTGTTACCATCCAGGCGCAGGCTCCAGCTTAAAGCCCGGTGGGAAAGAGTGTAATGGGGGAGATGGGAGATCACGGCTCAAGAATGAACCTGTTATCACGACTACTGCAGATATGGGTATCGTGGGTGTTGACCCGGCCGCGTTCGATTCTGGCTGTGGCAGGTGCATTGGCTTTTGCATCGATTGTCTTTACCGCTGCAAAGCTGGAAATGGTGACCGACCAACTCGAGTTGATCGCGATAGACCATCCTTTGATCAGACTAAGCAACATGCTCGACCCGTTCAGAATGGGTGGAACGAGTAGTCTCACGGTCGTTATTCAAGCCCCCGCGCCCAGTCAGGCCGTATGCTTCATCAAGGAACTCTCCTCCCGAATCAAGGAGGATAAGGGGCACTTCGAAGATGTCATTGTCCGGATAGATCCGGACTCCTTCAAATCCTGGCAGCTACTGTACCTGGAGAAGCAGGACCTGCTCGGTCTCCAGGAAAAGGTCGACCAGCACCATCAACTTGTTCATGGGTTTTCGCAAACCCCCGAGTTGCTCGGATTTCTCAAGCTCGTCAATAAGGAAATGTCTTCCCGAATGGTTGGTGAACTTTTCACCGGTTTTCTGGATAACAAAGAACTCGACGAGAAAACCAGCAACAAAGCGCCCTTTGACCTAAGCTTTCTCATTGCAACACTCGAAGGAATGCAGAGTTATCTCCATGGTGCGCCCGGCTTCAGGTCTCCATGGTCCTCCTTCTTTGTAAATGCCGGCTATGACCCTGAGCTTGCAGGCTATTTCTGGGAAGCAGATAAACGTTACCTGCTTGCCTTCGTAGTGCCCAACTCAACGGAAAGCGGTTTCCTGGGCACCAGGGGGTCCCTGGTTCAGTTGAGAAAACTGATTCGAGATACACGGGCTTCCTTTCCCGGCATACAGGCCGGAGTGACAGGCCAGGAAGCGCTCAGGATCGATGAAGTCAGTACCGTTTCTGCCGATATGGCAGTCGCGATGTGGCTATCCCTCGCCGGGGTATTCATTCTGATGGTGGTCTTTTTTCGCAGCTTCCGCCGGCCCTGCCTTCAAACCATCACTCTAATTGCCGGACTCTGCTGGACATTCGGCTGGACCACGCTCTTTATCGGTCATCTGAATATCCTCTCGGTGGTCTTCGCTCCACTACTCTGCGGTTTGGGTGTGGATTATGGGATCCATTGGTTAGCACGCTTTGAGGAGGAGAGTTTTGGAGACCCGGACACGCGGGCGGTGCTTGCGCGGGTCAGTGAACGCTCAGGTTATGGTATCTTTCTGGCGGCATTGAGTGGAGCGCTCTGTTTCCTGCCACTAATATTGACCGGTTTCCGGGGCGTTGTGGAAATGGGACTGGTCACAGGCATGGGGATAATTTTCACTTTGATTGCTACATTCAGTGTACTGCCTGCGTTGAGTATCTGCGTGGACGGCAAGTCAGCGAAAAGGCTTCCCGGGGTGGTTTCGCCCTCCCCGAAGGATTTGTTTTACCTCAAGCCGCACCAGGCGCGATACATACTGGCAGGTGCAGCACTCATCAGCATGCTCGGCATCTGGGGCGCCCGCCTGGTTTATTTTGATCCCAATCCTTTGCGCCTGCAATCCGCCAAGGCAGAGTCGGTGATCTGGGAAAAGACGCTCATCGATAACGCGCAACAATCTCCCATGTTTGCCGCTGCTTTTTGTTTCTCGCCTGAAGAAGTCAGGACAAAATCCAAAGCGCTTCTAAAACTGGCTTCGGTAGGGCAGGTGAAGAGTGTTTTTTCGTTCCTGCCCGAAGACCAGGAGGAGAAGATTCCAATAGTTCACTCCCTGAGCCGGGAGTTTCCCGCCGTGAGAACTATCGCGTTGCAGGATAACCTGGATGATTCAGGAGAATTCATCGATATCCTTCAACGAATCAGCTTCAAGATGCAGGATGACCAGGCCAGGCTCTGGGGAGCCGGCAAACCGGTCATTGAGCAGATAACTCAGGTGAGGGCCCTTGCCCGGGGGATAATCGAACTGCTTCAAGACTCGCCTGATGCCGAAAGGCCGCTTTTCGAATATCGAAAACGCTTTTCGGAAGATGCAGTAAGCAAATGGAATCTACTCGACAGTGGGGCCAATACTTCGGCTATGACGATCCAGGACCTCCCGGAGCTTATCAGAGACCGGTTTCTGCATGACGGGACGTATCTGCTCCAAATATTTCCGAAAGAATCCATTTTCGAAGAGCACACGCTCAGCCGTTTCGTTAATGATATCCGGCGGGTGGACTCGCAGGTGATCGGAAGCCCCGTGTCGTTTTATGTTTTTGCCAACGCTCTGAGGAGCGCCTGTATCAAGGCTTCCATTTATTCCGTCTTGGCTATCTTTATCATGCTCATGCTGGCATTCCGGAGTATGCGCCTCGTCTTGCCTGTACTTGTCCCGCTTGCATTGGGGTCTCTATGGACCGTGGGAATTATGGGATGGGCGGGGATCCAGTTCAACATGGCCAACAGTATGTTCATGCCTCTCGTTGTGGGAGCGGGAGTCGAATATGGGATAATCATTCTTCAGCGTTGGAGAGAGGGGAACACCCTCCCTGGACACCTTCCCTTCAGTACGGGGAAAGGGGTTATACTTGCCGCGTTGAGTACAACCATTGGCTTTGGCTCTCTGATGGTCTCCCAGCACCGGGGGATTTTCAGCCTCGGTTTCGTAGCATGTGAGGGAAGTTTGTGTGTATTGCTGGCTGCGATCGTTATTCTGCCCGCAATCCTGACATTCATGGTCCCCGAGAGGGCCATACCTGGAGAAAAATACCCGGAAGATGGGACAGATTTTGCGCACGATACAGAATGAGGAATATACTTTTGACTGGCGCGGCAGCGAGCGGTTGTGGGCTAAAATCGAGGTTGCATGAGTTCAGTAATTGTCGAAATTTTCAGAATCGGAATTGAACATTCTCCTTTGAGAAAGATTGATCGTCCAGGAGGCAAAATCGGCTGTACTCGTGGGTAATCCCAGCCGGCTCACCATTGACTTTAAGCTGTAAAATTCCCGGTACATTCTCTTGACCTTTTCCTCCAGCTCCGCGGGAGTGCAGTTTTTCGGCCTGAAATAGCAGATCAAGCCGGGCCACCTGCCTATATCGCCGGGGTTAATGAGTCTACCTTCACTTTGCATTCGGTCGTACAGGGGCGTCCCAAGATGTGGAGTCAGGATGTTGAAGTAGACCGCAGGCACCTTGTTTTCTCTGAGGAAGGCGAGGGTTAGATCACAAGTGTTCTCATGTTCGGTATCGTAGCCAAGCACCAGGTTGAAAGAATAGCTGATCCCTCTTTTCCTTAGATTGTTGATGATTTCTTTGTAGTAGCCGATGTTGTTTGTTTTCTTATTCATTCCGGCCAGTGTTTCCATATCGACGGTCTCAAGACCGATATTGACGTGCAGAAGTCCGCTGCGTTTGGCAAGGTCCAGGAAGCGCTGATCACGGCATAAATACGACGACCAGAGAGCTGACCATCGCAGCTTGAGAGGAATGAGCGCCTCCATGAGTTCCATGGTATGGGACTTTTTGCCGCCGAATGTGCTGTCGGCAAAAAAGACGTTCTTGATCTTGCCGTATTTCAATTCCCCTATGACGTCGTCTACCGGGCGATAGCGGTATTGTTTGCCCAGATAGAAACGCTCAGAGCAAAAGTCACAGCGGAAGGGGCACCCGCGCGAGGTTTGAACAGAGAAAGTTTTGAAATAACTGTACTTTTCAAAATTCACCAGATCATACCGGGGAAAGGGCAGACTTCTCAGATCGGGTGACCTTTCGGCACGGTAGAATTTCTGGAGGCGGCCGTTTGAGGCATCCTCCAGCATTTGCGGCCAGATCTTCTCTCCTTCCCCGATTCCCACGGCATCGCAATGTTGTGCGGCTTCCTCGGCAAAAAAGAAAGTATGCGGTCCGCCCATTATCACCGGCGTCCCCCTCGCCCTGAACCGGCCGGCTATTTCATAGGCGGACAGCGAATTGACCGTCCATGTGGTAATGGCGACCAAATCTGCGCGGGCGCCGAAGTCAATGTCCTCCAACTGTTGATCGATTAACTCGATATCCCATTCTCTTGGAGTGAGTGCAGCAAGATAAGGCAGTGCCAACCCGACAAGATTTCTCTTCCTGGTTTTGTATGGCTTTAGATCCTGTTTGCTTTGATATCGGGAAGGCTGGATAATTAATAATTTCATAATAGTTTCTTTACCACAGTTGCTCCCAAGTTAAACATGAAAGAAAGCAGACCAGCATCTCTGTGCACTTATCACCAATGGAAGCAATTCTCAACCCCCGGTCGGATTCGGCAGATCCGGTAACCGATGTTGAAGCAGGACGAAAGCGACGAGGCCAACGGCTATTTTGATCAACGAAGTGAGGCGGAATGCGATCCCTACGGCCATAGCCGCGGGACGCGGCAGACCGAGCGCCCAGAAAACCAGGACTTTTCCGCCTTCCTGGACACCAAGCGAAGCGGGAACGGCGAAGGCGACAAACGCGATCAGCGTGGAGAACGCCGCGATGCCGAGAGCAGCTATCGGATCGAAACCGAGCGCCAACCATCTCATCATCAGCAGTATCTCGATAGTAGTGCAGCCCAAGGCGCACAGATGCGCTCCCACGGAGCGAACCAGATCGCCGGTCCTGGCACGGTAGAAGTCACTCAGGTGGGCATCGATGTCATGCGACGAAGACTCGATAAACGCCAGCCAATGATCCGGAATTCGCAGGCGTCTCAAAACTCTGACCGTACCGGCGCCGATGCCTCGCAATTGTAGGATCGCAAACGTCGTGATTCCAATCAACATCAAAATAAAGCCCAAAAGCAGCGCCAACGAAATGTCCCGCGGGAGACTCAGCCTCGACCATACGGCGGCCATCCCGGCTATGATGAAGATCGCCGTGCTCAAGCAGAAGCAAACCTTCGTAGCAAGCAAGCTTGCGGTTGCGGCGGAAGTGGAAATTCGCCCGCTCAGCAGCATGACTTTCGCAGGTTCTCCTCCGACCGAGGCTGCCGGAGTTGATTCATTGAGTGCGTTGCCGGCGCACCTCACCCAAAACAACCGGCGGTAGGCCCCCGCGCGTTGACCAACCGGAAGTGTGAACCACCACCCAAGCGTGTCGAGGGCATCGATCACGAATTCCAGAGCCAGGATTACAAGCAACCCCGGTCCCACGCGCGATAAGTCGGCAAGAATCGAACCAATGCCGCTGGACACGACGAGCCAGGCAAGCAGTCCGGCGCCGAGCAGCCACGAGGCCGTCTTTTTCACACGCGAGCTGATGCGGAAGGCACTCAAACAACTACCGCCGCCCGGGTCGGGGAGTTTTCAAGCATGATCTCTTATCTCCAGAAAAATCAGCGGCTGCTTTCCTCCGGGTATAGATTATGGAGCAAGGCGCCGTTAGGAGGTCACAATATTACGATTCGGGCTCGATCCCGAAAAAATTAGTGTAGAACTCAAAGCTGCGCCTTTCGGCATCGCGATCCAATCCAAATTCATCAAGAGAGTAACGGTGCACTCCATGCTTGTTTTTGGGGTTTTTGGCCAAAAAGCGCTGCATCGCCATCTCAGTTTCGCTCGTAAGTTCCATGTCAAAATGCCTGTAAATGAGCCGGACCAAGGCCATTGGCTCTCTAACAAGGTCTGCATACAACACGTTAAAAATACGCCCCTGCGAATTGCCGTTACTTTTGCAGAAATCGATGGAAAGGCCTGCACCCCTTTCCCAGTGCCGCGCTATCTCGACACCGAGCTTTTTCCTGTCCAGACAATCGGTGAAAGAGCCCCGCAGCACTTCGGTAAAGCTTGCGCATGATGCCAGGACTTTGATCGGGTCACGATGGGTCAGGACAATCCTCGCATCGGGATAGACCTGCAACAGGCTTTCCAGCGCAAATAAGTGGCTTGGAGCTTTGAGCACCCAGTGAGTTCCGGGAGCGCGCCACTGCAGATGTTGGAGGAATTGTTTGTGGCATTCATAAGCGGGGCGCTTATCCCGGCCGTCATGCCAGGCCCTGTAGGAGTGAACAAAGTACATGGATTCAAAAAGGTAACTGATAAAGGAATGCGCTGTAATGGCAATACACTCCTGGGGGAGTTGGGCATCGATCAGATGGACCTTCTCAAAGCCGGGCATGATAATGCCGGGCCATTTCAGTTCTCTGGCATTTATGGCGATGCGTGGGTCGCGGTCGTAAGAAAACCTCTCGGGGGGCGGAGACGGATGCATCACCTCCCAGGTCTGCGGTGCACGGCATGAAACATCCTGGGCCAGTAGAGCATGCAGCAGGGTTGAGCCGGTTCTTGGAAGTCCCATAATGAAAAGCGGACGTTTGATGATCTGGTCGGCGATCTGCGGGTGAAGCCTTCGATCTTCCTGCAGACGAAGACGGTTGCAAAGCATGCGCAGGATGTCGCTGTGAGCGCAGACCCGTCCGATGAAACTCAGATGCGCGTCAGATTCGAGGGATTTGAGAAGGACTCCAAGAGGTTCTTGAAACGAGTCACAGCCAAGGTCCTCGAGCTCCGTCCGTTTACAAGCCTTGTCAAGAAGAGTCATTTTATCGAGGCTAACCCAGGAGAAACCGTTTGAAGGGATAAAACGGCAAATGGATTTGATCACATCCAAAAGTTTCTCATGAGGTGCCTGCCCGATCGTTTTTTTTGTTCCATCGCCACAGCAAAGTTGATTTGAATTTATATCCAAGCTCAATCCTTGACTCAGAAATATCCTGGTATCGATCTAAATATTACCCCGATCCTCATTGCATCTTGGCGCGATATCTGATTACCTTTGCGTCCAGTTAAGGAAGCATAACCGCTGCAACATAAAGCAAGTCGGCTTGTATTTCAATGGCAGCGTATGTAAACCGCAAAACATCAGGGTAAGCATAGGCCCCCCGGTACTCAGATGAGCGAGACGATGGAGAGGGCCTGCGCGCCGAGGCCCTCACGCGTCCATGTCGCGTCGGCTTTTTCCCTCGCCCGTTACTATCGTATCTTGTTCGCCTGACGCCCGCCATCCAGTGGCACAGCGGAATGAATCCACCAACTGCGGGGAGGTGGTATGCCCTAAAATTGCAAAAACCAGTCCCATTCACGTTGCACTTGCGTATTCTACGGGGGAAATTGTATGCTGTTGGGGGTTCGGAAGTTCACCAGAGGCTTTTCGGGCAAAAATCTGATCCCAACATGCTGTTTGGATGCAGAGCGCAGAAGTTCATGCATTATTCCGGTTATGATGCCCGAGGAAGGGAGACACAGGAGACGGACGTCCTGAACAGCGCGGACCGGAATACGGCTTTCTTCACTTACGATTCGGCGGGAAACCTTATAACCCTGACGGACAAAGCCGGAAATGCAACCAGTTTCTTATATGATGGACTGAACCGCAAGGTTACGGCGACCGACAGCCTTAGCAACGTGACCCAGTATGCTTACGACAACCGGAACAATGTGATCGGGGTTACGGACGCCAATGGTTCCACGACTCAATTTCAGTATGACAGGGCCAACCGGCTGGTGAAGGAAGTAAAGCCCTTGGGCCAGCAGACGACATACCAGTACGATGGAGCCGGCAACCTCATCAGCAGGACGGACTCCATAGGCCAGGTGACGGCATACGTGTATGACGCCGTCGGCAGGCGGACCTCGATTAGCTACTCCTCCACCGTGAGTGTGCCGGCAAGCACGGTCACATTCGCCTACAACAACGTCGGCAAGCTCCTTACCTGGGGCGATGGAACAGCTTCGGGCCAGTTCGAATATGACCAGAATTACCGTAAGACTTCAGAAACGGTGAACTTCGGTAACGTGGGTGGCCTTAATCCCTACCAACTCTCATACTCATATGCCTATTACCGAAATGGGGCAAAGAAGACCTTTACCGGACCCAGCGGAGATATTTACCAGTACAATTACGATCAGGCCAATCTGCTCTCCGGCGTCACTCTGCCGGACAGCAGCGCAATCACGTACAACGCCTACAGTTGGGCCGTCCCGTCCCGGATAACGCTTCCCGGAGGCACGACAAGAACATACGCCTATAACGAATTTATGTACCCGACCAACATTCAGGCCCTGGACCCCGGCTAAAACCTAATCATGAACCATACGCTAACCTATGACAAGGTAAACAACGTCCTCGCCAACCAGACCGAGTCCGGAGCATACAACTACACCTATGACAGCATTTACCGGCTGACCCAGGCGCAAAGGCCCAACTTGCCGAACGAACAGTTCGGATACGATCCGGTCGGCAACAGGACTTCCTCCGGGACAGAAAATCTCTCTTATTCATACGATGCGAACAACCAGTTGCTCACTATCGGTTCCGACACCGAGATATGGGACTCAAACGGAAATATGGCCACGAGGACTATCGGCGGAATTACTACCAACTTCTTCTACGATGCCGAAAACAGGCTGGTTAGCGTAGGGACTACAGACGGCACGGTGGTCGCCCAGTATTATTATGATCCATTCGGCCACAGATTGTGGAAGAATGCCGGCGGTGCAACGACTTACTACATTTACGCCGATGAAGGCCTGGCCGGCGAATACGACGCCTCCGGGCAGGAAATAACCAGCTATGGCTACAAACCTGGTAGCACATGGGGAGGCGATCCGCTTTTCATGAGGCAGGGCGGCCAATTTTATTTCTATCAGAACGATGCATTAGGCACCCCAAAGATGATAACGTCTGCTACGGGCGCTGTGGCCTGGTCGGCCACGTACGATGCGTTCGGTCAGGCGCAGGTGCTCGTATCGTTTATCAACAACAACCTCCGCCTGCCTGGCCAATATTATGATGGGGAAACTGGTTTGCATTACAACTTCCATCGCGATTATGACCCGGTGGTGTGGAGGTACATCAGCGAAGACCCGATTGGGTTTGCAGGGGGCACCGTTAACCTCTACGAATATGTTGCCGGGAATCCGGTTAACTGGATTGATCCTTCGGGGTTACGCGTTAATGTACTAGGAAGCCCAGAAGAAAACGCGGTTCTTTATTCTTGGCTTGATACTCTTGGAGATTGCTGTGATTCTGAAGTTAAAAATCGGCTACGAACACTTAGGGATAGCACAAATATATACTCTATAAAGTTTACTGATAATATGATTCGAGCTGGTCAATATAAAAATGGATTAGTTGAACTTGACCCAGTCCTAAAGGATCCTAATCAGACAACATTCTTTTACAGCCCTCCTTTTTTTACCAAGCGACCTGGAACTCCATATTTTGGAGGTCCCGATACTCTTGCTCATGAACTGCTAGGACATGGATTTGATGCAGAAAATGGCTTTTATGGACAAAATGAATCAAATGCAATCAGAATTGCGAATAAGGTGAGAGATTGTTTAGGAAAAACTAGAAGAGGAGGTTGGTTTGACAAATAGAATCTATGTTGTTACTCGATATGTATGGATTATTCTAATTGTTATCGTTATTGGGATGTCTTGTTTTTCTTATTTAAACGCTAAGAAAACTGCTGAGACACTTGTCGGCACTTCGATAAAATATTTTCAATTAAAAAAAGTTAGAATAAGTACTAACCCAATTAAAAAGAGTGAACTAGTTTGGGTGTTTGAATTTTATCATCCTAATATTATAGATGCAGATTTCGATATTTATACCTCTTTATTAGGTAAATTGGAGTTAACGAACCCCATAGATCTTAAAGATAGACTTATAGCTAATGAAAAGTTAGATGTAAATCCATATTCTGGGAAATAGGGATTAGGATGGTTAAGGGATAACCGATGAAACCAGCAACAATCAATTCCCCAACCCTTCAAATTCGTGGGCCAATACGGGGTTATGGCCGAGCCGAACGGCCTTTACTACATGAGGGCAAGGTACTACGATCCGAGCGTGGGGAGGTTTACCAGCGAAGATCTTAAAACGACTATTTCGTCACAAGAATGGTCATTCTAAGCGAAAGAAAGATAAGAGGTCAGGCCATGAAAAAGGAAAAGCACCTGACTCGAATCCAAAGGTCACTTCCTGGCATGCTGTCTCCGGGTGACCCAACCAACATTCACATAGCGGTCACAGAAAATAAGGGGCATCTTGAAATGAAAATTACCGATCAGCAATGCCAAGACCGCTTTTTTTACGGGAAGATGTGAAAGCTCGGCAAAGCCTTTAACAAGTCAGGTCCGGACCATGAGGATCAATTCCATGTGCGTGAAAGTCCCAGCGAAATGTGCTTTTATTTTATGCACTCTTTTAATAAGCGCATATGCTGTCGACGCAGTTGCCTGTGAATGTTTGTCACAGAGTTTACAAGAAGATTTTAAAAGTGCAAAGAACGTTTTTGTAGGGCGACTTGTGTCAGCTTCAGCAAAGCCAATATACAGTGAAGAACAAAAGGGGGAAGACATTTATATCGAAGTCACATTTCAAATAGAGGAGTCATTCAAGGGTAACCCGATCGAAAACACCGTACTGTATCATGCGGGTAACTGCGCACCTTCAACTGTCATATGGGAGTACTATGTCGTTTTCGCTGCTGAGAATGGCACAGCAAGTCGCTGTACAAGAACTAGAATGATTGAATCAGTACCGTACGGGAATGACGAACTCGTCAAAAAACTTCGCGAACTGGTAGAAAGCGAAAATAAAGCCATGTCGGGAAACGAGAAGGCTGGGACGAATTAAGCCATTGATACCACCTGTGTAGTTCAACTGTCAGTATTGATAAAGGTGAAGGGAGGTCGGGCCGAACGAACTAATTGGAAGCACAAGGATAGTTCGGTTGCCGGCTTTGATAAGTGCTTGAATTTACTGAACCAATATCTCAAAAGGGGCCGCTTTTTTTGCTGCTTTAAGTCAGCGTCTATCTACAGGGACTGCGATGCAATTGCTGCTGGATGCTTTTGCGAAAATCACCGCTTTTTCCGACGTCGCCACGGGGTTCCCGTGCTTCGGCGGCGCAGTTGCTGTTCCTTCTGCGCGGCCGCCAGCGGTACTCAGCCTTCGAGCGAGTAAAACAGGGTCACCCATTGAAAAAGGAAAATTAACAGATGGCAGTCTTTGGGCCGCATTCTTTACACGGGTGCATGAAAACTAAGGTAAGCCTTTAACAAGTCAGGTCCGGACCATGAGGATCAATTCCATGTGCGTGAAAGTCCCAGCGAATAAAATCGGGAGGCCTTCGATGCGAATTGCGTTTGCCGTTCTGTTATTGCTGTTTGCCGCCCCTTTCATTGCATTCGCAGATGACGCCTCAATCTGCGCGCACGTGAAGATGGAGATAGATCAGCAGATGACGATGGAGCGGGAGGCCTTCGATGCGCACCTGCAGATAACCGACGGTCTGACCAATATTTCGCTTAC
>JBKQLC010000023.1:0-5107 GCA_052147195.1 Syntrophobacteraceae bacterium
AGCCCAACCCAGCCGATAATGCCGCTCACCGACACGGCGCTGCCCACCGCAAGCGAAGCAGCGCCGATAAATATTAATCTGTCTCTTTCCACGGGGATCCCCAGTGACCTGGCCTCCTCCTCGCCCATGGAAAGCGCATTGAGACGCCATCTCATGAGTATCAGAGGCACACAGGCCACGATCATTCCTAAAGATGCAACCCCAATCGATGACCAGTCGGAGAGGGAGAAGCTGCCCATGAGCCAGTAGACGATGCTGACCAGCTTATGGGGGTCGACGAGAAACTTGAGTATGGAAACCAGCGCGCTGAAAAAAGCGGAGATCACTATTCCGGAGAGCACAAGATGGAGCCGGGATATTTCACCCTGGCTCCTGGCCAGCATGTAAGTCGTAAAAGAGGCTATTAGACTGAAAACAAAAGCCGCCGCCTGGATCGGAAACTGTGGAAAAAGAGCTACGGAAAGAGCACATCCGAATGCCGCCCCGGATGACAGGCCCAAGATAAAAGGATCGACCAGCGGATTTCGGAATATTCCCTGCAGCGTCACTCCAGCTCCGGAAAGGGCCGCCCCGACGAGTGCGGACAAAATAATCCTGGGCAGCCTGATATCCCAGAGTATGGACAGCTCCATTCCGGCATCGGCTGATTTCAGAAGAAAAACCTTATAGAATAACACCTTCGCTATCGTCCAGGGGGCAATGGCGTATGCTCCCCATAAAAGAGAAATACAGGCAAAAACTAAAGGAGAAAGTCCAACGCTGAAAAGGATCAATTTTCTTTTCACAGGCACGTCCAATTAATCGAAAGCAAAACCCTCGATCGGGATTCCGAAGCATTTTTGATTAAACCGCAGGACATCTTCCGCGATCTCCTTTCGGTCAAAGTGCTCGGGGTAGGTTTTCCAGGCCATCCAAACCGCCAGACTACAGATTGACGGGGACCAGGTGGTCAGGTCAGGGGCCTTGAAAACTTTGCCGTCCCTGACTGCCTTGATGCTCTTCCATTGCGGACCGGCAAGGAGTTCCTCCGGTCCGTATCGGGCACTCCCCCAAATGAAAATCACATCCGGGTCCCAACTCACAATCGATTCCATGGAAACTTCCGGGTGTTTCGTTTTAATCCCTTCTGCAGGATTGATCCCGCCTGTGAGTTTGATCAGTTCATGCTGAAGACCTGTTCCTCCGCTTACAATCGTCGGCTTTCCCCAAAGCCAGAGGACCTTGCGCCGATTTTTCGCTGGAATTGCCGATACAGCGGATGCGGTCCCGGCAAGGCTCCTTTCCATGAGGGACCTGATTTCGCGAGCCCGGTCTTCTTTTAGGAAAAGCCTTCCGCATAGATCGAGGAGTGCGTAAAGTTCTTCCAGGCTGTCCGGGTAAACCGAGATGACTTTGAGGCCTCTTCGGACCAGAAAATCGTCAACTTCGGGTTTATAGGACCAGGTGATCACAAGGTCTGGATGAAGAGCAAGCAAAACTTCGATATTGACCGTATCCGCAGTGCCTACCGATGGGATTTCCTTTAGCTGCGGAAACCTTTGCAAAAGCTCATTGTCGAATGCCCAGCGGTTCAATCCGACCACCCGGTCCCAAACATCGAATACCGGGATGAGTTCATAAAGTGAAAGAAACACCACCCTGCTGACAGGCGGGGTGATTTCAACGGCATTTCCAGCTGCATCTTTGACCGTAAATGCGAAAGCATTCGCCGGGGTCGAAACGGCCCAAAAGAGAATGGCTGCCTGCACGAAAACTAAAACATTTTTCATTAGAACTTTGCCGTCACTCCCCCGAAAAACTGGACCCCGGGGGCCTGGTAGTAAGTGAAGTACTTTTCATCCAGCATGTTGTTTACTGAAAAAAACAGCGTCGCCCTGTCGGTCAACTTGTACTGAATCTTGGAATTGAGCACAAAATAGCTGTCGTATGAGCCGAATACCCCGGATACCTTGTCCGTGTTGTCGGCGTTGCCGAACTGTTTGTCCACGTAGCGGCCGGTCAGCGTAAAAGTAAACTTCCGGTAAGTCACCTCTCCGCCCACGTTGAACATCCAGTCGGGAACATATTGCAATTGTTTCCCCACAGACATCGGATCAACGCTATTAGAGAGCATTTCGCTGTGAGTGTATGTGGTGTTTGCGAACAGTTTCAGGCAGTCCATCGGTTTGTTCTCGATCTCGAATTCCACACCGTCAGTCTCAGCCCTGCCGGCATTTATATTCTGATAAAGGTAAATGCCGCTGGGAGTCGTGCCGACAAAGTTCCCATAGATGTAATTGTCTATATGGTTATTAAAATAATTGAGTTTGCAAACAGTGCTGCTTCCCAGCTTCTGCTCCACCCCGATGTCCCATGCGAAGGTTGTCTCGGGATTCAATTTGGGATTAGCCAAAAAGCCAAAACCACTGGCTATCCATGTTGTGTATAGCTCGTATACGGTAGGAGGTCGAAAGGCTGTTCCTACCGAGGTCCTGAACGTGGTGCCGTCCCAGGGTTTGTAGACAAGCGATCCCTTGGGGTCTGCCTTAAACTCACTCTCTGATCCATTTTGCGTGGCAAACCCCGGCACACCTACACTTGGTTGTGCGACTTGTTCGGTAAAGCCGTCGAAAGTTGTCCAGTAGTCGCCTCGCACGCCGGCATACAGGGTAAGATTGCGGAGCAGGGCTATCTCCGCCTGCGTGTATAACGAATAGATGGTATCTTTGCCTCTCGAATCGGAATATAGATTGGTCTGTGTCCCGGATTCTTGCCAGTTAGTGAGATTTGTTACCGGCTGGTCGGCTTCGTCGTAGCGAAATGCGGCGCCAAAGGTCAGCAGGTGTTTTTCGCAGAGAGGAAGGGAGAGCTGCACATCCGTGTTGAACATCTCGGAAGAAGTCGCGTAAATCAGCCCCGGTCCGTAGAACGAGTTGGACGGTCCGTTTGGCGATGGCTCGTCATAGTGGTTGTTCGGAGTATCGATGAAGCCCGCGGAGATTTTAAGAGCGGCATCACCGAATAATTTTGTCTGATAGTCTCCATGAAAGATGTTCTCCATGTAAGTGCCTTTGTCGTTGTTAGCGACCCAATCCGAGGCTGTTAACGGCCAAATGCCATTTACGGAGATCGGAACGCCGTTGACGCCCGCGTTTGAAAAGATGGTATTGCCGGAAGAATCCCTCAGAAAACTTTGTGGACTGCCGTATCCGAAACCATACTGGTTGTTTCTGTACGAGAAGGTGGCCTTTGAGTCCGGATCCAGGTCGTACACGAGCTTAAGGCTTGCCGATTGAGTCCACCAGTTGTAGTCCCCCGAGTTGCCGATGATATAGGCGGAGTTACCATAGGGGGTCACCGACGGGATGGCCCCGTGGACGGGGATTGGTGTCCCTCCAAGGTACCCCGCGGGGAATGCCACGACAGGAATGTTAGGGTATCCATCGCTTTGCGTGTAGCCGAAGCTTGCAAGAACGCTCAACCGGTTACAGAGTTTGTCTCCGTATGAGGCGTATTCGTTCCAGGTGTTGTACGAACCGTATCCGCTCTGAACGGTGATTTCCCTTTCTTGAGGCGTTTTAGTGATGATATTGATGACGCCGCCCTCTGCATTTCCTCCATACAGTGATGAGAAAGGGCCGCGGACGACTTCGATTCTCGCGACATCTAAAGGGTTAAGCGAATTCCAGTTTACAACCCCGGCAAAGGCCTGGTTTAAGGGTTCGCCGTCCAGGAGCACCAGGTTTCTTTGAAAACCCTGTAATCCGCGTATCTCGATGAACCCGAGTTGATCGAGTTGCGCCTGGCTAAAATCGAACACCCCGGGGAGTGCGTTGACGGCCTGGTCAACTCTCTGGATGTTCCTGCTTTCAATGTCCTCGCTCGTTACAACCGATACGGCGGCCGGGACATCCGAAAGCGATTGTGGTGTTCGGGTGGCTGTAACCACAATTGGCTCGAGCGTTTGATCTTTCTTCGTCTCCTTTTTCTGAACGGTTTGATCGGTTGCCTGGCCGCTATTTGCCGCCTGGCTTTCCACAGCCAGTGGGGCGTCCGCTTTATCGTCAGCGAAACCACAGACCGGACAGAGCATGAATAACAACAGGATTAAACTTGCCTTTACCGAGTTGATGTTGATGATCTTTTTAGCCAACCGGCAGTGATTGCGCCGCATGAGCGATGAGAGACCACCGTTTGGAATAGTCTGATCCGGTTTCATCGATTGCCCCTCTCATTGCCTCACGATCTCTTCTGTGATAGAAGAAACGTGGGGATTGGTTCCCAACTCATCCCTAGGGGCAGGTCTTATGCCTTGTCCAGAGGAAGACCTGCTCCTCCTTTTCTCTATCCGACATGAATGCTTGCTCGAACGACCTCCTTTCGTTTCGCATGGATTTCCAACCCGAATTGCCCAGTATAAAACGGAGGGCCAACACGGCCGACTTACAGGCTCCCCCCTGAATCCAACAGAAACAAAACGTCGATTCTTTCACGCTCCGGTAATAGATGCGGAATCTCCTCCACAGCCGTCCTGTTCCTCCGGTCCAGGGACACCGGCCTGGAAAACAATCTTATCCGGATAGAACAGGGCATTCTGTGGACGGCGAGCGGGATGTTCAAAAGGACTAACGCGACCACCAAATGACCCAGGGCTGTAAGAATGAGATTTTGCCAGAGCTGCAAGTCCACTGGCCACCCCCAACATCCATCGACATAAAAGCAAAAAGGCCGCAAAGCAGCTTCTACCGCTTTCACGCGGTACAAAGGCTTTCGCGGCCTTATTCGTCGAATCGGATTACTTAGACTTACACTTGTTGGTTGAGGAACAATGAAACTGAGAAGTCAACCTAATGATTGCGGCCACCTTCAGGAGGCTAGTGCTTACTTGCATAAATATTAGTTATATTGTAAATTCTTGGGCAAGGAGGAAACCCGATGCCCAAGAAACCACCGATACCAAGATGTACGGAGGAAGACGGAAGGACTTTGAAAAAATGGGCTCAAAGTCGAACCATGGAAGCTCGCCTGGTAGAACGAGCCCAAATCATTTTGAAATGTCTGGAGGGCGAAGGGGTTGTCGAAATTGCGCGCCACCTGAAGATTCGCCCAAATACTGTTATTGAATGGC
>JBKQLC010000024.1:0-3517 GCA_052147195.1 Syntrophobacteraceae bacterium
GATTTTGATAACCTAGAACTCATCAACCTAAGGGGAACTTGTTGCAGAGCCGGTACTCCTGGTTGATGGAAGCGGCCGCCAATGAATAAGCGGACGAACCGGATGGTTGATTATTCCGGCAGTTCGACAAGTTTTTGTCTTCTTAGAGATCGCAATCCGTCGACCTGGAGACACTCATAAGCCGTTGAATTTACGACTTCCAGTATCGCCTTTGGGTACGTCTAATCATCATTAGATAACCTACAAAATGCTTATTGACATTATTAAGTTCTTCGAATACGTAGGAATAAAGGGGTCAGCCCTTGAAATTAGAAAATCATTACACCAATTTCCTCGCCAGTTTCCACTTTCAAGGGCTGACCCCATTTATCATTGACTTCGAGAAAAGTATTATGGAGAAAAGAGGTGGAAAGGCCCCCAAAGGGATACCTCCAATTCCCCTGGAGGCTTCACATTGGCAACAGACACGCCCTCATAAAGAAATTTCGCCGTAAAGCCTGGTAAAGTATTTGTCCACCAGTTCCTTTAGTTTGAGAGCGAAGGATGCGTCATCAGACACTTTCCCCCACACCTGCGAGACCACCTCCATGATCAGACGCTTCTGTTCGTCTGTATCCATACTCATAATCGTATCTTTAATCTCTTCGAAGCTCATATGAAATTCCTCCCCGGAAAAGGTTCTTCCTGGGGTTGCCCGGAAATGCGGAGACCTTCAGTATGGTTTCCCCGCACTCCGGGCCCCGCCAGTCGCCTCAGGGGCCGTTGTAATAGAGCATTAATTCCGGCATCGGGTAATCGCTGCTGGATTCCTTGACCTCGCCTTCTTTGTTCATGGTTTCCAGGGTCGATCTCGCCATATTCAAAGCAAGATATAGATTACCGGACTCAATCGCCTCAATGATCAACTCGATCTTTTCTGCCGACATCGTGGTCCTCCTTTAAGCTCTTGAACTGCAAGTCCTCCCGGCATGCTACTGACGCCTTCGCCACCCGTTCAAGGCCGATCCATCAAGAGTGGCCGATGTGCTTGCGTTCACGCTTGCCGGAGACTGGATTAATCCACCTATTGATCGTTCTCATGGGAATTTTCCTCCCCTTTTCTCATAAGTCCCAAGAATTATTTGAGAACTATGATCCGGAAATGCGCACTTTCACTTAGAGAAAAGTTCTATGGAGGAAAAAGGCGAGAGGGCCTCCAAAGGGATACCTGAAATTCCCTTTGGAGGCATCACATTTGCATTTTGGGGAAAGTCCACTTCATGGCTTACTCCAGACAGAGGCCCTTAATAATGTATGATTGGCTTATATCATAAGAAGGTTTCTCAAAAGTTACTTCTCAACTGGACTTAATGATAGCTGGGGGGCTTCCCGACTGTATCTCGGGGAAAACCCCGTCCGCAGAATTTTTTGGGCATTGATGTGATTTGAATATGTTAACTCGGCGTTGCTGACAGAGCAGTAGCATGTCGAGATTCCTGTTGAAGAAGTTGCTCCCTGATCTCGGGGCACTCGATTCCCTCCCTGAGCGCTGCTCCCTTCTCCTTTTGGCGCCCCCCTTTCGAATGGTGAGATAATGCGAAAACCAACATTACGTGGGGCAGGAAGTCTTCCGGGGTACAATCGGGCTTTCTCGTGAACATACTCACCCCGAAATAGGGCAGCGCGGGATAGTTGATTGTGGGGGCATCCTGGCGCTATGGGCTAGGATATTGAGGCGGCAATCGCATATCCCGGTAGCGCCGTCTTCCACGGCGGCGCGATTATATGGGCGGCGCGATTAGATTATGCGGGTTAGGATATTGAGGCGGCGATCGCATATCCCGGTAGCGCCGTCTTCCACGGCGGCGCGATTATATGGGCTTTGTGCTCGGGCTTTTCCGGGCATGATAGCGGCTTATGCCTTCAGGAACAATCTAACGGACCTGACGCGAAGAGCGGCAGGGTAAGACCGGAGAAGCTCGAAATGCATCCGCGTGCTTACCCGGTGCTTACCCGGGAATTGGTCTATTAACGTAAAACTGGAGCCGGCGATGGGATTTGAACCCGCGACCTGCCGATTACGAATGATCCGCGCGATAATGCCGTAGGGGCGGGGATCTTTTGCCGTCGAAGAATTTTGTCGTCGAACAATCCCCGCCCGGTCTTGAACGCAACTCGGTATGAGCTCTAAATCCAATCACTTTCCGAGAAACTGCGGTTTGCGCTTTTCGAACATCGCAGAGAGTGCTTCCATATGGTCCTCGGTGTAATGGCACAACGACTGAAAGGCTGCGGCATCCTGCATTGCGTGCTCCAGCGTGGCGTACTGGGCGTTTCGAATCAGCCGCTTTGTCATTCGGAGCGCCTGGGGCGGTTTTGAAGCAATTTTTTTGGCTATTTCATTTGCCTTGTCCAGAAGTTTATCGTGATCGGCCAGGTAGTTTACCAGCCCGATAGACAGGGCCGGGGGCCCAGATTTCAGTACCGATATTCATGCTTTCCTTCAGGGACTCATAAGCCTTTTCATTCTGGCCGAGCTTTTTCTGCTCACTCTTCACTGTTCCCTACTCACTCTTCACTCTTCACAGCTCACTGCTCCCCCCTATGTTATGCTCCGGAATCTTTCCGCTCTTCCTCTTTTAACGGCTTGCTCGACCTCTTGGCAAGCATTTCACGTATGGTGGGGATTAGATCGTTAGGTATCTCTATGAATGTCTGTGATGAATCCTCCCATGCCGCTTCGTCTTCTGCAACGGCCTCTCCCTCTGATTGGCTCTCATAATGGGAGAGAACTCTTTTTACCCTGTCTTCGTCCCAGCCACTGGGAAATCCGCTCTTTTTCATGTTCTTTGCCTTCCTCGACGTCTGCGCCTATATGCTTTGAGAGGTTTGCCACTCAATTCGTATGCGGTGATCACAAAAACGCTGTCAGGTACCGGATCTGGTACATATATTACCCGGAGCATCCGGCCCGCTCTTGTCTGCCCGGTTGCAACACGAGAGCCTTCTTGACCCGGGCGATCCTCGCCCGGGCGGATCAGAACATCTTCAACCTCGCCCTCAACCACCTGATGCCTGTAAATGTGAGGTAAACCTGTTTCCGGGTCAATATAGAAGCGAATCTTCACTCACACTCCAGCATTCCGTCATTGTCAACATCAACTACAGAACCATACTTGCAGGGTGGCGGATTGTCAATGGCCGAGACATGGTTGTGACATGGCAAGGGACACACGAGCCATTGCGAAAAGGTCAGGATCTCTTGGCCTGGACGTAACGAATCTCAAAACTCGGCATCTGCCAAGGCTCAGGGACGTCAACGGATCTTGCCACTGCACGTAATAACGCCTCGAAGATGACCATCCTCGGGTTTCGGCAGAGTCAACATTGTAAACTCGTCGGGGTCGGACCCAATGCCGTTAACTTAAGCCCGACTTAAGCTCAGCGCAGCATAGCAGCAAGCAAACTTCGTGTTCTCCTGCCCCTTCGTGAGACTAGCGTTTGGAGCGGTCAGGAAGGCCCGCCAGGGTCACGAAGA
>JBKQLC010000025.1:0-45839 GCA_052147195.1 Syntrophobacteraceae bacterium
AGCGCAGTAGAGAAAGGGCAACCGAAATCGCTCGGACAATGGCCGAACAAGATTCCCCGGGGCTGGTTCACGAGTTGCAGGTTCATCAGATCGAGTTGGAGATGCAGAACGAAGAGCTGCGTATGGCACAGGGGCAACTCGGCGAATCGTTGGCAAAATACTCCGACCTCTATGACTTTGCGCCGGTCGGCTACGTCACTTTGAATCGGGAGGGTATCATCCTGGAAGCAAACCTCACCTTTGCCGCTCAGCTTGGTATTGAAAGAGGCCGCCTCATCGACACCCCTCTTTTGCTTTACGCAACAGCGCCGGACAGAGGCAGGTTGCGCTCGCACCTCGATCAGGTTTTTAAGACCAACGTACGGCGAGCCTGTGAACTGAGACTGCAAAGACCGAACGGCCCGGAACGTTATGTACAGTTAGACAGTATCCGGGTGCAAAAAATCGATGGCGCCGAGTTATGCAGAACTTCAGTAACGGATATATCTATCAGGAAAGAGGCCGAAGGGGAGCTCAGCAAGGTTCATGACGAGCTGGAAAGAAGGGTGGAGGAACGCACGGCCCAGCTCAGTGAGAACGAAAAGAAGTTTAGAAAACTCTCACAGGAATTTCAGACTCTTCTTAATGCTATCAGCGATACATTGATCCTGCTCTCTCCCGAAATGGAAGTATTGTGGACAAACGGTGAAAATGTTTCGGGGTTGAATGAGACGGTATCCGATGCCGTAGGGCAATACTGTTATAGATTGTTACACGATGGTCTTGCTCCCTCTGAGGACAACCCGATAACAAGATGTTTCGATACTGCTGAAAAGGAAGTCGCCGTCATAACCCACAATGGGGCGGTACTGGACATAAGGGCCTTTCCGATCAAAGAGTCTGAGAGGGTCAGCAGCGTGCTCCTGCTTGTGAGTGATATTACCGAAAAGATGGCGATGCAGGCAGAAGCGATGCAGGCAGGTCATATGGCCTCACTGGGGGAGTTGGCCGCCGGAGTTGCTCATGAAATCAACAATCCCATCACCGGCATCATAAACTATGGTCAAATCCTGATAAATGAGTGCAGACCTGAGAGCATGGAAAAGGACATCGGAGAGCGCATCGTGAAGGAAGGCGAGCGTATCGGCCGCATTGTAAAGACCCTCCTCTCCTATGCGCGCGATGGGCGGGAAGAGAAAAGACCCACTCGCGTCCCTGCAATTCTTGAAGAAGCCATTATCCTGATCCAGGCGCAAATCCGGAAGGAGAGTATCGACCTGAAGATAGATCTTCCAGACGACCTCCCTGAAGTGGACGCTAACTTTCAGCAGATCCAGCAGGGTTTTATAAATATCATAAACAACGCGCGCTATGCATTAAACGAGAAGTATCCCGGAAGGCATAAAGATAAACGCTTCGAGATCACCGGCGAGAAAGTAACTATCGGTGGCCGCCCGTACGTGCGCATCGTATTTCATGACCAGGGAGTCGGAATTTCCGCCCATGAACTCTCCGTGCTGACGAAGCCGTTCTTTTCCACAAAGCCGTTCGGGAAAGGGACCGGCCTCGGGTTGAACATCACTCAAAAAATCATCACGGATCATGGCGGGCAGCTCAGCTTCGAGAGCGCCAAAGGGGAATTTACCAGGGTCATAATTGATTTACCGGCTAATAGGAGCGGTGAACGGGGTGGAAAATGAGCGCGAGAATTCTTGTAATCGATGATGAGGAATCGATCAGGTTTACCTTCGAAAGGTTCCTCACGACCGAGGGGCATAGCGTAGCGACCGCTGAAAGCTGCAGCGAAGCTTTGGCCCGAATAAACGAGACGAGCTTCGATGTGGTATTTGCAGACATCATTCTGGGGGACGGGACCGGAATCGATATCCTGCGTGAGATCCGGGCAAGAGGATTGAGCTGCCCTGTGATCATGATTACGGGAGATCCCGGTGTCGAGACCGCCGCCGACTCCATTCGTCTGGGTGCGTTCGATTACATCCCCAAGCCCGTCAACCAGGAGTCATTGCTGCATACCACCCGAACGGCTTTGAAATATAAGGCCCTAAATGAAGAAAAGGAAAGATTCCGTACAAACCTGGAGGCTATCTTCAGGAGTGTCAGGGATGCCATCATCACCGTAGATAGAGAAGCGGTTGTGATCGAGTTAAATGAGGCAGCCATGACCATGTGTGGATATTCTCGTGATGACATAGGAAAACCTTTTAGCTCTCTACCCGAAATTTGCAACGGGCGATGTGTGGAGATTCTTGGTGAAGCGATCAAAAACGGGGAGCCTGTAGAGGTGGACCGTATTGAATGCCGGCCTGCCAATTGTGCAATAAGGGTCATCAGCGTCAGAACATACCCTCTACTTAGCCCTATGGGCGTGCTCTCGGGGGTCGTTATGGTGTTGAGGGATGATACGCATGTGGCCGACCTCGAAACAGAGCTCAAAGAGCACCGGCAGTTCCATCGCATCGTAGGTAGAAGCGAGCCGATGCAGAAGGTTTATGCCCTCATAAAAGCTTTGGCCCGTGTTCAAACGACTGTTCTCATTACGGGGGAAAGTGGGACGGGTAAAGAACTCGTAGCCGAGGCGCTGCATCGCGCCGGAGAACGCGGCCATAAGCCGCTGGTCAAGGTGAACTGCTCTGCATTGCCTGAAAGTCTCCTTGAAAGCGAACTCTTCGGCCATGTTAAAGGAGCGTTTACAGGCGCCATTAGAGACAATGTGGGGCGGTTCCACAGAGCGGATGGGGGCACCATCTTCTTCGATGAGATCGGCGATATCTCGCCAATTATACAACTGAAGCTCCTACGAGTCCTTGAAGAGAGGGAATTCGAGCGAGTCGGAAGCTCTACTCCAATCAAAGTGGACGTTCGGCTGATCGCTGCAACGAACAGAAATCTCATGGAGAAAGTCAGTCGTGGCGAATTGCGGGAAGACCTCTACTACCGGCTGAAAGTGGTTGAGGTCCGGGTGCCACCCTTAAGGGACAGGCGCCAGGACATCCCGCTTCTGGTTGATCACTTTCGCAATGGGTTCAACATTAAATTCAAGAAAACCATTGAGGCGATATCCTCTGACGTCTCGAAAGCTTTTCTCAAGTATCCCTGGCCCGGCAATGTGCGGGAGCTCGAACACACCATGGAGCATGCCTTCGTGCTTTGCAGCCAAAACATCATCACCTTCGATCATCTGCCGCCTGACTTCATGAGTGCTCCGGGAATCGAGCGCCGCTCTCCCGATGAGATACAGGATACCGATTCTCACGCAATTCTTGAGGCCCTGGACAAAACCGCCTGGAACAAAGCAAGAGCAGCCCGCCTGCTGGGTATGGATCGTGTGACCCTTTACCGAAAGATCAAAAGATATAATCTCACAAAAGATACCCCCTGATGTTGAAGTGTTACACGTGACACAGAAATCATGCCACTTGGTAACGTCAAGTATAATATCGCGCCATCATCTACCCCATAAACAAATAGGTTCAAATAGCGGATGAAATACAGTGGCTACCCCATAGCAATTTATATGGTTTATGGTATTTAACAAATAGCTGGAGTCTAACTCCCGTTCAAATCGGTTCTCTTCCACGACACCAATCCTTTACTTTTAGATTACCTTCTTTCGCTCTCATCAAGAAAACGCGGATATCCTCCAGTGAAGGCCGAGGTCGCATTTCCAGACCAAAGCTAAACAAACGAGGAGGACCAAATGAGCCCAAAAACACCGGACGACGCGAAAGGTTGGGTTGAAGAGGCCAAGAGCTTTTACGTAGCTGCTGGTAAAAGGATCGCTTTGCCGGTTTCTGTGCGATGGTATCCGGCGAAATGTTCGCGAATACCAGAAAATGGGCTTAGGTTAGGTTTCAGTGGTTAGGGAATGCCTATGCAAGCGGCAACTCTTTTCCCAGACGGCTTTCGTTCCGACCACACCCTCAACAGGCAAATCGTTCAAAGCAGCCTCCAGCTACGATCATATTCCAAAATTTCTTATCTCGTGTTCACATCAGGCTAGCGCACGCCATCTCCAGCCTGGCATTGTCCAATCTTGGCGCGAGAGCCGTCTGGTTTAGATTTTTATTCAAGTTCAAAACGCAGGATTACAGGAAGCCCAACCGCTTCGGCTTCTAAAAGCGACGGGAGGCGCGGAACTTCGGAGTTTCCTCTTACGGAACTCGCAACATGTTGAGGAATAAGAAATCTTTCGGAGTTCCCAATCTCGGCGGATGCAAACTGATACTATTGTGATTCGAACTTTCAGCAAAAACTTCAGGGGGAGATGCGATGAAAAAAGAGGAAAAGACGAAAGAAGAATTGCTTGAAATCCTCAATAAGGGACTTAAAACAGTCGCGGGCTTCGAACGATATCGTATTGCAGTCACCGAACAAGCTGACCAGGATTCAGAATGGTGTAATTGGTCAGGGGTTCTATTTGAAGTGAAGATGCCCGGACCACCAATAAAGGTTCCGCCTTTTATTCGGGATGGGCGGGTCAATCAAATTATTCACGAGGCGCGGAAAAGGTACAACCTCAAGAAAAAGACAGAAAATCGGCTCCGAGCCTAGGTTTACGGTCACTTCAGCCCGCTAACCTTCCTGCGCGCCATGCGTTTCCTTTCGTTCAAAATATTATTGTCTGGAAATGGTTCCTGTTATCGTGTCCCGCGCCCGCCGCTTTGAAAGCTCTATAATTCTTCGCCATTTCGGCGTTCATGCTGAACAACTGATTTTTTAACCAAGTGGGTCCCTTTTACTTGTCCGTTAGTTGGTCGCTATTGCATTTCCGCTCACATAATTTCATGTTTGGGCAACAGCCTCTAAAACTGTGTCCACCCTACGCCGGTTCATTTCTATTTTTTGCTGTGAAGATTCGCAACCGTATTTATGAAAACGTGTACTTAGCTACAAGGTACCGGAGATACTCCTGCCCTCTGACGGATTGGCGTCTGAGTTCAGGGCCTGCATCTGGATTGTCAAAGCACTTTTTATGGTTTGCCGGTACTCGAAATAGTGTTCCGCCATCAGACAGTAGCACAAATAACGGTTCAGGTACCAGGGGAACTCCGTCAGAGTACGTAACAAGTACTTCCAGAACTTCCGGCGTGACGAATAGATGATCCCTTGTTTTGCAAGGACAATAAGGATCGCGCGCAATTCGCAAAGGTGGGGTGGTTTGAAAGGCTTCCTCGTTGGAGGAGGGGCCGTTCCCAGGATATGATTGAAAGTCCTGTCCAAATAGAAAGCGGGGTCATAGAGGACCTCGTACAAGTGAATGAATTCGGCGGTTATTTCTACCAGCGGCCGCACGGGGACGAAATTCATTAGACCGGTATTATTGCTGTAATGCTCATAGTTTAACGGCAGCAGTCGTCCTTCCTTCTCCATGCGTGACCAGAGCGCGCTTCCCGGGACTGCTCCGAGCATGTTTATAAACATTTCAGGGATCTGATTATGGCGGGCGAAGTCTATGAGCCTCCGGCCGGCTCCGGTTGATTCCGTGTCAAATCCGATTATGCAGCCGGCGATGATCTGAAGACCTGCACGATTGATCTTACGGCATGCCAGACCGAGGTCCAAACCCGTATTTTGATATTTTTTCGCCAGCTTCAGACTCTCTTCATCAACGGTCTCGATGCCGACGAACACCTTGCAGAATCCGGCCCGCACCATGAGGTCCAATAACTCTTCGTCTTCCGCGAGGTTTACCGAGACCTGGGTGTAGAATTCAAAAGGATGGCCTCTCATCTCCATCCATGGAATCAACTGCCTCAGGAGGGCCTTGGTTTTACCGGGATCCCCGATGAAATTATCATCAACAAAAAAGACGCGTCCCCTCCATCCCAGTTCAAACAGTTGCTCCAACTCATTCAGGACCTGCTCGGGGGCCTTGGTGCGCACCCTTCGCCCGAACATGACGGTAATATCGCAGAACTCGCACTGGAAAGGACAGCCTCTGGAGAACTCAATCGCCATGTCGGCATAGTCATTGACTTTGACAAGATCGTAGCGCGGCAGCGGAGCGTTCCGCAGATCGGCCCTTCCCTCGGCGCTTATGACCTCGCCGAATTCTTTTCTGTGTAGTTTCTCCAGGAACAGCGGGACAGCCACTTCTCCTTCCCCTCTGACCACCAGGTCGGCCCCGGCACGGAGCGCCTCATCCGGCATGTGAAATGCCCAGGGTCCTCCTACCGCGACGGTCTTGCCTCTCTTTTTGGCTTCCCTGATAAGCTCCACTATCTGTACGTGCTGTACCAGCATTCCGGAGAGTAATACGAGGTCGGCTTCATCCCAGTCCCGGGAAGACACTTGCTGGTATTGCAGATTGATTAGTCTGAGATCCCATTCCTTTGGAAGGAGTGAAGCCAGGGCAAGCATCCCCAGAGGAGGTTGCACTGCTTTCTTTCCCACCATTGCGATGACCCTGTTAAAGGACCAGAAGGTCTGAGGAAACGATGGATATAACAATAAGGTCTTCATGGTGTTTTAGAGCGCCTTCTGATAGACACGGGAACGTTGGTAAAGTTGACCTCCCAGCCTTTCGCCACCCCTACACTGCGGCGAAAATCGTTATTCTGATAAAAGTGGACAGTAACGCCACCCGGTTTGCCTCAAGCTCTCCTCTGATCAGAGCCGCATAAATTAGATCATACAAGTCGGCGACATGCCAGCGCTGAACCCAAATAATGCGTGAATCCCTATTTGAACATCCTTTTGCACGAATATTTATTCGAATCGTGTGACCCTTTACCGAAAGATCAAAAGATACAATCTCACTAAAGATACCCCCTGATATTGAAGTTTTGGACCAGCAGACCTTCCCCAATGACTCTGAGCGTGGAAAGGGGTATCACTTTCCTGCCTCACCCGCCTGCCTCCGGCATTGATCTCTCAGCTTAAAGGCGGTGTCGAGAGATTCGGCAGGCAAATACGATCCGCGCATCTGAGGGAGAACGCTTTCAATCAGGCGCCGCCAGTCATTGAGGGTTGCTTCGTCAACTGAAACAACTTCCACCCCATTTTTCTTCAGGGCCTCAACGTCACTTTGGTCGGTTTGCCTCGAGAAATCCCGGATGCGCAAAGCAGCCTTAAGCGCTGCCTGCCTCATGGCAGGGCGAATTTCAGCGGGAATTTTCTCCCAGGCGGATTTCGATATTACTATGCCCCCCAGGAAGACGGCCCATTTGAAATCGGTCATATAATGGATCTGTCTATACCACTGAAGCAGGAGAATACCTTGGGGATTAATGGTGACCGCATCCACCAGTCCGGTCTGAAGGGCGGTCGCAATCTCGGTGGCGGGCAGAGGCACAGGATTGAATCCAGCTTTTTTCCAAAGTTCCGTATACTGGTCATCGCCCGCCCAGACGAACATCTTGAGTTTTCTCATATCATCGGGCGTTCTCACGGGAGACTTCGTGAAAAAATGTGCCCATCCTGCCTCCGACCAGCCAAGGACAATAAAACCTTTCGCCTCCATATGCTGCTCCAACTGGGGACCTATCTTCTCAAGGACGCAATCCAGCTCCCTGTAGGCAGAGTATGCCAGGGGGATTTCGAGCCCTAGTACTCCCCTGTCTATTCTGCTAAGGCCGTTTACGGTGATAAGCCCCGCATCCAGTGTGCCAAGCCGCATCTTTCGGACGATGTCCATGTCATCTCCGACTATCCCACCCGGATAAAGCCGGAATACAATCAGCCCATTGGACACTTTTTGCCACTCAGCGCCCATTTCCTGAAGTACCTTGTGATATTCGGACCCTTGAGGCGCCAGTGTCGCCACTTTTAAGACGATCTCGCCTGCAGCCTGTGCGGTAGAAGCGGAAATGGAAAAGAAAATGGCCACGAAGCAAAGCCATCTAAAAAATTTAGGCAGGGTGCAAGAAGCAAGGGGCGAAGAGCAAAAGAAGGCAGCGGGGAGATACTTCCGCTTCCTGCTTCTCGTGCGGCCGCCACGCATTGAATACCCGCCTGCGGGGTCTCCTGAGCCGTCCAGACTTCCGCCCAGGATGGGCGCCGCTTCGAGGATCGAAATGTTTGCGCCGGGCAGGCTGCCGTCGCGGATCATGAAGGCTGCGGCGGCAAGAGATCCGATACCGCCCCCGACGAGATATGCCTTTGATTTAGTGCTCATGTCGTCTAGTTCGTCAGAAGAGTTTGGTTACCAACCCAATGCGTCTGCATCATCTGCATTTGCGGATCCACAGCGGATTTCAGACGCTAGTTCATCAGCACGTTCAGTTCCGACCGGAGGTTTTGTGAGATGTTGTTTGTGGCCTTATGTATTTTGAGTGCTTCCGCTAGCATACTACTCAAAGTTGCTCCGCCTTTCCGGCTGGAAGACAGAAGGTCGTATCTGAAGGAATATAGCAACTCGCAATACCTGATTTTGCTCAGCCGACAAGAATAAGCCATTCCCTATGGAGTCAATTATCTCCAGTTATCGATGAAGCAAACCCAAGATACCTGTAATGATCAAATAGAACGCAACAACATAATTCAAGAGCCTGGGCATGATTAAAACTAACAGGCCGGCAACTAAAGATATAAGTGGCCCTGAAATAGCCGGGAGGTCATGAAAATTAAACGCCATTGCATGTGTCTTTCATTTAAATTAATTCTGATGGAATATAATTCAATAGAATATAAGTAGATATAATTTTTTGTCAATTGTTCGTTCCCAAGCTCTTGCACCTTCACTTGGATGGCAAAGTTTTTTGAAATGGCGCAAACGATTCCTGAACAGCGGCTGAACGGGCTCAAGGACGAACCTCGAAGGATGGAGACCATCCATATTTGATCCCGGAGAGACGGGAGCAGGACTGGTTGCAGAACCTTCGATGCCCTGCTTGAAGCAACGGGGAAGAATACGGCCACTGAAGGTTTTGCCTCACGATGGGTGGTACATTGCTCCGCATGGCTGCCGGCAGAGAGTCGGGCTGGATAGCGTTACATCTGCGCTTTGGAGGTTGAAATAGCCGCCATTATGATCCTCTGAGTTTCGAGACTGGAGACAGCCCACGCAATTTCAACGGGAGGTGTTCGTCCTCAAATCCGGGCGAAGAACCCCGGAAGCAAGAGAACGCGCCCGAAGACCAATCTGCGCTGAGCTACCCATCATTCACCCGTCAAACAGCGAAGCACCCTGAAGCCTTCTCGGGCCACTTTGCAAAATCCGGAACGAAAATATTCTTGACAGCATCCAGGACCGGTACTGCTCGTAAACGTCGAAAAAGCAATTTCTTATCACCTTGTCCGGTTTGTCACGGCAATGCAGCCGGTGGTCGAGTCAACCCATGCGAGGCAGCTTGCCGAACCACCCAAATCCATTCCGGATACATTCCTGCCTACCGGCACTTGCACTTCTAGAATTAATGAATAAGGTAATTCATACGCCGTAAGTGATAGTTGTAGTTCTGACTATAAGTAAATTCCCATCAATGATATTTGAAGAGATAATCTCCTAACTGATGACCGAGAAGTCCTGGACTAAAATTTATTTGAAAACGGGCAAAGTCCCCCTGGGGGGTCTTTATGACAGCTATATTTTTGAACTCTCGTTCACATAATTTTTCGTGACAGTTGGGTGAAATACCGTGGAGTTTCTCGAATGAAATTGCAACGGGAGCCAATCTTTGATAATGCAGTATTGTTTGGGAAAGTTGAATGCCGGTGACGGCCTCTCATTTTTGTGCCATTGACCATGGAGAGACCAGGGGCTGCCTTCGATGACCACAGGAGTTTTCGACTAAAAACGGAGAAATGAGCAGCGGCATGAAAGACGATTTGAGCCATGGTGATCAGCGCAGCTCGGGTTCAACGATCTGCGCACGAGGACGGCAAAACCTGATCCACCTGCTGCGGGAAAGGGTCCAAGAGCATGGAGAGAAAACCGTCTACACCTATCTCAAGGATGGAGAATCACAAGAAACCAGACTGAGATATTGTGAACTGGAAAAGAGGGCGCTCGCCATTGCGGCATATCTCCAATCTCACCTCGCACCGGGAGAAAGAGTCCTTTTGCTCTATCCTCCGGGGACCGAGTTTCCCACGGCATTCTTCGGGTGCCTGTGCGCGGGCATGGTCGCCGTGCCAACCTATCCCCCACATTCCAACCAGTTCCTGGCAAGCCTCGTAGCAACGGTATCCGATGCAGGGCCAACAGTTGCGCTCACCACGGCTTCCACCCTGGAACAGTTCAGGCGCCAGATAGATCAGACTCCCGGGCTGACGGCTCTCAAATGGATACCAACCGACACCATTGCCGACGACCTGGCAAATGCCTGGCAAGGACCTCCCATTGGTGCTGATTCCCTCGCTGTCCTCCAATATACATCCGGTTCAACAGGAAGTCCCAAGGGCGTAATGGTCAGCCATGGAAACCTGCTCCATAATTCATCCGTCATCCACGCTGTCTTTGGGCATTCACCGAGTAGCCGCGGCGTAATATGGCTTCCCCCCTACCACGACATGGGATTGATCGGTGGGATCATTCAGCCCGTTTACGCCGGTGGTGATGCGATCCTTATATCGCCTGTTCACTTCATCCAAAAACCGCTACGCTGGCTTATGGCCATCTCACGCTATAAGGCCACGACTAGTGGCGGGCCGAATTTTGGCTACGATCTTTGTGTTCGAAAGATCACGCCGGAGCAGAAGTCAGGACTTGATCTGAGCAGTTGGGAGGTTGCTTTCAACGGCGCCGAGCCTGTCAGGGCGGAAACACTCCACCGCTTCGCTGCGGCTTTCGAATCCTGTGGCTTTCGGCAAGAAGCATATCTGCCCTGTTATGGTCTCGCGGAAACAACCCTTATCGCCTCCGGATGCAGCAAGAGCTTCGAACCGGCGTTCCTGCAGGCTGACGCACAGGCGTTGAAAGCCGGCCGTTTTGCCCTGGCGGCAGAAGATGGGGAGCACGACCTCAAGCTGGTAGGGAATGGGGGAGCGCCGCGGGACCAAGAGATTATTATCGTCGACCCCGAGAAGCAAACTCGCTGTAAGAGCGATAGGATCGGAGAAATATGGATCTCAGGGCCAAGCGTTGCACAAGGATATTGGAATCGGCCCGAAGATTCGGAGCAGACCTTCCATGCAAGGCTTGCCGATAACGGCGAAGGTCCCTTTCTGCGCACGGGAGACCTGGGGTTTATCCATGCCGGCCAGCTTTTTGTCACCGGCCGCCTGAAGGACCTCATCATCATACGGGGCCGCAATCACTATCCTCAAGACATCGAGAGGACCGTGGAGAGAAGCCATGAGGCCTTGCGGGCAGGCGGCGGGGCGGCGTTTGCCATTGAAGTCGGGAATGAGGAACGGCTTGTAGTGGTGCAAGAGGTCGAGCGAGAATACATCAGAAGACTTGACGCGGAGGCGGTGATCGGAGCCATTCGCCAAAGCGTATCACGAGAGCATGAAATCCAGGCCTACGCCGTTGTGCTCCTCAAGACATCCAGTCTTCCCAAGACGACAAGCGGAAAGGTCCAACGCCACCTTTGCCGGGAACATTTTATCCAGGGCAGCTTGAAGGTTGTTGCCGAGTGCGTGGGGTATCCCGAAGAAGTCGAGCCGGAGATACCCCTCCAGGCAATGGAAGAATGCCGGCCGGGCCGCATGAGGGCGGAAACCTCGGCTGCAAGCCGTCTGAATGCCTGCACGCTCAAAGCCGGCGAATTGGAATCCGATGACATGGGAACGGAAGACGCGTCTGATCTCACCCGTGTCATTGAGTCTTACGTCGCAAAAAAGGTGGCGGATATCCTGAAGATCTCGTTATCCAGGGTGAATGTGCACCGTCCCTTGAATACGCTGGGCATGGATTCTTTGATGGCAGTGGAGCTGAAGACGACCATTGAAGAAGACATGGGAATCGAGTTTCCCGTCGAGGCGCTCTTTCTGGGGGCCGGTATTTCCGATCTGACGGCGCATATTCTCTGGCAAAGGACGTCGGGAAGAGGGCTTGAAGCCGAAGACGGACCTTTGGGCAAGGTGCTGTCATCGAGCCGTCAGTCCGGAGAGCCGACGGAAAGGGTCTGTGCCCATAGAAACGCCCTTGAGATACAACCGGAGTGCCTGCCGTTTGAGGACTACCCCGAATACCTAAACCTTCAGCAGATCATGCTGGGAATGAAAGCGCGAGGCATCGACAACCCTTACTTCAGGGTGCTCGAAGGGGCCAATGGAGCCGATGCAGAAGGTCGAGAGCACATCACGTTCTCCAGGTACAATTACCTGGGTATGTCCGGAGATCCGATCGTATCTCAAGCCGCCAAAGACGCGATCGACCGCTACGGTACGTCAGTTTCGGCAAGCCGTCTTGCTTCAGGCGAAAGACCACTGCATCGTGAGCTTGAAAAAGAAATTGCCGACTTCATTGGAACCGAAGACAGCCTTGTCTTTGTGAGCGGGCATGCCACCAACGTGACCACTATCGGTCATCTCTTCGGCAAGCCCGACCTCATCGTTCATGATGCCCTGATCCACAACAGTGTTCTCCAGGGATGCCAACTCTCCCAGGCAACGCACCTTTCTTTTCCCCACAACAACTGGCAAGCCCTGGACATGATTCTCAGGGAGTCGCGGCCCCGTTTTCGACGGGCCCTCGTCGTTATCGAAGGCGTTTACAGTATGGATGGCGATATCCCGGAACTGCCCGAATTCATTAAGATCAAGAAGCAACACGGAGCCTTTCTGATGGTGGACGAGGCTCATTCCATCGGCGTATTGGGGAAAAGGGGCGGGGGTATTGGCGAGCACTTCGGAATCAATCCTGCCGATGTGGAACTTTGGATGGGCACATTGAGCAAATCCTTTGCCAGTTGCGGAGGCTATATCGCCGGATCGCGAGCCCTCATCGAATACCTCAAATACACTGTACCGGGCTTTGTCTACAGCGTGGGAATGCCTCCGCCGAATGTCGCAGCGGCGCTGGCCGCCATTCGATTGCTAAGGAATGAACCCCAACGGGTGATGCGCCTCCATGAGCTCTCCGCGCTTTTTCTCATGCTCGCCCGGGAACGAGGCCTGAATACCGGCGCCAGCAACAGCGGTTCCCCTGTCATTCCAGTGATCGTAGGAGATTCCCTGAAGGCGATAAGACTCTCTCAAGCCCTGCTCCGGCAAGGGATCGATGCCCTGCCCATGGTCTATCCAGCAGTTCCTGACAACTCCGCCCGTCTGCGCTTTTTTGTCAATTGCACTCATACTCCCGAGCAGATTCGCTTTGCCCTGGATACTGTCGCCCCGGAGTTGGAAGCCCTGCAAAAGATGGATGACGAGAAACAGCTCGCTGCTTCTTCACTTTGGGCTCTTCTGCAAGAATCCGCTCCCCCCTGATATACGAGATGACTGTGACGTCATTCAAAACTCACCGACTGGACAAACTACCAAAGAGCCCGGCTTTCTTTTCATGAAAAACCGTATCATTTGCCCCCTTCCCACCTGGCGGCCGTTATGCCCAAGATGAAGACCATGGCCGCGAATGTCCCTATAATCGCGGCGTAGCTCAGTGCGGTCACGTTGTCGTGAAACACCATGGAAGCCCGCAGGCCCTCGTTAACATAGTACAGAGGCAGCGTCCTGGCGAACGCCTGCAAGTAGCGCGGCATCATCTCGAGAGGGACGAAGCTCCCCGAGAGAAACATCATCGGGAATATGATAGCGTTGGCTGCAGCAGCAGCGCTCTGCGCCTCCTTCACGAAGCGGGTAAGTATCATCCCGATTCCGACGAACGTAAAGACGTCAAGCACAATGAAAAGAGGGAGCCATGCGTTGATCAGCAATCTAACGTCAAACACGGCGTAGCTCACCAGCAGCATCGCAGTGGTGGATATGGCCGCGAGCACGAACTGGTACAAAATGTTCGACAGTATCCAGTCGGTCTGGGTGATTGGCGTGGTGGACAGCTTCCTGATGATGCCCTTCTGCCGCAGTTCGGTGTTCACGTTCACCGTGCCGAACAGGCTCGCGGTCATCACCGCCATCGCGATGATACCTGGGATGAAGAAGTCGATGAACCGGTATTTCCGGGAGTGTATCGATATTTCTGCCGTCCTGACGAACGCCGGCTTTCCGGACAGCCCCTGATTCATCCTGGCGAACACTAGTTCCAGGATTTCGATCTTCTTATCCACCGAGCTGGAGCTGGGGTCGTAGACATACTTGATAGTAACGAATGCGCTGGGGTCGTCGAATTGCAGATACTGTGTGTAAGCTCTTTCATAGTCTTTGGGAATAACGAGGACAAGGTTCACCTTGTTGTTCCTGGCGTACTGCCTGGCGTCGACGGCGGGGTCGACTTCGATTATCCTGAACTTCCCAGTCGAGGCGAGGCCCTTGGCGATCTCCGCCGAAGTTTCGGTTTTGTCGAGGTCCTGCAAGCAAAGGTCGAAGCTAAGTTTGTCCTGATCCTGGAAAATGGAGCCGAACACGAGTATCAGCAGTATCGGGAAAGTAGTCGTGAAGAACATAGTGGTCTTCTCGCGGTAGAAGATCTTGATGCTCACGACGAGACTTGCACCTACTACGCGCAGGTTCATTCCGCCCCCTTTCCCTCGGAGGCGTCTTCATGAAGCGCCTCGCCGGTAAGCTTCAGGAAAACCTGTTCGAGGTTGGGCTTTCGAACGTCCATACTGAGCAAGGACGCCCCGGCGTCTTTCATGGCGTTCAGTATCTCCCGGATGTCGTCCGTGCGCTCCACCCTCACATTGATGCTCTTGTGGTTGTTAAGGTACGGCTCGAAGCCCATTTTCCGAAGAACTTCAAAAGCCGTTCCATCAAGGGACTGCAGCGTGAGGACCAGGTAGTCCGCGTTGCTTTCTATGAGTCGTACGGGAGAGTCCATGGCGATGATCTTCCCCTTGGAGATAATTGCGACAGTGTCTGCGAGAAGCTCAGCTTCCTCTATGTAGTGCGTGGTGAGAAATACCGTCTTTCCCTTCTTTTTAAGGCCCAGCATGACTTCCCACACCTCGCGCCTGGCGCGTGGGTCGAGACCTGTCGTCGGCTCGTCCAGGAACACGATCTCGGGGTCGTTTACGAGCGCAATTGCGATTCCGAGGCGCTGCTTCAAACCTCCGGAGAGTTTCATGTATTGCACTTTGGCCTTGTCATTGAGATTAACGAGCTCTAACAGCCCGTCGATATCGGCGTTCCTGCAATGGAAAAGCCGCGAATAGTACTGCATGGTTTCCCTGACCGTTATCCTGTCGAACGAGCTGAACCCCTGCGGAAGGACCCCGATGCGGGGGACGATGTCGCGCTTTCCCTTCGTGACGTCCATCCCGAGAATGCGCACTTTTCCCGATGTGGGCCTGCTGATCGTGTCGGCTATCTCCACGGTGGTGGTCTTGCCGGCGCCGTTCGGGCCAAGGAACGCGAAAACCTCGCCTTGCCTGACGTTGAACGATATATCGTTGACCGCCGCCAGGTTCCCGTAAAACTTCGTCAGGTTCTCGACTTCGATTGCGTGCTCAACCTGTGTCGTCATGGATCGACATTCTGCCTCTATGGGTCAATGTATCAAAAATCTCCGGCATCGCCCCTATCAAGGCTGCCGAGTCAAGATGGTGATGGAAAGCCACATCTTCACGTGAGGAAATGAACGTACCCATATGGAGCGGCCGGCGCCTATGGGAAACCGCATCAGAGCCTCCCTTGATAAGCGCGCACAAAAGGTATACCCGCCGTCTCCCCCAGCCTCCGATGGATAGACGTTGATTTGCAGAGGGTCCACGAGGTGGAACGCGCATCCCATGGCCTTGACGACGGCTTCCTTGATAGACCAGAGCAGGGCAGATGCGCTTCCCAATTCTCCGCCCGCCAATCTCAAGGCATGTTGAAGCTCCTGGTCATTGAACACCCGGTGAAAGGGGTATTCCTCTTGGAATTCATCGGCCCCCGCCACATCGATGCCGATATCGGACTGATCCCCACAGAGGGCGGCCCATACGTTTCCTCCACCTTCACTGAAGGAGATGGCCGGGCCCCGATAGTCTCCCAACTGGAGATGTGGCCTGCCAAGCGGCCCGCGGACCACGTGAATGGGGAAAGCATATCTGTGGGAGGAATGAAAGCATTTACAAAAAGGGCTTTCCATCTCCACGAGGTGATCCCACAGGATAGATACCAAGCGGTGCTTGTCTCCTGACCCGTTTGTCCGATGTCCTTTGAAGATTTCGGTGGAACTTGGCAATGATGCATAGAAGACGGGTCCTCCTCTATGATCGAAACTCGCGGCATGGACGGTTATGTCCTGGCAATCCTCTGCCACATCCACTCCAATCCTGCAACCTGTGCGGCTAGCTTGGACGAGGCCATGTCTCGCCGGGTCTAACCGCACGGGCCGTAATCTTTCCCGAACCGCGTTCTTTCGGAGCCCTGAAGGCTCAGTCCGAAATCCAGTGCATCCGCATATTGGAAACCTGCATGATAGTGCGGCCCTGATCGTCAAGACCTCTGGCGTCCCAGGTGAAGCCTTGCTCGTTCTGCGCCCGCATGCGGGCCTCCAGTGTGACCTGTTCCCCCGCCCGGCATTTTCGGCAAAACCGCATCTCTCCGATCTCCATGGGAACCATGGATCGTAGCTCCGGCATCATCATTGCCACGCAGTAGAAGCCGGTTAACTGCAAAAGGGCCTCGAAAAGGTAGGGAGAGTATTGGTACTGCGCATTGGGGAGATTTGCGAAATCACCTGTCTGCCGGTAGGTGGTCCGTCCCCGCACCACTCCCGGTCCTGCACCGTCAAGGAGTTCCAGCACACAGTACCTGCCTTTGAGACCGCTGTGTTTCTTGTACCATTCAAGCATATCCTTATGATCCATGGAGGGCGTCCGCAGTTCGTCGTGCCGGACTGGAAAATCCATGAAACCATCCCCTAAATATCCTTCCCCGCCGTCGAGAATGACCTGCCCCTTGCAGTGGGGGGTGAAGCGGTCTGTCAATCTTCCTGTGGGGGAGATCTCCTGTGTTGCCAGAGAGACCTCGCACAATACCTCCGGAGGGCCGTTGGCGACCCGGTGGCAGGATATCCTGGAAGACCGCGGAACCTCAGGAGGACATTGAATCATGTCCAAGAATCGCACCTGGCGGGCTCCTCGGACCTGCAAGTAAGGATACAGTATCCGGGCGGCTTCCATGAATGTCTCCAGAAACATGGCGGCAGAGACCAGGGGATGCTTGACGAACGTCAAGGGCCTGTGATCCTCGATCCAAAGATCCTTCTCCCGGGAGAAGGATCTATAGGCCTCGAGTTGTTCCCGGCGGATGTCCAGGCTCGAGATCCCCTCTATCATGGGGAAGTCGTCTGGGCTGAAGGATGCGGAGCCCCCATCCAGTCCTCCATCAGGCGAAGGACTGGGCATGTCATTGAGCCTTGCCGTCTTCACGGAGGGCAGTGTCCTCATGAACATTACCCAATCGTCGTCGGCCGGGGATACGAAGAGTTCCCGGCAGAAAAGCCCTGCAAGCTCATTTACATGGACGTACGACGCGCCCTTCCACCTCATTAGCTCTCGTACATCCGGGTCCTCGGCCATGCCTGCCCCCTCGATAGGGGGAAGCATCAAAGCTTTGAACCTGATGGCGCCATTCTCCCGCCGGAGGGTTCTGATCAACGCAGACATCATCCGGTTGGCTGCGGTGTAGTTGGTTTGGCCAGGATTCCCCTGGATCGCGGCCACCGAAGAAAGGCCCACGAAAAACCTCAAGCCGGCCTTTTCGGCAGCCATGAACAGATTCCACGCCCCGAGGAACTTTATGTCCGTGACTATGGAGAAATCATCGGGAGTCATTTGGCTGAGGAAACCGTCCCTTAGGACTCCTGCTCCGTGGATGATCCCGCGGACCTTGCCATAACGGTTTGATACCTCGTCCATGACAGCACGGACCGCCTCGGGGTCAGCGACGTCGCAGGTATGGTAGAATGCCTCGATCCCAGAGGAGCGCAAATCCTCGAGGGTCCGGGTAATCTCCGAGGCCCTATCTTCGAAAGCGAAAGACTGCGAAGGCGTATGCGCGGGGCGGGGTTTTACGGAACTCATGCCTGGATTGAGAGACGTTCTCCCCAGAAAGACCAGGCGGGGCTTAAAGGGCGCAAGACTGCGGGCCAGGTGGGCGCTGATCCCCGTTGCGCCCCCGGACATGACTACAACGTCTCCAGGGTTCAGTTCAAGACCTGGCGGGTCTCTGAAAACCGACGGGGCGACGCGTCCTTCCGAGGTGAAGACCCTTCCATCACGATGAATCATCTCCACCATCGTGTACGCTCTGTCCAGAGCATCGCATAAGGCATTGCGAAGGTCGGTGTCACGGCTGATTTCCAATGTGCGAAACTGGACAGCCGGGTGTTCCTGCGCTGCGCTCAAAAATAGTCCCAGCATCCCCTCCGCCGGCAGCCGACCCGGTGTTTCGGTATTCTCCACGGAGTGGATCAGCATGACGAATTTCCCGGCTGGTGATTGGAGAAATGTTTTCAGGAGGATAAAGAGCCCCCTGAGAAGCCGCGAAACATCCTCCATGCTTCTTAAACTTTCCGACAGACCTTGAGGCAAGATGATAACGATCCCAACGAGGGACGTCAGGCCCGCTATTCTATCGGAAGCCCTACGGGCTCCTTCGCCAGTTCGAATGTCGTAGCCCGCTTCGCCTGGACTGAAGCCCCCTTGCATGAACGGCATGGGAAATATGTCAACCCCGTGATCCATGCGCAAGATGTCTCCTGCACTTGCTGCAATGGGGTCATCCCTGCCCGGTGAGAGAAGGAGGACTGACTCGCCCGGCTCCAGTTTCATGGGAATGGAAGCCGGCAGGTCGAGAGGGACGTAACCGAATACGAGCCGCTTCAGGCTCGCCTCATCCTCTGAGGGTTTCAGGATTTCATCCTGCACCGCGCCCGGGTCAACAGCCTCGATGGCCGGCCGCGGCCCGGCGCCTTCCTGCCTGGCGATTATCTCTGAGATCTTCTGCGCGATGTCCTTCACGGTTCGGACATTGAAAAAATCCTGCAATTCGATAGTGATCCCGAAGTGTTGTTCCACGGCGACCATGATGATCGGGAGCCGGCTGGAGCGGATGGAAAGATCTTTTTTGAGATCCATATCGGGTTGGATCTCGTCCCTTTCGAATCCAGTAGCATCCATGATTATTCGAATAAGGCTCTCGATGTGATCCTGGCTCTCGGGCGCATCACCGGGGCCGGGAGTCTCCATCGATACCGGTAAATCGCCCGGGCCGTGAAATCCCCCTGAATCCCCCTTTATAAAGGGGGGATTTCCGGCAGCTTCTCTCTTTTCTAAAGGAGGGCCGGGAGGAATTCTACGGGTATGCGAATCACGATTGATCCTAAATTCAATAGCACCGGGGGGCTCCCTCCGGGCTTCGGGGGGCTCACAGCCACCGAGCATGGATTGGATAACCGATGCCAGATCGTCTTCCCGGAATGCCGGATCGACCTCTTTGCGGATGGCTCCCAGGATATCGGGCTTAAGGAATCGGCCGAAGGTCTCCAGCACGAATCGGTTGATTTCCCTTTGGACGATCGCTTCCTTCGGGTTGGACCCTGCAAGCCCTGGCGCTCCGGGCCGCAACGTGGGCGCCGGGGGAAAGCGGTAAGATCCTGGAGCCTTTCCCACCCCAGGGAAGGAAACAAATCGGGGTTCCCTTTGAACTTTTAGATGCCCGTGCACGAAAAGCTGAGCGATGGCTGTCTTGCAAGTCAAGCTCTCTGCCCCGGGAAGGCAAGTCTGGATGCATGCAGACTCGGAGATCGTGTCTGCGATGAGATTACTCAATATATCGCCCGGGCCGGCCTCCACAAAGAGCCGGACTCCGTAGTCGTTCCAAAGAGTCTGAACGTTATTCATCCAATGGACGGGAGACTCCAGGTGGGCCATCAAAATTCGCCTGATTTCTCCGGGATCTGATGGATACGGCGCCATGGTCGTGTTGGAAATGACGGGAATCTGCGGAGGATGAAACTTTATAGGGGCAACGAACTCTTCGAGCTCATCATGGATGACTCTCATGATAGGGGAGTGGAAGGCCATGCTGACCCGCAAAAGAGTGGCCCTGTATCCCATCTCCTTCAGTCCGTCAGCAAAATTGTTGACCGCCCCGGTCTTGCCGCTCAGAACGACCTGGCTCGGTGAATTGATATTGCTGATGTGGACATCTTCTTCCCGTCCCTGGATCAACTCTTTGAGCAGATCCAGGGGGGCGTCCAC
This sequence comes from Syntrophobacteraceae bacterium, assembly GCA_052147195.1. Lineage (GTDB taxonomy): Bacteria > Desulfobacterota > Syntrophobacteria > Syntrophobacterales > Syntrophobacteraceae > SbD1. The sequence continues at coordinate 20,199 of JBKQLC010000025.1, forward strand.
GGCCGCCATGACACCCGGGTCCATATGCATGCCCGCGGCGCTATCCATGCAGCGGGCCCTCATGTTCACGATTCGGAACCCGTCCTCCAGGGAATAGACTCCGGCCAGGCACAAGGCGCTCAGTTCGCCTAAACTGTGGCCGGCCGCCGCCACCGGGTGGATGCCCAGAGAGAGGAGGTAGCGCGCCATGGCGTATTCCAGGACGAACAGAGCCGGCTGCTGCCACCGCGTCTTCTGAAGATTCTCCTCTCGATCATGGAACAACAGGTGAAGGAGGTCGAAGTCCGCCACCGCCGCGGCCCGATCCATCCACTCCCTGATGACGGGAAAAGACTCATAGAGATCCCGCCCCATTCCTCCATAGTGGGCGCCCTGCCCTGGAAATACCAGGGCGAGAGGTAGCGCCGGCAGATCCTCGGCGCCCATGAAGATCCCCTGCTGCGCCAGGGACCTCAAGATCTTGGGTGTGAGGGTTCCGGCCTCCGAAAGGTGGCGTGACCTTTCGATGACAGTGAGCGCCTTTTCTTCGGATTCCGCGACTACGGCCATCCGGTAGTCACGGCCGCCCATCTTGGTTCTGAAAAAAGAGACGCCCTGAAGCTCGGGAGGCCCACCACTTGCCTCTCCAGCGGGATTGGGTTCTTCCTTCAAATCCGGAGTGCCGTCACCATTCTCTCGGGCGAGACCGGACCCGCTGCTCGGGGATACCAGGATCGTAGCTGTCTCATCCATCGCCTGCTCCAACTGCACCACATAGTTAGAACCTCCAAACCCGAAAGCGTTGACCTGAAGCCTTCTTGCCCGGCCGGCCCCACACTCCCAGTCAAGCGGCTCGGAGGCGATGAAGAGCCCCGATTCTTCCAGGTCCATTTCCGGGTCTGGATTTATATAATTGAGGGTGGGGGGGAAAACCCCCGCCTTCATGGCCATCACTCCTCGAATGAGGCTGTTGATGCCCGAGGCGCCGAGAGTGTGTCCGATCTGGGATTTGAATGAGGTGAGAACTGTGCGCTTGGAGGAATTGAAGAAGCACTTCAGGGCACGGACCTCCTCTACGTCACCTTGCCGGGTACTCGTGGCATGGCATTCCACCAGGTCAACCGCATCCGGCCCATAGGGTGTCCCTTGGAAAGATGCGCGGATAGCGATCTCTTGGGTGACACTGGAGGACTCCACCATGCCCAGATGGTTGTTGCTCGCTCCCATGCTTGTGATTACGGCGTGGACAGGCGCCCCCCTTGCACGGGCCGAACTTTCCCGCTCGATGACAATCATCCCCCCGCCTTCGCCCAGGACCATCCCGTCTCTTTCGGCATCGAAAGGGCGGGAGGTTTCGTGAGCGGGCCTTTCCCGACCAGACAGCCCGTAAAGAGCGCCCAGGGCTGAAAATTCCAGAAAATGCATGTGCTTGAGATTCTCTTCGCCCCCTCCGACGATGGCAGCGTCGATGATGCCGGTTCGGATCATCTGGATGGCGCTGTGAATTGCGACCAGTGAGGTCGCGCAGGCTGCGGAGACGGAATGACTGGGTCCCATGAACCCATACCGGTTGCAAATGAAGCCGGCCGCTGCGCAGTTGAGTCTGCCCAGGAGCGTGGTATCGTCTGGCGCCAGGCGTCCGGATTTCAGCTCGCGTTCGACGGCGCTCACCTGATCGGGACTGAGGTGAAGAGCCCTATTGGTATCGGCAAGGATGTCGTGGACGTACCCCCTTATGATCAAATCGGTGATGGTCTCCGCCGCTTCTCCCGAGTTTTGGGAGATGAGGACCGCGATTCGCTCCCGGGGTATGTTCGACTCGAGGATGCCGGACGCCCGAATGGCTTTCTCCGCCAGCCACATGGTGATCTTTGTGGCTTCAGTCATGGTTCGGAAATCATGTGGGGAAATCCCGATCTGATCTCGGGAGATATGAACGTCCAGGAAAGCGCCCACCGCGCAGTAAGTCTTTTCCGGAACGAACGGGCGGGGATCATAAAAACGCTTGTAATCCCACCGGGAAGGCGGAATCAGGGTAATCCCGCTTTTCATCGCCAGGCTTGAAGCCCAGACCTCTTCCGGATCTTTCCCCAAGGTATTGAGAATACCCATCCCGGTGATGGCAACCCTTTCATGGATGTCTCTATGCGACGCTACCTGCTTCAGTCCATGGCCAATCCCGCTGGATGGAGTTCTTATAAGGTGCGGAGCGACGGTTGAAGGTCCCGGCGTTCTCTCAATGGACTCCTCAAATGGCTGATGAATCAAAAGACGGCCTTCGGCCAGCTCGCGATGGAAGGACGGCAGCCCCAGGACCTTACTGATGAGGCCGGCGCAGGCCCCACTCATGAATTGCCCGCGTTCCAGGCAGGCCCGCTCGTCCAGAGGAGTCCCCCATGGTCTGTCCATGCCTCGGGCCGCAGCGAAGAGGCTCCCCGCTGTCATCTCTTCTATTCTCGTGCGGAAGGAGTGTTCGTCTTGGTCACCCGTTGCAAACTCCCTCTCCAGGGATAAAACCGCAGCCGTTCTCGGGGTCCTCAAGGACCGCACCCGCAGACCGGTGTCCTTGCCTGAAACGACCGTTCCGCCCGGAGGCGATTCCAGGATCATGCGCTGATAGAGCGCCGTCAGGGCGCCCGTCTCAACGATCTCACGGGTGGCCAGATACGCGGTGCCCATCTGGATGGCATCCGCTCCGAGCATGGAGGCTATGAATGCGGTCTCCCGATTGAAGATTCCCCCGGCAAGAACAATGCGGCAATTCTGGAACAGGGACGGCTTCAGCCGTTTCAGATCCAATACCCTTTGAGCGAGGGTGAGTGTGCTATGGCGCCCCACGTGCCCGCCAGCCTCATATCCCTCGCAGATCACGTACCGGACGCCGGCTTCAAGGGCGAGACTCAAAAGGGCCTCATCAGGGGCGATATATATGACCTCCATGCCGCATTCTATCAATCCCCTTAAAGGTGAGAGATCGCCTCCTGCGATCACCACAAAACGGGGCTTGTTTTTCTTGATCCAGGCCAGATGTGTCTCCCTGAAAGGGTTCTCCGCCAGAGAGACGATATTCACAGCATAAGGGCGTCTTCCCATGATCTCCGGCAAGCGTCCCAGCCTCCGATCGAGGGTCTCCGCGTCCATCAGGCCAAGGGCGATGGTGGGCAACCCGCCGGCCTCGGCGACCCTTGAGGCAAACTCAGGGACATCCGTAATACAGGACATGGCCCCCTGGATAAAGGGATATTTGACTCCCATCTCTCCGGCTACCGGGCTGTCCAAAAAACAATCCTTTTTCACCTCAGCCTGGTGGCATAAGCTGCGAATCTCGTCCATGAAGGACTTAACGGCCACCTCGGTTCCCGTCCCGAAACGCTCGGCGAAAGACGCAGCAAAAGCGGTCTCCACACCCATAGGGATGATCTCGTCCAAGGTGAAATGGCTATCAAGAGGGTGGAGGGCTCCGGCACTCACTCGGTCTGCAAAGGAACGGCGGCTTTCTTCCGTGATATCAGCTCCGCACAGCGAACTCTCGAAACTTTTGATATCCTTGAACGCGATAGAGTTTCCCTTGTTGAAAAGGCGACAAGGAACCTCAAGGTCGAGGCCGACCAGATCGGTAGAGTCCAGGCGGAGGTTGGAGAGCCGTCGGCGTTGGAGATCGTCGACGGCAACCATGTCTGTCAGCCAATGGACGCTCTCGAAGACGATCCCTGTTGCCCCGGTGGACAGTAATGCCGCCGCCGCCTCAGGAGTGGTTACGCCTCCCCAGATGAGAATGTCCCAAGACGTCGAGGGGTCGCGCAGCATTTCCTTGACCGCTGAATATAGAGCCAGGGTCGTCTCACCGCTCACGAATCCGGATGCCTCGCATCCTTTCAGGACGATGCGCCCGATTCCCGGGCTGTCTGTCAAGATAGCCCCAAGGAGATTCAGGTCCCCGATGATCGGGAAACAACGGTAGTCTTCCGACAAATCCCTCAATCTCTGTAGAAAAGCGGAAGGTTCCCCCCGGAAAAACCGGGTGTTGCATTCGACCCAGATGTTTTGGACCCCTGTTTCTTTCAACAACTGTCCCAAAGACGGATCAGTCAAGGCAGGGGCAGAAATCCTGATATCCCTGACTTGGCCGGAAGGGTCGGCTTTTCGTAAGAAGGAAAAGAGCGCATCCACCCCCATCATGGAAAAATCGAAGATGGCCCTGCTCCCCGTTCGATGTGCCATTTGGCTCACAGGTGGGGCCATCTCTTCAGGCCGCCATACGAAAGCAATGATTGGGACCCGATTTTCAGCCAATATGTCCAGACCTCCGTTCCAACGCGATACTCTCGCCTGCAGTAATTATAAAGACTTTCTGAATATGCGGTATTTCTTGTGCATTCTTGCGCCGCCTTCCTCTAATAAGAAGTTGATCGACTCGTTGTCCTCCAGGGTCCAGCCCATCTCCAGATAGCGATATTTTTCTTTCTTCCTCACAACCTCCAACAGATGGCGGAAGGCCAGTATGGGGAGTCCCAGTTGTCGATACTTCTCCTTGATCCCGAAGATCAAACCCCGCAATCCGGTGATCTCCCGCCGATATATGAGGAATTTCAGCAAACCCGTCAGGCCGATGCGCCCGTTGAGACGCTTGAGCAAAGGGTTCATGTCGGGCAAGACCACGCAGACCCCCGCGAGTTCATCCTCATAATAGATGAAGAAAGCCATGTCCGGGTCGCCGATTTTCACCATGTCCTTTCCCATCTCCAGTGACTCATTATCGCTAAAGGGGACGTAACCCCAGTTGCCGGACCAGCAGTCGTTATATATCTCCCTGACAAGAGCAATCTCAGAAGCCGGGTCCTTTAGCCGAAAGCCCCTGATGCGGATACCTCTTTTTTGGGCCATCCGTTCGGCAAGACTATCGAGCCACTCGGGAACCCGGTAAGCACTATCTACCAGGAAGGACAACAGGTCCTTCTCTTTGGTGAAACCGCACGATTCGACCAACCTCGGGTAGTAAGAGGGATTGTAAGTCATCATCAACGCAGGCGGATAATCAAACCCGTCAATGAGCAAGCCCACCTCGTAATTGATGGATGGGTTGAGCGGGCCTCTCACGAAGGTCATCCCCTTCCTGCGAACCCACGTCTCCACGGAGGAGAAGAGGGCCGCCGCAGCCTCAGGATCGTCAGCACATTCGAAGAAGCCCCAAATGCCCATCTGTTCGCCGTGGAACTCGTTATGATGGCGGTCGATGATGCCCGCGATCCGCCCCACCGTCTCCGAGCCGCGCCGGGCCAGAAAGAGAGTGCGTTCGGAAAACTCCCAGAAGGGGTGTATGCTGGGATCCAGCATCCGGCGAACCTCTTTTTTAAGGGGGGGGACCCATTTGGGGTACTCAGCATAGATTTTCCAAGGCAGATCAATGAAGTCCTTGAGTTCCGATCTTCTTTCCACAGTAATGATCTCAACGTCGGCCATGATTGCTCTTTTTGAGGGGTTATCACCGAAACATCCCGACAGTATGGCTATAGCCAATTCTCTTTTTTGTACCAGGCGACGGTTAATTTAGCTCCCAGAGCAAGAGAAATCCGGGGATCGAAACCCAATAAAGTCCTGGCCTTTGTAATGTCGCAGAGCCAATTTTTCCGGATCATTTCCTCTACCTTGCCTCTGCTCATGATGCAAGGCTTCCCGGAGGCTCTGGAGAACCATTTTGCAAAAAAGGCCATGCCGAACAGCATCTGTTTGGGCAGGATAAGCTGCAGAGCCCTTATCTCCATCGCTTGCGCGAAGGTGTCACCAATTTCCTGAATCCGGTAGTCTTGACCATCAGACAGAAAAAATATTTCCCCGCTCTTTGTTGGGGTCTCTGCAGCCAATAGGATCGCTCGGACAAGATCCTGAACGTAGCACATGCTGATGTGTTGATCGCGGTCGGAGAGACAGGGCTTGATGCGCTTCGAGAGGCACTTAAAAAGAGCATAAAAGCCTTTATCCCTGGGGCCATAGACGGCACAAGGCCGCAGGATGAGGAGAGGAAGCTCATGTGAGTGGGACAAGGCCAATTGCTCCCCCAGCAATTTGCTTTTTCCATAGGGCGAGACCGGTTCGCAAGGGTCGGACTCCTTTTTTTCCCCACCGCTCAGACACGGACCTGCCGCTGCCTGGCTCGAAAGATAGATAAATTTTTTGAGACGAGTGTTATTTTCGATGCAGGCTTGGACAAGGTTCTCCGTGCCCAGGGCGTTCACGTCGAAAAAGGATTTTTCTTTGACGGCCGTTGTCACACCCGCAAGATGAAACACCTGATCGACGTCTTTTACACCTTGTTTTAGAGAAGTCCTATCCTGGCAATTTCCGACTACGAACTCAACGTGGGAGTCCTTCACCCACCCTGAATGCCTCTTATTCCGAACCAGGCATCTGACTTGGACTCCCTGGTGAACGAGGGCTTCCACCAGGTGGCTCCCGATAAATCCTGTCGCTCCTGTCACCAAAGCCTTCAATTATCATTTCCTTGATAAATGATAAGAAATTGTTTTCCGACCCGTTTCGATAACATCCACCCGGTTGTCTGTCAAGGATGCAGGGGCTGTCCATTCCCTGCCACTACCGGTCATTGCTGCGGAAACGTCAGGTTGAAGGTTTCGAGTTTGGTGTTTCGAGTTTCGGGCTTGGGCATCTACAATCCCAAGGGTGGCCGCAGGTATCATTTCTCTTCGAGAACCCGCCTGCAGACATTGGCGATGTTCAAAGCCGCCGAGCCGTTTTGAAGAGGCATCAGTCGCCGCAATTCGTCAATATCGAAGTCCGAGTAAGTCTCCTTACCGAGCGCAACGCCGACGAAGGCAGTCGACGAAAATCGAGTGATCAGGACGTCGCAGTTGGCGATCATTTCTTCAGCGCTCCCCGTCGCGAACACCATGGCTCCCGGCGCGTGCGCCCTGACTTCCCGGGTGGCGCGCTCGACATTTTCGATCGGGTGAAGCTTGAAGATAAGCTGCCGGCCCCCAGCGATCTCCACAGCCTTTCGTATGAAGGCCTCGCGGTCCTCGCGTTGGAATATCTCCCTCAGCGGCGACGTGCAGGCCAGCACGTAGTGCCTGTAGGGGAAGTCGTTAGTGCAATATCGCCGGCAGTCATCGAAATTGGGTATTCCCGTGACGACGATCTTCTCGGGTCGCACGCCTTTTCGGATAAAAAAATCGCGATATCCTTCGCTTGCGACACAGAAATTCCGGTATGCATCGCTCAGACCTGTCGCCGCCGTATCCGCGAACCATCGAGGCAGGAATCGGAGGCGCTTGACGAGATGAAACATAATGGATTCCGGGGCGGTAATCCCCTCCTGAACCAGTACGATCCTGTTGTCTCGAATGTTCTTCTGAAGGTATACGTCCGAGCAGGTAACCACCAGGTCGTAAGGCCGATTCTTTCCCTGGTAGTCGATGGGGAGGCCATGGTTCTGCAGATACGTCCGGCAGCGTCCCACCACCTTGTTTCCCGCTATCGTGAACTCGATCAAGCCGAGTCTTCGAAGAATCTCGTCAAAGCCGTGGCAGTAGTAAGGCGAGAAGGAAAGCTCGTAGTCGGAAAGGTGCTTGGAAATCTGATGCATTTGAGTCGTCTGATTCATCGAACCGCAGATGAATAAGATCCTTTTTCTCATTCGCGTCCTCCGCCGTCGCTCATATAGGGCCACACAATAAAGTGAACAAAATAGAGGGTGCTTCATCCACGAGGTGGTTTTTGTTCACTTAATTTTATAATCTATACTTAATTCTGTGCAGGTGCACTTAGGAGCCCGACCTGCTCACGTGTGCCCGATCGCCCCTGCCGCAGCTTCTCCTGAGGTGATGATTAGATGATAAAAATTGCTTTCCTGCAAGCTTAAGATAGCATGCACCTGAGTGGCCATCAACGAAGCATGAAGGATGGCTGTGACCTGCCGTTCTTCTGTGCCCCCCAAAGTGCTTGCCTCCTACCCAAAACCCTTGTGACCCTTTTTTTCGATGTGCGAAACCTATTGGAACCAGATCGTCATCACTGAACACGGCTTCCGGGACCTGACCCAAAAGATACTTCCCGGCATTGAAGTGTTACATGTGACATGGAGGAATGCAACGCTTCTGTTGCATGCAACACTTTTGCTATTCAAGTCCATCTTCTTGGGCGGTACTCGCTCCTTCCATAAGCATCCATATATATTATCTAAAAGGAGAACGCGACAGTTCTCAATCTCCCCGGGCACAAGATTTGCCTAAAGCAACAGGCAGTATAGCTCTCAACTCATAAGTTGAAGGCAGGATTTATCGGAGTTCCGGAGTATTTATCCGGCAGGATACGGGAGGGATGTTGGCATCAAACACGAAGAAGCCGATAAGAAGCTCAAAGGATAAGGACAGCTTGAGTGAGATCGGTCTCATGTTGAACGACTGAAACCAGCCACCATAATCATTTTACCGGTTATCAAAAACACCGGAAAGGATGTTGGATCAAGAAAGGCGCTGCTCCTGTATTTTTGTTTTTGTCTATCGGGGATACACAGGCTTAGTTCCCCGATGGGACAGGGGTTGGGCAGCAACATACTATGGGTTATGGAAAAGTGCCGCTACGGCCTCAGCGGGGGCCGGCGCACAATCCCGAACCGGTTTGCATGCAAAGGAGATGAAATGATAAAGCGTATTCTGTTATTTTCACTGTTCTTGGCCCTGGTTGCAACGTTCAATACGCCCGTGACATACGCAAACGAGCAGGATGAGGTAGATCGGGCCGTGGCGACAATCCAGGCATTCCGGGACATGCCCGAAAAATCCATCCCCCCGCAGGTGCTAAAGCACGCCAAGGGAGTGGCTATCATGACGGTCTACAAGGCGGGCTTCATAGTCAGCGGGCGCGGCGGTACCGGCGTGGTAATGGCGCGAACAGGCAAAGGCTGGAGCGGGCCCTCCTCAATCGGGACTGGTGGAGCGGGGTTCGGTTTTCAGATCGGAGCATCGGAAACCGAGTTCGTTTTCGTTCTCAATACTCATGAGGCCGTGAAGGCCTTCGCTCATGGAGGAAACGTGCAATTGGGAGGGGATATAAGCGCGGCTGCCGGTCCCGTTGGGCGCACGGCCGAGGCGGATGTAACACCTGTTGCCGCAGTCTATGCCTATAGCCGCAGCCAGGGACTTTTCGCAGGCATCTCTGTTGAGGGCACCGTCATTGCGGCGAGAGACGACACAAACGCAGAATATTACGGACGGCCAGTCACACCGGAGCAGATCCTCTCCGGGAAGGTCAAAGTGCCGGCGGGGGCCAGGAAGCTTCAAAAGGCATTGGCGAGGTACTAACAACCCATGTTATCGGTAGTCCGGGAACAATAAGTTAAGGAATAGGCTTTCACCAACAATGAGTTTGGCCGGCCCTGATGATTAAAATCCCCCTTGCCCTTTTTCAAAAGGCAAGGGGGGATATTCAGGGTCAATTGCGTTCAAAAGAAGAGGCCATTCGAGGAGTCGTGCAATGAAAAATTTAAGCACCGGCCCACTGATGGGACCTCTTTTTTTATTACTGGCCTTGCTCTGTCTGGTCACTTTCTCCGGCTGCGCATCCCTGCCGAATGCACAGGAAATGATGGGCCATGAACTCTCAAGCTCCGATCAACCGACAAAGATTATGGGGCACAAAGGAGAGCTCTCTGCAAAAACAAGTAAAGCCATGATCAAACGGCTTGAAGGGCAGGTCGAGGCAACCAAACTTCTGGAGCAGCAGGTTCAGTTGATGCAGTCCGTCAGTGGGAGTCTTTTAGTGGCAGGGAACAAGGTCACCCTGCTCATTGACGGGAAGGCTACCTACGCAGCGATGTTCGAGGCCATTCAAAACGCTAAAGATCACATCAATTTTGAAACCTTCATATTTGAAGATGATGAAGTCGGCAAACAATTTTCTGATCTACTCATCCGGAAAAGTGCCGAAGGCGTACAGGTGAACCTGATTTACGATAGTTTTGGATCCATGAACACACCGGTTAGCTTTTTTCAGCGCTTGCGCGATGCCGGGGTCCTTGTGCTTGAATTCAATCCCGTTAATCCCTGGAAGGTACTCGTGGGGAAAAAATGGGCATTACGCCATCGAGACCATCGTAAGATTCTGGTCGTTGACGGCGCCATCGCTTTCACCGGTGGAGTCAACGTCAGTGCCGTTTATTCCGGAAGCTCAGCCGGCCGGTATCGTAGGGAGAAGAAGGATGAACCCTGGCGAGATACACACGTTCGCATCGAAGGTCCGGCAGCTCTACGCCTCCAATGGCTTTTCATGAAAACCTGGGAAAGGCAAAAGGGACCGGCGCTCCCCAGCAGGGACTATTTCCCCTATGTGGAGCAGGCTGGAAACACGCTGGTCAGGGTGGTCGGCAGTTTACCGGGCGAAAGCAATCGACTCATATTCATGATGTACATATCAGCCATCACTCATGCGGAAAACTCGGTCTACTTGACGACTCCTTATTTTGTGCCTGACAAGCAAATGCTAAAAGCGCTCACCGATGCTGCAGCGCGCGGTGTTGATGTGAAGATCCTGCTTCCCGGTTACAGTGATTCCGCATTGGTTTTCTATGCCAGCCGGCATTACTATACCCGGTTGTTAAAAGCAGGCGTGCAATTGTTTGAGAGACGCGGAGGCATGCTGCATGCAAAGACGGCGGTTATCGATGATGTCTGGTCTACTGTCGGATCGAGCAACCTGGACAATGAAAGCTTCCTTACCAATGACGAGGCCAATGCCGTGATACTGGGCCGGGACTTCGCCGATAGTATGCAGGCAATGTTTGAAAGGGATTTGGAAGAGTCTGATCAGATAAGTCTGGAGGAGTGGGAAAAACGGTCTTTCGGCAATCACCTCAAGGAATGGCCTGCCCATCTGCTCAAAGACTTGCTGTAAGGTAGTCACGCCATATGAAAAGCTGGTGGAGCGCTAAAATAGTTTCTGTTTTTCCCCGTACTCTATAAGTATTTGCCCAAGCCATTTTTCCACGGCGATCTTCCCTTGTGCCGTCGATACCAGGTAAGGTTTGCCTGACTCAAGGCTCTTTGACGCGCAAAAATGGATGAAATCCTCAGGGGATTCTATTCGGGATTTGAAATATTCATACTTATTCCTGATATGGTCGGCGGCCTCCTGGCTCGAATATTCGGTTCCATTCCTGGTGAATGTTAAATGTGATTTCGCTACCTGATCTACCAAATATGCGATGACCTTCTCAGTGTTTTCCCTTTGGCTGCATGGTTCCCCTCCGTAGGCGATAAAACAAGAGAAGAGCAGAATACTTAAAGAACAAAGAACTATCTTCGGAGTCTTCATCTCGATAACTATGACCTTCCATTAATGCAGATGGTACACTTGAGTGATCTTCATTATTGTACTTTATTTAGCTTATTCTGATAACCATTCAATGGCTCGAAGTAAATAGCCTATAAGACTTATTAATGGACAACGAATTAAGCGCTGTAGCCTTCATCTTAATGTGTTACATGCAACATACCAATGATGCAACGCTTCTGTTGCATTCAACACTTCTTCGATTCAAGTTAACACTTTTTGATGGCTCTCGCCATACCGTAAGTGTCTGTATCTTTTAGCTAAAGTGTAAACGTGATGACTCTCGATCCGGCGGGCATAAAACTTGCTCAAAGATAATGCAGCATGGCTCATTTGGCTCCTATCCCGCTTCTCTAATGTTATTCCACATTCGGTAAAGGACAACAGGTTCATTGAGGTGAGAGAAGCAACTGACGACATGTTTGTTGAGATGGCACAGTATGCCTCAGTCTGCCAAGCCTAATGGGCTTAATGAGTGTCACTTTACAGATGTCAGTTCTAAACGCCGGACTTTCGGCAGAACGGAGAGATCGAAATGGGAACAATTCTGCTCATTTTACTAATTCTTCTACTCGTGGGCGCACTCCCGGCATGGCCGCATAGCCGGGCGTGGGGATATTATCCAAGCGGTGGCCTGGGACTGGTCCTTCTGATCGTGGTCGTGCTCCTTTTAATAGGCCGCATTTGACAGCAGTGATGGCATCCAAAGTATTGCTGTGCACTCCTTTGCAAAGAGGCACGGTCCGGCAACCGTAAACACTAAACTTTTTCGAGAAAAAAGGGACAAGTCATGAACTGCCATCAACTCATAGGGAACTTGAAGCAAGTCAAGGGAGCGGTAGGGGAGGGTGAGGGCAAGCTCACCGGCGACAATGTCGACGCCATTGCTGGAAAACGCGATATACCCCTCGACAAGATACAAGAAAGACACGGCATCACATGTGAACAGGCAGAAAGGAGTTCAAGGAGTGTATAGCTTCTTTGAATTAGTTGAGGCGTGCTCATCATTTTTCTCGTTCCAATGGATCATCTATAAAAGGAGATTATAGCAAATGCATTAAGGCGTTGCCTAAAACCATCGTTGAGTTATCCCATTGCAGCGAAACTTACAACAATCCAAGAAAAAGGAATAAAATGATTAAGACGACTTATTCGACAATGCTACTCGTTATTGGTTTTCTGGCAGTGATGCTCATGTTGCCATCTGCGCGTCTCAACGCTGCGGTCATAGATAACCCAAACGATTCTCCAGCCTACTCGATATCTAACGTTAACCAGACTGATATCAAAGGCTTGAATCAATCGGAGTCCCCTCTTCTGATGGCACAGGCAACGCAGGAGAATCGTTCCTCCACGAGTTCTACGAATGCGACGGCAGAGGCGCCTCAGGCCGGGGAGCATGGTTCCTCCGCGAGTTCCTCGAGTTCCATGAAAACCATCACCACAGAGGCGCCTCCGGCGGGGGATAACGGTTCTTCCGCGAGTTCCTCCAGTTCCATGAGAACCATCACCACAGAGCCGCCGCTGGCGGCAGCGGAGCATCATTGCGCCGGTCATTGTCGTGACCGCTATAATGAGAGTCTGGGCGAGTGTAATGAGCCGGGCCATCCGCACCACCACAGTTGCGAAAAATGGGCACGGGAACGTGAAAATGAATGCCTCGACAAATGTAGCCGCGAATAACAGAGGTAGGGGTGTGAGGCGGAGGATGCTGGTGGCAGCTTTCCCTGACTCTTACGAATTCTTGCAGTAAAGAGATTGCTTGAATCGGACTGTCCGGGGCCTTTGGCCCCGGCGTTACGCCCGATTGACGACCAAGGAAGGAGAGAGCCATGAAAAGAGTGGTGTTATGCCTGCTCTTGTTTGCCGTTGTGATTGCGTCGTGGGCTGTATTTGCCCGGCAACGAAGAACTCAGGCAACTACTGCGGCGCAGACCACGGCGTCGATCGAAAGCCGGCCGGCAACGTCGAACCAGCAGGTGGTGGAGCTATGCAACAAATGATGACCGAGCATGACCGGGTGATGTCGGGAATAAAAGAGGCGGATTCGGTATACGGTTCATGGATCTGGTAGTGAGCCTTGAGACAGTTGTTCATGTCCCTTCGAGACACCCTGAAACCATGAAAAGGCGTGTAGGGTGGGCTGAGCGGCAGCGAAGCCCACCGAAACTTTTCGAAGCAGCCGGGGAAATATACTCGCAGGTTATTGTAATTGTTCCTCTCAACTGTGAGCCTCTGGCCCCTATATTCGGAAATAAGAGCCGGTAATCCGGCAGAAAGGCAACAGCATGCAAAAGACTTTCAAACACGAAGACATCGAACAGGTACTGGCTGAGGCCGATAAGCTCCTCAAGCAAATTAATCCCGAGATCGTCAAAGACATGGATGAGAGGCGCCAAGCCCAACTTGAGGAACATGCTCAAAGATTGAAAAAACTCAAGTCTGAGGTTCAGGACCGGATCGGGAAAGAAGGAACACAGGAGAGCAGTTCTTATGGGGAGGGAATGCACGAGGCGATTGAGGACATTGCTAAGGCTATGAAGAATCTGGCAAGCCATCTTTTCTGATTTCCGCCAAGGGGAGCCCGCTGGATCTTGATCGTCGCTTCGGCCATCATCAAATAGCCCCCCGCAGAGTGGACAGGTAAGACGCTGCTTGCAAAGGCCGGAGCAATGTTTTTCAGCGTGAGCGGCTCCTGGTTCGTGGAGATGATCGTTGGAGCAGGAGAATCCTGCATTCGGTTCCTTATACGTGGGGTCAATATCCCATTGCCATTCCGCGCCTTCTCTCTCCCATGGCGGAGTTACAGACTGGGGTCCATGGGTACGAACCGAACACCTGGGGTGTCCGAAGCCGGCCATATCATTGCGAACGATGGCGGCCGGCACAACCCTGAGACCGAGGAGGCGTCTGATGACATTACCCGGCAAAGTTGTGTTCCTGTTTGACGTGGACAATACCCTGCTGGACAATGACCGGGTGATGGATGACCTCAGGAAGCATCTTGAGCACGAGTTCGGAGCTGAGAGTCGGGACCGTTACTTCGCTATCCTGGAAGAGTTGTACGCTGAGCTTGGCTATGCGGACTACCTTGGCGCCTTGCAGCGCTACCGGCACGAGGACATGTGCGATCCGCGACTGCTGCTGATGTCTTCTCTTCTGGTGGATTATCCGTTTGCAAACCGCTTGTATCCAGGTGCGCTCGCCGCCCTTGCCCATGTTCGCCAGTGGGGAGCAACGGTCATCCTGTCCGATGGAGACGTGGTCTTCCAGCCTCGGAAAGTTCAAGGATCGGGACTATGGGAAGCGGTCGAGGGCCGCGTGCTGATCTACATCCACAAAGAGCAGATGCTGGAAGATGTCGAGCGGCGCTACCCTGCGCGGCATTACGTCATGGTGGACGATAAGCTGCGCATTCTGACAGCAATGAAAAAGATCTGGGGAGGACGGTTAACTACCGTATGGCCCCGCCAGGGACATTATGCCCTCGCCCCTAAAACCCTCGCTGCGTATCCGCCTGCTGACCTTACGGTTGAGTTCATCGGAGATCTGGCCAATTACGACCTGACCGCATTGCTCGGCCCCAATGCAGGTCGTCACTCAGTGCTTCGGGTTTGAGCCTGAACACGCTGTTGCCAAAGCCAGGGAACAAATCGCGCGCGTTACACCTGGATTCACAATGACGAGTATAGCAGTGAAGATTTTAATGTATGCGGTCAGTTCCAGCAATCGTCACGATCATTTCCAATACGAGGGCGTTTCACGTCACTCGTGTATTATTGAATTTTTTTGAAAGACAATGTTTTGGAGTCCGGAAAGGTGATGTGAATGACGTCACCTTCAACGGTACCCACAATGACTCCCCCTCCTTTGGCGTTAACTCGAAGCTCACCGGCCTTGACATACCATGAGAAAGGGACTTCTGCGTCGCCCACTCTCCAGATGCCGTCTCCATTAGCTTTGACTTCCAGGACGGTTTCGGCCTGTTTCGGCGAGCCTTTTACCTCCGCCTTGTAGGTACCGATAAACTGCTCGTTTGATCCGCATGAAACCATGAGGATCAATAGCAGGAACAGTAGAAGCAGCCGCATACGATCTTAGACCTTAATTCCATCGGCATTGCATTAGCCTATCGAGAAGCAGCAGGAGCAGCAATTCTGATTCTTGCCGGATCTGCCAGCCCTCCCCTGCGGAAGATGAAGAGTCGATCAAAATAATAGATCTGGATGGTGAAGATCAGCATAATGATATTTTCAGTGATTTTTTTCCAGCCAATGGGTTCACCAACCGTATCGAAGCACCCGCAAGTTATGGGCGCACCCCAGTACATATTGATCAGGATCATGATATTGAACAGGATAATCATGGATCCAATGAGAATTGCGGAAGCTCTCGACAGAAACCCGATGACGAGGAATAGACCGCAGACAAACTCGAACCACGGCAAAATCACAGCCCCGAGATTGAGGAACCAGTAGGGCACGAGCCGGTAGTTCGCCGTTGCTTCGGCAAACTGAGCCGGGTATGGAATCTTGCTCGTACTCGCATAGAGAAAAAAACAGCCCACGTATATCCTGAGCACAAAAGCCGTGTACTTACTCGTAACGATTCTTCTGAGATATGACCAAATCATTTCTTTGCTTCTCCTCCACCGGATACCCCATGTCCTCCCAAGCCGTTAATCCCCCCTCCAGAATCCTTACATTCCTGTAACCACGGAGAAGCAGTTTATCGGCAACCTCAAGGTCATAGGGTTTACTGATCGTTTCACCGTACACGACGATCTTCTTTTCCTTGTCTTCTTCGGCGAAGGTCATCAGGTAAACAATGTCGAAGAGCCCCAGGGGGATGTTGACAGCTCCCCTGATATGGCGTTGTTGATAGAAGTTGGCCGGCATGGCATCCAAGATGAGCGTTTCACCGTGCTGAATCTCTTCCAAGGCGGCAGAAGGACTGACCACAGGAATGGAGCTTCTGTCCGGGAATTCAGGGAAAAGAGGTATCCCGTTGGGATTGGTCGTGTTGAAAATCACCGCAAGAACAATACTGATTACGATGACCAGAAAAAAATCAACCCAGGACATCCGGGAAGCTTTGTAGGCATTGCTGGCTTCCGTCTCAAGGCGTTCGTCGTCCCTGAGAAGCCAGCGCCTCATCTCTTTAACGAACATTTTGGAGATTTCAGGAAAGTCCCTCAATATACGGTCAAACTGACCTTTTGAGAGGATCATCAAGTGTGTCTCTTCCAAGGCCTCTATATCGGCGGACACAGGTTCGCCCGTGAGGAGCGCCATTTCGCCAAAAGTATCTCCCGGTCCCTGGATGGAAAGGTCAATCTTCACTCCTTTTTCATTTCTTCCAAAGATCCTCACGCTGCCGGAACTGATAATGTAGAGGCTATCTCCAGGATCGCCCTGTCTATGGATGATAGTATGTTGCGGCACTAGCAGATCTTGAACCGCCAGGGCGATTGCATTCAGTGCCTCTTTAGGCAAGACCCGGAAGACCGGGCTTCTCATCAGGATGTTCACTTTGTTATCGTTCTCGGTCATTGCATCTACTGCTTTTTGAGGTTTTCTCTCAGATCTTTCAGTAACCCGTCGAAATCTTCGATCACCCCGCTGTGGCTCCAAAGCACATTGCCACTATGCGCTACCAGGACCATGGTCGGCGTTTCCTTCACTTCCACAGCTTGGGCAATGGCCATATTCTCGTCAGGGATCAATGGAAACGATACCTTGAAGATCTTCTTGAAAGCATCTATTTGCGTTTTGTTGTTTCCGATGCATATCCCAATGATCTTCACGTCACCGGCCAAATCAGCGTCGTTCTGGATTACCTGGTAGAGCCTGTTGAGTACAGGTGCATTCGCTTGGCAGTGTGGGCATAAGGCACTCAGGATCTCGATAAGGACAAGTTTCGCACCTATCTGGGAGATGGTGTAAGGGGCCGTCGTTGTCAGGCCAAGATAGCTCAATGTCTGTTGCGCGTCCGGCGCCGGCAGGGTGAACCGGGGAAGCTGTGATCCTGCAAGAAACGGGTGGTCCTCAGAACCATAAACGGAGCAGCACGGTAAAATGAACAAGAGACAAGCCAGGAATTGAAGGCTCGTGAGAAAATGTTTCTTCATTGATATTCATCCTCGGAATCAAGTGAGTCCCGCCGGTTAAACTCTTGGCTGTTCTCCCTTGTCGAATGCGGGACGGCAGCGGGGAGCAACATGAAAGGAGTGAACTAGATTGCACAAATCATTGAGCAAATTGTATGCCCGACAGATTGAGAAGCGTCGAGTTTTCCCTTTTGTCAATGTGTATGGACACTTACGCAAGGATGAAACCCGTCGATGGTTGTGGACTTGAGTAGAAATAGTGTTGCATGCAACAGCAGTGTTGCCGTCAAATGCAAGGAAACGATTGAGCGATATCCTCTGATGTCTCGTAACCTTTTCTCAAGTATCCCTGGCCAGGCAATGCACGGGATACCGATTCTCACGCAATTCATGAAGCCCGGGGATATGACCGCCCTGGAACAAAGCAAAAGATGCCCCGTAGCCGGGAATAGATCGCGTGGCCCTCTACCGGAAAATCAAGAGGTACAACCTCACTGAAAATACCCCCGATATTGAAGTGTTGCACGTGACACAGAAATTATGCAACGCTTCCGTTGCGTGCAACACCGATTCTTCTTGCCGGCTATAGACCAGAGCACTTTCCGCTCAGCCGTAAGCTAGCGTTATGACATAACAATATGGAATGAGATGCTATCATCCACATCTTCGGCACAGATATTGATAATTACAAACTGCGACGGATATCATCCTGCACTTTGCTCATCTGTTCACCACGTGTCCGACAGGTGAGTGGCGGCGGTTGATGTTTCCAAAGAAAAAGCGAGTACTGTCCCTGTTCTTTCCCGGAATAGAGAGACTCTCATTAAGAACGCATGTAAATGGACTTTTTAAACTGGGAGATAAGTCGATAATAACTGAGACTCAGAGAGCTTAAAAAGGAGAAGGACATGGAGAGCCGAGGGATGGAAGAATACGAAATAATGAATCTGGAAGATCACCTGTCGTTGAGCGATATAAGGATAAAGATGCAAACAAGGCCAGGCTTTCTAACGATGCAAAAATGGCTTGTTATCTATAACTTGATAGTGCATCCAAGGCCTTTATCGCAAATCGCTATGCATACTGGTCTGTCTGAATCAACTGTTTATAGAATCGTTTCTGATTACAATAGGTTTGGGCCAGAGGCTTTCGATATAAACCGGACTGAAGCTTTTAATATGATTTCCTGATGAGCGCATGGCCGGTATATTTCAAGAATTGATTGGATACAGCAATGCCTGAGAGGTGAGTGGCGGTTGACGTTTCAAAGAAGACGCGAATACTGCCGAGTCCACTCTACAATAAGGGGGCCTGTCACAAGGGTAATGTAATGAAGGCAAATATACTCGTAATCGATGATGAAGAAAGCATCAGGTTCAGCTTTCACAGGTTCCTTGCAGCCGAAGGGCATAACGTGACCACTGCCAAAGGTTATAGGGAAGCGCTGACAAAAATGGATGAAACGCAATTCGACCTGATACTTGCAGATATCATTCTCGATGATGGATATGGGATCGATATCCTACAGGAGGTAATGCGGAGAAACCTTAAAACCCGCGTTATCATCATGACGGCATATCCTACCGAGGAAACGATTAAGGCGAGTTTTAGCATGCAGGCTATCGATTACCTCACCAAACCGCTAAGACAGGAAGGGCTCCTCTACTGTGTAAACAAGGCATTGCAGCAAATGGATCTTGGAGACAACAGAAACGGCGATCAAGGCCGGCAAGTTTGTCTCTGATTGCCCACGGCGCCGTGATGACACAACCCATGCCAAAGAAAATCCTCAAGCGCAACAAACCGAAGACATTGGAGCACCATTAATAAACGTGCCGGCGATGAGCCGAAAACGGGCGCCTGCTGGACTGAACCACTAAAAATAATTATTCTTCCCTCTATGCACTTTTGATCGTGCTGGGGAGCCAGCACGGCAATCTAAGAAATGATTTTGTAGAGCCGTAGTGCAGAGTTTCCCGGCGCGTCGAGGTGCATGGGAATCGAATTCTCGGACAGCCTTCCGTGCGTAACGAGGAGGTGAAGACAATAGGGATCTCTGCCAATCCACCTGGCTGGACCTCATCCGGCGAGTTCCGGCCTCGTTTGGGCCGGCGGACAATCCCGAACCTGTTTGCATGCAAAGGAGATGAAATGATCAATCGCGTTCTGTTATTTTCACTTTTTTGGGCACTGGTTGCAACTTTCAATGCGCCCGTGACATACGCAGACGGGATGCAGGATGACGTCGACCGGGCCGTGACGACAATCCAGGCCTTCCGGAATATCCCGGAGAAATCCATCCCCACGGAGGTGCTGAGGAACGCCAAGGGAGTGGCTATCATGACGGTCATCAAGGCTGGCTTTATCGTCAGCGGGCGCGGCGGTTCCGGTGTGGTAGTGGCGCGAACAGGCAAAGGCTGGAGCGGGCCCTCAGCAATCGGGACTGGTGGAGCGGGATTCGGCTTTCAGATCGGAGCAGAACAAACCGAGTTCGTGTTCGTTCTCAATACTCGTGACGCTGTGAAAGCATTCGCTCAGGGAGGAAACGTGCAATTGGGAGGCAATATAAGCGTGGCTGCCGGTCCCGTCGGGCGAACGGTCGAGGCGGGTGTAACACCTGTTGCCGCAGTCTATACCTATAGCCGCAGCCAGGGACTTTTCGGAGGCATCTCTCTTGAGGGCACCGTCGTTGCGGCGAGAGACGAGGCGAACGCAAAATATTACGGACGCTCAGTCACACCGGGGGAGATCCTGTCCGGGAAGGTCAAAGTGCCTGCGGGGGCCAAGCCGCTTCAAAGGGCACTGGCGAGGTACTAAAACGGATGAGCAATGCGCGTTGACTATTCTTCCATTATCATAGGAAAGCTTTTTGCCGATTCTATTCCTCAAGGTCTCTAAAATTCGATCGGCAGGAGCAAAAATGCAGAATACCCATTTGAAAACGGAGGCGGCGAAAGGAGAGGGTGATTTGCATACGCTTCCTTTCCAATTGGGATCAGAGCTCGCTTTAGTATCCATTTCAAATCCTGCACTCAAGGCAAAAACGGCCGTTTATGGCGCTGTGCCTGGCCGGATGATCATAATCGAAGAGCCTCGGTTTGCCCTCTCCGAGCGCTTTGCAGACCCGTCCAGCGAGTTCATGTGTGCCTACCTGCATGGCAACCATATACTTAAATTCAGGAGCAAATTTATTAAGCATCTATTAATGAACGTGATCGGGATCGATTACCCGTTTGAGGTAGAGCGGATTCAAATTCGTTCGAGCACGAGAATAGCAGTAAACATCGAAACTGAAGTTCTTCTTGGGACAAAGTATGGGACTATTTCAGGCCGCATGGCAGATATAAGCAAAGGTGGGTGCCGGTTGGAATTGCCCAGGTTAATCCAGGCACAGAAAGGATCAAAACTCTACCTCAGTTTCACATTACCAGACAATCAAAGCATTGATAACCTGGCCTGCGCAGTTATGCTCGTGAGGCAGCTATCTGATAAGACCATTGTCGGAGTAAGGTTTTCCACACACTCGCAAGCTATTATGAAAGTCGAAAAATTCTGTAAATTATGCGTTACTGCTCAAGTACTAACTTGCATAAATTGACGATAGATAGTGGCACTCACAAAATACTCATTGCAGCCGTTCCAGTGGCTTTTTGCCATCGCGCGCATTTACGCAGGTTAGTACCAGCTCTAGAAGCGCGCTGGGACACCTATTTCTAACAAATCCATTTGAGAATTGGCCTTCCTGGCTTTGCATATCAGCATAAACCGGCTCCAGATGCCATTTCTCCGATAGGCTCCCGGCCAATCTCGATATGCGGAAAAATCCGTGAGCAATCCCTCGGGCCTGCCGGAGGCTCAAACTACACCGTTATGATCGGGCAGAATCCTGATTGCCGCCCGTTTGGTATCGAGAAGTGCCTTATGAACTAAAGGCGCTGTGCCGCCCGTTTACCCCTTGACTGCGTACATGACCCGCTTATCGTATAACCCACCGTAAGGGCGGTTCGATCTTCGGACACCCGACAAAAGCACAAGGAGAAAAAACAGATGCACTACTTTCCTATTACCATAGCCTTCTTACTGTTTCTCCTGCTTCTGTTTATCTTTCTCATCGTGGCTATAGAGGTGGGCGTCCTCAGCTATGCATACCAAAGAATGGGCATTGACAGACGATATGTGTTCTCCCTGCTCATTCTTTCTCTCCTTGGGAGCTACATTAATATACCGCTCTTCCAGTTGCCCCCTGAGCAGATCGTGTCCAACTCTTACGTCGATTTCTTCGGGATACGGCATCTGATTCCCCTGGTAAAAGAATGGCCGGCGACAATTATTGCCGTGAACATCGGCGGAGCAGTGATTCCCGCCGCCCTTTCCCTGTATCTCACGCTGAAGAACAAGCTATTCGGCCAGTCTCTGGTGGGTGTAGCCATCGTGACAATCCTGGTCTACTTCATGGCCCACCCCGTGAGGGGAGTGGGAATAGCGGTGCCGACATTCGTTCCCCCTATTGCCGCCACTGCAGTCGCTCTCTTTTTCTCTTCAAAGTCTGCTCCCGCATTGGCCTATATTTGCGGGACAATGGGGACCCTTCTCGGCGCGGATATCCTCCACTTTGGAGATATCCATGGACTCGGAGCGCCTATGGCTTCAATCGGAGGCGCCGGCACATTTGATGGAATCTTCGTCACCGGCATCCTTGCCGTCCTGCTCGCAAGCGTAATGACGGGAAAGAAGGAAAAGACATCCTCTGAGCGGAACTGAACCCCTATCTTCCCGGCAGTGTGTCAAGAGTACTTGAGCAACGGCGAAGTTTACAGGTCCGCGGTGAGTGATTAAATCCGTAGCCAGTCGATGAATCTTCAAAAGGTTTCCTGCCAATTGTAATGTAATGACTTTACAACCCATTCATTTGGATTCTAAGAGCAATGATCGACAAGCAGCCAACGGCACCGGGAAAACAGCAAAGAGAATCGGGTAACCGACGGCCGCCCGGGATGGGATCCACGTTCTGGTGGGTGGTCTTATTGGCGCTCCTCATTTGGAATGCAGCGCTCTTCCTGCAGTCCCCGAAGACTGAAGCCCCAATCCCGTATTCAGGTTTCCTTGAACAGGTTCGCGCCGGCAACGTCTCGGAAGTGCTGATAGCCGGCCCGCAAATCAGCGGTACTTTTGTCAAACCGATCCTCTGGCCGGAATCTTCGGCAACGGGCGCACCTTTGCAGCCCGGGAAGGCAGAGACGGCAACAAGTCCCGGCTCAGGGAATTCTTCCGGGGCTCAGGCAGGCAAAAACGATGGCGAAAATACTCTCAAACCTGGTGCAGTTCCGCAAAAATATGGCAACTTTGCCACAGTGTTTCCGGAAACCGTGGGGGACCCGGCCCTGTTGCCGCTCCTTGAGTCTCATCATGTCACTGTGAATGCAAAAGTGCCCACCAAACCGTGGTTTCTCACCCTGCTCGTGGACTGGGGACCGATGCTCCTGCTCGTTTTTTACTTCGTATGGATGGGCCGCAAAGCCATGAGCAGTCAGTCAAGCCTGTTCGGAATCGGACAAACGAAGGCCAAACGTTACAGCAGTGAGCAGCCTAAGGTGACATTCAATGACGTTGCCGGCGCTAATGAAGCCAAGGGCGACCTGATGGAAGTGGTCGATTTTCTTCGAAACCCGCAAAAGTATCACCAGATAGGTGCGCGTATACCACACGGCACGCTGCTCGTTGGCCCGCCCGGTACTGGAAAGACCCTGCTGGCTCGTGCCATAGCGGGCGAAGCGGAGGTGCCTTTCTTTTCTATCAGCGGCTCCGAGTTTGTCGAGATGTTCGTCGGGGTTGGAGCCAGCCGGGTCCGCAGCCTTTTTGAGCAGGCCAAAGCTGCCTCACCGTGCATCGTTTTCGTTGACGAGCTGGATGCAGTGGGCCGGCGGCGCGGCGCCGGTCTCGGCGCGACGAACGACGAAAGAGAACAAACCCTGAATCAGCTTCTGGTTGAAATGGACGGTTTTGACGAGCGCCAGGAAGTCATCGTGCTGGCCGCCACAAATCGGCCCGACGTGCTCGATCCGGCCCTCCTGCGCCCTGGCCGCTTCGACAGGCAGGTGGCGGTCCCGCTTCCCGACCGGGAGGGCCGGGAGGGTATTCTGCGTATACACACCGCGAAAATACCAATTGCACCGGATGTCAAGCTAGATCTGTTATCTCGCAAGATCGTGGGCATGAGCGGCGCCGATATCGCCAACATCTGCAACGAAGCGGCCCTTGTCGCCGCGCGGCGCCTCCATAAGCAGGTGAGCATGGCGGATTTCGAGGAGGCCCTTGATAAGGTCACACTAGGCGGAGAGCGTCCGTCGCTCACGGATCCAGATGCGAGGCGAATCGTCGCCTATCACGAAGGGGGCCATGCCACGGTCGCCTGGCTCACTTCGGCGGCCGATCCCGTTCATAGGGTCACTATTATTCCGCACGGCCGCGCACTCGGGATTACGGAACAGGTGCCTTCCGAGGAACGATACAATTACAGCCGGACATACCTGGTTGCCCGCATCGATGTCTTGCTGGGCGGCCGAGTATCGGAACAGATAGCTTTTGGCGATGTGACCACCGGAGCCGAAAACGACCTGATACAGGCCACCCGGCTTGCCCGGCGGATGATGACGCGTTGGGGAATGGGAAGCCTGGGACCGGTCGCCTTCGAATCCGACGAACAACAACCGTTTCTGGGATACGAGATGTCGCAGGGCAGGGACTACAGCGAGTCTACAGCCGCCCGTATCGATGACGACGTCCGAAAACTGATTGCAGAACGATGCGAGAGTGTAACCGGCCTCTTGAACGGCGCCAGGGACAAGCTGGATAAGCTGGCGGAAACATTACTCCATGAAGAAACAGTTGACGAAGTGGTTTTAGAACAAATCCTCGGCGCTAAAAAGCAGGTTTCCAAAGAACCTGATCCCGGCGCGCAGCCTGATACAACACTGTGATCAATGTTTTCCAATGATGATCGACTCAGAAACTTCCTCTTCCGGCCTGAACCACCAACCGCCTACTTGGCATGCCTTGAAGGCTCGGCATTCTAATTTGGCTGCAGGCCTGATTCTGCGCAATTTTGGCCGCCTTCTTCGTACTTTTCTTTACCCTGCGATCCAAAACGAGGTTTCCGGCCTTGATAAGTTGTTATCTTCATGAGGAGAGAGGATGAAGTCCATGCTCTTACATGAGGTCACCAGTGACATGGCACATCAACAAAATCGTGAAGAACTCGGGGCCGGCCTCCAGGCGATCGTCAGGCATTGGAACGATCTCATCGATTCAACAAGCCGTTCGACAAGCTGATGGAGATCCCGGGAATCAAGTCCGATACAAATGTTAGGGAGAGATAATGAGCAAACAAACCCGTGTCAGCCACCCCATATACAATCTTCTACCCACGGAAATCGAGGGGTTCGATTCCCTGGCCGAGCTTGCCCTGAATTTGCGCGGATCGTGGAATCATGCTACCGACCAGGTGTGGCGGGAGCTTGATCCCGACCTGTGGGAAATCACGCATAACCCCTGGGTTGTCCTGCAGACGGTCTCGCGCGACCGGATCGAGCGGGTGTTGGCCGACCCCGGTTTTCGCAAAAACGTTGACGGCCTGGTGCAGGCCAGGCGGAAAGCCCTGGAGGCGCCCGCGTGGTTTCAACAGAATCATTCACAGGGTCCCCTGACCTGTGCCGCTTATTTCAGCATGGAATTTATGTTGAGCGAAGCTCTGCCCATTTATTCGGGCGGGCTTGGCAACGTAGCCGGAGATCAGCTCAAGGCCGCCAGCGATCTGGGCGTGCCGGTAGTCGGCGTGGGACTGCTGTACCAGCAAGGCTATTTTCGCCAGGTGATCGACAAGGACGGCGCACAACAGGCCCTCTTCCCGTATAACGACCCCGGACAGTTGCCGATCACGCCTTTGCGCCAAGGGAACGGCGAATGGTTGCGATTGGAGATCGCCTTACCTGGTTACTCAGTCTGGCTGCGCGCCTGGCAGGTCCAGGTGGGCCGAGTGAAGCTCTATTTGCTCGACAGTAACGACGGCGCCAATGTCCCCGCTCGTCGAGGGATCACCAGCGAGCTGTACGGCGGGGGGCCGGAGCTGCGCCTCGCCCAAGAGATGCTCCTCGGGATCGGCGGCTGGCGGCTGCTCGTCGCGCTTGGGATCCAACCTGAGGTGTGCCACCTTA